>JALOAG010000001.1 GCA_023228875.1 Bacteroidia bacterium | reverse complement strand
AAAAAACTTTGGGTTGCCCTGCATACACATATAGCCCCGTATCTGAACCGAAAATAAAGCGGTTTAAAAAAGAACTGACCTTTACAGAAAGCGAAAAAAAGGCACAGATAGTTTACTTGTATGGGTTTCAATCTTGGGAGAAGGATGATGAAATTAAAGGAAGTGGTAATCACTTGTCTTTCGGGGATTTTGGATATGACCCAAGAATAGGAAGAAGATGGCGACCAGACCCATTAGCTCATGAATACCCAGACCTTAGTCCTTATGCTTTTGTTGCTAACAATCCTATTTATTATGTTGACCTTGACGGAAGAAAAATAATTGTTGCAGACAAGGCGCAACAAGCTGTTGTGATGGGTTATTTAAAAGACCAGTTTGGAGCAGATATTTTCAAGTTTAACAAAAGAGGAGAGTTAAAACTTGACAAAAAAGCTTTTAAAGCTGCTCAAGGTGGTTTTGTACAAGAGCAATCAGATATCGCAAAGGGGCTGACAGAGGTTATAAAAAGTGATAGAGTTATTGAAGCAATTATATATTCTGATAATAATATTAATTTTTCAAGAAATCCTATGGTTCCAGTACAAACTACTGACCCAGTAACAGGAGAAACAAGAACAGAATATAAACCCATGTTTGAAGGGGGTAAAGGAGTCGTAATTCCCGAATTAAATCAAGAAGGAATAACTCTGTATATTGACGGAGATAATCGGGCATTTATTTTGATTAATCAAAAGCTGAGTAAAAACGGAACATTTAAAGCAGATGGAGGCGGTGAAACTACACCATGTGAAAGTTGCATTTTTATACATGAAGCATTAGACCACGGTTTAGATTATGTTAGAACAGGTTCGGTAAATGAACCAGCAGGAGACACTAAAAAAGACCATGTTAAATTTCATAATAAATCATTAAAAAATAAAGGCTCAAAAGAAAGAACAGGAGAAGACCATGAATAAATTAAGTCTAAAAATATTAATGTTTTTGGTTTGCTCTTTAAGTGGTACTTACGCAACAAACGCACAAAATGAAATTGAAATAATAACTGTGCAAAAGAAAAAGCGAAAAATAAATTTCACTTTAATCAATAAAAGTGTTATTCCTTTTGAGATTGAGAATATACCTGCTTCATTTAAAAAAGGGGTGTACACCCCTTTTTACTATTCGTTTATAAGTGATACACTACAAATTAAACTAATAAAATCAGATAAGTTTATACAGACAGGACACCCCCTTACTGATAGTATTAGAATTGAAGGGGAAACAGCAAATAGGAAGACTATCGTTTATCCTGATGAAAAACTTTTGCTTTCTATACCATATGATAAGAGCCACAAAACAAGAGTAATAGAATTAATACTATCAGAAACCCAAGTATTATACCACACGATAGATTAAAAAGCCCTTTTCCGTCCGTTTTCCTGTTCCGGTAATGTTTGGTAATGTTTCAGACATGTTGATTTGGCATTTTGGAAATCGTAAACAATTGAAAACAAGCACTATTTGAATCGTAACAAGAGATAAAAGAACAACCCTGTGGGTTGTTCTTTTATTTTTACCCACCTTAAATCATTTAAAAATGGTGAAAAAACTACCTCGTGTATCCAATGTGGTGGTGGTTGGCTATGTCGGTTTCTCTCCCTGGATGCTGGAGAATATTTATGCTGCTTACAGCGGATTAAAATCTCAGGCAACAGCCATGTACCTGTTGCCTTATTTTTCAACACTTACCTACAATTATTTCGGCTCTACTACTTTGTGGAGCATGATTGACGCAACAGGCGAAATGACAAGGGCAGAAATGCTGGAATTCTATTATGGACACAATGCCCAGATGTTTATGCGCAAGGCTTTGCGCGCGCACCCCACGGGTTTTTGTGTGCTTAATGCACCAATTGAATTGAATTTGCTGAACAACAAAGCAGATATTGTGGGTTATTTTGACCAGCAGGCATTGGACGATTTGATGGAATACCTCGCGGGGCTATATACGGCAAAGGTGGAGATTTTTGCGGTGGAGGAGTTTCATCTCTACGGCAGCAGCCGATTGGGGGTACACAAAACAAAATTCACTTTGGTGGAAACAGATGAGGAAGAAACTATTATATTTGAAGCGGAGGTTGATATGGAATATAAGCAACACTACATAGGTCAGAAAGGATTTGAGTTGAGTAATCACCTTGGTAATGTGTTGGTTGTGGTAACAGACAGACCGATTCCTGTGGAAGACACTTTGGTGAGTGGAACGGTGGGGTATTTTGAAGCGGAGATAATAAGCATCAGTGACTATTACGCCTTCGGGGCGATTATGCCGGGAAGAAACTACAATGCTGGAGATTATGAATATGGGTTTAATGGAAAACGTATGGATAATGAAATCAAAGGCATTGGTAATAGCGTTGATTTTGGATCGAGAATTTATGATCCTCGAACTGGTAAGTTTTTAAGTATCGATCCTCGTTGGAAGGAATTTCCAGCGAATAGCCCTTTTTGTTATGCAGCGAATAATCCCGTTCGGTTAGTTGATGTTGAAGGCGAAGGCCCTGGTGATCCAATATTTTCTTTTGGATTTAAATCGGATTTTTCTTTTAAAGCAACCACGAGTGTAGGAATTTTTGCTTCAGTTACTTGGAAACAAACCCAAGTTGGTTTTAATAGTATATCAATGGAAGGAGGAGCTAGAGGGGAACTAAATCTTTATTCTAGGAAATGGGGTAATGGTGGAGTTGGTGTAGATGGAAGTGCTCAAGCTTTTTTTGGAGTAAGTGTTGGCCCTAATATGACTCCTGCCTATAGAGGTTTTGTTAATGGTGGACATCAGTTTGCAGGTAGTGGTGTTGGTTCTACCTCGTCCAGTGGAACAATTGGATGGAATCAAACATTTCAATTTGGAAGTAATGTAAGTGGGGAGAATATCAATCAAAGAATAGGCGGACCTTATTTAAGGGGAGATTGGAAGTCTGGTAGCTTACTAGTTTCTCACTTAAATGATATGTGGGGAGATGGAAGAGATGGTTATGACGGGGCAAATGGTCATGCAACCTACACTAACTTTGGAGCTAATACCTGGCAAGCAGGATATAGTTTTCAAATTGTAACGCCACAACCTAATTTTATTGGAGGAGATGTGCACAATAGAGAAACCTCTCTTGATGGTAAATCGTATGTTACATCTAATAGTAATGTTAATTATTTTCAAGAGTCTTCGTTAAATTTTCAAATGCAAACAAACTCTGGTGTTTTAGGTGGGGGATTGACAAGTAGAGGTAATTGGACACAGGGCTTTTGGCAAAATCATGTTGCTCACAAAGATGGAAATTTGTACCCAATATTTAAAAACACAGGAACATCAGGGTTTAAACCTGGTTTTAAATTAAATTATACTAGTCCACTATTTAAAAAGCAATAGCATCAATGACGATTAATATTAAAATATTGTCATTTATAGCATTAGCAATGCTTTTAAATGGCTGTTCTTGGCTAATGATAGGCACTCATCCTAAACCTGCGTCATACAAATACTATTCTAAGGATTTTAAATTGCAAGTAAACGCAGCGTTAAAGACAGATGGATTTTATTATTATAATTATATAGATAAAAAAAGCGGGGAATCTTATTATTCCTATTTAAGATTTTATAATGACGGAAAGGTCAATTATAAGATTACCAAAGGAACACCTGAAATAATAAAAGAAAGTTATTGGCCTTTTAATGATGTCTACGGTTATTATCACTTAGATGGAAATCATATTACATATGAGTTAAAATCTAACTATGGGACATATAGGCACGGAGAAGGAGAGGTAATTAATGATAGCCTTTCCTTAAAAATCCTTGATAAGAGGAGTAATGGAGATACTACATATTACTGTAAGTATATCTTTCATTCAGGTTTTGCCCAATAACCGGTAATGTTTCAGACATGTTGATTTGATATTTCGGCAATCGTAAACAATTGAAAACAAGCACTATTTGAATCTTAACAAGAGATAAAAGAACAATCCTGTGGGTTGTTCTTTTATTTTTACCCACCTTAAATCATTTAAAAATGGTGAAAAATACTACCTCGTGTATCAAATGTGGTGATAGCGAAAAATCAATGGTAAAAAACGGAAAAAGCCAAGCGGGTAAACAACGATATATTTGCAAGTCCTGTGGCAAAACCCGTGTAGAAAGCTACACTTACAACGCCTACATCCCAAATATCAACTCCCAAATCATTACCCTTACCAAAGAAGGCATGGGCATCCGCAGCACGGCAAGAGTGCTGCACATATCACCCACTACCTTACTAAGGCGTATTGTCGCCATATCTCAAAGCATCAGGCAGCCACCTGTTCCCAAAAACAAAAGCTATGAAGTAGATGAAATCCGTACCTTTCTCAAATCCAAAAGCCAACAGATATGGATTGTGTATGCCTTAGAAAAAGCAACCAGACGGATAGTAAGCTTTGCAGTCGGGTCAAGAAGCAACAGAACCCTCAACATAGTTTTGGACACATTGCATTTAGCCCAAGCCCAAAGCATTTTTACCGATGGGCTTAAAAACTACCGATACCTTATTGCAAAAGCCGTTCATCGGGTAAGGCAATTCGGCACTAACAGCATAGAAAGAAACAATCTCACGCTAAGAACGCATCTGAAAAGGCTAAATCGCAGAACTATCTGTTTTTCAAGAAGTGCGGCAATGCTGCTTGCCGTGCTGAAAATCTATTTTTGGAGTTGAATGCTCCTGTGAATAGATTTATATAGAATGAAGTAAAATGAAATGCTTTGCATTGTTTTATATGGATTTGAACAAAATGAATTGGTTGCAGGGAGAGCATATATAGCCCAAATCTTCTGTGAGCAGATAGTTTTATTCAGCACACTTTTTTCGTTTAGAGTGTGATGCGTAAATGGATAGTTTTCAGTACGTTACAATCTGCAATTCAATAGTTCACTTTATATATACCTTTACAAACTTTTTAAGAGAAGAAAAAAAGAAAAGATAAAGACCCGAAAGACTTTGCAGTAAAAGGTTTTTAGCTCTTATTCCCCTGCGTTTTGGGAATAAGGGTAATCTGACTACTTGTGCTTATTAACTGAAAGGAGTAGATACTGATTGTGAATGTAAGAAAATAAATGCTTTAAAAGGTTCGACACTTTATTCATGCGGGCTACTAACAGGACAGGTCGTCAAAATTGACGACCTGTTTTGTTTTATCTGATTGTAACTCGCTGGTATTTACATGAAATCAGTAATAACAGACCTATTAATAATCTTCGCGGACTCATTCCGTTTGTATCCGTCAGGCATTAAGTGCCTCTTCCTAAAAATTATTACAGGTTAAAGATTAAATCCTGTTATTTGTTTTTATATGCTTAGTCCAGCAATGACTTTACTTTCTTTTTCCATTTTTACACATTTTTGTGTAAACCTATTTTAGGACAAGAGAATTACTATTTTTTAAGTCTGGCTACAATCTTGTCCACTAGCAATACCATAACCGGTACAGCAATCAAGGTTAAGAAGGTGGCAAATGTTAATCCAAATATAACAGTCCAAGCCATGGGTCCCCAGAAGTTTGCACTATCACCTCCAATAAAGAACTGAGGATCAAAATTGTTAAGGAGTGAAACAAAATCTATGTTCATTCCTATTGCCATAGGCACAATACCCAGTATGGTTGTAATTGCGGTCAACAATACCGGGCGTAAACGAGTTTTACCTGCACGTGCTAATATCGATGGCACTTCAGAAACCGGCAAAGGTTCATCTTTCTTTAATCCCAACTCCGCTTTCCTGTTTGACTTTAACAGATTGGTGTAATCAATCAATAAAATACCATTGTTTACAACCACACCTGCAAGTGAAATTATACCGATACCACACATTAGAATAACAAAGTCCATACCCGCTAATCCGAAGCCTAAGAACACCCCTATTGTACTAAACACAACAGTTACCATGATAACCAACGGGTAAATAATCGAGTTAAATTGAGTAACAATGATGAGGAAGATTAGGAATACGGCAAACATCATCGCTTGCATCATAAAGCTTGCAGACTCATTTTGTTTATCCATTTCACCGGTAAACTTGTATGAGAAACCTGTCTCCATCGGGATAGTTTTTAAGATTTGTTTGTATTTATTTACAATATCTGTGGGACTATAACCATCTTTTACTTCTGAAAAAATAGTTACAACACGTTCCATTCCTAAGCGTTTGATTGTCCCGTAGGAGCTTGTATATTCAATAGAACAAACGGTTGATACAGGCACTTGTACCATTTGTCCTTTGAAATTTCTAAAAGTAATTTTGAGATTAAGCAAACTGCTTAAATTATATCGGTACTCATCTTTAAGTCTTACTTCAATGGGATAATCATCTTCTCCCTCTTTGTACTTAGATGCTTCTTTGCCCAATAACGCAGTACGAAGTGCCATTGCAATTTGTCCGGTTGAGATACCAAATCTGCTTGCAGCATCGCGATTAACACGGATAAGCAATTCCGGTTTATCTAACTCTAAATCAGTTTTTAGTTTATCTACACCGGGCACATCGGCATCTTCCATTACTTTCTTTACTTTTTCAACTAACACAATCAACTTGCTATAATCTTCCCCCTTTATTTCAAGATTAATTGGTTTACCTACCGGAGGACCTTGTCTGTCTTTGGCAACAGTAACGCTTGCAGCAGTATAGCTTGACACTGATTCTCTGATTTTCTCCATCAAAAACTTAGTAGAAACCTTAGAAATAAACACACGTTTATCTGCTTCAATAAAAGAAACCGTAATACGAGCTTTATTGGGCGAGCTACCTGCTTGGGGTCCATCAGAAGGGTCTGCTGTTTTTTCACCTACCTGAGCTAAAATTGCCTCTACTATATTCATATTCCCTTCCAACGCTTTGCGAACTTTCTGCTCAAGTTCAAGGGTAATTTTATTGGTTGTCTCTATATCTGTGCCTAAAGGTGCGTCAATAAACAGACTGACTGTCCTTGGTTCGTTTTCTGGGAAAAATAAGACTCTGGGTTTTGACAGTCCAAAAATGGTATAACTGACAATCATCAAGACAATGATTCCAAGAAAAATCCAAACGGGGTTTCTTTTACTTAGTGCAATATCAATAATGTGAGAATATCCGTTCTCAACCTTTACCATCAATTTTTCTTTGAAATAGTCAATAACGCGCAATAAGACAAATCGATAAAACAAACTAAACATGGCGGCAAACAAGAACACCCCACCCCAAACAGAAAGACCTTGATAACCCATTGATGTCGCAGCGACTTTCAACAAAATGCCAATGACAATTAAAGCAATAGTTCGTAGCCAGAACTTCTTTGGCGCGCTTGCTTTGTCATTTTCAATTTTCATAAATCGTTGTGTAATCACCGGATTCACAACCAATGCTACAAAAACTGAAGCAGATAACACAATAATCAAAGTTATGGGTAATAACTTCATGAACTCTCCAATGATATCTTTCCAAAACAACAGTGGAATAAAAGCAGCTAAGGTAGTTACTGTACTTCCAATGATTGGAATTGCAACTTCACCCACCCCAAACTTAGAGGCTTTACGATTGCTTTTGGTTAAATCTGTTCTCCAACGATAGATGTTTTCAACCACCACAATACTATTGTCCACCAACATTCCTAAAGCAAGAATGAGTGAAAACAAGATAATCATATTCAGTGTATAACCAAAGGCATTCAAAATTGCAATACCTAAAAACATAGAGAGCGGGATTGCAATACCGACAAACATAGCACTACGTAATCCAAGGAAAAGCATCAACACAAACACAACCAGTAACACCGCCATGATAATGCTATTTTCTAAGTTTGCAACAATGTTCTTTGTATGCAAACTCTGGTCATTGGTAATTGTTACTTCCAATCCATCGGGAAATTTCTTTTCTTTTGCTTTGGCTACCAAGTCTTTGATTTTATCGGCAGCTGCAATCAAATTCTGACCACTTCGTTTTTTAATGTCCAAAGTCAGCACTTTCTGACCATTTAACCGCGCAAAACTTGTAGGCTCAACAGCTCCAAAACTTATATCAGCAATATCTTTTAAATATACGATTTCTTGGTTTTCATGTTTAACAATAATATTTCCTATCTCTCTCCAATTTTTAAACTCTCCTTCTACTCTCAAAGATCTTCTGCCTGCTCCTTGTCCGGTAATTGTCTTCACCTCACCACCCGACATTGAAATATTTTCATTTTTAATTGCATTCTCAATATCATGAAAACTCACCAACAATGCTTCCATTTTAAACATATCTACGCTCACTTTCACCTCGTTGTCAAGCAAACCACTGATTGGAGCTTCGGATATTTCAGGCAATCCTTCAATTTCATCTTGCAGATATTCTGCATTTTCCTTCATTTCATTATCGGGCAAATTGCCATAGATATTGACATTCATGATTGGAAATTCAGAAAAATCTAACTCAAAAATATTGGGTTCAGCATCTAAGTCATTGGGCAAGTCAGACTTGGCTTTGTCCACTGCATCTTTGGTATCTTGCAATGCTTTGTCAGCAGCTATATCTAAATCAAATTCAACAATGATGATAGAAAAATCTTGCTTGGAATAGGACTTTAATTTATTTACACCTTTGAGTGATTTGAGTTGTTTCTCAATGGGTCGTGTAACTAAGTTTTCGATATCTGCGGGTGAATTACCAAAATAAGGAGTATTAATATAAATGGTGGGTTGTTTGAGTTCAGGGAAACTTTCTTTAGGCATTGTGATATAACTCACTGTACCCACAATAGCCAGCAAAATCACCATTAAATATACGCTTGTACTGTTTTTTAGCGCAAGGTTTGAAGGAAAGAACTCCTTTAGTTTTATTTTCTTTTTACTCATTACAAAAAGTTGCTAAATATATTAATCCTCGGTTGCCAATTTCACTTTATCGCCTTCTCCAACACTATTATAGCCTTTCACAATCAACAAATCTCCGCTATTCAACCCTGATTCCACAATTGACACATCGGCACCGTAGCGTTTAATTGTAATGCTTCTTTTATGCACCAATAGAGCACTATCTGTTGCAGTTGCAACAAAGACATAAGGGTTGTCTGCCGCATCACGCTTAATCAATTGTGAAGGAATTGTAATCACATTGGTATCTTTAAAATCATCAGCAGAAACCACTGCAAGCAAATTAGGTTTCAATACTACCTCTTTGCTCTTAGGTCTAATAAAAACCTGAAAAGTTCTGTTTCCGGCATTAATTACTTCACCCACTGCATCTATTGTTTCGGAAACAGTCTTGCCCAAACTTGGATATGTAACATTCACTTTTTCGCCTTTGGCAAACACCCCTACATAAGATTCCGGAACTTGCACCACTACTTTCATTTCACCCTCATTTACCAATCTAAGTAAAGGTTGTCCCGGTGTAGTGAGCGCTCCCACTGTTGTCATAACTGCATCAATCTTTCCGCTAAAAGGCGCTTTAATATAAAATTTAGACAATCGTACATTGGCTGAATTCAATTGCCTATGCAAAGATTCATAGCGATTCTTAGCTTCCAAATATTGCATTTCTGTTCCGATATTTTGTTCCCTTAGGCGCTTGTATTTTCCATAAACATTCTCTGCCAAATCAAGTGCATTTTTAATTTCTGCAATTTGAGCTTCTATAATGGTTGCATCTAATCTTACTAATAACTGCCCTGCGGAAACTTTTTGACCTTCTTTTACCAGTACATCAACAACGGCACCTCCATTTTCAGCACTCAGCAACACATTTTGTTCTGACTCAACGGTTGCTTGAAATTCAGATTGACTTGCATAGTCACCCGTCTGTAAGGTGTCAACTTCAACAGAAATCAGAAATTCCTCTTGTTTTGAATCGTCTCCTAATTCAATTTCAAGTTGTTGAATTTTCTCGTTGAGCTTTACGGCTTCGAGTTTGTACTTCTCCAACAATTTCTTTTTGGATTCAATATCATTCTTAGAGGTACAAGATGCAAGAACAATCAGAGTAAGGGCAATAATGTTATATTTTTTCATGGGTTATTAAGTTGAATTTGTGTTTTAAAATGAGACATTGTCTCCGTTTGCGATTATTAAGTTAAGACGATTTGTAAGCACTTCGTAAATGGCTTCTAAATAATTGGTTTGGGCATTTTTTAAATCTTGGTTTGCTGTAACCACCTCTAAGTTAGACCCCACGCCTTCTTGGTATTTTTTAAGGGTGGTTTCATTGATTTTTTTAGCTAATTCAAAATTGGCTTTTTGAATTTCCAACATTGACAAAGAAATATTGTATTCCTTTTCTGCCTTCACTCGTTCCATTTTGAGCATGTTTGCGGTATAGTTGTAGTTCAATTCAGCTTGTTGTAAGGTAATTTTTGCCTGACGTGTTTGGTGTATCTTCATTCCGCTGGAGAAAATAGGAACTTGAATGGTAACCCCATACAAAAACGTATTTAACCAAGGATCAAAGGTGAGTTTGCTGCCATAAAACTGCTCTTGATAGTTTGCGAACCCTCTAATAGAAGGATAATATTGTACTTTGTGTTTGCTAACATCGAGCTTGTATAATGACTTTTGGGTTTCAAGTATTTTTAATTCAAGGCGGTTATTCACATTACCTACTCCAAGCACCTTTCCTTCTTGTAAATATTTGGCATATAGAGCTTCTAAATTCTCTTCCAAAACAAGAGGCATATCTAATTCTAAGCCTAAATATGTTTTGAGTAAATTGAGTGTAATTTCAGCAGCGTTTTGCAACTTAATTTTTTGTACTTGCAGATTAGAAACAGTGAGCTTCAGACGTTCTACTTCAAGACTTTCCACAAACCCTTCTTTGTACATTGCCTCAGTTTCAGTTAAGGTTTGTGACAGTGTTTTGAGATTTTCGTCAAGTAAAGTCAGATTCTCCTTGCTGATTAAAGCCAGAAAATATGCTTTAGCCACATTTACTTTCAAATCTTGTTCATTTTTCTGATGTGTTCGTATAGCCAAGGCTTTATATTCTTTTGCAGCTTTTAACCCTACAAAATAGCTTCCGTCAAAAATGAGTTGATTGAGCTGTAATCCTCCGGTTACTTGATACCTTGTTCCCACTTTAATCGGTTTTTGTTCTCCGGTCATTGGGTCAGGGAATACAAATACGGGCAATTTTACATTATCTCTAAAATCTGCACTGCCATTGAGTTGGGGAAATCCAGAAGCTGTAATCTCTTTGATTCTATAATTGGCTTTGGTAATATCCAGTTGGCTCGCTTGTATTTGTTCGTTATGTTCCAACGCATACTGAATTGCCCCGCTGAGCGTGAGTTTGAGTGTGTCAGCGGCTTTTGCCTGCAACGCTAAACTTAGGCAAATTAGGGTTGCAGATAGTTTATTTCTCATTTTTGTTAAGTAAGTTTTCTAATTCTTTGATTCCTTTTGATGTACATACAGCTCTCATGTGATACATCAATAATTCCGAAAAACGTTTTTCAGCTTTGTTTTCGGCTTGAATAGCAATAGGGTTTGACATAAATTCAATTGAATTAAAATGAAGTTTACATACCAGTCTGATATTCAACTCAGCCCTATAAAGTCCTTCATCAATCCCCTTTTTCATGTTGCGCACAAACTCCTCTTCTATAAACTTCTCTATTGACTCATTAAAAGATTGGTATAAGTCAAAATAATATTTTTTCAAATCATACAGCAGAGTAGGTTTGGTATCGCGAAGACGGTTGACCATTTTAAAAAAATGTGTCATAATCTCTTCAATAGCGTTCTGATTCTCATTTTGAATTTTCAAAATATATTCTCGCACCCTGATTGCCCTTCGTTTTAATACTTGGTTGATTAAATCCGATTTACTTTCAAAATACTGATAAAGAGTCTTTTTAGAAACAGAGAGTTCAGATGCTACACTATCCATGCTTACCTCTTTAATACCGGAGCGATTAAACATTTTTTCTGCTTGGATAAGTATATTTTCTTTGGTGTCTTCCATCGCCATTTTTTCGGGGCGCAAATATAACTCAATATCACTCCAAGAAACTTTGACAACGCAAATAGTTTCCAAAATAGAAAATATTTCGACTAAATGAATTTTACAATCAATCATCGAGCTACAAATCATCATGTATTGGAAAATTATAAATCAGATATTTAAATATTCCAACATTCATTTAGCCAATCCGAACGAATACTTTTCTGCTTGTTACTTTGAAAGCAATATCAAAATACTACATTTGCACAAGACAATTTTAAAGCGTTATGACAGAACAAAATAAGGATTTTTTACCAATCAACGGCACAGATTACGTTGAGTTTTATGTAGGCAATGCTAAACAAGCTGCTCATTACTATAAGACAGCATTTGGGTTTCAGGGAGTTGCTTATTGCGGACCTGAAACAGGAGTAAAAGACAGGGTGAGTTATGTATTAAAACAGGATAAAATTCGCTTTGTATTAACCACTCCACTTCATCCGGAGCACCCTATTTCTGAACATATTAAACAACATGGCGATGGAGTGAAAGTGCTTGCGTTATGGGTTGATGATGCACGTAAATCTTGGGAAGAAACCACAAAAAGAGGAGCTAAATCATATATGGCACCTGAATCTTCAAAAGACGAGTTCGGAGAAGTAGTACGTTCCGGCATACACACTTATGGCGAAACTGTACACATTTTTGTTGAACGCAAAAATTACAACGGACCTTTCATGCCCGGATTTGTAAAATGGGAGTCAGACTATAATCCTACCCCAACCGGATTACTTTATGTTGACCATTGTGTGGGCAATGTGGGATGGAATCAAATGAATGTTTGGGTGAAATTTTATGAAGAAGTAATGGGTTTCAAAAATATTTTATCATTTGATGACAAAGATATTTCAACTGAATATTCTGCTTTGATGAGCAAAGTAATGAGCAATGGAAACGGTTATGTAAAGTTTCCAATCAACGAACCTGCCGAAGGAAAAAAGAAATCCCAAGTTGAGGAGTATTTAGATTTTTATCATGGAGAGGGCGTACAACACGTAGCTTTAGCAACACACGACATTGTTAAAACCGTAACTGATTTAAAAAATAGAGGTGTAGAATTTCTAACCGTTCCCGGTAGCTACTACGATGAACTTATTGCACGTGTAGGCAAAATTGACGAAGACATTGAACCATTGAGACAATTAGGAATCTTAGTAGATAGAGATGACGAGGGGTATTTGCTTCAAATCTTTACCAAACCTGTTGAAGATAGACCAACATTGTTTTATGAAATAATTCAACGTAAAGGTGCCAAATCGTTTGGCAAGGGAAATTTCAAAGCCCTATTTGAGTCTATTGAAAGAGAACAAGAAAGAAGAGGCAATCTGTAATGATTGATAAACACAAAAAAACCTGCTTAAAACTAAGCAGGTTTTTTTATAAATACTTTTTTTAGTATTAGAACTCTAAAATTACACTTCCTGAAAGCAATTTAGGTTCAATATATGTGGACTTGGGCGGCATTGTCAAATTTTTGTCAGACACCTCAAAAATATCTTCCGCAGAAATGGGAGCCATTGCAAATGCCACAGTTACATCTCCCCGCTGCACCTTTGCTTCCACTTCTTTCAAACTTACTTTACCTGAAAGGAAAGTCAATCGCTTGTCATCTCTGCTGTCTTGTACATGAAAAATAGGTTTTAGAATTAATTCCTCTAATAATGAAACATTCAACCTCTCAGAAATACGCATTGCGTCCAAGTCAAATTCCGATTTCAACTTTAGTTTGAGAGTCTTATCATGCATAATCATTAGAAACTCATCAGCTGCAAGTTTGTCCTTTTCTGCAGATTCTGAAATATCAAAATTCACCTTCAATTTTTCAAGAACATCTTGAAAGTCTATCATTGATTGCCCTGTAAACAAACGGTAAAAAGGATAAATTTTTAGCTGTTCATCAGAAACAAGGTAGGTCAACATATTAAAAGGAGGTAATCCTTTCTCTTTGACAAACTGATATACAGATGCAGTTCTGTGGTGTCCGTCTGCAATATAAAATGCCTCCACTTTTGCAAACTCCTGAATCAATGTTTCAATTTGACTAAGCTCTTGAATTTTCCACAGCTTATGGCGATTCTCATTATATTCAAATGCTTTATCCGGTCGGGTTTCAATATAAGAATGTAAAATTTTATTGATAGCTCCACTTGAAGGATATGCCAACAGAACCGGCTCTCCTATAAAGCCGGTAATTTCTATATGCTTAAAAAGTTTATGTTGTTTTTCAGTGAGCGTATTTTCATGCTTCTTAATCGCACCATGTTCGTAGTCATTGATATCTACGGTAGAAATCAGACCTAAGAAAGAGTTATGTTCGGTAGTGATAATTTGATATACATAAAGCGCAGGATCTTTTTCTTTGACTAATACTCCCTGTTCTTTCAGTTGTTTAAAATAATTCCGACCAAAAGCATAAGCCTGCTCGAGCGTGCTTTCATCTCCAAAGTGTGTTTGGGGTTTAAAAATATGATAGTAAGAAAACGGATTTTCTTCCAGTTTAAGAAAAAGTTCATCCTTGCTAAGGCTAACATTTGAGTCAATCACAACTTGACTTTCAAGTCCTTCCGCAGGTAGAGTGGCTCTAAAGGGTGCTATCTTAGGCAAAATGAGTTATTTTAAGTAGTTGATTATTTTTTCTGCTAACTCAATTCCAATACGTTCTTGTGCTTCAGCTGTTGAAGCTCCACAATGAGGAGTTAAAGAAACATTTTCATTTTTGAGTAAGACATCATCAATTGGAGGTTCATGTTCAAAAACATCTACACCGGCAAAGGCAATTTTACCACTGTTCAGCGCTTGAACCAATGCTTTTTCATCCACTACCCCACCTCTTGCACAATTAACAATACCGGCACCTTGTTTCATCAAAGCAATTTCGTGCTCGCCAATTGCAGGCTTGTCAAGTTTGGGAACATGTAAGGAGATAAAATCTGCATTTTTTAAAACTTCTTCCATACTTACAGTCTCGATTGGAACATCCAACTGAGGCAAATTCATATCAGGGTGAAAAGCAAACTTCAAGTTAATATTTTTTACAAAAGGGTCAAAAGCCAACACCTTCATTCCCACCCCTAAAGCAACTTTAGCGGTTTCTTGTCCGATTCTGCCAAAACCAATGATTCCCATCACCTTCCCTCTAAGTTCTGTACCGGCTGCATATTCTTTTTTAAGTTGATTAAATTTAGACATTCCTTCAACCGGCATCCTTCTATTTGATTTTTGGAGAAACCTAACCAAACCAAATAAATGAGCAAAAACAAGTTCTGCCACAGACAATGATGAAGCTGCGGGAGTATTGACAACCTCAATGCCTTTTTCTTTAGCTGCTACTTTATCAATATTATCTGTACCAACACCGGCTCTGCCAATTACTTTCAAATTACTTGCTTCAATAATTTCACGTGTTACAGTGGTAGCACTTCTGACAATGATTACATCATAGCCTGAAATCTTAGAAACTAATTCATCTTGAGCAATCTTATTTGTATCAACTGTGAAACCGGCTTGTTCGAGCAATTCCTTTCCAGCTGTATCTATTCCATCATTTGCTAATATTCTCATCCTATTCTTCTCTCTATTTTAGTTAAAAGTTTGCATCACGTTTACCAATGCTTTCACACTTTCCAAAGGCAAAGCATTATATAAGGAAGCTCTGAATCCACCTAAGTCTCTATAACCTTTTATACCCATAATCTTTGCTTCTTTGCAAGCGTTCAAAAACTTCTCATTCAACGATTCATCTTGCATAAAGAAAGACACATTCATTTGTGAACGGTCTTCATGAGCGGGTACAAAAGCCCTGAATAAAGGATTTCTATCAATTTCGGCATACAATAAATCTGCTCTCTCTTTTGCTCTTCTTTGCATTTCATCCACTCCTCCTACTTGTTTAACATATTCAAGGTTTTTTAAGATTGCAAAAACAGGGAAAACAGGAGGTGTATTGAACATACTGTCTTTTTTAATATGAGTAGCATAATTCATTATCGTAGGGATTTTCCTGCTCACTTTCCCCAATACATCTTCTCTTACAATCACTACCGTAGCCCCTGCAGGTCCCATATTCTTTTGAGCACCTGCATAAATGAGTGCAAATTTTGACACATCTACTCTATGACTCATGATGTCGGAAGACATATCACAAATCATTGGAACCGGACTACTTAATTCATGTCTGATTTGAGTGCCGTAAATGGTGTTATTGGACGTATAGTGGAAATAGTCAGCATCAGTAGGAATATTGATTTCCTTAGGAATATAGTTATAATTTTTGTCAGCTGAACTTGCAGCCAACACCACTTCACCAAACACCTTTGCTTCTTTAATTGCATTTGCAGCCCATTTTCCTGTTTCTAAATAAGCAGCTTTTTTCTCAAGCAGATTGTATGCAGTCATCATAAACTGGGTGCTGGCTCCTCCTCCAAGATAGAGTATATGATATCCTTCAGGCACATTCAGCAAATCCTTTACAATTTGCCTTGCCTTTTCCATTACCTCAACAAACTCTTTACTTCTGTGAGATATTTCAAGTATCGACAGCCCCGTACCGGCAAAATTCTGAATAGCATTGATAGATTCCTCAACAGTTTGAGGAAATAGAATTGAAGGTCCTGCATAGAAATTATGAACCTTTTGAGCGTTGTTTTGTGTTGTGTTTATCATAGATGTCGGGTTGCGAAATTATAACTATATCTTACAATTTCCACTGCCGAATGTATGAAATCAATAAATTATCTACTTACCCCTTCCTTGAACCATGATAAGAACAGTATAGATTAGAATCTTAAGGTCTAAGGCAAAAGAATAGTTCTCAATATACAACAAATCATAATAGGAGCGTTGAACCATTTGCTCAACGTTTTCAGCATATCCAAATTTAACTTGCCCCCAAGAAGTAATTCCGGGTTTTACAAGATAAAGGCGGTCATAGTGTGGTGCGTATTGCTTGATTTGTCGGGCATAAAAATCACGTTCCGGACGAGGTCCCACAATCGACATTTCACCTAAAATCACATTGATAAATTGAGGGAATTCATCTATCCGGGTCTTTCGCAAAAACCTTCCAAACTTCGTAATTCTCGGGTCATGATCACTGCTTAGCTGGGGTCCATTTTTCTCTGCATCTGCCACCATTGTTCTAAATTTAATAATCTTAAACGACTTCCCTTGATACCCCAAGCGTTCTTGCATAAAAAAGATGGGACCTTTTGACCCTAATTTAACAATCAAGGCAATCATGAATAAAAATGGAGATGCTATTAACAAAGCAATTGAAGAAAACAGAATATCAAAAATCCTTTTTAAGTTTTTCTCCCACGGCTTCATCACTGCAAAATCCAACTCAATTAATACAGTTCCCAGTATATTATTCATCTTCACCATACCGGACAAAATGTGATAATCATCCGGAGGTATTTTTAAAAAAACATTTTCTTGATCAATAGCAGAAATCACTTTGTTGATTTTTGAAATTTCAGAACTTTCAAAAGCAAGAATTACTTCCTCAATATTATGTTCTTGAACAATTTGATGAATATTTTCATACGACCCCAACGATTGCAATCCAAGTTGCTTCACTTCATCTATTATAACCCCGTTGGTGCATATTCCCACAAATTTATATCCTTCTGACTTTCTAGACTCCGACAACTGTTTATAGAGCATGAGTGCTTTTTCGCCTCCACCAACCAACAACGTATTAAAACCCCATCTTCCACTATTAAGTTGTTTGTTGGTATAGCTTGATAATAAAAAGCGGAAGAAATAAGTCAATAAAAATTGTGAAGCAAACAGTACCGAATAGCTGATATAGTAACTCTTATAATTTACAACCGTATCATCTAACATCAATGCAAAGAATATTACTATGGTACCAAGAATTGTTGTAAAAAACGTTTGACCTAATTCTTTCAGTCGAGAACGTCTGAAAATATGCCTATAAAACCCAAAGAACCAATATAATATAAGCCAAAAAATCGGGATAAGAACCAAGCCAAGCACAAGCTTAGCATCAAATTCAAAAGGGATATGATAGCCGTGTCTTTGAGATTCAATAAATTCTTTTCTCACAAGAAACACCATGACCCATGCAATTGACGCGGATAGCCAATCAAACAACACATACAAGCATATTCGTAAGGACTTATTCAATTTAAATAACTCAGTTTAATATTATCAAGATAAACTTCGGGAGCAAGGGTTTTATTACCTTGTGCTTTTAAAAATCCATAAAAAATTTGAATGGGGGTATTGGCATCTAATACCGATGTTTCGATAGACAAATTCAAATATATCTTCTTCCATTCTGTGGTTGGCGACAAATAAATGAACGGAATCTGTTCATACATGGTCGGTTTGTCTGCATAAAACCCAATCTGAAGCTCAATATTGGTCTTATAATCTAACTCTAAATACACGTCAGCACTTTTGTTTGGCACAATAAATTTTTCTTTACTATGCTGTTCAAAGAAAATTTGAGTATCTCTCGCTTGAATACTAACCATAGCTGAATATTTTGAAAAAGGACTTTTAAATGCATTCACATTACTACTGTCAATAATAATCACCGAGTCCGCTGTAGTGTTTTTGGTTGAAGATTCGGTTGAAAAAGTACCAATCTCAAAATCTTCTATCCATGCAAAAACAACATTATCCCTATAGGTAGTCGTAGGCTGAATTGTATCGATTTCATTGGACTGCAAGTTCACTTGAACTTCAAATCCTTTCAGAATCTTCACAGATTTACGGTTAACAGCAGAACCATTTTCTCTAATACCGGGTATGACGGTTACATTACATACACCCTGAGCCAATACAGGTATAGTAATGGGTAATTCAAATGCACCCAGATATTTACTATTGACATAAACATGTCCATCCGTAATATTTGCAGAAGGATTACCCTGTGCTTGTACGTTTGTCGTAAAAGTAAACATGTCTATATGTAAATAAGATGGAACTTCAGCCTCTCTTTTTTTACACGCAGATAAAAGACAGCAACAAGACAAAAAGAAAGATAAGTTAGCAAGTCTGAAACTTGTCGGATTCAGGAAAAACTTTCTCGCACAAAATCGATACTTCAACAAGTTCATTTATTCCGGTTAAGGGGCTAAGGTGATTGGTGATATTGTCCCAAAAATTAAGCAACTCCTTATGCAACGTATCGAAATAGATAACTTGCTTTTGGACTTTTTTAATTTCGGGCAATAGCTGCTGCAATTCTAATTCATTTTCATTGTTAAACAAACCGGCAGCATGAATATTCTCTTCACTCTTTTGCAATTCCCACACAGATTGACCTTCAAAATCTACCTCAAATAGTCTTTCATTGGTTCCAAAAACTGCTTTAACCTCCCTGTCATACCTACTATATTCAATGTTAATTTTGCAATTAGTACCACCATTGCTGTCCATCCACAAGGAAAAATGTTCCGGAAAATCCAATCCAAAGAGATAGGATTCATTTTTGTTAAACTTATCAATAGTGCCTCTCACCGATTTAATTGACAACTCAAGTGCTTGGCTGAGAACCGAACGAAAGTGTGCTCTATCTTTAAAGGGCAATTTGATTGTTATTTCAATCCAATTACATTTTTTCAGATATTGCCAAACGGACAGAAATGGAGGAGAAACAGAAAATTGATTACCTGCATGGAAAACAACACCGGCTTCATATACCAACCCTTCCCACTCCTTTAACCTTATACTGCTTTCTGATTGTAAGCCATCAGAAAAGATATGCTTAAAATTATAAATAGCTTTTTCTACTAAAGCAGGATACCATTCAATCCCATCACAAAAGAAAAGAGAATCAGAACCTTTGAGGAAATTTTCATACTCTGCATCAAAAAACGCATCTTCCCATGATGTTGCAGAAGGAATATAGGTGCCTGATATTAAGTATTTCCCTGTCTTTTCAGCCGTCTCAGTAACATATTGCACTTGCTTGGCTGTACCAATTACACCGAGTTTAATCATGATTATTTTGCAGGTACAAATAATTTAATTTATTTGCAGCCATTAAAATCATTATTTTCAACCAATTAGTTTTTGTGTAAATTTTGCAAGACACTCCCAGACATCAAGGACTTCGCAACAAGTTAGTAGCAGCTCTCAGAAACAAAGGCATTACCAATGAAAAGGTATTATATGCCATTCAAAAGTTACCTCGACACTTTTTCATCCCTCACGAGTTCGAGCATTTTGCATATCAAGACAAACCATTTGCAATAGATGAAGGTCAGACCATTTCACAACCCTACACAGTTGCATTTCAAACTCAATTAATCAATCCGCAAGAAGGCGAAAAAATACTGGAAATAGGCACAGGCAGCGGATACCAAGCCGCAATACTTAGCCTCTGTGGTGCAGAGGTTTGGAGCATTGAGAGGATTGAAATATTACATAAAAAATCAAAAACTCTTTTGCATAAACTCGGAATAGATGTTAATACTAAGTTAGGAGATGGTACCTTAGGATGGAAAGAAAATGCACCCTTTGACAAAATAATTGTAACAGCCGGTGCTCCAAAGATACCTACTGCCCTATTCAACCAATTACAAATAAACGGAACATTAATTATCCCTGTTGGCAATGCCGAAAACAAACAAAAAATGGTTAAGCTCATCAAAATCGACCATTTAAACTACAAAACAGAAATTTTTGAGAACTTTAGTTTTGTACCCCTCATTGGTGAGCAAGGCTGGTAAACAAACATACCGCATACATTCAGTTTTGGCTATTAATCTTTTCAAATCATATTGAAAAACGCTTAATTAATTTGCAAAACATTCATCTTTTATTTATGTTCGCAACCTGAAATAATAATGACAAAATAATTCATATCATGAAAACACAATACCACACAAAATTACATGTAAACCTCAAGAGAAATTGGAGAACACTTACGTCAACACTTTTCAAAGTGTCGTTCATTGTCCTATGCACATCATGTTGCTCATTGCTCTATGGACAACAAGTTTACAAGTTTACAAACTGTGGTGCAACTGGTGCAAGTGGCCCATCTCAGGCGCAAGTAAACTCAACATACACTGCTACCACGTTGGATGGCCAAGTAACATGCACCAACGGGTTTCAATACTGGACAGTCCCTGCATCTGGAATATATCAATTTAAATTAGCTGGAGCTAGAGGTGGAGGTGGAAACAATTATGGACGTGGGGCTATTATTCAAGCTAATATTATGTTAATTGGTGGTCAAAAGTTAAAAATTCTAGTTGGACAAATGGGGGGATATTACTCTCCTTCAGGATCAGGTTCTGGCGGAGGCGGCTCCTTCGTTGCAACTGATCTAGATGTACCTATTATTGTGGCAGGTGGTGGTGGTGGACAAGAAACTTCTGGTTCCGGTTTAGGCAATGCAAATGGACAAACAACAACAAAAGGCGGCAATGCCATGTGTTCCGGTGGAACTAATGGTAATGGTGGAAATGGCTGTACAAGTCCTGCAGGTGTTGGAGGAGGAGGAGGTTTTCTAACTAATGGAACAAATGGCACCTGGGGTGGTGGCGGTGTAGGGTTTAAAAATGGTGCGACTGGAGGTACTTCTGCATGGTTTGCAGATTGTATAGGAGGGTTTGGATGTGGCGGTGGCACCCATGGAAATACAGGAGGTGGTGGTGGAGGTGGTGGATATTCCGGTGGCGCAGGTGGAAGCCAAACTCAATCTATTTCTAGTGGAGGCGGAGGAGGTTCTTATATTTTAGCTACGGCAACTGATGTTAAAACCTCAGATGGCAAATATGAAAACTCATCCTCTTTTGGAGGCAATCCAATCACTAATTTAGGCACTTATAATAATGGGCACGGATATGTAGAAATTACCGTAATAAGTGTAGGAGAGGCTGATATTGAAGCAATTGCTGTAAAACCCCTTACACCAAAGCCAAATACAATGTGTGTTAAAACTCCATATGAATTTGAAGTAACGTTCAAAAATAACGGTCCAGATGATGCTTCGTTTATAAACTTCGAAGTTAGCGCCCCCGGCATGAATACATTAACCTATAACTTCTTTGATATTCGCGATTTAGGTAATGGTCAAACAAAATCATACCTCATTTCTACTGATAAAATTTCTTGTGGTGTTACAGGGAATCAAGCGTTAACCCTAACAATCACAAAAGTACTCAGTGATGGTGACAACATCAATAACAATACCTCGAACACAAATTATAATGTTGTTTCATTGCCTTATGGAACTAACTTTACTCCGGCAGCTAATTTTCCCGGCTTCCCAGGTAATAACACACCCGACTTAGTTACTCATGATAAAACTTATCGATACAACTTTACTGCACCTACAGGTTATAATAATTCCGGATATGGTACAACTTGGTCAACTAGTTTCAGTGGGGTAATTGACAACGAACCACTCCCTGCTGACAGATATAATATTGTAGCCCCTATGGGTGGAGTTGATGGATACTTGACGTTAAATTTCAAAAAAGAGGATATTGATAAAGATGTCTCTATTTTCTTTACTATTAAAGAATCAGTGAATGGTATATGCGATTCTGTAATAACACGTCAATTGCATATTGCGCCAATGCCAGATGTAACTTATGAAGATGTGGGTGGTTGTTTGGGTAGTGTGTTGCAGTTTGTGAATAATTCAACTATTGCTTCCGGAACAATTCCTAAAGTGTTTTGGGATTTTGGCGATGGTTCTACTTCTACTCTCTTCTCACCTCAAAAAGTATTTAACACGAAAGGTATTTACAATGTCAAATTGGTTGTTACTTCTGACTTAGGGTTTGCTGACTCTATGATTAAAACTATTAATGTTATTGAAACACCGGTTGCTGACTTTGCTTTTGATAATCAATGCGGATTGAATCCATTCCAGTTTACCAATAATAGTACATTAGCTTCGGGTACAATGACTTACGTTTGGAATTTCGGTGATGAAAACGAAAGTACTCTCAAAGACCCTACTCATGTTTATACACAACCCGGTCCTTATCAAGTAACACTTACTGCTACGTCTGATAATGGCTGCCACGCTGAAGTTACTAAACCAGTTTACAACTATCCTAACCCTAATGTTGACTTCACTATGCCAAACACCATCTGTCAGAACAGCAATGTAACATTGAGCAATACTACTTCTATCTTATTCTCTTCTTGGGGTAGCGAATGGACTGTTGAAAATGACAATATGAGAATTTTTGAAAAGAGTCCTTCTATCGTCTTTCAGGAACATGGACAACAGTGGGTTAAATTAAAAGTAACAACACAATTCGGATGTACTGATTCTATTGTCAAATTAGCTAATGTTATTCCGGGTCCCGGCATTAATATTACCTATTCTGATGTTTGTTCTAATACACCTGTTACTTTCCACAGCGGTATTGATGCTCCTCAAAACATTAAAGTGGATTATATTTGGAATGTGGGGGGAATGCTATCAGCTAAATCTGACCCTACTTTCAGTATCGGTAAAGCAGGAAAATATAATGTAAGCCTAAATATCACTTATGACAACGCTTGTTCAGCTTCTAAATCTATGGTAGTTGAAACCGGTTATAGACCCCATGCGGATTTCTCTCTCCCTGATGTTACTTGTGCCGGTGAGCCTATTAGCATTTCCAATAACACGACTGTTGCTTACAACAAGGCTCTTTATTATTGGAATATGGGTGATGGAGCTACCTACTCAAATGTGGTTACTCCTAATCACATCTACAACAATGCTGCTCCTACTCAATATACCATTACTTTAGTTGCTACTTCAGAAAACGGGATCTGCCCTGACACTGTTGCGCACGATGTTACCATTGGTGTTGTACCTTCTTGTAACTTTAATATTACACATGATTGGACTTTTGGTCAAAGAGGCTATACCTTTACTCCTGAACACCAAGGTGCTGAATACAAATGGTATTTTGGTGATGGGCTTTTGTCTAACGAACAATCCCCTATTCACAAGTACAATCGTGATGGCAAATTCCCTGTGAAGTTAATTGTTACTTCTCCAGAGGGTTGTCAATGTGAAAAAGTGATTGACAATGTGGTTCAAAACCTTGATGTGAATACTACTTTTGCTCAGTTCGGATTTGGTTTATATCCTAATCCTAGCAATGGTATTGTTACTATCACCAATAACAACAATGTAACCGTTAGCAATATTTCAGTAACCAATATCGTGGGTGAAACTGTACTGAATTCTTCTCAACATAATGCTGACAGTCAATACACTCTTAACTTGTCTGATTTGACAAACGGGGTATATTTAATCAGAGTTACAACACTTGAGAATCAAGTGTTGACACACAAAGTGATAATTACTAAGTAAAAACTGACTTTGAATGTTCAAAAAGCCTCCGCTTTGCGGAGGCTTTTTTGTTTGTATTACATTTATTTTCAATAATTTACAATGCCAATATAAATGTACTAAAAAAGTTTTTAATGAAAAAGCAAACAACAAATTGATAAATTATCTATGTTTGAAGTGTAATTATCTATGAAATAAATTTTACTCACATGAAAACACATTACAATTTATCCATTACTAAACACTTTTTTACCTTAGGGTGGAGCAGTCAAAGAGTATTCAAGTTGTCATTCTTAGGAATTTTGCTCTCAGCATGCACATTTCTACACGGACAACAAGTGTACAAGTTTACAAACTGTGGTGCTGTCGGGTCTAAAGGACCAACACAAGCGCAAATTAACACCGCATATGCATCAACTAACCTTAGCGGTTTAGTTACATCCTCAAATGGCATTCAACTTTTTACGGTGCCGGCATCAGGTACATATAAAATTGAGGCTTACGGAGGTCAGGGCTTTAATGCTCAATCAGGATATACCGGAGGGAAAGGTGCAAAAATGTCCGGTGAATTTTATTTGATAGGCGGGCAAACATTAAAAATTGTAGTAGGTCAAGCCGGACTAGGCTCATATGGGTCCAATGGTGGTGGTGGTGGTGGTAGTTTTGTAACCTTAACGGATAACACTCCTTTAATCATTGCAGGCGGGGGTGCTGGTTCTAGAGCAGCTGTTTCGCAAAACAGTTGTGACGGGCGCATTACTAAAGCCGGTGGCGAGCTAATGATAAGTTCTACTAGCCCTTGTAATGCAAAGCCATCCGGTATTGGATATGGCGGAGCAATTTCATCTTCATGGGGCAGCGCAGGTGGCGGACTACTTGGCGATGGTGCGAATGATGGTACGTGGGGTAATGGTGGCAAAGCATTTATCAATGGCGCTGAAGGAGGTACCGGAGGGTCGTGTGGATCGGCAGATGGCGGGTTTGGTTGTGGCGGTTCTGGCGGGGGTTGTAATGGTGGTGGTGGTGGTGGTGGATACTCCGGTGGAGATGGGGGATATATGGCCGGTGGCGGTGGTTCTTATAACGTTGGAGATAATCAAAGTAATACACCGGGTGTAAACACCGGACACGGAAAGGTGGATATCACCGTAATCAGTGTAGGAGCCGCAGATATTGAAGCAGTATCTGTAAAACCTGTTACTCCTAATCCCGGAGTAATGTGTGTTAAAACACCTTATGAATTTGATATTACTTTAAAAAATAATGGACCGGATGATGCTACATTCTTGAACTTTGAAGTTACCGTACCGGGTATGCCTGTATTAAAATTTGATTTCTTCGATGTACGTGATCTTGCTAATGGCACATCAAAGGTTTACCGTATATCTTCACAGAAAGTTACAATGACTACTACCGGAACAGGAGGTATTACACTTAATCTGACTAAGGTTTTAAGCGATAGTGACGACACAACTAACAACCGAGTAACAAACTACTATCCCGTAACTTCATTACCTTATGGAAGTAGTTTCCTTCCTGATAATAATTTCAATAATTTCCCGGGATACCCTGGTACAGATAAACCGGATTTAATAACTCATGATAAAACTTATCGATATAATTTTAAACCTCCAACAGGATATGCTAACATTGCCTATGGTTCCACTTGGGCTTGCAACTTTTATGCAGTAATGGATGACGAAGCACTACCATCTGACAGATACAATGTTGTATTTCCTTCTGGAAGTAATGACGGGTATGTTACTATGAAGTTTAAAAAAGAAGATATTGATAAAGATGTCTTTATCTACTTTACTTTAAAAGATAAATCATACGGTATGTGCGATTCTGTTATATCTCGTCAATTACATATTGCTCCAATGCCTGATGTAACTTATGAAGATGTTGGAGGCTGCTTAGGAAGTGTGTTGCAATTTGTAAATAATTCATCTATTGCTTCCGGAACAATTCCTAAAGTATTTTGGGATTTTGGCGATGGTTCTACTTCTACTCTCTTCTCACCTCAAAAAGTATTTAACACGAAAGGTATATACAATGTCAAATTGGTTGTTACTTCTGACTTAGGGTTTGCTGACTCTATGATTAAAACTATTAATGTTATTGAAACTCCGGTAGCTGACTTTGCTTTTGACAATCAATGCGGTTTGAATCCATTCCAGTTTACCAATAATAGTACATTAGCTGCGGGTACAATGACTTACGTTTGGAATTTCGGTGACGAAAACGAAAGTACACTCAAAGACCCTACTCATGTTTATACACAACCCGGTCCTTATCAAGTAACACTTACTGCTACGTCTGACAATGGTTGTCATTCTGAAATAACAAAATCTGTTTATAACTATCCCAACCCTGTTGCTAATTTTACTTCTCCTGCCAGCATCTGTCAGAACAGCAATGTAACCTTGAGCAACCTCACAACCATTCCATTCTCATCATGGGGTAGCGAATGGACCATTGGAAGCAACAATGTGCGTTCATTTGATAAAAATCCTTTAGTAACATTTACTGCATACGGTGAACAATTGATTACTCTTAAAACAACATCACAATTTGGCTGTGTTGATTCTATGACTAAATCTATTGTGGTGATGGAAGCTCCTATCATTAACTTCTCTACGTCCGATGTGTGCAGCAACAGTCCAATTATCTTCAATAGTGGAATTACTAATATATACAGCACTATTGATTTTATATGGAATATTGATGGAATTTTATACGCAGACAGAGAGCCTTCTGTGAAATTTGACAGCGCAGGAGAATACAATATGAGTCTGACTGTTAATTATGACAATGGATGTTCGGCTTTTAAAGCATCTTCAGTAAGAACAGGTTATCGTCCCAATGCCGATTTCGATATCGCACAAACCACTTGTGCCGGCAACACACTCCAACTTGCTAACAATACTACAGTTGAGTTTGGCAATTTCCATAGTTTCTGGGATATGGGCGATGGCATGACATACGGTGATATGACTACACCACTTCATACATACTCAAATACATCTCCTGAAAGCTATGTTATTACTTTGATTGCATCTTCTAAGTTTGGTATTTGCCCTGACACTATTTCTAAAACTGTGAATGTGGGTATTATTCCTTCTTGCGATTTCACAATTAATCACGATTGGACTTTCGGACAAAGAGGATATACCTTTGATGTGCCGGTGGTAGGTGCTGACTACAAATGGTATTTTGGAGACGGAGTTGTTTCCACTGCGCCTAACCCTAACCACCAATACAGCAATGATGGTAAGTTCAAAGTGAAATTAATTGTAACTTCTCCCGAAGGTTGCCAGTGCGAAAAAACATTGGAACACGTGGTTCAGAACCTTGATGTAAACTCAACTTTTGCTCAATTAGGTTTCGAACTTTTCCCTAATCCAAGTAATGGCATTGTTACTATTGCTAACAACAACAATGTTACCGTAAGCAATATCGCTGTTTCAAACATGGTGGGTGAAACTGTTCTGTTATCTACTCAAAACAACACAAATGCTCAATACATCATCGATTTGTCAAACATGGCGAACGGGGTGTACTTGATCAGAGTTACTACTCATGACAATCAAGTGCTGACTCACAAGGTTATTATTGCGAAGTAATCAAGAAGAAAGTAAATCACAAAAAAGCCTCCTCAAAAGGGAAGCTTTTTTGTGAAATTAACAAACTCATTTTTATCGATTTAGGACTAGATAACGCTCTATATCGGAAAAAAAGAAAAAAAAAGAAGAAGAATTCAAATAGATTCATATAATTTAGCACTATGTAAATTACCTATTAATAATCATGAAAACACATTACAACATTTACAACACACCATCAGAGCTTATTACACACAGAATCAAGCTATCTAAGCAAATCCGGTGGTATCTTAGTAATCAATTTGTACCGAATCTATTACTATCACTTTTTTTCATTTGCACTTCGACTGTATTTGGACAAACTTATAAATTTACCACTGCAGGTGCAACAGCAAGATTAGGTCCGACACAAGCCCAAATTAACTCTGCATACAGCTCAACTAATTTAGATGGGAAAGTTACATCTATTAGCGGTATTCAATCATGGAGGGTGCCAGATGATGGTACATACCAAATAACCGTTGCAGGTGCAAAAGGCGGGGACTACAATAGTGGTTCTTTTGTGGGTGGAAAGGGCGCTACAATCCAAGGAACTTTTGATTTGAATGCCGGTGAAGAAATATATATTCTCGTGGGTCAAAAAGGAATAAATGGTACCGGTGGTGGTGGTGGCGGTGGTTCTTATGTAGTGAACGTAACAACCAATACGATTCTTATTGTTGCCGGTGGTGGTGGTGGTGCTATGAACCGAGACGGTAATCCCGGATTGGCAACCAACAACGGAACACAAAATGGCGGAACAGCACAGGGAGTAATTGCTTGCGCAGGTGGAGGATATAAGACTGACGGAGCTCTCTCAGGAAGTGCAGGCAGTTATGGTGTAACAGGGGGAAAGGCATTTTTGAATGGTGGAGCTGGTGGACTCAGTAGCTCAGCACCTACTGCACAAGGAGGATTTGGCGGTGGTGGTGGTGCTCATAGTAGTTGCGGAGGTAGTTGCGGAGCAGGTGGCGGTGGAGGATACAATGGAGGTAGCCAATATTATGATTATGGTGATGGAGGAGGTTCATACAATAGCGGAGTCGCTCAAACAAATACTCAAGGAAATAATAACGGAGATGGATATGTTGAAATACTAACTCTTGCAACCAAATACTCAGATATTGAAGTACTAGATGTGCAACCTGTGATTGCTGCCGCACCGGGAATACTTTGTCATAACAATGAATATGATATAGATGTAACGCTCAGAAGCAATGGACCCGGAAGACGTTCTATGGTGGACATTAATATATCAATGCCGGGGGCATCAGGCATTACTATAAAACATTTTGAACTAGTTGGTCTTGAAGTTGGCGAAACCAAGGTTTTCAGAATTCCCGGTTATAAATTAAAACCTACAGTGCTCGGAAATAACTCATTAACATTTACTGTACTAAGTAATGATATGGACAACTCCAATAACGCTATATCTAAAAGTTTTGATGTAACTTCATTGCCTTTTGGTGCGAATTTTAATCCGGACATAGTTTTTCCTGGGTTTATTAAAAATGACGAACCGGATTTGGTAACACATGACAAAGTTTTCATTTATCACTTTTCACCACCAATTGGCTACTCAAATTCCGGATATGGCACAACTTGGACCAGTAAGTTTGAAGCAACCATCGATGGTACTGTAATGCCTTCAAACAGATATTCATTTTATCCGCCATCCGGTTCAACCGATGCGTATGTTTCTCTTAAATTTAATGCATCAGATGTTGACTTACCCGTTGTCTTATATTACACAGTTACTGATAAATCCTATGGTAAATGTGACACGACAACGATTAGATACTTACATATAGCACCTATGCCTTCAGTGGCAGTGGAAGATGCCGGAGGATGCCTCGGCACAACACTCCAATTTGTCAATCTTACTGAGATTGCTTCCGGTACGATTATTTCAACTTTTTGGGATTTTGGCGATGGAACAACTTCTACACAATTTGCACCTCAAAAATTGTATGCTTCTAAAGGTATATACACAGTTAAAATGGTTGCAACCTCTGATTTAGGTTTTGCTGACTCAGTTTATAAAACTATTGAAGTTATTGAAAGTCCGGTTGCTGACTTTACTTTTAAAAATCAATGCGGTTTGAATCCATTCCAGTTTACCAATAATAGTACATTAGCTGCGGGTACAATGACTTACGTTTGGAATTTCGGTGACGAAAACGAAAGTACACTCAAAGACCCTACTCATGTTTATACACAACCCGGTCCTTATCAAGTAACACTTACTGCTACGTCTGACAATGGTTGTCATTCTGAAATAACAAAATCTGTTTATAACTATCCCAACCCTGTTGCTAATTTTACTTCTCCTGCCAGCATCTGTCAGAACAGCAATGTAACCTTGAGCAACCTCACAACCATTCCATTCTCATCATGGGGTAGCGAATGGACCATTGGAAGCAACAATGTGCGTTCATTTGATAAAAATCCTTTAGTAACATTTACTGCATACGGTGAACAATTGATTACTCTTAAAACAACATCACAATTTGGCTGTGTTGATTCTATGACTAAATCTATTGTGGTGATGGAAGCTCCTATCATTAACTTCTCTACGTCCGATGTGTGCAGCAACAGTCCAATTATCTTCAATAGTGGAATTACTAATATATACAGCACTATTGATTTTATATGGAATATTGATGGAATTTTATACGCAGACAGAGAGCCTTCTGTGAAATTTGACAGCGCAGGAGAATACAATATGAGTCTGACTGTTAATTATGACAATGGATGTTCGGCTTTTAAAGCATCTTCAGTAAGAACAGGTTATCGTCCCAATGCCGATTTCGATATCGCACAAACCACTTGTGCCGGCAACACACTCCAACTTGCTAACAATACTACAGTTGAGTTTGGCAATTTCCATAGTTTCTGGGATATGGGCGATGGCATGACATACGGTGATATGACTACACCACTTCATACATACTCAAATACATCTCCTGAAAGCTATGTTATTACTTTGATTGCATCTTCTAAGTTTGGTATTTGCCCTGACACTATTTCTAAAACTGTGAATGTGGGTATTATTCCTTCTTGCGATTTCACAATTAATCACGATTGGACTTTCGGACAAAGAGGATATACCTTTGATGTGCCGGTGGTAGGTGCTGACTACAAATGGTATTTTGGAGACGGAGTTGTTTCCACTGCGCCTAACCCTAACCACCAATACAGCAATGATGGTAAGTTCAAAGTGAAATTAATTGTAACTTCTCCCGAAGGTTGCCAGTGCGAAAAAACATTGGAACACGTGGTTCAGAACCTTGATGTAAACTCAACTTTTGCTCAATTAGGTTTCGAACTTTTCCCTAATCCAAGTAATGGCATTGTTACTATTGCTAACAACAACAATGTTACCGTAAGCAATATCGCTGTTTCAAACATGGTGGGTGAAACTGTTCTGTTATCTACTCAAAACAACACAAATGCTCAATACATCATCGATTTGTCAAACATGGCGAACGGGGTGTACTTGATTAGAGTTACTACACATGACAATCAAGTGCTGACTCACAAGGTTATTATTGCGAAGTAAAAACCGACTTTGAATGTTCAAAAAGCCTCCGCTGCGCGGAGGCTTTTTTGTTTGTATATAATAATGAATCTCCTTTGTTATTAATTATACATGAATTTCATTTTTTCTCAATAGTAGTTTCACTTACTTTGTCAAGGAAATTCATGAAACAGCATATATTGATTTTAGGAGCGGGGCGTTCTTCCGGGAGTCTGATAAACTATCTTGGAAAATGGACTAAAAAGAGTCCCATTTCATTAACAGTCGCAGACTTAGATCTCGACTTAGTTCGAAAGAAGACAATTGATTACCCTCATATTCAAGTAGTTAAAATTAACATTTCTGATGCAGTACACATGGAAAATCTTATTATTGATGCAACTATTGTTGTGTCCATGCTTCCCCATTTATTCCATCTTAAAGTAGCCAAACTTTGTTTAAAACATTCTAAACACATGCTCACCGCAAGCTATGCGAAGCATGAAATCAAAGTGCTAAATAAAAAGGCAAAAGAAAAGAACTTAGTTTTTCTTTTTGAACTGGGTGCTGATCCCGGTATTGACCATTTATCTGCATGCAGAATCATAGAGAATATTAAGAATAAGGATGGAAAGATTCATAGTTTCAAGAGTTTCACAGGAGCACTGATGTCATTAAAGGACGAATTGGATAACCCATGGAAGTATAAGTTCACATGGAACCCAAAAAACGTAGTTATTGCAGGGCAGGGAGAAATGGCAAGGTATCGCGAGAATAAGCTCACATACTATGTCCCTTATCCACGGCTCTTCAGCAAGCTTTGGTCATTTGATCTTCCAAACGTGGGGAGCTATGAAGCTTATGCAAACCGTAATTCTCTTGATTATTCAAAACATTACAAGATTGATGGTGTACCAACCATCATAAGAGGAACCTTGCGCAGACCAGGTTTTTGTGAAGCATGGTATGCCTTAGCTTTGCTTGGTGCGACAGAAAACATTACTAAAATCAACATACCAACTGACTATACATATAAAGACTTTTTTTTAAAACTTACAGATTCAGCGGATACATTTTCCAATAAGCACATTTTTGAACAACTCATTCGTACTTCGTTGAGCAAAGAAGCATGGGAGAAAATCCAATATCTTGAATTAGATTCTGAGAAAATTATTCCCTACGGTACATACACTGCTGCTGAAATTTTGGAAAAAATATTGTTAGAGAAATGGAAACTCAATGAGCAAGATAAAGATATGTTGTTGATGTATCATGAAGTAGAATACACAATAGATCATAAGCACTACCAACATACCAGCTTAATGTCGCTTGAAGGGAAAGATGTATATCATACGGCAATCAGCGATACTGTTGGATTGCCTCTTGCAATGGGAGTGAAACTATTAGCAACAGGAAAAATCAAAGAAACAGGTGTAATACTACCCTTCCATTCAGAAATATACATTCCCATCCTTAATGAATTAAGCGAATTTGGCATTACATTTATTGAAAATGAAACAGAAATTAAATGATTGAACTACCTAAATTAAACAACGGAGACACGATTGGTGTTCTTGCACCTGCACGTAAAGTTGTAGAAGAAGAGTTACAAGGTTTCAAGAAATGGTGTAACCAACATCAATGGAAGGTATGTTTTGCTTCACATTTATTTGATTCTGACAACCAATTTGCAGGTTCTGACGGGCAAAGAATCAGCGATTTCAATGAACTATTGTCTAATCCGGAGGTTAAAGCAATTTTTTGTGCAAGAGGGGGTTACGGTTCTGCAAGAATTATTGACCATGTCAATTGGGATTTATTAAAAAAATATCCGAAGTGGATTTGCGGTTATAGCGATATCACAGCCATTCACCAACACCTCCTTAATCAATATAAATGCCCTTCTTTGCATTGCCTCATGCCATTGTCATTCGTGCAATATAACGACCCTTTATTTCATGAATCTGCATCATTAACAGCACATTTTCTAAAGACAAGTGAACTCACTTATTCATTGCCACAGGGACAAGATGTTCATGATATCGAAAGTGCTCAAATTACAGGCGGCAACCTATCTGTGCTTTATAGTTTAATGGGTTCAAAGAGTTTATCGCACAATACAGGAAGAATCGTATTTATTGAAGACTTGGACGAATATCTATATCACATTGACCGCATGTTCAATTCACTGCAAAGGAGTGGTTTTTTTGAAGGAGTCAAACTGATTATTTCTGGCGGACTTACGGATATGCATGACAACACTGTTCCTTTTGGGAAAACAGCTGAGGAGATTTGTGCATACTATGCAAACAAATTAAACATTCCTTATTTATCAAATTTCCCTGTTGGACATATAGCTATGAATTTTCCAATCCCAATTGGATGGTTTGCTTCGATTAAAAATAATAAAATTACTTTTGCAATCAGGTGAGAGATTCGCGAAAACAAATAGTTAAATATATCATCATAGGTATCTCTGCGGTGCTTGTTGACTTGGTAGTATATTATGGCACATCTTTCTTTCTCGAATCATTGAGTATTGCAAAAGCATTAGGATTTATTACCGGGTCTTTTTACACCTTTTTTCTTAATAAATTATGGACTTGGAAGGACAAAAGAAAGACCGGTGTAAACCAACTCTCAAAATTCTTTGCTATATATGGCGTGTCATTATTAATTAATGTTTCTGTAAATGAAATTTTTCTAAAGCTACTTCCCTACTACGAGTTGTTTATCCAAATCAACAATACGACAATCAAGGATTTATTTAACATTACACTGCAATTGGACAAGTTGTTTGCATTTGTATTTGCCACAATTATGTCTGCCATTTGGAATTTCTTTGGACAGAAATATTGGGTATTTAAGAAATAATCAGCATAAGGACTTTAGCACACTAATCGCCTTGCTTTCATTGTGATTATGTTGTACAAATGACTCCCCATTTTTTTTCAATTTTAATCGCAACATTTCATTAGTAAGCAATAGTATCAACGCTTTTGAAAAGTCTTTAGCTGTATCCGCAATGAGAATATCTTCACCGGGAACAACACCCAAACCCTGCGCACCAATTGTTGTACTCACCACAGCAATTCCGTTTGCCATTGCTTCAATGGTTTTAATTCTTATTCCACTTCCTGAAAACAAGGGTACAATTAGCACTTGTTGTTGGTGCATGAAATTATTCGCATACTGCACCTCTCCCATTACTTCTATTCCGCAATGCTCATCTGACCTATATTTATCCGGTATGTTTTTTCCTGCGATTCTCAAAACTGCATCAGGAATAGCAACCCTGACGTTTGCCCAAACTTTATCCAAAAACCAATCTAAACCATGTTGATTCGGCAACCACTCAAGTGAACCTATAAAACCTACCGATGCAGGTGTAGCATCAGGGTATTCAATCTGAGTATTTTCTTCAACAACAAAAGGCAAATAAATATGTTTTACTGCCGGTAGTTGCGATTCAAAAAATGCTAAATCACTGTTGGAAATATGTAACAAGCCATTAGCAAGAGACAACAATAGCAACTCTTCTTTTTGAAGACGCTGCGCCATTATTTTCAAATATTTTCTCTTGAAAATATTCTGTTCATTTTCCGCCATTCGCTGCCATATTTGATGCTCAATATTATGCACTCTAATATAAATCGGTCTTTGAAAATTTTGCTTTAGCACAGGTAATACTGTTGCTGCAAATAGGCTCTCTATGTGTATGCAATCGTATTCATTTTCCTGAATCTTACGCAAAATCAAGTCTTCAAGCTCTTTTGAATAAAATCTTGACAGATTATATGACTTTGCTGATAGTAATAGGTTTTTGAGTAAAGCTCCCAATTTCAATTGAGTATCAATATTCACTTTCTCAATCGAGTTCAGAAAGTCCAATTCTGAATGAATGATATCCTCTGTAACAAAATGTTTTGAAGTATTGAGTGTTACAAAATCAACTTCAAATCCTGCTTTAACATACAATTTAAGTATTTGCAGTATAGCCAAAGCACCTCCATCTCTGGCAGGCAAAGGAATTCTGTTACCTATGATGAGCACCCTTTTCAAGACGGGATAACCTTTTTTCTAAAATTAAGCTTATTCGCTAATTTGTTAATAATACCTCCTTCAAATAATGCTGCATCACGGGAGGCTTTATAGTAAATCCAAATTGCAACGGGTGTCAGCACAAGGGTTGAGAGCCATGTACCCAACCAAACATCTACTATTCCCTCTTTTGCAATTTTAGTTCCAATCATATCTACTACATAATACAGAATAAATAACAAGATGGACACTACCATCGGCAAACCTAATCCACCTCTACGAATGATTGCACCCAGAGGTGCTGCTAAGAAAAACAGCACTAAAATAACGGCTGCTAATGTGTACTTTTTTTGTCTCTCTACGGCATATTTCAGCTCTTCATTTGTAAGTTCGGAAAGGCTTGTTTGATTGGATTCGACCATACTCAATATATTTCTAACATTATCTTGAGCTGTGTTAATCAATTCTTCTTGTTTCACCTTTGCAAAATTATCAATCAACTTATTATGGCTCAAAGCGGTAACAGAATCTCTTTTACTATATTGCGTATTATAGATAGAAAAATAGGGCTTTATATATTTTGCATACTGCTGTTTACTTTGCAAGATTTCTTTATCCATGGAATCTATTTCCACAGTAAGCTCTTTGACATTCAAAAACCTATAATTCCCTTTGTATAATTCTTTCTCGGTCTTTTTTAAATCCAATTGAGATAAGTCAAATGCCATCACCTGCTTGGCAAACTTCATCGTATTGTGAGGTCGTGTTCTATAATAGTTTTGCGAACCGGTCATCTCCTCATATCGCACTCCATTATACAGAGTGAACAGTAAAGCGCGTTCGTTTTCAGACAACTTCATAACTCCCCATTCAGCACGAATCACATTGAGCATGGGGTTATCCGGTTGTTTTTCATAGATGATAATATTGCGCACGGTTTGGTTGTCTTTCTCTTTCTTGGATACTTTTATTGAAAAGTTCTCAATCTGACTGTAAAAAACGCCTTCTTTAATATTAAATGCAGGCTTTTTCTCCCGAATATCCCAGAGCAATGTTTTAAATTCCAGATTGGCTTTTGGTATAATTATATTTGAAGAATAAAAAGTGAGTAATGACAGTAAAAGCATTACAATAAAGCTTGGAGTCAGGACTTTTCTCAATGAAATTCCTGCTGATTTAATTGCCACCAATTCAGAAGTTTCGGCAAGGTTGCCATAGGTCATTATGGACGAAAGCAATACCGCTAATGGCAATGCAAAAGGAATTAAATCAGCCATTGCAAAAAAGAGCAGCCTTGCAAATACATGCCATTCCAGTCCCTTTCCAACAAACTCATCAATGTATTTCCAAAGAAACTGCATAAGAAACAGAAACATTGAAATACAAAACGTGGCCACAAAAGGACCAATAAAAGATTTAAGAATGAGTGTGTTTAACTTTTTCAAGCAGAGGAACTTAATTAACTCCGAGTGTTTCTTTTAAATCATCTATCTGACTTGACCATAAATTTGATATTTCTTCTTCCTCATCAGGATCAACAAATTCAGTAACATACAACATGATGTCTTCTGTCAATTCTCCTTTGCAAATTTCCATTTCCCAATACTCGTCTTTACTGTCTGCATCAGACCATGCAAATCTAATGAACTTGTTAAAAGCTTTTTTGACAATTTTAGCTTCTCTAACCTCTTCATTTCCCCATGAGAAAATCATCAATTCAGATCCTCTGACTGAAACCTTATCAGCAAACCATTGAGAAAGACCGGATGCAGTGCTTATAAAATTAAACAAGATTGCAGGAGAAGAATTAATCAAAAACTCCATTTCTAATTTGACCCTTTCACTCATGAGATTTTCTTTTGGGTGCAATTTATATCAATTATGTCTGACAGGCAAAATTATTCGCTTATTTTTGAACCCACATTCCTAATGAAACCGTCTCTTAAGCAATCTATTTCTAACCATTTTATTTTTTATCTTATTGGTTTACAGGTTATTGGATGGATTGCTTTTATAGCTCTTGGTAGAGAAAATATTTTTTTTCTTTTAAATCGTTGCGGAGGCAGAGCGGTTGATTTCGTTTTCTTTCTTTTTACGTTGTTGGGCGAATGGCCCCTGATTGTATTTGCCATTATTTTTGTTTGGTTCAGATATAAATCCCAAATACTCAACATCTGTATTGCATTCGTAATGAATGCTATTATTTCATTCTCACTTAAAAACTATGTTTTCACACAAACTCCTCGCCCTGCAAAGTTTTTTATTGATACTCCATCATCCGTTCATTTTTCACCATATTTGTCTGTGAAATACTGGCAATCTTTCCCTTCAGGACATACGTTTACTGCTTTCACAGGATTATTTTTCATAGCATTATTAGTGAATAAGCCATGGTGCTATTCTTTGTGTTTTATATTGGCATTGCTTGCCGGCATCTCCAGAATTTATAACGGAATGCACTTCCCTGAAGATGTATTGGCAGGTGCTTTAATTGGGGCAATCAATACATTGCTAATAATACAACTTATCCCTCCCTTATCACTTACATCTCATAAAAAAACATTCTATTCTTGACTAACAAACTGTGATGAACCAAAGAGCTGCCACCATATTAATACTCTATACTGAAATTGCACAGTATGTTTCCAGCTCGTTATACCATTTCCTGAACCGATTTCAACATGTAGAAATTCATTTAGTGAAATACCCGGTTAATGCCGAGGCTCCTTTTGAATTTAAGACAACAAACAGATTATATATTTATAACAGAAAAGAATTTGACAAACAATCGTTGTCTGCCTTTGCCGATAAACTTGCACCTGATCTAATAATGTGCTCAGGCTGGATTGACAAAGATTACTTGGCTGTTTGCAAAGAATTTGTCAAGAAAATTCCTGTTATATTAGCAATGGACAATCATTGGAATGGCAGTCTCAAACAAAGGCTTTTGCAACTTACAGCACCCTTTACCATTCATAAGACCTTTAATAAAGCGTGGGTACCGGGATTACCTCAAAAGCAATATGCCCTCAAATTGGGATTCAAAGAAAAGCAGATAAAAACCGGATATTATTGCGGAGATACCAACTCTTTCAGTACTTTTTATCATCAATTTAAAGACAAGAAGTTTAAAGAGTTTCCAAAGCGATTCATTTGTGTTGCAAGGTATATTCCTGCAAAAGGACTTGAAAATTTGTGGCAAGCATTTATAGATTTAAAAAAAGATGGTACATTGCAAGGGTGGAAATTATGGTGTTTGGGTACTGGATTGGATTTTGAAAAAAGGGTTGAACACAAAGACATTAAACATTGGGGCTTTATTCAACCTAACGCAATGGGCAAGTTTATTGAAGACACAGGAGTTTTTATTCTACCCAGTCGTTTTGAACCCTGGGCGGTAGTTGTACATGAGTTTGCTGCCGCAGGTTTTCCTTTATTAATCAGCACTGCTGTCGGAGCAGGCTCTGAATTTTTACATGAAGGGAAAAATGGTTTTAGTTTTCCTCCTGATGATATCGGTTCATTAAAACAAACATTATTGAAAGCCGCAAGTCTTAATCAGCTTCAATACAATGCCATGGCAGAAACCAGTGTATTGCTTTCAAATAAAATTAACCTAAACTCGTGGTCTGAAACCCTTTTTGATTTACTAAATAATCGTTAGTACTTATATGTGTGGCATAAACGGCATATTTCATTTCAATCAAAACCATGTTGAAGAATGGCATATCAAGAAGATGAATGAAGCCATACAACACAGAGGACCCGACAACAATGGAATTTTCTTACAGAACAATGTCGGCTTAGGGCATGTCAGACTTTCTATTATTGACCTAAGTAATGCCGGCAACCAGCCCATGTTTAGTCATGATGGTAGATTTGTTTTAATCTTTAACGGTGAGATTTATAATTATCAAAAAATCAAATCCCTTCTACCGGAATACCCTTTCAAAACCTCAAGCGACTCAGAAGTACTGATTGCAGCATATATCAAGTGGGGAACACAAATGTTGGAATATTTGGAGGGGATGTTCGCATTTGCTATTTATGACCAAGCGCAACAAAACCTTTTTATTGCAAGAGACAGATTAGGAATAAAACCTCTTTACTATTACAAAACTGACAACTTCATTGTCTTCTCATCTGAAATAAGAGGGCTGTTGGCAAGTAATCTATTTCAAGCCCAATTAGACAAGAGCAAAATCTCGGAATTCTTCCGACTTGGAACAGTTTCAGGCCAAGACACTTTGTTGCAAAACACCAAATCCATTCCTCCTGCCTCTTTCGCAATTATTTCAGAAAGGACTTTCGACTTCCATTCATATTGGGAGCCGACATTAGAAACAAACAATGAAATAAGCTATGAGCAATGTAAAAAAGACATAAAAACACTTTTCATGAATGCTGTTGAAAAAAGGCTTGTTGCGGACGTACCTTTTGGAGCTTTCCTATCCGGTGGAATTGACTCAACAGCGGTTACTGCTGCTATGAGTGAATGTATGTCCGGCAGCGTGAATACATTTAACATTAGTTTTGAAGAAAAAGAATTCTCTGAAGCCTATTATGCCAAACAAGTTGCAAAAAGATATGGCACAAAACATACAGAGATTAAATTAAGCCCAACACTATTTTTAGAAGAAATAGAAAATATCCTCAACGCCTACGACCATCCAAGTTTTGATGGAGCCAACTCCTATATTGTTTCACAAGTTACGCGCAAAGCCGGAATCACTATGGCTTTATCAGGGCTTGGCGGTGATGAATTATTTGGTGGATATCCTGTCTTTGCACAACTACCGTTAATAATTAATAAACTTGGAAAAGTTCCAACTATTGTTAGAAAATGCGGCAGTACCTTGTTAAGCTTTAATCAAAATACACGATACAAAAAGCTATATGAACTGCTTTCAATGAACACACTCCATCCTGCCCAAGCTTATGAAACATTGAGAAGTATGCTGAGCAAATCTGATTGCAATTACTTATTAGGTAGCTATCAACCCATTGTTTCAGAATCATTTTTTAACAATTCGTTTGAAAGATATCGCCAATTAACACAAGCAGAGCTACACTATTACTTACAACCTGTATTGTTAAGAGATACAGACCAGATGAGTATGCGCCACGCACTTGAAGTGCGCGTTCCCTTTCTCGACCACAAATTGGTGGAGTATGTTTTAAATACACCTGATGCTTATAAGACTAAATCAAAGGCACAAAAATCTTTGTTGGTAGAATCGCTTTCAGATCTATTACCACTGGAAATAATCCAAAGAAAAAAAATGGGGTTTGTACTACCTTGGGATAAATGGTTAAGAAATGAACTTTCCGAATATGTCCAGAATGCTATCCACAAATTAGCTTACAGAGAACTCCTTCATGCACAAAGTTGGCAAAGTGCTTTTAACGACTTTAAAATTGGGAAACAAAATCATCATTGGAACATCTTCTGGGGCTTGATTGTGTTAACAAATTGGTTAGACCGCAACAATATTAAATAACATAAGATTACCATTCACTATACACAGGAAGTTCTTGAAGTCGAAAAATTGTATTTGACTGGAAATCCACTTCAAACAAAAAATGCTCCATCCCATTAGAGATGATTAAAAATTTTGATTTAAACACAGCATTATAGTTTGCAATTTGTAAACATGTTTGCTCCGTCAAAGCTACATGAGATGCTTTACATTCAACAATTAAAGCAGGTTGTTGAGACTTATCAAAAACCACTATATCAGCCCTTTTGTTCATGGTATTGTACTTCAATGACACCTCAATACCAATAACCCCTTTTGGGACACCAATATATGTTACTAAAAAATATGCCCAATGTTGACGGACCCACTCTTCTGGCGTGAGTGTTACAAACTTTTTCCTAAAAGAATCAAAAATGTATTTTCTTTGCCCAATATTCTTAAGGAGCGGTGCAAATTCAGGCAAATTAATCTTCTGCATTTCAACTGCAAATTAAAGATAAAGCAGCAAACGCAATTCTTATGGCAAAGAATACCGAAGAAGATTTTAAACTACTTTCAAACTCAATTAAAAACAGGGAATTTCAACCTGTCTATTTTCTTTCGGGGGATGAACCATACTACATAGAAAAAATATCCGATTTGATTGAAGAAACTGTATTAACACCTACAGAAAAACAATTCAACCAAACAATCATGTATGGAAAAGAAGTCAAAGTGAAAGATATTGTCATGGCTGCAAAGCGCTATCCCATGATGGCTGAATATCAAGTCATTATTGTAAAAGAAGCCCAGAACCTCCCCAAAAACCAAATGGACGATTTTGTCCCTTATTTGGAAAACCCACTCAAGAGCACAATACTTGTTCTCAATTACAAAATTGACAAACTGGACCAACGAACAAAAGTGGCTAAACTGTTTTTGAAATATGGTTTCTTCAAAAGTGAGAAATTATACGAAAACAAAATTCCGGGTTGGATTGAAAAATATATCAGAAGCTTAGACAAAGCCATTGATTCGCAAGCTTCTTTGCTCATTGCAGAATATCTGGGAAATGATTTAGGGAAAATTGCAAATGAGATAGACAAGATGCTTCTGCAACTACCGAAGGAAGTGCAACTCATCAATACAAAACATGTAGAAGAGAACATCGGTATCAGCAAAGACTTTAACGTTTTTGAGTTGCAAAAAGCAATTGGCAGCAACAATTTCAACAAGTCCATCCAAATAATCAATTATTTAGCCAACAATCCGACTCAAAACCCCTTTATAGTAATCATTGGCAATTTATTTTCATACTTTAAAAAAATATTACTCTATCACGAGTTTAAGACATTAGATGCCAGAAGCTTAGCATCAAAATTGGGCATACATGAGTTTATCCTTACTGAATACAGAATGGCTGCGGCTAATTTCAGTTCAGAAAAAGTTGAGCAAGTTTTTGCCATTCTCAAATACTATGACTTGAAATCCAAGGGTGTAGGAGGTAATGCAACTCCGACCGGAGAAATGATGCGTGAGATGGTACTTAAGATATTTGCCACCCATAGTAACTAATTCGGCATTTTACCTTTAGATATCTTGTTGTGTTATAAAAATTCCTATTTTTACACCCATTAATAATTAACAAATTCCTGAGATGAAAAAAATATACTTATCACTGCTTAGCATTCTTGCGACAGGTGCACTTTTTGCCCAAAGCAAGATTAATTCAAACCAGGTTGTAGTAAACAACATGCCGGTCAAAACTACTGATGCGGCTCCTATTGTAATACAACCAAATTCTAATCCCGTTGTTGCACCTTCTAAGTCCACTGTAGTTGAAAGACGAGACATAAATTTCTCCTATATCAAAATAGGAAATACCAAGTATGACCAACAATCCAATGCTGCAATGGGAAGAAGAATTATTCTATATCCGGACGGCACTATTAGTGCAGTTTGGACTACTGCTACAGACAACGCTTTTGCGCAAAGAGGTACAGGTTACAACCATTTTAACAAAACAGATTGGATGACTGTTCCTGATGGCGCAACTCCAAGAATTGAAAACAAAAGAACCGGTTGGCCCAGTATAGGCATGCTTAATGGCTCTAAAGAAGTTATTATTGCTCATAGTGCTGAGGATGGAGGTTTTATAATGTCAAAAAATTCTGCTTTTGGCAACACCTCATTCACACAAAGTCCAATATTGACTCAAACCAAACTAAGACCATTATGGGCTCGAATCGGGACAGATGGATTGAACTACATCCATGTGATTAGCAACTATGCTGACTCTTCTGCTCCTTCAGACCCTCCTGCACCAAAGGTGAACGGTATCAAAGCTCCAATGACTTATTCACGTTCTTCTGACGGTGGTCAAACTTGGGATATTGAACATTCTATGCTCCCTCAATATGACTCCACAAGATGGGCGTTTGGCGGTGGCGACAATTATGCTATTGATGTAAAAGATAGTATTGTAGCCATTATATCCGGAAGACTGGGAACTGATGTAGCACTATGGAAATCTACAGACAATGGTACTACATTCACACACTATTATGTAGATTCATTTCCTTATCCTCCACTAAGACAAGGGGTACTTACAGTTGATTCTCCATTCTGTAGTGATGGAACAATGGATGTTTTAATTGATGCAAATGGAAAATGCCATGTTTGGTATGGCTTAGGCAGGGTGCTTAAACAAGATTCTACCGATGACAGTTATAGCTTCTTCCCCGGCATTGCTGGCATTATGTATTGGAATGAAGACCTTAGCGAAGCCCAACTTATTGCTAATGGTAGTATGTTAGACAGAGATGAAGACGGTCAATACAGCATTGAACCGGGCACACTCTCAGGATTACAAAACGGAAACATACCCGGTGATCTATATTCTGTTGCACGTTTACAAAACACTTCCCTATTTAGACAACCAGTAGCTGCAATTGATGCTGATGGAAATCTTTATGTGGTTTTCTCTGCCCCTGTTGAAGGTGCATTAGATGATAATAACTTGAATTATCGTGCATTATTTGTGATGGTATCAGAAGATGGAGGAACTACTTGGAGCGCTCCACAAGCAATTACCAAAATGCTAAACAAAGAAAACGACTTTCCTTCAGTAGCAAGAAGGGTAAATGAATATTTACATGTTATTTTCCAACAAGATGACCGTCCGGGTACAAACTTGGCAAACAATTCAGCTTCTGCCAGCAATCACCCAATCCCTGAAAATGGAAATGACATTCTTTATGCTGCAGTGCCTAAAGCAGACATCTTAGATGGCTCAATTGGCAATATTTGGGGACTTAATGTTTACACCGTAAAACCTTCAAATGTTTTTGTAGTTTCTCAAAACACTCCAAATCCATTTAATGGTCAAACTGATATCGCAATTTACTTGAATGATTTTACTCCTTCTCTACACATTGAAGTAAAAGACATGACAGGAAAGGTAATGTTCAGCAATAACATATCAAATCTTAATCAAGGTAATCATATTATTACTGTTGACGCTGCTACTTACAGCAGTGGTGTTTATTTCTACACACTTACTGCCGGAAACAATACGGTTACACGCAAAATGATTGTAGAATAACAAATCATAGCAAAATATTTTAGTACAAAAGGCTGCCATTTATGGCAGCCTTTTGTGTTTCTATACTTTGAAATCATAAAATCATGCTTACTTTTGAACACAACATTATTGAACAAATCCTTAGACTATGGAACAGTTTTCACGACTTTTTGACTGTTTATCAATGGAATCAGTTAAGAACAAACAAGTATTACTAGCTTCAAAAAAAGATGGAGTATATTTAGAATTAAGCGCTCAAGAAGTAATCAGTCAAGCCAATGCACTTACTAACGGTTTAATAAACTTAGGCATAAAACACAAAGTCGGAGTTGAAAATCAAGATAAAATCGGACTTATCAGCAACAGTCGTCCTGAATGGTTAATTACAGATTTTGCAACTCAACAATCCGGAGCAGTATTAGTACCTCTCTATCCTAATACCAATATTGACGACATTATCTATGTATTTAATGAAGCAGAAGTGAAATACTGTTTCGTGAACAGCAAGTCCCTTTACCAAAAACTGACTGATGTAAAAGATAAGATGCCATTTCTAAAAGCCATCTTTACTTTTGAGGAAGGTGAAGATACAAACACTTGGAAACAAATATTATCAGAACCAAACCAAGTAGATTTACTCGAAATTGAGAAACGCAAATCAGTCATAAAAGAAGATGACATCGCCACCATTATCTACACTTCCGGTACTACAGGCAAACCTAAGGGCGTAATGCTAAGCCATAGAAACATTGTAAGCAATGTTAAAAATGTTCGCAATGTAATTGAAGAGATTGGTGTAGAAGAAGGATATAAGAAAAGTCTTAGCTTTTTGCCACTCAATCACATTTTTGAAAAGACCGTAACCTACATTTATATTTATAATAATTACTCCATCTATTATGCAGAGGGAATGGAAACCATTGCAGACAATTTAAAAGAAGTAAGACCTGCACTCTTTGTTACTGTCCCAAGGCTATTAGAAAAAGTATATGAGAAAATAATGAAGAAAGGTGCTGAGCTCAAAGGAATTAAAAAATTCCTATTCTTTTGGGCAGTCAAAATCGGAAGCCAATACAAGATAGAGGGAAATAGCAGCTTCTACAATCTCAAGCTCAACATTGCAAATAAACTCATTTTTAGTAAATGGCGTGCCGCCTTAGGTGGCAATGTTAAAGCAATTGTCGTGGGAGGTGCTGCATGTCCGCCAAAGCTGGCAACACTTTTTACAGCTGCAGGAATCACCATTATGGAAGGTTATGGTCTTACAGAAACATCACCTGTCATTACTGTAAATAGGTTTGGAAAAGAAAATCGCAAAATAGGGACAATAGGTACAGTAATAAACAATGTACAAGTAAAATTGGGAGATGATGGTGAGATTTTATGTAAAGGTGAAAATAACATGGTCGGGTATTACAAAAACAAAGAAGAGACAGACAAAATGATTGTGGACGGCTGGCTTCATACTGGTGACATAGGTGCTTTGGTAGATGAAAAATTTTACAAAATTATTGACAGAAAAAAAGAACTTTTTAAGAATAGCGGAGGTAAATACATTGCTCCTCAACCTATTGAAAACAAACTAAAAGAGAGTTTCTTCATTGAACAAGCCATGGTGGTAGGGGCAAATGAAAAATTCATAGGAGCTTTAATTGTTCCAAGTTTTGAGAATTTAAAGAATTGGATGCAAGAAACCGGAATTCCATTTTCTGACATAGAAACCGCAATCAATAACGAACAAGTGCTGAAGTATTACAAAAATCTGATTGATGAAGTGAACAAAGACTTGATTGACATAGAAAAAATTAAGAAGTTTAAATTGCTCTCCCGCGAGTTTGCATTAGAATTAGGTGAATTAACACCTAAGCTGAGCATAAAACGTAAAGTCATTAGCGAAAATTTTGCATCAGAAATCGAAGGAATCTTCAATAAATAAAGGTCCATTCAGATCAATAGTAACGCACATGTCATTCTTGTAATAGTTCGTTTAGCCACTTATGAAACTTCTTTGTGAGCTTGCCTAATTCAAAATTACAATCTTCATAACTTCCGATCCATTGTATCCCTTTGACAGCATTGGTAACAAAAAGTTCATCTGCATAATAAACATCATTTTTAAAGACAGATGATTCAAAACATTCAATTCCATGCATTTCTGCTAATGAAATGATTGCTCTTCGCATTACACCATCCAAACAATATTCGGACAGTGCAGGGGTAATAAGTGAATCTCCTTGTACGATAAAGAGATTGGAAGAACTTGCTTCGCAAATTCTATCAAACTGGTTTGTAATCAACACTTCATCTACTCGATTTTGAAATGCAAATTGAGCTGCCTGTATATAACGCATTGCTGATGTAATCTTAAGCAATGAAAGGTATTCAGCAGGCTTTGGCAGTCTTGAAAACTCCATGGTGCGCAGTCCAACAGGATTTAACTCAAACTCATCAGAATGCAGCTCTTGTCCAAATAGAATCCAATTAAAAAAAACATTTTCCGGCAAATAAGTCCCCGCTCCTTGTCTATATACGATGAGTTTAACTCGTGCATTTGTCCATTGATTTTTCTCACAAAGTTTATCTATCTGTTGGTTCCAAAATCGCTCATTCCAAGCGGGTGAAATTGCCCAGCCTAATATTTTAGAACTCCTACTTAAACGTGCTGCATGCAAATCGAGCAAAGGTGACCGACCATTAAACACTCTAATTGATTCAAAGAGTCCTTCTCCAAACTGCCACAACCTTGTATCTTGACCGAACACGTCTCCGGTTTGCTTTACAAAATGACCGTTCAACAAAATATACGACATTGTAGTCTGCAAATGTATAAAAAGCAGGCAATGATACTTCCCGAGACAAAAGACAAGGAAACGTCAGGGTTACACCTTTTTGTGATATTTTAATTTTTCAAGAATGTCTTCATATGTGCTGTCCACAGACTTGACCATGTTAAATCCTTTAGATTTTAAAAAAGATGCTCCAATCATTGCTTCATATCCATCTGCCCCATGACAGTAATATGCTTTTTGCATATCCATCTCTGAATAATTTTCGAACAAATCAGTCAAAGGCATACCTACTGAACTTTCAATAGACCCTAATTTCCGAAGGTCATACTCTCTAACATCAATTACAGATTCATGTTCATTGAGAAAATACAGGTCAGTTGCGAACTCATCTGCCTGAATTGAGATATGCATATCAATAGGTCTTTGGGCTTGTTTCCAACTCTCAACTCCATTGTTTAGCCAACCGGCAATATTTTTAAATCCTTGTTTTGCAATTAATTCCGCAGACTGTTTCTCAATATTCTGCTCACATACCAATACAACCCGCCTGTCTTTCTCTATTAATTTAGGAAGATATTGATGAAACGCACCATCCACACCAATGTTAAGCGACTTAGGAATAAAACCTGTTTCAAAGACGGTTTTGTTTCGAACATCTAAAACAAGCGCATGGCTCATTTCTTTTTCAAATTCAGCTATAGTTAAGGATTTCATTCAATTTGTATTTAATGGGGGTTGCGGTGGTATAAAAAGGTTTTAAATATGCGGGTTCAAAATTAACAATATCAGTAAAGTATTTGTTTTCAAAGTGTTCAAATGCAAGGGTTAACATGGACGGGGCATCAGGAAAAAAATCACCTAAAAGTTCAGCATCTTCCCCAATTTCTTTTAAAAACAAGTGTGTTTTTGCAGCTCCGGAACCTGCAAGTAGAACTTTCTTATGATTCCATAACGCTGCGGTATCTTTTGACAAGACAATCGGCATATCAGCGCTGATTCTATTTGTATTTACATCAAAAACCGCTGCATAGACTTCCATTCTTCTGGCATCAAACAGAGGCACTAAACATTCTGCATTTGCAGACCTTGCTTTCATTTTTTGTGCTAATATTTCAAGTGAACTTATTGTTATTAGCGGAATATTTAAAGCCAAACAAATACTCTTTGCCGCAGCGCTACCGATTCTCAACCCTGTGTAGGAACCGGGTCCTGAAGAAAGAGCTATTGCTGATAGGGACTGCTTGGAGATTTGATGTTCTGTAAACAACCTGTCAATAAATGGCAATAATACGGCTGAATGAGCATTGGGTACTTGGCTTTCTAAAAAGTAAAATTGTTTTGTGCTTTCTGCAAGAGCTACACTACAAATTTCACCGCTTGTTTCAATACATAGAATCATTTCGGTTAAATTTAAGATTGTATATTTTGAAAATAATCTTTCACCCTATTCTTGTAATAAGGACTGAACTCAGGGGGCAGTGTTTTATAAAACTCTACTTCTCTTGCTTTTTCCTTCAAATACTTTTCTATGGAAGGAGGCATTTTTCTCGTTTTCTCAGTGGCTGTCTCTCCTTTACGTTTGTCATCTTCTCCTTGCTCCCTTTCGGCTCTTTCATGTTCAAATAATCTGTGTGAAATTTCTTCTTGTCTTTGAATGGTTCTACTGTCTAACTTCTTATTATACAATTGTTTTTCGGTCTCCTCCATCATCTTCTTTGTTTTTTCAATTTCCTTCATCAAGTCTGTACCACCCAATCCTTGCTCTCCCATTTCTTTTTGAATACGTTCAAGTTCACGTCTCAAAGCTTCTTGCTGAGCAGCAATACGTGCAAATTCTTCGCTTGAGGGACTTTGTCCGTTCATCATTTTTTGCTGCATATCTTGCATCATTTTGTTCAATCTGTCTTGCAGTTGCTTCATACCCTGCATCCCTTGTTTAGGTTTTCCTTTACCCATAGAATTTTTTTGCCCCGGATTTTCACAATTCTGTTTTGGGTCTCCGTCTTGAGGTTTTGCATCTTCTTTCTTTTCTGCATTCATCTGTTGTTGCATTTGTTGAAGCACTTCGGTAAGGAATACAGCCAAATTATTGGTATGAGTCATTGCGTATTGTTGCTTAACCAACGCGTTGCCTGTATATCTTTCCGACAAATCCATGACCGCACCATCCATATTTTGTGTAAGGGACCCCAACTCTTTCGTAACAAAAGAAGAAATCATGGGCTGACGTTTTGCCAAATTGTTCAAACTATCCTCAATCATTAATGCAGACTGTCTCAACTCTTTTTGCCGCTTTGACAATTCAATGTAACGGGGGTTGTATTCTTTGATTGAACCAAATTCCTTCATAATCTCCTCTTGCGAATTGGATAACAGAATCAAATTTTTGAGCAGCTGTCTCAACGTATGATAATCTTCCTCATTCTGATTTTGTTTGCTTTCAGCCATTTCCTGCTCCATTTTTCGCGCCAACTCTTTCATTTTCTTTGAAGCGTCTTGTTGTTTCTTGGCAGCATTATTCTTCTTATTTTTAGAAATATTTTCCTCTGCTTGGTTCATATCAGATTGGATATCTTGACTCTGTAACTCTGTATTGTCAAGTTTCATCGGGTCTTCAAGGTTGTTATTTTTCTGTTTTATCTCTTCTAAATCTTTTTGAACTGCCTCAAATTCTTTATTAAGCTCGTCTTGCTTTTTTTGCAACTCTTCATTCTGACTCTTGTCGGAGTTCTCAGTTTCTTTTCTTAATTCCTCTTGTCTGTCAGACAGCTTATCCAACTTATCTATGGTTTCATTTATCTTTTTTTCGAGTTCATATTGTTTGAATTGTTCCAAAGTCTTGTCTAACATGTTTTCCAAATCCTTGTTGCTCTTATTCAAGTCATTCAGATTTTCTTGAATTTTATCTTTATTTTGCTGTAAAAGCATCTCTTCAAGTTTCTTAAAAAGTTCTTTTGTCTTGTCATCAAAAAGTTCATCAAACATCTTTTGAATTTGCTCTTGCTTCTTTCTTAGCTCCTCATTTTTATTCTTGAACTGGTCTTCAAACTCATTGCGTTGCTGAAAATCCTGTTTCATTTTTTCAATTTCTTCTTGCAACTTTTTCTGCTCTTCAAGAAGTTTCTCAATCTTTTGTTTGTCTTCCCATGTCAAGGTACTTTTTTGCTTTAAATCATTGCTCAATGATTTTATTTTCTCTTGCAGCTCCGAAGCTTTCTGAAGAGCATGTTGCATATTAGTTTGCAATGCCTTACCTGTTTCACTCACTTGATTTTCAAGTTCTTTGTCTGATTCACGTCTTAAAGTTTGAATAGTGGTCTTGGTAAATTTGGGTCCCATAACTCTATCATTGTCCCATACTTGAAAAAAATACTCCAATGCTTCATTTTGAGCAAGACCCAATTGTTTTAAGTCAATCGGTAGAAAGAAATTCTGTTTGAATGTGCCTGTAATTGGCAATTCAATTTTTTGAAAATGCTCTTGTTGCCCAACCTTCCTATAGAAAAATGTCAACCTACTAACCCCATTGTCATCGCTTGCCTCACCGAACAGATAGTTTGTAAACAACATGTTACTGTCTTTCTGTTGTTCTGCAAATATGGAAGGATACTCATCTGCAATGATATGAACGCTGTAAGCCATGCTATCAAATCCCTTTGTTTTTGAATTGAGCACTTGAATTGCATAAGAAGTACTGTGCAAGAATCGCTGAGTCAACACAAAATTACCATGATTATCCTGCTGCACTTTTCGCGTCATGGTATCAATAAGCATTTGTAACTGGTCCGCATCTTTAGTTTGAAAACTCCATTCTACTCGTGTTCCGGCAGGAATAGTCAAATCGCCTACATTTTCAAGTGTTTCATTCTTTTTTTGTAAATACGTAGGATATTGTAATGCTACTTTAAAATTCAATATCACCGGCTTAGGAATTACGGTCAGCAAATAATCATGAGAATTAAATTTCCCATTGGTAAAATAAAAAATCCGATTGGATTGTACATTTCTAAAAGTAAAAGAGAATTTCCCTTTGCCCACTGTCTCCATTTTCATAGTATTACCTGCAGAAATGACATACATCTCAGTGGGTATTTGTTCCCCTGGTGTTTGTAATTCTAAAGTAAAATCTTGATTTCGATAGACATTGAGTTGCTTTTCTGCAATCACAAATTGAAAAGGTGCAGGAATTGCAAATTGCTTTTGAAAGTGAATGATTCGCTGACCACTTTCAATAAAAAGACCTGAATTAAAAACCAATGTTATCAAAAACAGACAAAGCGGTATAACGCTGTACTTTGCAACCTTTCTAACCCCTTCCCAATCAATCGCATTCAAAAAAGGGATGCCTGAAATTTCTCTTGTTTTTTGCTCAATAGCTGCCATGAGGAGCTCATTTTGTCCGCTGGCTTGCTTCATTGACTCTAACTGCAAAGCATTTAACAACTTGTCTTTCACCTGTGGAAAATGGCTGCCAATCATTAGTGAGGCATCTTTATAACTTAATGTTCCTTTACTGATTTTAAGCAATTGTAATAATGGTTTTACAATATTCTTGGCAACAACCCATATTGTGAGGGCAATGATTGAGAAAAACAGAATCGCTCTTATTGCTGTTCCAAAACGGCCATAGTACTCCAACAAAGCAGCAAAGAGATAACTGCTCAAAAAAATTCCAATTACTGCAATACCACCACGCAACAATTGCATTCGGTGGTATTTGCTAATAAATGCATCTAATTTTGCCTGAAGTAACGATTGGCTCATAAGGTAAAGGCTCACAAAGATAATGAAAATGGAGAGATTGCTTCAATATCAATAGCACAAGAAATAATATCAAACCGTCAAAAAAAAGAGTAGTATCTCACACTAAGCGAACACACGCATCAGTGTAGCTCTTTCCAAAGAAATTCAAACAATTCTTCTATATATCCGGCAGAACAATCAAATCTAACTCCTGCTAATTGATATATCTCAGGAATAGACCTTGTATAGCCTGCCTTTAAAGCAGTTTTATAGGCTTCAATAGCTGCAACCTGGTTGTTTTTATAGTTCTTCCAAACACCAATTGCCCCTAATTGAGCAAATCCGTATTCTATATAATAAAAAGGAATTTCAAAGACATGAAGTTGAGCATGCCATGAATAGTTTTTATATTGTTCTACTTCTGTATAATCAATCAATCCGGTTTCAAAGCGATTAGAAATGTTATTCCATGCAATAATACGTTCATCTTGTGTATGTGTTGGGTGTTCATAAACCCAATGTTGAAACGCATCGATTGTCGCAATCCAAGGTAATGTAAATATAATCCCCTCTAATTGTTCGCGTATAGCACGTTGGTGGTCTGAAGGATCTGGATAAAACTCATCCCAAACATCCATGCTCAACAATTCCATACTCATGGAAGCTAATTCTGCTACCTCTGATGGTGTTTCTTTGAAAGATTCGAGTGGTAACTCTCTGGTTAGAAAAGAATGAATTGCATGTCCACCTTCGTGTACCATCGTTTCCACGTCACGTTGCATCGAAGCTGCATTCATAAAAATAAAAGGTACACCGGTTTCAGCAAGCGGGTAGTTATATCCACCGGGAGATTTTCCTTTTCTACTTTCCAAATCCAGATGTTTCATTTTTTTCATGGTTAATAAACAATCAGAAAAATATGAGTCAATGCGGTTGAAAGCCTTGATAGTTTTGTTTAATAACTCTTCACCGGTTTCAAATGGATGCAACTTTGGATGATTATCAGGATCAACTGAAGTATCCCAAGGTTTAAGCACTTCTACACCTAATTTCTCCTTACGTATTTGGTGTAATTTCTTCTTTAAAGGAACCACAACCTTTTCAATAGCATTATGAAAATCAAAACAATCTTGCACCGTATAATCAAATCGATTGAGTGCTTTGAACTTATAGTCTCTAAAATTCTCAAATCCGGCATTGACAGCTATTTGATGTCTCAGCGCAACCATTTCAGAAAAAATATTATCTAAACGCTCGTGATTTCTATACCTTTCTTCTTGTATCGCTTTGTATGCTTCTTCACGAACCGACTGATCATTAGATTTAAGAAAGACCCCGGCTTGCTGCAACGTCAATTTCTTGCCTTCCCAATCCACTTCCATTTGTCCGCTGATTGCGCTATACTCTTGAGCAAGCGTTTGGATTTTGGTAGAGATAGGAATATTTTCTTCACGATACAAGTCAATAGCTGTCCTTATTTGTCTAAAATACAAAGTATAAGCACCGTCCTTTTTTTCAAGTTCTTGTAAAAACGATGAAGCAACTAACTTTTTATTAATTTTATCAGTAAGCGGTGTTAATTGGGGCTGAATATTTGAAATAAAATCAAGATAAGATTGCTCATATTCTTTGTTAGTCGTATCACAGGTCATACGAATATATCTCCAAGCAAGGTCTTCACTGACAACACTGTCTAATTCACTTACTTTTTTTAGCCATAATTCAAACTCATCTATTGATTGAAAATCTTCATCAATAAGGCTTTCATAATAAGGCAACAGCCCTTCCCATTGTGTAATTGTATAGTCCTTAGGCAGGAATATACGCGGATGTGCTTTAAGTTCCATTCAATCGCAGTTATTGCGCCTTCCTCGGGGTTGAAATAGATTTGGCAGCTTTACTTTTTGTATTTGCTTTAGGAGCTGTTTGTTTTAACTTAGCTTTTGGTGCTTTTAATGCATCCTTTTTGGCCTCTTTAGCTCCCACAGCCTTTTCTCCGCTTTCCTCAACTGCATCTTCAGATACTGTTAGTTTATCAAAATCTAATTGGTCTTTTAAAATCTGCCACCAACCTACTAGTTTCTTCATATCAGAAACATATACACGTTCTTTATTATAATTGGGAACTATAGTCGCCAAAAAAGACTTGAGTGCATTGTCATCGGCTTTTTTGTCAGGTACAGACAATCCGTTTTCAGTTTGTTTCTTAATTTCCAATAATACATCAGAGAGTTTCACTTCTTCAGCATCAGTAAAAATAGCAACATCACTCAAGACAGATATCTTTTGAGTAGGTGAAGTCGCAATTTTATTAGCTGCCCCATCTAAAGATTCTACAATCATACCATTTTTGCGCTGTCCAATTACTTTGTAGAGTCCTGGAGCGCCTGCAATAGCAACTACATCTTTTAATTCCATATTTTATTAATCCTTATAAAGTGTTCAAAAATAGGCAATTTACACATATTCAAGGGTTGATTTTGTGCAACTTTTTTGCAGCAGCAAGAGAATCTCTATTTGATTGGCATAATGGCAGAAGATTAGACCTATTTTGTCCGTAAATTGGTTTTGGCAATTAATTTGGTGTTAATTTGCTAACAGAAAATTATATATTATTATGGCAATAACATTCAACGATTCAAACTTTCAAAATGAAGTTTTAAATTCAGACAAACCAGTATTAGTAGATTTTTGGGCAGAGTGGTGTGGACCATGCAGAATGATAGCACCGGTAGTAGAAGAATTAGCTAATGAATATTCCGGCAAGGCAGTAATCGGTAAAGTAAACGTAGATGAAAATCCCAACATATCAGGACAATTTGGAATTAGAAGCATTCCTACATTGTTGATTTTTAAAGGTGGGCAGGTTGTTGACAAATTAGTAGGTGCACTCCCAAAGAGTCATATTGCTGCTAAAATAGATGCTCATCTATAAGCTAAGCAATTTTCACTATGCTTCAGGAAACCGCACACAGTCTAGCATCTCTTGACTTTTTTGCCAGAGAAACTGTTGAAGGTTTTATTACCGGAATGCACAAAAGTCCATTTCATGGATTTAGTGTTGAGTTTGCTGAGCATAGAGCTTACAACCAAGGGGATAGTATTCGCAATATTGACTGGAAGTTATATGCCAGAACAGACAACTTGTTTGTCAAGCGATTTGAGGAGGAAACAAATCTACGCGCACATATACTTTTGGACATTTCGTCTTCCATGTACTATCCTCTTGTTCAAAACAGCAAACTTGAATTTGCACTCAAATCTGCAGCAGTATTAAGTTATCTGCTCAAAAAACAACGTGATGCATTTGGTTTGACTTGCTTCGCAAAAAGTATTGAATGGCAAAGTGCAGTCAAATCATCTACGCAACATTACCAAGAAATCATCTCACAACTAGAGAAGGTCATAAAGTCCGAACAAAAGCGCGAACAAACAGATATTGTTTCCATGCTGCATTTAATGGCAGAGAAAATACACAGGCGAAGCCTGGTAATTATATTTTCAGACCTATTCGACCAAACCAATCTCAACAATCCTCAGTTATTATTTGATGCAATCAATCATCTTAAATTTAAGAAGCATGAAATAATAATTTTTCATACCGTATATGGAAATGAAGAAATTCAATTCAACTTTCCATCTGTACCACACAAATTTGTAGATATAGAAACCGGTGAAGAGATAAAAATCAACACCGAAGAAGTACGTAAAGAATACATTCAACGTATTCAATCCTTTAACAAGATTATCAAAGAAAAATCAATGCAATACCAAGTTGATTTCATTGAAGCAGATATTGATAAAGGGTTCGAGCAAATTATACTCCCATTTTTACTCAAAAGACAAAAACTCTATTAAACAAAAAAGCCGTTTGGAAATCCAAACGGCTTAATATTATGATTATTGGAAATTATCCAATCAGTGCCTTAGCTTCTTCAATCCACTTTTCCCAATTTGACCAACTTGTGATATTATCTTTTTCTTCAAGTTTGTTCACATTAGCTTCAGTTAGAGCAGCCATTTTAGCATAAGAATCAATACCAACAGCTATCAATCTTTTTTCAAAAGCAGGACCTACACCGCTTAATTTTTTCAAATCATCACCTTTAGATTTCTTTGACTTGGCTGGTGCTTTCTCCTCTTTGGTTGTTGCTATAGGCTCTGCTTCAGACTTTTTGCTTGATTTCTTTTCAGCTTTCGCTTCAGCTTTTTCAAACATAGCCTTTAAGTCATCAAATGCATCTAAGTCACCTAAAGTAGATTTGTCATTTGCTTGATTGATTTGTTGTACAGTTTTAGAAGTACTTTTAGCCTGTTTCTCTTTCTTCTTATTTTCTGCATCTTTCTTTTCTTCGTCATTTGCCTTCCAAATCACAGTATGAGAAAGAATGATTGTTTTAGCATCCTTATTAAATTCTATCACTTCAGCTTCGATAGTTTGCTCTTCTTTAACTTGGGCATTATCTTGCTGAGTTAAGTGACGTTTAGGAATAAAACCTTCAATACCATAAGATAATTGTACCGTTGCGCCTTTATCATTCAAGTCAACAATAGTTGCCTCATGTCTAGTACCTACTTTGAAAATAGATTCGAATGCATCCCATGGGTTTTCTTCTAATTGTTTGTGTCCCAATGAAAGTCTTCTATTTTCACTATCAATTTCCAGAACAATCACTTCAATTTTCTCATCCTTTTTAATGTACTCGGCAGGATGTTTAATTTTCTTTGTCCATGAAAGGTCAGAAACGTGAACAAGTCCGTCAACACCTTCTTCAAGTTCAACAAACAACCCATAACTTGTTAGGTTCTTAACAACTCCTTCGTGTTTACTACCGATAGGGTATTTAGCTTGAATTGATTGCCATGGATCAGGTGTTAATTGCTTAATACCCAATGAGATTTTTCTTTCTTCTTTTTCAAAAGTCAGCACCACTGCTTCAATTTCGTCACCTACTTTAAGGAAATCAGAAGGATTTCTTAGGTGTTGAGACCAACTCATTTCAGAAACGTGAATGAGTCCTTCTACACCCGGTTTAATCTCAAGAAATGCTCCATAGTCAGCAACCGTAACAATTTTGCCTTTAACTTTAGAACCAACTTTAATGCTGTCATCCAATGAATCCCAAGGATGTTCTGAAAGCTGTTTCAAGCCAAGAGATATTCTTTTCTTTTCGTCATCAAAATCAAGAACAACAACATTGATTTTTTGGTCTAAATGCAATACTTCTTCCGGGTGATTGATTCTACCCCAAGAGATATCTGTAATATGTAATAATCCATCAACACCACCAAGGTCAATAAATACACCAAATGAAGTCATATTTTTAACAACTCCTTCTAATACTTGACCTTTTTCGAGGCTGGATAGAATTTCAGATTTTTGTGCTTCGATATCATCTTCAATTAACACTTTGTGTGATATCACAACATTTCTAAAAATCTCATTCACTTTTACCACCTTAAACTCCATTTCTTTACCTACAAATTGATCGTAGTCACGAATAGGTTTGGTATCAATTTGAGAACCGGGTAAAAATGCATCGATTCCCATCACATCAACAACAAGTCCTCCTTTTGTTCTAGATGTAACAAGACCGGTAAGTACCTTATCTTGTTCCATCGCTTTACAAATTTCTACCCAAGAATTTTCTTGAAGTGCTTTCTTTCTAGATAGTACAAGTTGCCCAAGAGCATCTTCTGTTTGCTCAACAAACACAAGAACTTTGTCGCCAATTTTAAGATTTGGCATATCTCTAAATTCATTTTTAGAAACAATTCCGTCAGATTTGAATCCGACATCTAATACCACATCTTTATCTGTGATTGAAACAACTTTTCCTTCAATGATCTCATTTGTGTTAAGTGAAGAAATGTTTTTGGAATACAATTCCTCCATTTTAGATTTTTCTGCTTTAGAGTAATGGGCAAAACCTGCTCCATCCATACTCCAATCAAATTCATCCGGATTGTGCACCCTCTGTGTCAATTCGGGTTGAGTCTTAGCTGTTTGTGTGCTTTCAGTTGACTCTGTTGCGGTTAATTTTTTTTCTTCTGTCAAATTATAATTCCTCCTTTTGGGGGCGGCAAAATTAGCAAATACAGTGGAAAAGAAAAATAATTTTTGAACTTTTCAATTAAGTAAAATCTTTATCTTTTAATGTAATCGCGTCTCATGATGGCATTCATTTTTTAACAAGAAGACAATCAATAGGATATCTATCATCTCAAACTATAGGAATCTTTCAACTCGGAAACTAAATTTCACTTCTAAAGTAATAGCAACCGAATTTTAAAGTATTTCTTATCATCATTTTCTTAATATATTTGCTGCGTTTTGCATTGCTCATATAAACGTATTTGCTTTTTTATTGTCATTATTTGTCTTCTTTTCGGGATATCCGCATGTCAGTCAGCTGCAAGTTGTGGAAACGAAGTACATGTTGTCAAAGCCCCTAATAGTGGTAGAACTCGCACAACAAGTTGTGGCAACCAAGTTCATAAAGCAAAGAAAAAAAATAGACTCGGAAAAAAAGATAGAGGACTTTTTGGCAAAGAAGGCAACCCTTATAGCTCTAGAAAAATAAGAGGAAGCGGGGGCAAACTCTAATACATAGGTCTAAAATACTCTTGCCGACCCCATTCCAACTTGATATATCTATCACAGTTTCCTGTGTTGAAAGCATTATAATTCACAGTCCAAGTGTCATCTTTGAATTGCACCTGTTGTTCTCCTACCCTATACATACCTGAACATTCTTTTGAAAAATTTATTTCTAAAGGTGCTTTTATTTCTGTCTTGAAATCGGATGAAACGACTCCCTTTGAAGAACCTTTCATTGATAATGTCGCACCTATCAGTCCATTGCTTGAGCCTGATGAGAGGTTTATTTCTCCCTCAAAACTCATCATCCCAAGCTGCAATCCACTTTGATACTTCATTTGAGGCAGGGAAACAACCCAGCTATTAGCACCATTTCTACTAAAAAACAAACTTCCATTAAGCTGCTTCATTTTCTTAATATAATACCCTGAATTATATTGAATTGAATCTACTATTGCAATCTGTCCGGTTACATCTTGGTTGCTTAGCGAATGATTTACCTCTATGTATAAAAGTCCTTTGCGCAACTTTTTATCAAACCCATACAAATACTTACTTGAAAAAGAGTCATAATTATGAAAAGTAAGAAAAGCTTCAATCCCGTTACCATCATTAAAAAGTGAATCTATCCAAACTACTTCCATACAATTTTGAAACATACTGACAGTAGATGGTGAATCAATTTTGGCCATTACATCATACGCAACTGTAAACAAGCTTAGCGCATGATCTTGAAATTCAACAATTTTTGCCACTTGATTAACATTCTCTTGCTGTGATTTGTGACATGCAAAAAGACTGATACAACATAATAGTATAAAAATCTTCCTCATAGTAGTTAGAAAATCTTTTCGGCTACATTATTCATAATTTCACAAGCTTGCCTAATCTCACTGCTGTTGATTACCAAAGGTGGCGAAAGTCTTACTTTGTGAGGTGCATAAAGGAACCAATCAATCAACACTCCTGATTCAATACTATGTTGTACAAACTCTAAACACTTTACTTGTGTGGGTAGTTCTATACCCAACATAGCACCTCGCCCTGTGATTTGTTGCAAAGCAGGGTGCATCAACCCGCTTCTAAACTCTCTTTCAATTTCTTTGGCATTTTGCCATAATTTTCGTTCTGTAATTTCAACAAATCCTGCCAGAGCCGCTGCACACGACACAGGATGTCCTCCAAAAGTTGAAATATGCCCTAAGATAGGATTAGTTGACAAGACTGACATAGTCTCTTTGTTTGAAATGAAAGCTCCTAATGGCATTCCTGCTCCAAATGCTTTTGCAAGTACCAAGATGTCCGGTTGAATTTCATACTGTTCAAAAGCAAACAAAGTACCGCTCCTTCCCATACCGCATTGCACCTCATCTAATACTAAAAGAGCACCACTCTGAGTACATCTATTTCTTAATTCTTTTAACCACTCTTGGTTTGATGGCAGATAACCGGCTTCACCCATGATAGTTTCAACAAAAACTGCCGCAGTATCAGTTGTAATATAATCTAAATCCTCAATTGAATTTTGTTTTATTTGCCTCATCTGAGGAAGCAATGGGCGATAAAAATCAGTATAATAAGGGTCTGCACTGAGACTAATTGCACCATGTGTGCTTCCATGATATGCATTTTTGAGCGCAATAATCTCTGCACGCCCTGTAGCTCTCTTAGCTAATTTCATAGCACCTTCTATAGCTTCACTTCCTGAATTTGTAAAAAATACAGAAGTTTGATCTTTGAAAGGTAAGAATTGCGAAAGTACCTCTGCTAACTTCACTTGGGGGGTCAAAACGAGTTCTCCATATACCATTAAGTGAAGATACTTATGCGCTTGTTCTTCAATCGCATTAATTACAGCTTTATTACCATGCCCCAGGGAACTGACACTAATCCCTGATATTAAATCGAGATATTGCTCCCCATGTGTTCCATACAAAACAACTCCGTCCGCCCTTTCGATTTCAAGTAATAAAGGAGCTTGTGTAGTTTGTGCCAGTAAATTTAAAAAGAGTGTCTTTTGTGAAATCATATCAAAAAAAAAGCCCCGCAAATGCGAGGCTCAAAGGAACGTAAAAAGGTAGAATTATCCAACCTTTTTAGAAAGATCAGAACCAGCTTTGAATTTAACAACTTTCTTAGCAGGAATTTTAATTTCTTGACCTGTTCTTGGGTTACGGCCTTTTCTTGCAGCTCTTTTAGTAACTGAGAAAGTTCCGAATCCAACTAAGATAAGGTTATCACCTTTCTTTAAAGCTTTAGATGTTGCATCAATGAATGAATTCAAAGCTGCTGATGCTTGTACTTTAGTGATTGAAGCATCCTTTGCAATGTGATCGATTAAATCTGATTTGTTCATAATATTTAATTATTTAAGTTAATAAAAATTTACATCGTCAAATGTAGAGTACACAATTAGAAATGCAAGCACTTCCGCATTTTTTTTAACGCTATTTATTCACCTAAAATCAACAATCTGATTAATTATTTCCTTAACTTCGTTAACTTGCTGATTATCAGATATGTTATTAGTTGTTTTCACACTTTGTTTATTGACTACCAAGGTTGATAGTTCATAAAATTGCACCCTCTTTTCCATTAAAAAATACATTTTTTCTTCTATTTCTTCATTTGAACTGTCGGCAAAAAGTGGTCTAAACCGCCTATTTACGGTGTTTCTCTGTATCAAAGTGGCTATATCAACTTCCAGATAAATAGTTAAACCATTTGAATTCATCCACTCCATATTATCTAAAAATGCAACAGAGCCTCCGCCTGTACTAATAACTGCATGTTGCAAATCTTTCAATCCTTGCAAATAGAATCGTTCAATTTCCCTAAAACCTAATTCGCCAATATCTTCAAACATTTTTGCTATCGATTTATTTTCATTTTCTTCTATTAATTTATCTAAATCAACAAAACTATAATTAAGAGCTTTTGCCAATTTAGCCCCAAAGGTAGTTTTGCCACTTGCCGGCATTCCAACAACAAAAATTTTTGTCATTATTTTTTTAATTTCGGATCAAGATATTGATATGAGATATTGACCAGTGAGTTGACCGCTATGAAGATGATAGCAATGTAAATTACTCCACCGGAGACAACAGGCAAATCACTAAGTTGCACAGATTCTATTAAAACTTTGCCAAGTCCTTTCCAATTAAAGATGTATTCAACAAAGAATGCGCCCGCCATCATTGATGCAAACCAACCTGAGGCAGCTGTAATAACCGGATTGAGTGCATTTTTAAGTGCATGACGTACAATTAATTTATTAGGTGACAATCCTTTTGCTTTTGCTGTCCTTATATAATCACTCTGCAACACTCCCAAAAGAGAAGAACGCATTAATTGAGTAATTACTGCAACAGGTCTAACAGCTAACGCGAGCGCAGGCAATACCAAATTTTCCAATGTTAATATTTGGTTCCCTGTTTCTAAATCAATTGAAAATAAGCTTCCGGTCATGGGAAGACCTGTATATTGATGCCATACAAACCCAAACAGCCACGCTATTAATATTGAAGAGAAAAAAGAAGGTATGGAAATGAAAAGTGTACTAAAAGCAAGTATGACAGAGTCTGCTATACTATTATAATTTAATGCAGCAATAGTCCCAAGCACAATCCCCATGAAAAATGCCAGCAACATAGCAACACCTGCTAATGTTAATGTACCTACCAGCGCTTCGAGAAGAATGGAAACCACAGGTTTACGATTTTGATATGAAAGTCCAAAATCAGGAAATTTAATAACTAATGCTGAAGTAGCGGAAACACCAATGTTGATATTAGTCTCTACAATATTGTTCTTTGATTCAACTGAAATAGGGCTTAAATGTTTTAAATAGTGAATGTATCGGGCAAATGCCGGTTTGTCTAAACCCAACTCTTCTTTTATGGCTTGTTTTGTTTGCAAATCACTTCTTTGACCTACCACTAATTCATCTGCATCCGGAAACACATAAAAAAGAATAAAACAAAGTGTTATGACTCCCCATAAAATACTTAAGGGATAAAAAGACCTTATTATAAGGTGTTTAAACATCCTTTCTACAATTATTTTAGCTTCTTCTTAATTCTCTTGAAAGAAGGAATACGGTGAGCATCCCAATTTTTTACCACTATGGGACCTTTAAGTAAAATCACCCCCGGATTGGAACGGATAATTGATTTAACAAATTTATTATCAGCAGTACAAAACTTAAATTCTAACTGATGTGTTGAAGCAAAACTATCTAAATCGTCCTTTGTGTTACTGGTTATAAACCATATCGGCTTCCCTGTTTCTTTAGTCCAAGTATTTGCCAGTTCTACTGCTTTTTCTATTCCTTTCTTATTTGCAATTGTAATATCATAAGAAGCGATTATAAGCTGATAATCTGTGCTGTGCAAAATAGAATCCGACACATCTCCTAAGTCTGAATGAATGATATCGTGAAAATTGTCTAATTTGGGCTTATATGCTTTTTGAATAATCTTTTCCTTGCGGTCCACAAACTCCCAATCATCATTATCTACCGGGGCTGTATTGATATCAAACTCTTTTACTGTGCCATCCTTTTTGTTCTTATAGAAATACACAATTTCCATCACATCGTCTTTGGTCTGTCCTTCGGGAATCAATGTCCTTTGATATAAATTATTGCCATCAGCAAAGTTCAAGAAATTAACAGGTGGTAAATAATACAGTGCATACAGGCTATAAGACAATGAGATTAATCCGATTACTATGGTTGCTTTAAGAGAAAATCCATTGGAAAATACCGGCTTTATAATTTTATTTTTTGCCAACAAGAAAATAATAAGCATCAATAGTATCACATCTTTATAAAATGATTGCCAAGGAGTCAACTTGATTGCATCGCCAAAACATCCACAGTCTGTTACCTTATTAAATACTGCTGAGTACCCTGTGAGAAAAGTAAAAAACACTATCATCAAAAACGTTACCAACAGCGCAGGAAGAGGCTTCCAACCTATGAGCAAAACAAATCCAAGCACTAACTCAAACACACATATCAACATCCCAATCCATAAAGCATAAGGAACAAGTGCCTCAAAAAATTTAGATGCAAGGGGTTGCGACTTTATGTTATTAGAGTAATCCAATGTAATGTCATTTTCAATATCATTATATGGTGAAATATGTTCTGTGAATCTATTGAGCGGGTCTTGTCCTAAAGCCCAGTTAAACCAAATTGAATCCGTTTCCGGCTGCTGTGGCTTATAGAGATAATTTTCATCAAATAAAACTTCATTTTCAACGCTCACCACTACATTAGTAACAACAAAAGTATCACTCCCTAGTTCCATTAGTTCTTTGTCGGTCTTACTAGTAAGCCATAATGTACTGCTTGTTTTATGTTTATATACCGGAAAACTATGCGTAACATCATTGCCACGCTGATCTTGAATTTGAATATGAAGACTATCTTGTTGCACATCCAAATCGTCTGCGAAAACCTCAAAATACTCCTCCATTTTATATGAAAAACCAACCGGATCATTAAACTTTACAAAACCGGAGAACATGAACAGTAAGCCAACAAGCGCTCTGACAGTATGGGTTAATAACTTCATTTCTGTGCTAAGTATTTTTCAAAAGTAGGCAAATATAGTACGGAAGCATGATTTTATACGCAAAAAACTTGTTTGTTTTGCAGGCATAAATGTACCAAGACAACAAATATCAACTTCGACTCAATCTAAAAGGAGAACTTAAAACATGGTATCACCCTCTAATTATGGGAATACTCAATATCACAGAAGACTCTTTTTATGAAGGAAGTTGTATTCATAGTATCCAAGAAGCCTTGGATACAGCAGGCAAAATGTTAGATGAAGGCGCTGACATTCTTGATATAGGTGCACAGAGCACAAGACCAGGCGCTGACTCACAATCAGCAGAACAAGAATTGGCAAGGATTATCCCTATGATAGAAGCTATTTCCAAACATTTTCCAAAGGCAATCTTAAGCGTTGACACATTCTACTCTTCGGTATCCAACGCGTGCATACATAGTGGAGCACACATTATTAACGATATTAGTGCAGGGGAAATCGACCCTGAAAATACTCATATTGCAGCCCAAAACAGCTGTCCTTATATTGCAATGCACATGCAAGGCACGCCTAAAACAATGCAAAATGCTCCCTCTTATCACAATGTTTGCCAAGAGGTAACACATTATCTGGGTGTAAATAAACAGAAAGCCGAGACAATAGGTATATCAGACTTTATTGCGGATGTCGGTTTTGGATTTGGTAAGACCATCTCACACAATTATTCACTACTACGCAATCTTTCAGCTATTAAACACATATTACAAACGCCTATTTTGGTTGGCGTCTCACGAAAAACTATGCTCTGGAAACTATTTAATTCTACTCCACAAGACATGCTGCCTTCAACAAGTGCGCTACATTTATTTGCACTACAACAAGGAGCCGACATACTGAGAGTTCACGATGTAAAAGAGGCTGTACAGGTCAGAATCTTGTGGACCGAATGGCTGAATGGTCTATATTTGCCAAGCAATTAATAATCTTGTACAAGATGACAGAATCTAAAAAAAGAAACACTCCTCTCCTCTTAACTATTACACTCATTGTGATATTGATAGGTGCGCCCATCGCATGGATTGTGGTGTTTAAAACCGGCAAACATTTAACCCAAAAACTACCTATACTTTTTGAAACCTCAGTTGATGCCAATGGCGACACAATATACCACACCATTGAAGATTTTGAGTTTACAAATCAATTAGGTCAAAAAATTTCAAAAGAGTCTGTAAAAGGGAAAATTTTGTTAGTAAACTTCTTCTTTGCAACATGCCATGATGTATGCCCTGAGATGAATCGTAATCTCCAACAGGTCTATTTAGAATTTGTGAATGATGACAATGTTGTTTTTTTGTCTCACACAGTTGACCCTGAACATGATTCCGTACCTGTTCTATTAGAATACAGTAAACGATTTGGCGCGGAAGCACCCAAGTGGAACTTTCTTACAGGACCAAAAGAAAAAATATATGACATGGCAGAAGAGTCATACAAGCTGCTGGCAAATGAAGATAGAGAAAATAATACATTTTTTCATAGCGAGAGCATTGTATTGGTGGACAAAGAAGGCAGAGTCAGAGGTATTTTTCCCGGAAGAAGAGGAATGGCAAAGGATGGAATTCCTGCAATTAAAGACGCAGTAAGAGCTTTAGAATATGAATATAGTCAACAAAGCAAATGAGAGAAAGTTCATTTAAACGCATAATCATAATTTTGTCCATCATACTGCCAATTGCAGTATTAATGTTATTTAGAATCAAGTTGGAAGGATATGACACACGTTTTCTCCCGCCTATTTATGCTACAACTAATGCAATTACTGCAATGCTGTTGATAGCAGCTCTCGTTGCCATCAAAAGAAAAAATATAGCCTTACACGAAAGATTAATTAAGATATGTCTCGGTTTATCTGTCATGTTCATTGTATTATATGCAATCCGACACATGACCGCGTCCGAAGTTCGCTTTGGGGACATTAATGGGAACGGAACATTGTCAGACTCCGAACTAATGAACGTGGGTGCCTTACGATATGTATATTATTTCCTCTTAATTAGTCATATTCTACTTTCGGTCATTGTCATTCCTCTTGTTTTGTTTGCATTTATGAGGGGAATGCTAAAGCAAATTGAAAAACATAAAAAAATTGTTAGATATGCCTTTCCTGTGTGGCTATATGTTGCCGTATCAGGGGCATTAGTTTATTTGTTAATTTCACCTTATTACATTTAAAATGAAAAAGTTTTTAGGATTATTGTTGGTATTTAGCATTGGGATTTTACAAGCATCTGCGCAATGTCCAATGTGTAAAAGCGCAGTTGTATCATCCCTTCAATCACATGACGAGAAGGTTGTAGGAATGGGATTAAATCCAGGTATTTTAATCATGTTAGCTACCGTATATGCTGTTATCTTTATTTCGGTTACAGTCTGGTATCTTAAGAATCGCAAAGCCCAAAAAAGATTTTCCAATTAATCGAATTCTTTGCCATATTTGCATATTCAAACAAAGCTATTCACATTATGAAAAGAAAAATTACATCAATTCTTACACTTATTCTGATTGGCTCACTTGCTTTTTCAGGCTGTAAAAAGAGCAATAAAGATGACGACCAAAAAGAAACAAACCCATGTGGAGATAAAAACACCTGTTTCAAGATAGGGGCAGACCTCAGTTATGCTTTTAACACCACATGGATCTCTCAAGCACAAGACAAATACAAAATTTATTACAACCAATCATTAGGTGGAACGAGCAGTGAAAGACTTGACCTTGTTATTAAAAGTGAAGGTGGTCTAAAAGAAGGCACTTATGAATTTATAAGTATAGACAAACCGCTAAACACAAACAAACAAGCAACATTTGAATACTATAAAAATAATGCGGGTGATTTGACACAAGTAAAATGCGAATCCGGAACGCTCACCATTACAAAGTTCGCTGATAAAAAATTGTCAGGCAAATTCACTTGTGCCGCAAAAGATGCTTTCGGTATCGCTTTATCTGTAACTTCCGGCAATTTCTACATGTTAGAAAATTAAATTTCCTTGTATCACTAAAAAAAGCTGCTAAAACAAATTGTTTAGCAGCTTTTTTTGTTTTAATCAGATTAACTTTGCCCTCTGATATTCAGTCAAAACCTAATATGATAACAATTAAACAACATACAAATAAATTAAAAGCACAAGCTCACATAGTATTATTTGAGAAAACAAGTTCCATTCCTAATGCTCTATTAAATCCGATTATAAAAAGCAAGTTAAAGAGTGCAGAAATCAAAAAAACTGTTTCTACGTTTGATGGCACAACACTCTTCGCATATCAATTATGCGAAAACATCCATGAATGGAAAAACAGAGAGCAAGTACGCAAAAATGCTGCAAGTCTTGCAAACACCATCAAAGCAAACGAACTGACAGAAGTAGTCATTCATGATTTTTGTATAAATTCAAATGCAACAAAAGCATGCTGCGAAGGGTTTGTATTAGGTCAATACAATTTTGACAAATACAAAACAGAAAAGAAAAACAAAAAGTCCAAAGAGATTGCACTATATGTTTCCTCTAAAAACATTTCTGCCACAGAAATCAAAGAATGGAATATTGTATTAGAAGCAGTAGGCAAAACACGTGATTTGGTGAACGAACCAAATTCATACCTCACCGCTCCAAAACTCTCCGAAGAATTTGAAAAAATGGGAAAAATTGCCGGTTTTCAGATAGAGGTTTGGAATGAAGCCAAAATCAGAGCACAAAAAATGGGTGGACTTTTAGGTGTGAATAGCGGAAGCACTATTCCGCCCACTTTCAATATCATGGAATGGAAGCCCAAAAACGCCAAAAACAAAAAACCAATTGTACTAATTGGTAAAGGTGTTGTATATGATACAGGAGGAATGAGCCTAAAACCAACAGCAAACAGTATGGATTACATGAAGTGCGATATGGCAGGTGCTGCTGCTGTTGGCGGAATTCTTTATGCTGCAGCAACAGCAAAATTTCCATTACATATCATCGGTTTGGTTCCTGCCACTGACAATCGTCCTGGCGAAGATGCAATCGTACCGGGGGACATTATCACAATGTATAGTGGAAATACAGTAGAGGTAAAAAATACAGATGCTGAAGGAAGGTTGATTCTGGCAGATGCTTTGCACTATGCAAAGAAACTAAACCCCGAACTTGTGATTGACTTTGCAACTTTAACAGGAGCAGCAGTAAGAGCGATAGGAAATTACGCCTCTGCTATGATGGGAACAGCATCAAAAAAAGTCTTTGATAAGATTGAACAGCAAGGATATGACACATTCGAAAGAGTTATTTACTTTCCGCTTTGGGATGAATATGGAGATGAATTAAAATCTGAAATTGCAGATTTCTCCAATTTAGGAAAGGGTGAAGGTGGACAAATGTCTGCGGGCAAATTTCTTGAAAAATTTACCGACTATCCGTGGATACACCTTGACATTGCAGGTACTGCATTTGTCCATAGCAATACTGATTACAGACCTGCAGGCGGAACCGGTGTGGGTGTAAGATTGATTTTTGAATATTTGAAAACATTGATTTAATGAATGTAATGAACACAAAACCAATAATAGGAATTACAATGGGAGACCCTTGTGGGATTGGAATGGAAGTAATCCTTAAAACTTTCAACCATGACTTTGTATATGACTATTGCACACCAGTGCTATATGGAGCGCAGAATGTATTTACTAAAATTAAAAACAAATTAGGATTTGAAAACTTATCTTACAACCTAATAACCAAATTAGAAGATGCGCAAGAAGGCAAACTTAACTTGATAGCAACCTCTGAGGGTAATTTTGAATACCAATTAGGGCAAGGTTCAAAACAAGCAGGGAAGCAAGCATTATTGGCAATTGACCGTATGTTAGAAGATGCTTCTAAAGGCAGATTACAAATAGTAGTTACAGCCCCGGTTGACAAAAAAACAATCAATGAGAATACACCATTTAGTGGACATACAGGCTATATTGCTCAAAAACTCAACACAAAGAACCATTTAATGATTCTTTTTAATGATGAAATAAGAGTAGGTTTAGTAACAGAGCATATTCCTATTGCCGATATAGCTAAAACCATCACAAAAGAGTTGATAATCTCAAAAACTCAGATCTTTATTGATGCGCTTCGCAATGACTTTGGTATTGTAAGACCCAAAATAGCCATTCTAGGATTAAATCCGCATGCTGGCGATGGAGGCACAATAGGCACTGAAGAAGAAAAGGTAATTATTCCTGCAATTGAAAGCCTTTCTGACAATGCAAACGCAATCGTCTTTGGACCTTATGCTGCTGATGGGCTATGGGGATCCAGCAATTTAATGCGCTTTGATGGTGTATTGGCAATGTACCACGACCAAGGATTAACACCTTTTAAAGCATTGGCTTTTAACGAAGGAGTTAATTTTACTGCCGGACTCCCTATTATCAGAACAAGTCCCGACCACGGAACCGCATATAATATTGCAGAACGACTTGAAGCCTCTGCTTCTTCATTTAGTGCTTCTTTATTTTCTGCTTTAAAACTTTATGCGACACGCAAAGAAATAGCTGAACTAAGAGCCAAATTCTTACCGTTCTCAGAACTTAAACGCGAAAGATTCCGTTTGGAAACAAGGGATTTTGATAATTTGTAAGGCCTCCTCAATCAAACATCACGAAACATATCTAAAACTCAAAAGTTCTTTGTGCCGGCAGTAGGCTAAATGATCTGCGATGCTCTTTACAAATGCCATGTTCTGCAATACCTCGTCTATGTTCTGCTGTAGGATATCCTTTGTTTCTATCCCAACCATAGCAAGGAAAATCTTTATGAGCAGTGAGCATATATTCATCTCGATGCGTTTTTGCCAGTATTGAAGCCGCAGCAACATGCATGAATCGCGCATCTCCTTTGACATGGGTTGCAAAAGCAATCTCACGCCAGGGTTTAAATCTATTTCCATCAACTGAAACGAATTCTGGGACAACCGACAAGCAATCCAGTGCTTTGTGCATTGCAGCAATAGATGCCCACAATATATTCAGTTGGTCAATTTCTGTTGGGGAACATTGTGCAACAGCCCAAATTGTCCGTTTCTCAATTTCAAATCTTAAAAGTTCTCGTTGTTTGTGTGAGAGCTTTTTTGAATCATTCAAGCGCTCAATACAAACACCTTTAGGAATAATAACAGCCGCAGCAAAGACAGGACCTGCCAAACACCCTCTACCGGCTTCATCACAGCCGGCTTCATATACAAACTCTGTAAACTGCTTTTGAATCATCCAATGAGTTTTTGTACTGCCGATTTCACCTCTGCAACACTAATATTGGACATTGGACTTTCTCCTGTTCTGTCATTAGTTTGAGGATGTATAACTATAGCTTTATTTCCAAACGGATAAAAAACTCCCCTCGGCACAGGACCAAACAATCCCACCAAGGGTGTGCCTGCTACATTTGCAATATGCATAGGACCACTATCATTTCCAACATAAATTGCTGCCTTCTTGCAGAACTCATAAAGCTGCGAAAGGGTGAATGTTCCTGCAAAGTTATCAGCACTGTTTTTCATTTGTTGAATCAGTGCTTCTGTGCGTGTAAACTCAGTTTGAGCACCAATAAAAACAACTTTAAATCCATATTTCTCAATAAACCAATCTGCAAGTTCAGCAAAACGCTGATGAGACCACTCTTTAATTGCTTGATTTGAAGTAGCATGTATGATTGCAAATTGTTGTAAATGCTTATTGTTCACAAAATCTTCAACGAAAACTTTATCTTGTGGCGAAGAAAAAAAATCAGGGAGTGGTAATTTCACATCTCCTATGAGAGGCTTGACTACTAGAAAGTTCGTTTCTCTGTCGCTCAAGTTTCCTGATTTAGACCTATATTTAAAACGTACAGTACCCCTATCCAGCCTATATGAAGGCATATATCTAAAAGACTTTAACAATGTCCTTCTTGTACCTCGCAACTCCACAACCAAATCAAATTTTTTTTGCCATTCCTTTTCGGAGCAAATGATTGTATTGACATGTGGGTTATATTGCATAAACGTTTTACATACCGGCTTACACAGCAGAGTGATTTGCGAGTGAGGGAATCGTTCTTTAAGTAGCTTAAAAACAGGAGTAGCAGATACCATATCTCCTATTTCATCAATCTTTACAACCAAGATTTCATTTGCTTTCAATGGCTTTTTCCCAAAAAAATTAATCCATGCAGAAAGCAGTGCATTCGCTGCAAAAAGCATTTTTTCGGGTACATTATGAAACAATCTCATGTATCAACAAACTAAAGTAAAATAATTGACTGAATGAATGATTTTGAACAGCAATAAAAAGTTGGCATAGAGTTGCGAAAATAATGCTGATTTTGGGATAATTTTGGCGTGGTGAATATTTTTTATACAAAGCGAATCATAAAGATAGCCTTATTCATTGGTGCATTATTAATTGGTGCCTTCTCTCTTATCTACACTAACAACCTTGTAAAGAAATTGCGGTTTGAAGAAAAAAAGAAAATTGCAATTTGGGCAAAAGCGCAAGAAAGACTCGCTCAAGCTGATGATGAAAGTGAATTAAGTTTCTTTTATAGTATAGTCGAAGAGAACAAAACTATTCCGGTCATTCTGGAGACCTCAGACGGACAACTCATTTCGCGTAATTTGGACTCTACAAAAGCATTGAACCCCGAATATGTCAAGGCTCGTTTGGAAGAAATGAAGAAAGGCTACCCTCCTATTACTATCAAGATTATGAATGAAGAAGTAGGACACCTCTACTATAGTGATTCTTATATACTCAAACAACTTCAAAATTATCCTTTATACCAATTAGGAATTGTAACACTCTTCATCTTTGTTTCATATTTTTCATTCTCAGTAGCTCGAAAATCAGAACAGAACAAAGTTTGGGTAGGATTGGCTAAAGAAACTGCACATCAACTCGGAACACCTATTTCGTCATTATTGGCATGGGTTGAATTATTAGAAATTGCGCCTGAACAAGCAACCCCTGAGTCATTGCAGGAAATGAAAAAGGATATAGAGCGACTAAACGTAATCACCGAAAGATTTTCAAAAATAGGTTCAGAACCTGAGTTGATTGTACAAAACATCAATAACATTCTGAGTGAATCTATTCAATACATGAAGACACGCACATCTGACAAGATAGAATATGTGTTTGTTGAAAGACATCGCGATTTATTGGTACGCTTAAACAAATCACTCTTTGAGTGGGTTATAGAAAACATTTGCAAAAACGCTATAGATGCGATGGTTGGTAGCGGGAAAATCACCATTAGTATTTTCCTTCTTAAACACAAGGTTTACATTGATATTACAGACAATGGAAAAGGTATTCCTTCAAATAAATTCAAAACTATTTTCAAACCCGGCTATACTACCAAAAAACGTGGTTGGGGGCTAGGTCTATCTTTAGTTAGACGCATTATCACTGAATATCACAAAGGCAGCATCTTTGTAAAAGAATCAATTCCAAACGAGAAAACCACCTTTAGAATAGTGTTGACTTGCGAAAGTGCACCAATGCTGGGCAATAGCTAACTGAAACATCTTACTTTCTTTGAACACCTCTGTGCTTCATCCATTTCTTCCAACGAAAATACAAGTATTTAAACAACCATGCGAAAGCAAATGTGGAAAAGAAACTAAATGTTGCATACACTAAAGCCGGTATTTCCATTTGAGCATTTTCCAGCAATGTGCCAGCTATTAGCAGCGCCATAGCCGTATTCTGAAGCCCTATTTCAAGCACAATAGTCAGCCTATTGCGAAAACTAATTTGAACAATTGTACTTGCAATAAAGCCAAATAACATTCCTAAAAAATTCAAAAACAACTCTGGTGCAAACAATGAAAAAAACTGTTCTAAGCGAATTTTGGGATGACCGTTTGAATCATTTGAAAATATTTTGACAGAAAAGATAAATAGCAGCAATAACGGTAACACATAGCGAAGAATGGGAATAATTCGTTTAACAATTTGCTTAAAACGTGCTCTCACGAATACTCCAATAATAGTGGGCAATACTGTGATAAAGAAAATAGTGAAGAATGTATCCCAAAAAGGCAGTCGAAGACTTGTGGCTCTCTCATGCAAGAAAAAATCTAATGCAAAATTTGTAAAAAGTGGAATTGAGAAAAGCGTAATAAGGGAATTAAACACAGACATTGAAATTGCCAATGCAGTATTTCCATTCATTAAAAAACTCAACATATTGGAACTGATTCCCGATGGACAAATCGCTATGATAAAAAAACCAACCTTGAGCACGGGGTCAAGGTTCATATTTGACATAATCAGAATGGCTGCAAGAGGCAATAAAACAATTTGCAAAAACAAACCAACAATCAAAGATTTTGGGTTGGCAAACAGATTTGCAAAATCACTCTTTGTCAGTGTAATACCAAGACTAAACGTAATAAGTGCAAGAGTTACATTGACAAGTGTATTAATATCTACATAAGTTGCCATCATGATTGAGTTACAATTATGTAAATAATAATTTAAAGAACAAAAAGAGAAAGACTAAACCAATGATTATAAAGACACCTCCAAAGTAGCGATTGAGGTGATAAAAAGTACGATGTCCAATCTTCCTACCAATAAAATCAGCCATTACAACTTTTAAGATATCCATCAAATACAAAGTTAATAGAATCCCCAAAAGATTTAAAATCAAATTAGTTCTATAATGCTCTCCCGAACTGTACTTTAAACTGATTGCACCTAAAACATTAAACCAAAGTACAAAAGTAAAAGGGTTAATCAAGTTCAACCCAAAGCCACTTAACAGACTCTTACTCCCTTTGCTCCTTTCTCTATATGATTTCAAGAAAATCCTATAAGAACTTCTCACATATTTCAACCCTAACAGAACCATAGCAATACCGGCTGTCAGACTATAAAATTGCTTAAAGTGCACATTTTCAAACAAACCCGAGAGTCCATAAATTAATAACAACACAACCACCAAATCACTCAACAGCACACCGGTTGCCAACCACCAGCCTTTAAATCTTCCTGACTGCATACTGACATTCAACAATTTGAAGAATGCCGGACCAAATAGCAACAAGGAGATAACAATCCCTTCCAGCAGCCCGTTAAAGAATGGTAAAAGCATGTTATGATTCAGCTTGTAAAGTACGCAAAGATTTAGCAAATTTAGGTACTGCGCAATTATTCTTCAATTTTAATCTAATAATAAAGATAGTAGCATTTTCCTGAGTCAAAATCACCTCATTGGAATCTTTGAAGCACCTTTTGTAAAACAACTTTTACTATGTTGCCTATTGATGCAACAGACTTGTTAATTATTTAACATTATTTAACCAATGGCATTGGCGCACTGCTTACACTTACCCTATCACATGTTCTATCAGTATCAATGACTATATTCGGAGTTGGCACCCTTACGTTCATAACAGTTATAATTAGATTAACACCAAAAAGAAACATCAAAAAGAATGTAGATTTTCCATGCTCTTCGTGATTAATATTAGAGATTGAACAACAACATAAAGTGCATGACTAAATCTACAGACACTCACACTTATAGAAAATATAAATAACCGTTTGTACCAAAGATGATTGTACTAATGCACAACCTTCGATTTCTTCTACATAAAAAATGGGGAACTGAGAATATAAACCCAGACAACAGCAATCAGACCATCAAACCTATCCCACATTCCTCCATGACCGGGGAAGATGTTGCCGCTATCTTTTGCACCCGCCATACGCTTAACAGAAGACTGAATGAGATCGCCTATGGTAGCCGCTGTTCCAAAAAATACACCTATGATTATATGCTTATACCAAGGGATTTGTACCTGAAACAGACCAAAATAACACATAAGGAATGAGGCTATCCCAGCGAAAACCAAGCCCGACACAAAGCCCTCTACAGTCTTATTAGGCGACACCTTCGGCATGAGCTTATGCTTACCAAGCAACTTACCTCCAAGATACGCAAAAGTGTCATTACACCAAACAATTACAAGTAAGTATATAAAGATTTCGGGCTTATAATCTCCATTATAATTCTCTAAAAATGTCAGTAACATTGCAAAAGGATATACAAAATAAAAATTCCCTGCCAACAACAGTCCGGCAGAGGAGAATATATCTTTTTTATAAGTGAACAATTGATTTAAGACTAAACATAATGGAACAATGATAAGAAGGAAGAAAGCAGCAACATTCATCTCTAATCTAAAGAAAGAATACAAAAGCAAAACAATCCCTCCGGATATTGCACCGAAATAAGGGTTCACGCTATTATCTCGATCTTTGTATAGTCTTAAAAATTCAAACAAACTAACTGCACTGATTAACATAATTAACACTTTAAAGGCTTCGATGCGCCAGAGTACCGCACCCAGTACAACAAGCACAAAAACAATTCCCGTAATAGCACGGGTCATAAAGTTACTCATTATCACCTCCATTTTGATTTAATACATTTTTAGAATTAGGCTGTAAAGGGAAAAGCTTCAACAGAAAATAAACTCCAATGACAAGTCCAAAAATTGATGGCACAATCCACTCCCATCCGGGAATATAGTCCTCTTGCATAAATGCTTGCGCATCCTTATCTCTCACTAAATAAGTCAAAATAACGATTGAGCCATTATGTACAAAATGCATCAATATTGTATAATACAAATTTCCTGTTCGATAATAAATATACCCAAACAACAACCCAACAAAGAAGATAGGAAGAATTTGGGTTATCCTAAAATGGAATAACGCAAACACGAGCGCACTCACTATGATACCTGTCCAAATAGACCCAAACCATTCTGTTATAAAACGTTGAAGCAAGCCTCTAAAAAAAACTTCCTCTACAAATGCAGGCAATAATGCCATAACAAAGAGACGAATAAGCAAATCACTCAATCCATTCATAACCAGCATAGATTCCATCATTGCAGATGCTCTTTCATTCATCCTTGCAGCAATTTCTTGCAATCCGCCAAATTCAGGAATTGGAATGCGATAATTCAACCCTCCTAACAAACTCACTATACCAATGTTTGCAACAATAATGAACAAACAGAGTAAGATTGCTTTAACGACAGGCATTTTATTTAGTTTCAAATACTCAAAGGGTGGGTAACTATATGATTTTAAGAAAACAAAAGATGACACAAAAAATCCTCCAAACGATGTAATAATTTGTAACCATAACATCACATTCACACCATAGGAATATGCTGACGGAGAGGCTAAGACATTTGGAATCTCCATCACCCCTATTTCATAAACATAAGCAATTGCGGAGAACCCAATAAGTGGGAAAATCATAAAATTACACAAAATAAAAATCCCCACTAACACCAAGAGCCTTGATGAATATTGAATTCTGTGTTTTGGGTCAAACTGAGATTGCATAAATACTTACATTTGCCGTGACTTATAACGCTGTGCAAATTTGCTAAAAATAGCCAATATACAACTGCCTGATTTTCCGTTGCTATTAGCACCGATGGAAGATGTGAGTGATCCTCCGTTTCGCTATGTGTGCAAAATTAACGGTGCAGACCTCATGTACACAGAGTTTATTTCATCAGAAGGGCTTATCCGAGATGCAGCTAAAAGCACTCAAAAACTCGACATCTTTGAATATGAACGTCCAATTGGGATTCAACTCTTTGGAGGTGAAATTGACAGCATGAAAGAAGCGTGTGAAATTGCAACTCAAGCGAATCCTGATTTGATTGACATAAATTACGGCTGTCCGGTAAAAAAAGTTGTTTGCAAAGGTGCAGGTGCAGGCATCTTGACAAATATCCCTAAGATGAAATCAATCACAGAAGCAATGGTAAAGGCTACACACCTGCCCGTTACTGTGAAAACCCGTTTAGGGTGGGATGACAACACAAAAAATATTGAAACAGTTGCTGAACAGTTGCAAGATGTAGGTATCCAAGCTCTCACCATCCATGGCAGAACTCGCGTTCAATTATACAAAGGCTCTGCTGATTGGTCTCTGATTGGGAAAATAAAGGAAAATCCCAGAATAAATATTCCAATTTTCGGCAATGGAGATATTGATTCTCCACAAAAAGCTTTAGAAATGAAAAACAAATATTGTGTTGATGGTATTATGATTGGAAGGGCAGCCATTGGATACCCTTGGATTTTCAGAGAAATCAAACATTTCCTTCAATACGGGCAACTGCTCCCCCCTCCTACACTTGAAGAAAGAGTGGCAACATGTAAAATCCATTTTGAAAAAAATATTGAATGGAAAGGCGAACATATAGGCATTGTTGAAATGAGGAGACACTATGCCGGATACTTTAAAGGGCTGCCTGACTTTAAAAATATCAGGACTCAACTCGTTTCATCCAATCATGTAGATGAAATTCAAGAACTTTTACAATCTATCTTAATAAAATATATAGATTACTTCAATACTATTTCAGAACAGGAGATAGAGATATTGTAATATTCAAAATTTAATTACTTTTACGCCTGAAAAAAAACAAGTTTCATTGAAAATCAAACTAACACCCTTTATTATTGCTCTATTAGGCATATTGACATTACACAACAACGCAATTGCCCAGAAAACGCGCTGGCCCTATATGGTAGAAGGAAGCGATGAAGGCAGAGGAGTGCCAAAAATTTGGACTTACGGATACAGAACAAATGCAATTACACCATACCAAGACCGCAAAGAAGGTAAAAAAATAAAACCGGGTAAGAAGCCGGCTGTGCTACACTTTTACTTTGAACCTTTTGATGCATGTCAAGCTGTAGTAACTGAGACCTTTAATCCAGGAGCTATTTCAAAAGTTGTTATTGGATATAAACCTAAAGGAAAAGGCAAAACAATTAAAAAGGTTGTATGGGAAGGAAAGGCTACACCTACCGAAGCAAAATATACTGTAAAATACTATCATTTTGATACCATTCCAAACATTACAGATGTTTGGCTCTATGTAGATTACGCAGCAGTTGATGGCGTTAATCAATTTGGGGGAGTATGCTTGACAAATTCAACCACAGACTATTATCCGGTTGTGAACTTACCTAAGAGAAAGCTATTTGCCGAGAATGTTGCCAAGTTAAATGATGACATTAATGGAGAAAAAAACCCGGCCGGCTTGATTCTTTCAGCTGACAACAACTATCTCTATTTCTCACACATGGAAAACAGAAATGAACAGATTTATAGAGCAGACCTCAGTAGTGAACGTCAAATTATTAAGGTAGAACCAAGCGTATTTAATCTACCTAAAGGAAAATCAAGAACCTGCGGTTTGATAGGAATTAGTCAAGATAACAACATAGGTTATGTTTCTGACATGAAGCTCAATAAATTTGAATTTTATAAGACATATTTAGGCAAGTCAATCTTTGGCAAGCCAAAATGGAAGTATGATAAAGAGACAATCAAAAATTACAAGAATGGAGGCATTTTCATTGACTATGTGATGAGTTACGATGGCAACATCATTATACTTGGCTATAAAGAAAAAAGTGATCGCGGAGACAGATATAAAGAAGACTTATACGTTTCGATTAAGGACGAACGCGGCAATTGGTCTCCATTCAAACACATGGGCTTTGATATTAACTCTTTAGGAACCGAAACTCCTTGCTATTTGGCTTCTGATAACAAAACTCTTTATTTTTCATCTTCCGGCAAAATCGGTTTTGGCCAAGGTGATATTTATGTAACCAAACGTTTAGATGACACTTGGACAAATTGGAGTGAACCTGTCAATTTAGGCAACTCCATCAACTCTTCTGAACATGAGAATAGTTTTGTGATAGATGCCAGTGCAGGCAGGTTTTATTTTGTGAGATGGGAGGATGAAACACATACTAATATTTACACCTCTGAACTTTATATAGAGCCACCTAAACCTATTGAAATGCCTAGCATTGAGATACCTGAATCTGACAGTATTCCGGAACAAGACAGCATTACCTTTGTTCAAATTACACCTCCGCCTGCGACTATTCCGGTAGAGGAAGATATTATGCCAGAACCTGTTATTATTATCAATGGCGTAACAACCAATAAAAAGAATAATGCAACCATACAAGCAGAAATCAAGTATTATGACATCTATTCAGGACAAGTAATTGGTACCGCTCTCTCAAACGCTGAAACGGGTGAATACTCAATTATTTTACGCAAAGGAATTTATTATGCCTTTGATGCAAATGCAGATGGATTTATTGGGGAAAGTCATAGTTTAAATACTACTGATTTGAAGGATTTCGGCAAAATCAGGCAAGACTTTGCGCTTACTCCAATTGAGAAAGACGCAACAGTACGTCTAAACAATATATTCTTTGAGACAGACAAGTCTGAATTACTGTCGGCATCCTTTACCGAATTAGATAAACTTGTAATTCTATTACAGAAAAACAACAAAATCAAAATTGAAATTTCAGGACATACTGATGATGTTGGTTCAGACAGTTACAATCAGAAATTATCTGAGCGAAGAGCAAATGCCGTGAGAGAGTATCTAATATCAAAAGGTATCAATGCTGATAGAATTGTTGCAAAAGGATATGGAGAAAGCAAACCTGTAGTTGAAAACACCAATGCAGAAAATCGTGCACTCAATAGAAGAGTTGAGTTTACCATCTTAGATACCGGAGTTCAATAACCCTAATTAATACTTGCTTTAAAAGCATCTAAAATTTTATATTTCAATTACACCACTGAATACTTCAGTGGCAGGACCTGTTAACCAGATTTCTTCATACTTATTTTCAGCTTTATGAAATGAAACCATTAATTGTCCTCCCGGTGTATGAATATGAACTTCGTTTGCACCATTTGGCAAACCACTTTTCTCTGCATACGCAATCGCACAAGCAGTTACACCCGTACCGCAACTTAATGTTTCGTCTTCAACACCGCGCTCGTATGTACGCACAGCAAGTTCGTTGTGGTTTTGTATTTGAATAAAATTCACATTAATGCCTTTTTCAGAATAAGGTGATGAATAACGCACTGCGCGTGCTTCATTAAGCAAATCAATTGATTGAACATCATTAACAAAACGAGTATAATGAGGAGAACCTGTATCTAAGGTAAAATCCGATTTTTCATTTTTGATACATGTAACATCATTCATTTTGAGTGAAACAATATTATGAGGCAAAACAATTGCTTGATGTTCTCCATCAATAGCCAGAAAATGAAATCTTCCATTTTTTCCTAATCCAAGTTTATGGGCAAAAGCTGTCAAACATCTACCTCCATTTCCGCACATTGTACTTTCATTGCCGTCAGAATTATAGTAAACCATTTTAAAATCATATCCTGTAACTTGTTCCAACAACATGAGTCCATCCGCTCCTATCCCAAAACGCCTGTCACACAGTTTCTTAAACGGCAATTTTGAATATTGTTTAAGACGGTTATCAATAATTACAAAATCATTACCGGTACCTTGGTATTTAACAAAATCAATCTTCATGGAAATGGATAAGTGCGTTGAGTAAATGTTGGTCTGATACCGTTGATAGAGGCTGGAAAGCGCCTCTGTTCATACTAAATTTATAGGCTTGTTTATTCACTATTAAAATTACCTCTTTGTTTTCATTATAGAATGACCTTCCTACATCCGTTGGGTTTATCCCATAAATAGCTAATGTTGGAACTTCATTTTTTATGGCAAAAGAATAAACCTTTGAGTTTAATGGAGACTTCCAGAACTGAATGTGAATATTTGCATACCTCAAATCCTCTTCATCCATTTTATTATTTAAAACAAACTGTTCTTCATCTATACGCAATGCTGCAAAGAAAGAATCTACCAGCAATTGCCCTGACATAACCTTAAAGTCATCATTGGCAGCAGAAGGTGCAGCATACACCTCTTTGCGAACAGACACTCCACCGGCAATATCAACAGGAGAAGAATCTTCCTCTACATCATCAGCAGGGACAGACTTTTCGTCTAACATAGCAATTGCAAAATCAGTCGTGTCAGCAACATCTGTTGAAAATGAATCCGAGTTTAAAACTGAGTCAGATGATTGTTCGGCAGCATTAGGTTTCTCTATGTGTGTTTTCTTGAAGGAAGGCTTATTTGCCGGCTTAGTATCATCTTGCATTGCAATACTTTGTTCGGAATCAGTTGCTTTATTTTGCTGTTTAAACAGATTACTTTCAAAAACAAAATACAGCCCGATAAAAAAAACAAGAACAGCAGCGGCAGCCATAGTTCCTTTTTTGCCCCAAATATTCTGAATGTATTTTACTTCCCCTTCGGCAGCAATTTTCTTTTTCAACTCTTCCCTTGCCTTGAATTGGATTCCTGAAACCAGCGTAGAATATAGCTCAAAATGCTGTTTCAACGTTGCATCTTGTTGCAGTTTTTGTTCAAACGCAATTAATTCATCTTGGGTCAATATTCCCTTAATGTACCTATCAAACAATTCTATATCCTTTTCTGTAAGCTCCATATTCAATCAAAGAAATCAGCACTATTATAATTCTCTTCAAACAATGCTTGAAGTTTTTTAAAACACTGGTACTTCTTGCTTTTGACCACATCTGAATTTGCAAATTGCATAATCTCAGCAATCTTTTGTGTTTCCAAATCCTTGAAATAAAAGAGGGTTAAAATCTGGCGACACCCTTCATCCAATCTGTCCATCATTAGCCCAACAACCCTTAACTTCTCATTGCCAAACTCTTGGTGATAGCCCTTCCTGAGTGCGGTTACTTTATCGTTATCAAAGTCAATTCTTGCAGCTTTACTTAATTTTTTCAGCCACATATTTTTGACAATACCCATTAAATATGTTGACAAAAGGGACGACAACTCAAATTCTTTTTTTCTCACATTCTCCCAAACTACAACAACAGCTTCTTGCAACACATCTTCTACGTCCTCAGTTTTCCCATTGTTTCGCATGATGTAATTTCGAACCATAGTATAATTGTCATTATATAACTGAATCAATGCTTTGTCATTGCCCGCTTTCAACTCCTCAAACAATTTCTTTTCACTGATTTTTTTTTCAAAAAGCATTGCAGTTTAGATTTTATTCCAATTAACCGACAAAGGTAAACAAGGAAACAGTTATGGCAATATCAAGGTAAATTATTTTAAAAGGTTGGTTTTTACCCACGAACGAATTAATAAAGGAATAATTTTTGAATAAATTTGGGCGTTCAAACAACATTAAAGAATAAGACAATGAAAAAAATATTAAGTTTACTTGCAGTAGGGACCATTGGTGGATTAGTAGCCATTGGTATTTACACTTATGTTTCTAAACCAAGCAGTAGTAGCGCAGTTGAGCTCAACAATGAACAACGCGCAATGGCGTTTGCTGCATTGAGAGATGCCCAGACCGGCAACAGCATTGACTTTGTACAAGCTGCAGAATTAGCCACCCCTAGTGTAGTTTATATAAAAACTACGATTACTTCCAACCAAGCAAACAGGCAAGGTCCCGGAGGTGCTTCTCCCTTCCCTGATTTTTTTGATTTTTTTGGAGAACATGGATTTAAGTTTGATATGCCACAAGGGCCGCAAGGAGCCAGTGGTTCAGGTGTCATTCTGACTGCAGATGGCTATATAGCAACAAATAATCACGTTGTTCAGGACGCAGACAAAATTGAGGTAACTCTAAATGATAAAAGAACTTATATAGCCGACCTTGTTGGCACTGACCCAACGACTGATTTGGCATTATTAAAAATTAATGAGAAAGAACTTCCTTTTATGCCTACCGGAAATTCAGACTCAATGAAAGTTGGCGAATGGGTAATTGCCGTTGGAAACCCAATGAACCTAAGTTCTACTGTTACTGCAGGTATTGTTTCTGCTAAAGGTAGAAGTCTCAATCTGTTGAGAACAAATAACAATCAATATGCAATTGAAAATTTTATTCAAACTGATGCGGCAATTAACCCCGGCAATAGTGGTGGAGCTTTAGTAAATACTAAAGGAGAACTCATCGGAATAAACACTGCAATAGCCTCTCAAACCGGAAGTTTTATTGGGTATGGTTTTGCAATACCTATCAATTTGGCAAAGAAAGTCTTAGATGACATCAAAGAATTTGGTGGAGTACAAAGAGGTTTACTTGGTGTTTCCATCCAAGACATCACAAGTGAGCTTGCAGAGAAAGAACATATTAAAGGACTTAAAGGTGTTTATGTTCATGATGTCGTTGACAATAGTGCTGCACAAAAAGCCGGTATTAAATCAGGTGATATCATCCTTAAAGTGAATAAGAAGGAAGTCAATTCCAGCTCATCACTACAAGAAGAGATTGGCAAATACCGTCCAGGTGATAAAATTGAACTCTTGATTAACAGAAATGGTGAAAACAAAACATTGTACGCTACCTTACTTAACAAGGATGGTAATAATAAACCGCAAGTATTTGCCTCACAAAACAAGAATGAAGCATTAGGCTTGGTTTTAGAAAACATCGATAAACAAGAACTTGCCAGGTTAAATATCAGCAATGGTGTAAAGGTTGTAGATGTGAAAAAAGGTGCATTTTCAGGGAAATTAAGCAAGGGCTTTGTGATTACTTCTATTGACAAAACCAAAGTTTACTCTGTAACCAATGCAATTGCTATTTTACAGAATAAAAAAGGTGGTGTTTTAATAGAGGGTAAGAACACAAAAGGCGAAACTGAAGTAGTTGGGGTATTAGTTGATTAACGAATACTAATTATATTTTTTCAAATCCTGTTCGATATATTCGGGCAGGATTTTTTTATTGCAATAAATGCAAAATCGACTCCGGCATTAATCCTTTTACCGATTTACCTGCTGCCAACAAATTGCGAATTTCTGTTGAAGAAACCGAAAGCATTGGAGTAGAATGTATATGAATGTTGGGATGGAGACTAGTAAGATTCTCTGTCCCGGGACGTTGGTATATTTCAATAGAATGCTGTTGTAAAATTTCATCAATTTGTTTCCACTCCATTAATCTGGTTAAATTATCCGAACCTATAATAATATAAAATTTCGCTTGCGGATAACGTTGCTTTAATTTCTCTAATGTTAAAAAAGTATAAGAGGGTTTTGGCAATTTAAACTCTATATCAGATGCAATAAATTTAGAATTATATTCAACTGCTTTTTGAACAAGCATAAAACGCTTGTGCTCTGACCACAAATCTTTTAATGATTTAAAGGGATTTTGAGGAGAAACAATAAATAGAATTGAATCTAAACTTAACGTTTGAAGCATATATTCTGCAATAGCGAGATGTCCAACATGAATGGGATTAAACGAACCAAAGAATAATCCAATCTTTTTCACACTAAGACACTTTTAATGCTTCGGTTTTCAGCAGATTACATATTTTATATCTCTCATCCATAGTATCCTCATAAACTGCTTTGAGCAAAGCATAGACATTGTATTCCCCTATTTTCTTTGCCCATTCAAAAGGACCCAAAGGATAAGCAGTGCCCAACTTCATCCCCAAATCAACATCACTTCTGCTAGCAGTACCTTCCTGAACAGTATAATATGCCTCATTAATAATCATACAAACTACACGGGGTGTAACCATTCCCACCCTATCATCTACCCTTAAAGCCTCCTTAAAATTTAATGAGTGAACCACATTCTCCGGCAAATTAATTCCTGCAGCAGAGGAATATTCCAACGTTGTTCTTGGAAGCAGGGTCGGTAGTGCACAAATACCAAATACTTGATTACGTTTTGTGTCAAAATGAATGGATGAGAGTTGGATAAAGGTTGCTCCCAACAAAAAAACACTTGCATTAACTTTGTTTAAATATTGCCAATGCTTGTGCGTGTCTTTATCAAAATCAAGGTCAATTAATATATCAAAACTTTCATTTGAAGGGATTTTATCAATTTCAAATATTCTAGTATTATTGCCTTGCGAAATAACGATAATTAGTTCTTCACAAAGTTTTTCTGTTCCTATGATTGCAATATTCATTCAGGTTAGTAAAAGTACGTGGGCAAAATTAACGTTAAAACAGCAAGAAAATTCAACAAGAAGAATATTATGACACACAAAGTAATTACATCACCCAATGCACCAGCTCCAATTGGACCTTATAGTCATGCTAGAGAATTGAACGGGTTAGTTTTTGTTTCCGGCCAAATTCCTTTAAATCCAGCAACCGGCAAAATGGTACAAGACAGTATTATAGCAGAAACAGAGCAAGTTATGCAAAATCTAAAAGCCATTTTAACAGAAGCCGGACTCAGTTTTAATGAAATCATTAAGACAACAATTTTCATTACCAGCATGAGCACTTTTCAGGAAGTAAACAAAGTATATGCAGGCTATTTTGACGGAATGTTTCCTGCAAGAGAAACAGTACAAGTGGCAGCGTTACCCGCAGGGGCAAGAGTTGAAATAAGTTGCATTGCAGGCAGATAAAACAAGGACAGATTAATTCTGTACCCAAGGCGTAATTATTACAAATGAAGGAATTTCTACTTCAAATTCCTCATATTCAGAAAAATTGAAGAAAGTATAAACTCCTGACATTTCTCCTTTCGTAGAGTTTAACCGACAAAATGATGTATAAGTATAAACGTCTTCCGGTTCTAAAACGGGCGTTTCTCCCACCACTCCTTCTCCTTCAACCAATCTCTGTATTGGATTGACTGTGATATAGTCAAGTATATTCCACTTTCGTCTAAGCAATTGCACCCTGAATGGTGATTTATTTTCAATCGTGATCATATACGAAAAAATAAATTCATTTTGATGTGGAACTGACATATTAGGCTCGTATTGTGCAACAACCCTTACCAATATATCATTTGTTGTCTTTTCGGTCATTTCCATTTAAAGGTTGAAATTATATGATAAATATCGTCTTGAATAAATTGATATACCGGTGCAATTGAGTCCGGCTCTGTTTGAGTATTAAAATATAACGCTCCCCTAAAGTATCGGTGGCTATTGTCAGTGAGGAAAAAGTTGATATTGGTTGCAGTGTTCCCTCGTAGTTGAAAAATCATCCCGCTGATACTATCACTCTTAGAACCAATTTCAATCTCTTCTATATCATCAGCTCTTATTATGTGTTTATACACCAACTTATGTGTATCTTCATACAAAGAATCATACTCTTGAGGTGTAGTATATTCATGATAACTAATATGCAAGGTTGCATTAAAAGGCACAAAATTAAGATTGTACCAACAAGGCTGGTTGTCGGTATATGCAGGATCTTTCTGCATTTTGGCATAAGTCGGTTTTGAAAAAGTATAACCGCACTGCGCTGAATCAAAGATATCATACACTTTTTCAGGGAAATAAATTCGAGGATATCCTTTTGTTCTCGGACTTAGCGCTGTATCACAAGCACTTATAACCAACATTAATCCCACAAGTAAGAGTAATAAAACAGGAGGATAACTTAATTCTTTGTTCATTCTAAAACCAAATTTCTACCCCTCAATATTAAAATTATCTTCATCAAATTCATTAAAAAGTGGTTCAATATCTTCATCCATATCTTCACATCGGACTTCATTATCACTTTGTGATTTTACAGCATTACCTTTTAGATTTAGTACCTGAAACAAACTTGCTCTAATCTTAGTTCTATATTGCTTATTTCCTTCAACATCTGTTGATATATCACACTTAATTCTGCCTTCAATATAAACCACCCTACCTTTCCTGAGTATCTTAGATGCATTTTCTGCATTCTTATCCCACATTTCAATATTATGCCATTCAACCTGCTCAACTCTTTCTCCAGTCTTTCGATTGAGTGAAAATTCATGAGTTGCAAATGGAAAATTAACGACACTCCTACTATGCGTACCCATATTCAAGGTCCTTAACTCTAAGTCCTTACCCACTCTACCCACAAGAATTACTTTGTTTATCATGATAAAAAGCTAAAGTTGATTAATGTATTTCTGCATTAATTGATGAATAGGATAATTTCTTATTTCTTCAAAATAAATGTCAAAGGTAATTAAATTTTCAAATAATGGCAGCCTGTCAAGAGATATTTCCCAAAACTGAGCAAAAATGGTTTTATGTGTAAGCTGATGCTTTGTCTCATACTTTTTACTCATCCGTTTAATAAGACAGTTTTGATTCTTGAGCCAAGATAACACTTCTTCTTTGTCGATTAAATTCGTTCCTTGCAAACATGGAAACTCATATAATCCTTTCCATGTTCCTTCCTTACGTAAATATAACATTGTTTTTCCTTCTGAATCAACAAAGTGTAAATAAGAAATAAACAAATGCCGGGGTTTAGCCTTTTTAACTTTGACAGGAAAGAAACCTTGTTGATTGTTTTTGCATGCAAAGCAATGAACATGAATCGGACAATCAAAGCACTTAGGACTTTGTGGCAAACATATTAATGCTCCTAACTCCATCAACGCCTGATTAAAAATTGAAGATTTACACTGACTCACAACAGGTTGTAAAATATCAGTAATCAGCCTACGCACTTTTTCACTTGGCACAGGGTCGTCAATTCCAAACAGTCTAGTAACGACTCTATATACATTCCCATCAACAACCGGCACCGGATAATCATTTGTAAATGATGCAATTGCATTTGCCGTATAATGCCCAATTCCCCTAATTTTCATCAACTCTTCTGGGGGATAATGAAAACTAGAATGAAAATTTTCCACGATTTGTTTTGCACCTTTGTGTAAATTTCTTGCTCTGGAGTAATAACCTAAGCCTTGCCAAAGCAGGAGCACATCATGTTCATCTGCCTCTGCTAAACTTTCAACTGTAGGGTATCGTTCAATAAAACGCAGGTAATATGCAATTCCTTGATTTACACGCGTCTGCTGCAGAATTACTTCTGATACCCAAATCAAATAACCATTTTTTTCATCACGCCATGGCAATTCCCTTTTGTTGTTCAAATACCAATTAATCAACTCAATATACCAACTCATCCGATTGCAGTGCCAATATTAAACAAATTGAACACTTGTTTGTTAAAGACGAATTACTAATTTTGCCCTACTAATAATTAAAACACACAGTCATGACAAAAGCCGAAGTAGTAGCAAAAATTGCTGAAAAAACAGGCACGGAGAAAGCAGTTGTTCTCGAGACTGTTGACTCATTCTTTGATGTTGTAAAAGACTCAATGAGCAAAGGCGAGAACATTTTTTTCAGAGGGTTTGGGAGTTTTATTTTGAAAAAAAGAGCTAAAAAAATTGCGAGAAACATTACCAAAAATACTGCAATGGTTGTTGAAGCGCATTACATTCCAAAGTTTAAACCAGCCAAAACCTTTGCTGATAAAATAAAAAGAATTAAAGTCAAATAATGCTCTCTAAGCCTCTATTTCGCCTTGCTATTATTTCTATAATAATAGCGATTGGAATCCTACTAATATTTCAGAACTGGAAAACTTCAAAAGCAAACATTACTAAAACCACAAAACCCGCAACCAGTCAACCCGTTTTTTCAGAAGAATCATACCTGCTCGCTATTTCAGAAGAAATATCAGAATTAGGGTACAACATTGAAACAGATTTCCCTTTACAAGCAAAACTAAGTAGCGACTCTATTAGCACCCTTATTGAAAGAGCTATCAATTCCGGTTTGGTTTCAACGGTTGCATATTACAATGACAAACTTGCAGAAATGCAACAAAATGATAGCCTGCGTTTGCAAGCAGCACGTTATTTAATTGTGGCAGACAGATTTACAAAAGAAGACTCCCGAGGTACACTCTTCTTATTAAAAGCAAAAGCAATTTTAGAAAAGATATTAACCAACAATCCTAAGAACCTTGATGCAAAGACACTAAAAGGCTTTATATTAGTACGAACTCAACCTGTATCAATGGAAGGAATCAGTGTGTTACAAGAAGTGTTGTCAGAAGACCCAAATAATACTGATGCGTTATATATGTTAGGGGATTTTTCTATTGAATCAGGACAATTTGAAAAAGCATTAGAACGTTTCAAAAAATTACTATCTTTGCAGCCCTTTAATTCTGACTACAACTTTAAAGTCAGTGAAGTATTCAGCAGAATGAACATAAAAGACAGTGCTGATTACTACTTGAAACGAGGCACCGAGTTCAGAACAAAGGAAACATTAAAAGGACAGTAAAATTTAATTTTAAAGATATATGCCAAGCGGTAAAAAAAGAAAAAGACATAAAATTTCAACTCACAAAAGAAAAAAGCGTTTAAGAAAGAATCGCCACAAGAAGAAATAGTCTTCTATTCATTTTATTCTTTATAAGTTTGGTCAACGAATTATTCATAGAAAGAGTTGCCGGACAAACAAAAATCGCCTTATTATCCGACAAAAAATTAGTGGAGTACCACAACGAAAGTGGTAACGAATCTTTTAAAGTTGGGGACTTATATCTGGGCAAGGTTAAACGAGTTGTTCCGGGAATTAATGCTGCATTTATAGACATAGGTGACACAAGGGATGCTTTTTTGCATATCCACGACCTTGGTGTTAAATTTCTTACATATAATAACTACTTTAAAACTGCGCATCAAGCAGGTGTTAAAAATACCAAGCTTGACAATATAGAATTTCAACCTGACACATTTAAGGGTGCTCCCATAGGCGACTATGTTAAAAAAGGGCAACTCATCATGGTTCAGATTCTCAAAGAGCCTATTCATAACAAAGGTGCGCGTGTGGGTTGCGACATTTCATTTGCAGGTAGGTATTTAGTTTTAATGCCATTTTCTCAGCAGCTTTCTGTTTCTCGAAAGATAGGAAATCCTGAAAAAAAGAAGGAAATTAAAAATCTCTTTAGAGACTTTCGACCTCAAAACTTTGGGATTATTGTTAGGACCGTTGCTGAAGAAGCGACATATGAAGAGGTCAAAAATGACCTACAAGAACAACTTAAAAAATGGGATTCTACTGTAAAAGCCTTACATAATGCCAATCACAGGACAAAGTTACTGAGCGAAGGTTCTAAGATAGAGGTGATTCTGCGTGATTTACTAAATGATAGTTTTGAAAATATCTGGGTAAACGAAATGCCCTTGATGGATGAAATCCGTCAAATAGTTAATCGTATTTCACACGGTAAATCAAACTTAGTAAAACTGTACAAGGGTAAAGCGAGTTTGTTCGAGAACTTTGATATTGACCGACAAATCAAGACTTCATTTGGAAAGAAGGTGCCTTTTTCTGCCGGCTCATATCTTATCATTGAACATACAGAGGCATTACATGTTATAGATGTAAACAGTGGTCGTCAACTTAATGCAGGTGAAAGTCAACAAGAGATTTCTCTGCGAGTTAATCTTGAAGCAGCACAAGAAATTGCTCGTCAATTAAGGCTCCGCGATATGGGTGGGATTATCGTTGTTGATTTTATTGACCTTAAATCACCGCTACACAAAAAACAACTCAATGAGAAATTGCTTGAATACATGAAAGCCGACAAGGCACGACACAGTATTCTGCCAATGAGCAAATTTGGTTTAATTCAGATAACCAGAGAAAGAATCAGACCTGAGACTGTGATTATTACATCTGAGGTTTGTCCTGCTTGCAACGGCTCCGGCAAAGTTGAGTCTGCTAACCTACTTGAAGACAGAATTGATGAAGCACTTGCCTATCTGTATATGAACCAAAATATGAAGAAATTAACGCTGGTTTGCAATCCCATTTTGAAATCATATTTCACAAAAGGTATAATTACTATTCGCATGAAATGGTTTCTCAAATACGGCAAATGGCTCAATATACGTGATGACAAACAAACTCCATTGGGACTCTTTGCATTTGAGAACCAAGCCGGAGAAGAGATTGTGTTGTAATTATCTTTTTACAGCAGAAATTGCTTTTTCATAAACCTCACAATAGCCGTGCAAAGCACTATGAATAGAGAATTGTTTTGCTTGAACCAATGCATTGCTGCTAAACTGCCTTAGTCGTTCTTCTGAAGAAAGAATATATATTGCTTTCTCTGCCATTCCTTGAACATCTCCTACCGGGAGTAAAAAACCCGAAAAAGCTTCTTTGTTTACTTCGGGTATTCCACCAGCATTGGTTGAAACTACAGGAGTGCCACATGCCATTGCTTCCAAAGCTGCCAAGCCAAAACTTTCTGTCTCGGATGTCAGAAGGAATAAATCACAATTGGCAAGTATCTCATACACTGCTTCTTGTCTGCCAAGAAAAACAATATCGTTACATAGACTCAGTTGTTGACACAAGGCTTCAATTGCATCTCGCTCCGGACCATCGCCAATAATAATCAGTTTTGAAGGCAATTGTTTACGAACCTTATTAAATACCTGTATTACATCTTCAATTCTTTTTACTTTCCTAAAATTTGAGCTATGCACCAAGATTCTCTCTCCATGCGGGGCAATGGATTTCCTGAAATCATTGTCTATCACTCTTTCATTTTCCTCAATATGGACAAAGTTATAGATTACATTGATGTGATTTCTTATATTAAAAATTGTCAAGGTATCCGACTTCAAGCTTTCTGAAACCGCAGTTACAGCCTCCGAATTGTTAATTGAATATTCCACAACCGGTTTATAAGTGGGATTTCGACCCACAAGCGTAATATCTGTGCCATGAAGAGTAGTAACAAGAGGAATATGAATCCCTTTCTCCTTCAGAATCATCTTTGCCATGATTGCAGCCGATGCATGTGGGATTGCATAATGGGCGTGAAGAATATCCAAGTTTTGTCTCATGACAATATCTACAATTTTGCTTGCTAAAATTGTTTCATAAGGCACATAGTCAAACAAAGGATAGGATTTAACCGAAACCTCATGAAAAAAAACATTCCCATGAAAATGTGTCAATCGAGCAGGAATATTATAAGAGATAAAGTGTACTTCATATCCTTTTTGAGCTAGAGCTTTGCCTAATTCAGTTGCCATGACCCCACTTCCGCCAAAAGTTGGATATAATAAAATTCCAATTTTCATTTGAGTCGCAAAGTAAATAAATTACTCATAGGGGCGGTATAACTATTAGCTGTTTATACAGAAAATTAAACTACTTTTGACATAAACAAACGGACTGTTTCTTATGAAAAAAACATACTTCTTTCTCATAATTTTACTTGCCCTGATCAGTTGCACTGTCAACACAAAAGATCGTATTAAAAAGGGCTATCTTCCTATTTATGCAAACGATGTTGAAGAGTTATTTATTCAAACAGCACCCTCTAAATTAAAAAACCCCGGCAAAATTTATATTTACAACAACCTTTTGTTCATCAACGAGAGAGGAGAAGGCATACATGTACTTGACAACACAAACAATAAACAGCCCGTCAATCTTGCATTTTACAAAATACCAGGTTGTTATGATATGGCAGTAAAAGCAAATACGCTTTTTGCCAATGTGGGCTTCAATTTAATAGCAATAAACATTGCCGACCCTATAAATGCAAAATATGTAAGCATGATTGAATCCAAAACAAACAACAATTCCAATCCTGATGTTACAAGCTCAATTAGAAATGAGAATGGAGAAATTATTTTTAAATGCCCTGACCCGGACAAAGGAATGGTGATTGGCTGGAAATTAGGTGAAATTGAAGGAGAATATTGTACAATTAGATAATCTGAATACTATGAAAAGACTTTCTATAATAAACACAATTGCATTAGCAATGCTTTCATTCTGTATAGCTTCCTGTTCAAAAGATATATCTAACCCTACCGGTAATTCAAATGGCAATACTGGAAAGAGTGGATCCTATGCGCGTTTTTCTATTGTAGGCAACTACTTATATTCAGTGAGCAGCAATAATGTAATAGTATATGACATTTCAGACCCTGCCAACATTAAAGAAAAAAATACAGTTCCCATTAATGGTTCAGGATTTGACAGGAATGTTGAAACAGTGTTTTACTATAATGGGCATTTATTATTTGGAACCCAGTTTGGAATGATAGTGTACTCATTGGCAAACCCTGAATCACCACAATATGTGAGTGGATTCAGCCATATCATCGGATGTGACCCCGTGGTAGCAGAAAATGATTTTGCCTATGTAACCATCAATGGAGCCACAGGTTGCAGAGGGTCTATTAATGAATTACATATTTTAGACATTTCTAACATCGACATGCCAAATTTAGTAAAGACAGTGCACATGACCTCTCCCAGAGGACTTGGCATTGACAATAACATTCTATTTGTTTGTGATGGGGACAAACTATTGGTAATGAAGGTAAATGACCCAAATCCTGCGAACCCTAAACAGATAAATTCAATAAATGTCAGTGGTCCTTATGATGTGATTCCTTTCAACAACAACATCATATTGAGTGCACAAGACGGTATCTTCCAATACGATTATTCCGACCCTACCAATCTTACTCTCAATAGTAAGATTTCTGTAAGTAAATAATGGCAGTGTAGAATTTCTGTCTTATCACAAACATTTACGATAGTGAAAGTGTAATTAGAATACACCTATCTCAACAGCCCTTTTGAATTTTTGGAAAGAGAAAAAATATATGACTTATACTGAAATAGGTTGACAGAAATGTTAACCTAATTTTACACAAAATGAGTCAAAAAAGAAAAACAAAAGAAGAAATTGTTGCCGAGTATTTAAAGGTAATTACACGTATCGGAAACTTGGCTTGAAATATGATATTCCATTTCGCAGTATTTTGATTGGGTTTTGGAATATCAAGGGCAAAAACCAACACGACAGAAAAGAAGCACGAACCGGTAACATATAGGGATTAAACATAGTTCCACTTCGATTGAATCCTGTGTTGAATGCGGCTTCTACTTTAATTAGATGAACAGTTTTGAAAATCCCATTACAACAGCTTCTTCTTTGATAATCTGCAAACATCCATTAAAAAATATCCTATAAAGAAATCCTTAAATTTGCAATAAATGCCTAGTTTAACAACGAATATTAACTACATAATAAGTTATTTTACAGACTGTCGTTACGTGCAATATAAACAGAATCTATGATTTCTAATCAAGCTACAGAAGTTCTTATCGAACCCGTATTAACTTTAATCGTTTATAAAAATAAATTTAATGAAGTAAACGATAAAAAACATTTACTTGCAATATAGACAATAAGACAATGGCAAAAAACTACAAAATTGAAAAATCTAAAACTACTGGATGGTGGGTTTGGACTTGTAAAGATGGTTCCGGAGGCGGCTCTTCAACAAGTAAAAAAGAAGCTAAAGCTCAAGGAAAAGCAAATTGTCCCTCTGGCGAGATAATTCTAACTCCACCTAAATATGATGCTGACTTTACCGATGGTCAATTAAATAGTTTTTCAGTAGCTAATCTTGACAACCTTATTCAAACATTCTCCCCTACTGAAATAGATGAGGAAATGTTCGCATTCTTCTTCGGATTAAATTGTGAACCCTATTTAGATTATGATGAAGAAGAAAGGCTTATCACAATATTTAAGATTTGGGGTGTTTATTTGAAAGGTGGTACTACCAAACCAGATTTAAAATCACTTTACAATTTAACAGAAATTGAATTTCAAAAATTAATCATTAAAGAAAGACTATATAGATGTTGAAATATTCATTGACGATTTTGATAATTTTACTTGGAATTTCCCAGTTTAGTCTGACTAATCGTTTTAGTAAACCTCGAAAAATTCCACCAGGTACAGAGTTTGTTAATCATCTTGGATACTTTGTCGATAAAAAAGTTGTATCTATAATTGATTGGAAAGAGTTTTATTGGTACACTAAACATAATCTCGGAGATTCTTCTGCGCTATTTTGTTTGCCAGACACTAATGTTATTAAGGTTTATTACGGTAAGAATGTTTATTATAGTGAAAATGAAACAGATAAAAAACTTCCGATAGTTGGTGTTACACCTGACCAAATTGAAAAATATTCAGAATTCAGGACAGAAGCAGTTCGACAGTTAAAAGGATTCATTGGTAGCAATATAACTTATTATCCTCTTGACTCTACAACATATACATATTTGGGAATAGCTGACAGAAGAAAGAACATAATCAATATTTCATCAGAAGTGCCTGAAATAATTTACTACAACAAAGTTCAAAATATTTCCACTAATAACGAAATTCAACCATATAAAAGCAATTCTAATACTGTTTTTGGATTTAGATGCATAGCTAAATTTAACTGATCTTCAAATCAACTTTTTAAACGGTTAATTTGCATCTTTAAGCATCTGATTAAATTTAATAACACATTGACTATTAAACCAGAACAAAATTTAGAATACTGCTGCTAACAGCAGCTACTCAAAAGTGGCGGCTCAGTGGTTAAATCAAGTTTTGTGCTTCTATCGTACTTTGTGCTTGGTTGACAGTGAAGTGCTTCGAAGTCGCCACCTTCGGGTAGCTGCAAAACGTAAAATTGTCGCAAAACCACCCTATTTATCTACTCATTGATTGTTAATATTTTACCGATTAAAAAACTAATTTATGTTTTTGAATTTCAGTGTATTTACATTTTGAAATACATCATTGGTTAAAAAATACTTTTGTATTCAATCACGCTGTAACGTTTTTTCGGGACGAGACATCGGATGAACGTTCATAGACTCAGATTCCACAAGCTCGCAAACATGCAATCGTTCACATTATCTGACACCATACCCTCTGCTAATCCCTTATTCCGGCAATCAAACGAAAGAATGATAAAATTTCCAAAAAGCGATTTACCCTTATTTAAAATGATAATAAATAAGTACATTTGCACCGATGGCAAAAGCGCTGTGCGAACTAAAAAAGGGTGAAAAAGCCACACTTAAGTGCGTGAACAATCCTCAACTTGAACTCAAAATGCTTGAGTTTGGATTTGTCAAAGGTACAACTCTTACTGTAACAGGTTGTGCGCCCTTTGGCGACCCTGCGATCATTGAATGTACATGCACTAAATTAATTCTTCGCAAGAGCGAAACTTCTCAAATCATGGTTGAACCCCAAGTATAATTCACATCAAATTGGAAGCAGATACCCCAAGAATATTACTTGCAGGAAACCCAAATTGTGGTAAGACATCTATTTTCAACATACTTGCAGGCTTAAATCAGAAAGTTACCAATATTCCGGGTACTACGGTTGAGAAAGTTTCCGGAACTATCAAAGTCAATAACAAGTCCTATACACTGGTAGATTTACCCGGAGCATACAGTCTTTTTCCTAAGTCAGAAGATGAACTTGTGGCTGCTAATGAAATTCTGAATGCAAAGAATGATATGATAGTCTTTGTTGCAGATGCAACAAGATTAGAAAGCAACCTTTTTTATTTTTCTCAAATTGCTGATTTAGGAATCCCCATAATGTTGGCACTCAATATGGTGGATTTGGCTCAAAGCAAAGGAATTCAAATAGATATTGACGCGTTGTCGCAAAGACTGGGAGTGTTGGTTGTTCCAATCAGTGCACTCAAATCAACCGGTATTGACACATTAAAGAACACTATCCATAAAGTTGTCTTTCCTAATCAAACCCCGTTCTATGCAAGTTTTGACAATTCAGGAATAGCATACCCGGAGTTTGTGGAACAGCAAATGTTGAGTAACCAAGAACATCTTGATGAAAACCGTAAGATAGATGCCGGAAAAAGGCAAAGAATGATTGCTGAAATAATTAAAACATCAGTAACTCGCCTACCCTATAAAAAAAGATTGGTTGAAAAATTAGACCAACTCCTGATACATCCAATCTGGGGCATAGTAATAATGTTAGCAGTAATGACAGTGATCTTCCAATCGGTATTTATGTTAGCAGAACTTCCAATGCAAGGAATAGAATGGATTTTCATTAAGGTAGGAGGGTTCATCAAAAATGCTTTAGCACCCGGTTTCTTTAATGACATGGTTGTAGAAGGCATCATATCAGGATTAGCCGGTGTGGTAGTCTTTGTTCCGCAAATAGTAATATTATTTTTCTTCATAGGGCTTTTAGAAGAAACAGGATATATCACCAGAATCAGTTTCTTATCAGACCATTTCATGCGCAAATTTGGATTGAGTGGAAAATCAGTCATTCCAATGACCGGAGGATTAGCATGTGCAATTCCTTCCATCATGGCAGCACGCACTATTGAAAACAGAGCCGAAAGACTTGCTACTATTTTTATTATTCCCTTAATGACATGTTCTGCTCGCTTACCGGTTTATACGTTACTGATTTCTATGTTAGTCCCGGAAGACAGTTATGTATGGCTATTTAACACACGCGGCTTAGTTTTGATGGGCATGTATTTATTGGGATTTGTGTCTGCATTATTATTTGCGTTGATTTTCAGACTCTTTATTAAAGCAAAAGCGAATCACTTTTTTGTTTTAGAAATGCCTGAATTGCGTCCACCACGCTGGAGACCGTTGTTCTATATGCTCTATCGAAAAAGCATGATGTTTTTAAGCGGAGCCGGAAAAGTTATTTTGATTGTCTCGCTCATTCTATTCTTATTAAAAAGCTTTGGACCTGCCGGTCAAATGCAACAAATTAAAGAACAGTATGCAACTGAATATGGAAACTCACTCAGTCCCGAAATTGAGCAACAACAAAATGCAGAGCTGCTCGAAGCCTCTTGGATTGGCAAAATCGGAAAGATAATTGAACCTGCTATCAAACCATTGGGATACGACTGGAAAATTGGGATTGCACTCACAACATCCTTTGCTGCAAGGGAGGTCTTTGTCGGCACTATGTCTGCAATATACGGCTTAGCTGATGATGATGAAGGCGTAGGGTTACGTGAAATGTTACAAAAACAAAAAGACCCAACAACAGGGCTTTCCATATACACATTCCCTGTATTAATTTCTTTGCTATTATTCTATGCTATTGCGCTCCAATGTGCGAGTACTGTTGCAGTTGTATATAAAGAGACTAAAAGTATTAAATACACTCTTATTCAGTTGGTATCAATGTATGGAGCTGCTTATTTTGTGTGCATGGCAGCATACAATTTATTGAGTTAATCATGACACATAGCTGGTTAGAACTATACGACTTAGCTTGTTCTCAATTAAAACATTTAGAGGATAATGTTGCTATTTCTAAGAGATTAATTGAAGAAATGAGCGGGATGAGTTTAACCAAGATTCGTCTTAAAGAAATACAGCCCAACCCTCAACAAGAGAAAGAGTTTAACATCACACTCAAGCGACTGCAAACCGGTGAGCCCTTGCAATATGTTTTAGGTTATGAGTATTTTTTAGGAATGAAACTCAATGTTAACTCTTCTGTGCTTATTCCACGTCCCGAAACAGAAGAACTCGTACTTTTGACAAAGAAACTATTTAATAATACACAACCTTCCAAAGCAATAGATTTTTGTACCGGCAGTGGATGCATTGCGCTGGGTTTAAAAAATATTTTTCCTCAGGCGACAATTTGGGCAACCGATATTAGCAAAAAAGCACTTAGTACCGCATTAACAAACGCACTTCAAAACTTTGGAACTAATCATGCCATTAAATTCATTGAACATGATTTACTCAACCAAGCACAGTTACCACATGAGCCATTATTTGATTTAATTGTATCTAATCCCCCTTATATCACAAGAGAAGAAACATCAACAATATCTCCCAATGTCCTTGAATTTGAGCCACATTTAGCTTTGTTTGCCGAAGGCGATGATTCGCTGATTTATTATCGTGCATTATTGTTGATGGCAAAAAAAAATCTTGCTTCACAAGGCAAGATGATATGCGAAATCAATCCTATGTATGCAACATCTTTGCAACATATAGGCGATGAAGCACAATTTCATTCAGAAATTATTCAAGATATAATTGGCAAGAACAGATTTTGGCTAATTAAACATAAAGTGTAAAAGATTAAAAACCATCGAATAGTTCGATGATTACTAAAATCTGAAAACAAAATCACTCTTATTCATAAAATTCTTAATATTGAAGAATGAAAACTATAGTCATTGCTTCTGCCTTAATATTGTTCACCAACAACGCACTCCATTCTCAAGGCATTCTTGATAGAATTAATAATAAGATAAATGTGAACATCAATATCGGAACTGATACTAAAACAAACAAAGTTGAAGATTCTGATACAGGAGGAGTTAACCAATTTGTGATGCCGAATATAGGTGGGTTCGGTGGAAATAAGAACTGCAAAGTTGAAAAGGAATACAACTTTCAAACCGAGTACATTATTGATATGTATTCCGTTAAAATAGATGCAAAGAAGAAAGACAAGGATAGTTTCAATATGAATATGTCTATGTTATATCAAAAAACAGGTTTGCAATTTGGGAGCATCATCCATTATACAAGCGTAAGTGAGGAAACCAAAGACATGAAAATGATTACAAATATGCAAGATAGCTGCGTTACAACACTAATGCAAACAGGTACTAATAAAATTGGAATGTCAATTTCATTAAAAGGCAAAATGAGCGAGGAAGCTGAAAAGAATAAGATTAAACTTTCTAAAACAGGAAAAACAAAGAAAATCTTAGGAAAAACTTGCTACGAATATGTGGGTGAAAACAGCAAACAAAAACAAACGTTTTGGGTAGCCGAAGGAGACATTAAAATATGGGAAGAATACATGCAAAATGGCATGTCAAATGTGCAAAAATCAGATTTTAAAGGAGTGAATTTTAATGGAAAAGGCATGCCTTATGAATCAATTATAGAAGATAAGGAAGAAAAAACTACTGTATATATGTTTGTAAGGGAAATTAAGCAAAACCAAAACATCAAGATTAGTACAGAAGGTTATATGTTTTACTAAGTTCGGTAGTTTTACTTATTGAGATTTTCTTTTATAAAAATCCTCATCTTTAGGTTTTAATTGGATTTGCCAATGAAAACCATCCAACACTTTCTCAGATTCAGGTATTTCCTTAGGGGGATAAAGGACTCCTTCCGGTTCCGGTTGAGGATAAAATCGAATATTATGAATACCTGAACTATCCATAAAGATCGTTATCGCACCACTTGCAATACGATTAACACCAGTATATGCAGCAGTATCAGACTCGTCCTCGCGCACATAATAGATGGATTGCCCTTGACCAAAAAGATTCACTTTTCTTAATTTACCATCCACAAAGTAATTATAGATTTGATTTCCTGCCATTTGATTAAATCTATCCTCTTCCAACCAAGAAGCAACAAAACCATTGTTCCGCACAAACATATAATCCAATTTCTCATCTTTCATGTACACACTGATTGAATCTCCGGTAATTTGATTGTTCTCATTCCAAAGTATGGGTTTTTCCAACATGAGCATCACCGAATCTTTCATAAAGTAAATCAGTGTATCACATTTACCTGCAATACGTGGAGAAAGTATTTGAGCATTTCTATATGCCAATAATTTCTTTATTGATGTATCCGAATAATAGTAGAATGTATCTGCCAACAAAAGCATAGTGTCATTGTCCAACATTCGTTCACTCATAGGGAAGCCGGTAATAATAGTTTCACGCTTCTTCTCCATATACAAACCATTTTGTCCATACACAGTAATCTCTTCGGCAGTATCATTCATTACAATGTTACCAAATGCCTCTCCATCACCTGAGTTTCTATTATAAAAAAAGCTATCCGCAGTGATATCAGAAGATTCTCCAAAAATGGTAGCTCGCCTACTAAATGAAGCAAGATTTGAAGCAGTATTGTAATATCCCCAAACACACTCAATTCGGTTTTGTTCACTCTGTATAACAGTAGGTCCAAAGAAGTAAGCAGTTCTATAACTTGTATTGTATTGCAATGTATCTCCGGTCATAGTATATTCAGGATTTACAAGGACAACATTTTCTTTAAAAGAAGCCACATTCGTCCTTGAATTATAATACCCTTTGTTACTGGTCAGGCGATCATTTTCATTAACAATCAATCCTCCTGCACTATAAGAACCACTTTTATTTTTCGTATCATAATCAATAAAAGGAGTAGTTAGGGTCATTTTTTGGTCTGTAAGAACCACATCCCCTGAGACTCTAGCTATTTTAGTCTTTCCATCATAAAAAACGCGATTTCCTCTCATATCAAAGGTATCAGGCTGATATATATATACTTTTCCGATACCATCAACTGTATTGTATTTGTCGTTAATGACTGCCGAATCACATTGAATAAAAACTCCTTCATGCAATACCTTAATATTGCCTTTGCAGTACTTTGACTGAGACGCTGCATCAAAACGCAATTCATCAGTATTAATTATCTGTATTTTTTGAGCCTTTACTTGCAAAAAACAAGTAAAGGCTAAAAAGAAAAGTATGGTACACCTCGCTACTGACACAATGTTTAAAACGAACAATTACAACCTGGTTTATGAATAATTTCCTCACCCTTCTTATTGATATGGCGTTTAACTTTGCCTTTCTCATTAAATTCAATGAAATAAACACGTTTGCCATTTTTAATTTTTTCTTTGGTAACCAACTTATTGGTTTTGATGTCATATTCCTTAATAATCTTCACTTTGCCACCATATCTTGTCTTGACAACAGTGCGCAGACTATCTGCATGAGAATTACTAAAAACTGAAAAAGAAAGACCTAAAAGAAGTAATAAATAGAAACCACGAACAAGAATTGTGAACTTACTACTGTTCTTCATGGTTGTTTTCATCAGAAACAATACTGTTTTCTTCAGAAACTCCATTGTCTTTATTTGTAATTTCTGAATCATTTTGAACCAGGTTTGTATGATGCTCAATTTCTTTCTCGTTTTCTGAAGTTGTTACCATATGATCTCCATCCATATAGCTTTCATACGTAGTCTTTGTGTTAAAAGGGCGTTTTCCTATCAAAACCTCTAAATCTGATTGGAAAAGAATCTCTTTCTTCAACAACTCCTCAGCCAATATTTCTATTTCCTTTTTCTTTTCAGTAAGCAACTGCTTTACTTTTTGATAAGCACTTTCAATTATTTGTCTTACTTCTTCATCTATAAGTTGGGCTGTAGTGTCTGAATATGGTTTTTGATAAGCGTATTCACCTGTAGGGTCATAAAAGGAAACTTGTCCCACTTTGGCACTCATACCATAAATAGTAACCATATTATAAGCCATTTTTGTTACACGCTCAAGGTCATTTTGCGCACCGGTCGAAATCTCATTAAAGAATACTTCTTCTGAAGCGCGTCCACCCAGTGCCATACACATAGAATCTAACAATTGATTGGTTCTGTACAAGAATTGTTCTTTGGGCAGATATTGCGCATATCCAAGTGCAGCAATTCCTCGTGGCACTATTGAAACTTTGACAAGCGGATCTGCGTGCTCTAAAAACCAGCCTGCAATCGCATGTCCGGCTTCATGGTATGCAACAATCCTTTTTTCTTCAGGACTGATGAGCTTATTCTTCTTCTCTAAACCACCAATAACCCTATCAATAGCATCTTGAAAATCTTGCATCTCAACAGCAGGTTTATTCTTACGGGCAGCTATTAGAGCCGCTTCATTACAAACATTCGCTATTTCAGCACCTGCAAAACCGGGAGTTTGTGCTGCCAATTTCTTTGCATCCACATCATTGGCAATTTTCACCGGTTTAAGATGTACTTTAAAAATCTGCTCCCGACCTATTAAATCAGGTTTATCTATTGAAATCTGTCTGTCGAAACGACCGGGACGTAAGAGTGCAGAATCCAATATATCGGGTCTGTTGGTTGCAGCAAGAATAATAACACCGCTGTCTGTACCAAAGCCATCCATTTCTGTTAGCAACTGATTTAAAGTATTTTCTCTTTCATCATTTCCTCCACTTACCAAGTTTTTCCCTCTGGCTCTACCTATTGCGTCAATTTCATCAATGAAAATAATACAAGGTGCTTTCTCTTTCGCTTGTTTAAATAAATCACGTACTCGGCTTGCTCCTACTCCCACAAACATTTCAACAAAGTCCGAACCTGATAATGAAAAGAAAGGAACTCCTGCCTCGCCTGCAACTGCTTTTGCCATCAAAGTCTTTCCTGTACCGGGAGGTCCTACTAACAATGCTCCTTTAGGAATTTTACCTCCTAAATTGGTGTATTTTTTTGGACTTTTTAGAAAATCTACGATTTCCATTACCTCAACTTTCGCCTCATCCAAACCAGCTACATCTTTAAAAGTGATATTGACCTTCGTATTCTTATCAAAAAGCTGTGCACGCGATTTTCCTATTGAGAAAATTTGGCCTGGTCCTCCGGCACCACCTCCTGACATCCTACGCATGATAAACATCCACAATCCGATAAAGAGGGCAATCATAATTACCCATTGTAAAATTGGTCCTATAAAATCGTGTTCGGTTTTAAAATCTAATTTAACCGCATCCACTTCCTCTTTATGATCCTTTCTTAGATTCTCCCATTGGGTTTGAAAATAATCTACATTTGTTTCAAAGTAATATTGAGGAGCTTCTGTATCCAAGAACCCTCTCGACTTTCTCAACTTCTCGTATTTTGCATTTTCTAATGCTTCCTTCGTTAAATAAACTTTAACGATTCTGTCATTAACAATTTGCACCATTCGCACATCGCGAGCTTCAACCATCTTCTTTAAATCATCCCATGAAGATTGTACTCCGCTATCACGAGGCATAAGCTGCATAATCAGAATGCCAATTATCAATAGAGCATAAATCCAATAGGCATTAAACTTAGGTTGTGCCGGTTTTTTAGGTCCTAATCCTCCAGATTTTTTATCATTGGGATTTGTATTTTCGTTTTGATTGAGTTCCATCCGTATTACTGCGAATAAGTGTGCAAAGGTACAATTTTGTAAGAATTTTAATGTCAAAGGTTTTTATTTTCGGGCAAACAAGACATTTATACTATAATTGCAACTTGATTCAAACAAAATTTTTTCAGAACAATATGTACGGTAAAATTAAAGAATATTTGAGCAACGAGCTCAACAATATTAAAGAAGCAGGGCTTTACAAAAGCGAAAGAATTATTACTTCAGCGCAAGGAGCAGAGATTACACTTTCAACAGGTCAAAAGGTGCTTAATTTTTGTGCAAACAATTATCTTGGTCTTTCCTCCCACCCCCGTGTGATTGAAGCAGCAAAACGTGGGCTTGACTCGCATGGGTATGGTATGTCTTCCGTTCGTTTTATCTGTGGCACACAAGACATACACAAAGAATTAGAAAAGAAAATAGCAGACTTTTATCACACAGAAGACACCATTCTTTATGCAGCTGCATTTGATGCTAATGGAGGGGTTTTTGAACCCTTATTAAATGAACTTGATTGCATCATCTCTGATGAACTTAACCACGCATCAATCATTGACGGAGTGAGACTTTGCAAAGCACAACGTTACCGCTACAAAAATAATGATATGGCTGATTTAGAAGAACAGCTCAAACAAGCAAATGCCGCAGGTGCCAGATTCAAACTCATCGTAACGGATGGTGTATTCAGCATGGATGGCTATGTTGCACAGTTAGATAAGATTTGTGACTTAGCAGACAAGTATGATGCTTTAGTAATGACAGACGAATGTCATAGTGCTGGTTTTATTGGCAAAACCGGACGCGGAGTTCCGGAATTATGTGGAGTAATGGAAAGGGTCGATATTGTAACAGGAACACTTGGCAAAGCCTTAGGTGGCGCAATGGGCGGATATACAACAGGTCGCAAAGAAATTATTGAAATGTTGAGACAACGTTCTCGTCCTTATTTGTTTTCAAATTCACTTGCCCCAAGTATCGTTCATGCAAGTATCGAGGTTTTTGATTTGCTTTCTCAAACAACCGAACTGAGAGACAAATTAGAAGAGAATGTAAAATATTTTAAGGCAGGTATTAAACAAGCAGGCTTTGACTACAAAGATGGAGATGCTGCCATTGTTCCAATTATGTTGTATGATGCTAAATTAAGCCAAGATATGGCAAATGCACTTCTCAAAGAAGGCATCTATGTTATAGGGTTCTTCTATCCAGTGGTTGCAAAAGGTCAAGCCAGAATTCGAGTACAACTTTCAGCGGCACACACAAGAGCGCATATTGATCAAGCAATTGCTGCCTTTACAAAAGTGGGAAAAGAATTAGGGGTTATTAAATAATATTAATTTTGTTCACAGACTACTTTAGGAACAAAATGTGAGTAGTCTCCGCCAGATTTTATTATTTCTCTTACTATAGAGCTACTGATTGTGGCGGCATTTGACGGTGCAACAACAAAAATAGTTTCAATTTCAGGAGCCATAGCTGCATTGGCGTGTGCAATAGCTTGTTCATATTCAAAGTCCGTGGAATTTCTTAATCCTCTGATAACAAATTGTATACCTTGCGATTTGCAAAAATTGACGGTTAAGCCCTCAAAACTCATCACCTTTACACGCGGTTCATCAACAAACACGGCTTCTATCCAACGTCTGCGGTGTTCAATACTAAAAAGTGAAGACTTCTTGACATTAACACCAATGGCTACGACAACTTCATCAAAAAGTCGGAGGCTCTTCTTAATTACTCCAACATGACCATTGGTTATTGGGTCAAATGTACCCGGGAAGACTGCACGTTTCATTTATGCAAAATAAGCGAAAATTATTTTCTATAAAAACTGATTATAGACTGTCCGTACACTTTTTCATCAATTAAAGTAGTATGCGGAAGTAACTTATTACGCTCATGCTCAAGACAAAATAGAGTACCCGTGTGCATCTTTTCAACCATAAGATTAAGAAAACTGTTATAATATTCCCAAGCATAAGGCGGATCAGCGTAGATAATATTATATGCAGACAAATCTGAAGACTTTATCCAACTCATTGCATTTCCCTTAAAAATCGTCCATTTGTTTTGAACACTAAAATCATCTCTTAAATTTTGCATGAATGCAACCGATTTCATATTCAAATCAATTGAATCCACATGCAATGCTCCTCTTGAAAGAAATTCTAAAGCAATGACTCCCGTTCCGGCAAACAAATCCAATACTTTCAGTTCATTGAAATCAAATTGATTTTGCAAAATATTGAACAAACTTTCACGGGCACGGTCGGTTGTAGGTCTCACATGAGTTCCAGGACTTCCTTTAATTATTCTCCCTGCAAATTCACCTCCACTTATACGCATTTTACTGTCTGTAACAACAAATTGAACTCTCTCAAATCAAACGCAGGCTCACCTTGGCATCGAGGTAAAACAAAATGGGATTCAAGAGAAATTAGATTTGCAAAATATGGTCGCCATAGCTCGACAACACCTTCTGCGTATTCATTCTCTGAGTAAAACAAAGATGCTAACTCTTGGCTAATTTGGTAATCTTTTAGAATATTCAAACAGAAATACAATACTTCTTCCGCAGCAACAAAGTCAAAGGTATTAGCAAACAATAACCTGTCTTTTTTTAACAGCAATAGATGAAATCCATTATGTTTCTTCAATACAAAAATTGCATTTTCAGATGGAAATTGGATTAAACTTTTTGCTGCCAACCTAATTAATAAATCTGAAATTGACATCTCTTGAATCTGTCCTCTTGGTGGCATTGTTTCTGGTGTAAACTCATTTCGTAATAGCAGTTTTGTCTCAAAAAAATCTACTTCCGACTCAAGTAAACGTGTATTAAAATTTAAAACACCTGCTCCCTTAAAAATTGACGGTATAATCTCAATATAATCTGGAGTAAATAGAAAATATTGTGATGAACAATTATGTGAAATTGGGATAAAATTCAGAAGGGAAACATCTTCGTCAGCAGTCTGTCTAAATGCAATTAATTCTAAATCAAGCGCAAAAACGGCTTCATTATAAAACCCATTTTTTTGTGAAAATATATAATAATAATCTGCGGAGGCATCCTCCTGCCATCTTTTGGAAGAATATTCCTTAAAGACATTGGCTTTATACTTATTTCCAGTTTCCAGAATAGATAGCTTCTTTCATAGAACCCACTTTCAAGGTTCTTTGTTTGTTAAACGGATGCGGGTCTGTAACTTCAAATACAGGAATTTTGATTTCATTCTTTTCAATAAAACCGGCTGAAATGTTAAATTTAGCAGTATCTTGTGGAGGTACAAGAGCAATTTTATCAATATTATATTCTTTGCTTCCAAACACTTCTATCAAAGGATCAAGATATATAGTGTCAACTTCCAATCCGGCTAGCGAATCTTTATCTAAATCTCCGATACTTTTTATTTCCATATACTTCTCGTTTTTAAAGAAATAAATTAATGTGTCAAAGTTATCAGCAAACTTTCCTTTGGTATCTTTATATGCCAATTGTGCTTTTTGGACTTCTTTCAATCTATCAATCACTTGTTGATCAATCAGACGTACTTGCATAGTGTAATCAACATCTTTTTTGACTGAATAATAAATTAAAAAGCCAACAATCCCATTGAGGATTAACAACACAACGATAATAATTCTATTTGACATCGGTTTTTAAATGAGAGTGCAATATTAATACTTTTACAATTAAGTTATAATCAAAAAGCCCTCACGATTTGACGTAAGGGCTTTATATAAAACAAAAAATATGATGGACTTGTCAATGCACGTATTAATGAGCAACCAAGTTAACCTTGATTTCTAGTTCATTTTTAACAAAGTCATCTTTTCCTTTCTTCACCACGCCATCTAAGAAGTTTTTAATACCTTCTTCATCATAAGTAACTCCCCAATCAAGTCTATTAATTACAAAAGTAGCCGATGCTTTAAAACCATTCTCAGAGAAATCAACCTTAGCAGGGAATGTAACCTGCTTTGCTACACCTTTGATTGTTAAATTACCTGAAATCTTATGAGTATTACCTGAATCATCTTGAACAACTTCAACTGAAGTAATATGAAAAGTAGAGGTTGGAAACTTAGCTACATCAAAGAAATGGTCGCTTTTCAAATGTCCTTCTAACTTTTCTTGATTATACTCTCCTTCTGCAGGTAAGTCAAGATTCTTTATAGTATTCATATCTGCCGTAAAATCACCGGCTACTACTTTACCATCCTCAATTGAAACAGTTCCGCCTGAAAGATTAATGGTACCATTGTGAGTTTTTCCTAAGAATTTAGCTCCCAACCACTCAATTCCACTTTGTTGAGTATCAATATTAAGGGTTAGGGCTGTTTCTTCTACTTGTGCTACTTCTCCGGCTTCAGTTGCAGCTACTTGATTTGTGTTACTTGAACACGCTGCAAATAATACTGCAGCAAAACCAATTAAAAATACTTTTTTCATGTTAAGATTTTGTTTTGTTAATACGAGTGCAAATTTAGTATCTGAAGAATAAAATTATATGTATATACATCTAATTTATTCTTTCATATAACGGTTTCCCACCCAAACAAAACGCTTATTAATGAAATTAGGATCGGTGAAAGTTGCATTACCTGCAGGATTGCCACCTGTTACGTGTAAATCGGAAAAAGCAGCGTGTTGATTGACAAATGCTGCACCTGAAAAGTTAAAAGATACAGGAGTAAACGCATTATTCATAACATCTTCTATCTTGTCTGACTTCTCTGCATCTGTGCAATAGGCTAAACATGTAATTGCACCGTTTTCACGTGCTGACTGAGCAGCTAACTGAAGAGATTCTTCGAAATTCTTGGTCTTTATCAGCACCACAAAAGGTCCAAAGTATTCCTTCCAATACAAATCTTTTTGAGCACTTTCAACTGCTACTACAATTGGGCTTTGTACTCTTGCCGCTTCAAACTCAGGATTTTCTACCGGAACTGTATCCAAGACTATATCTGAGAATTGCAATTTCCCTTTCTTCACTCTTTCTAAAGTAAAATCGTTTTGTATTGCACCCAAAGTTGCTGCTCCTGCTTTAGGATTGGTAACCAAACCTTTTATAGCCTCTGACAATATTGTCTTAAACTCATCAAATCCAACAATTCCATTTGGTGTTGAAATACCTTGTTCTGCAACAAAAATATTTTGCGGTGCAGTACACATTTGACCTGAATATAAACTAATTGAAAACGCAATATTTTGTGCGGTCTTTTGCAAATCATTAGAGGAATCCAATATGATTGAATTAACTCCTGCTTTTTCTGTAAATGTTTCCTTTCCAACAAGAGATTCTACATAATCTCCAAAAGCATTGCCACCCGTATAGTCTATCAATTTAATATCAGATTGTTCACATAATACCTTTGTAATAGGAGCCTGCACTGTATCAACTGCTATTTGTACAATCCGTTTATCAAAACCGTACTTTTCTAATACTTTTTGTATTTCGCTTATCACAATGGCGATTGGATAGATTGCTTTAGGATGCGGTTTCAGAATCGCAACATTACCAGTAATTAAATCAGCATATAGACCAGGAAATGAATTCCAAATTGGAAATGTAGAACAGCCGATTAACAGCCCGATTCCTTTGGGGATTGCTTTATAGTTCTTTTCAAGTGTCAAATCAAATTTGCCTAAATTTTTAGTCCATGTTGTGTGTGCATTATATCTACTTTGTTCCACATATCCCATAACAATTGCTTCCATCGCACGGTCAAGTGCATGAGGCCCACTTGCCTGAAATGACATTAAAAACGATTGACCGGTTGTATGCATGGTAGCATAAGCTATTTCGGAGAACCTCTCTGCAATTACATCTAAAGATTCTAATAAAATTTTTGTACGCAATTCTAAAGAAGTTTTAGCCCATGCGTTTTTCACTTGCTGAGCATTCAGCACCAATGTTTTTACATCAAATGCAGGATAATGTATTCCTAAACCGACATTTAAGTAAGGTGAAACTTCCTCACCAATCCAATTTGCACAACCGGAAGCATATAATTCATTAAAATTACTATTCAACTGTTTATGAAATGCAGTCTCACCCATTTTCATATACTCTTCTGAATAAGACCTAATATTTTCTGTGTATTTTGAATAATACCCTCTTTCTTTAATGTGCTTAACAATTTCATCAAGCTCTTTCAAATCTTGTGTTATACTCATAGTGCTGCAAAGCTAAAAAATTGAGATGAATCTAACTTACCTTATCACAAATTAATACTGCTCTTATAGTTTTGAGTATAGCAATTATGCAAAGTAAAGTCTACAGTTTCATCAAGGAGTAAAAAGCAATTGAACTAAAACAGAGATTACGGAAAGACATACAAAAAAAATCCTCTTATACTTGAGGTATAAGAGGATTTGAGAAAACGTATATTGTCTTTACCTTTTATATATAGTTAGAGAGTTCGATTGCTCCGCCTTCATGAATTACTAATGCAATCAAATACACTACCAAAATCAAAGGTAAAAGTATAGTTAAAACTAGATTTTTAACTTCATATTTAAGGTGCATAAATGTTCCGACTATATAAAACCCTTTCAGAAGTCCTAATGCAATAAAGGTGTAATTTCTAAGATTAGAAGGTTTAAATGTGAAGTAAAGAACTACATCAATTAAGGTTAGAAACAACAATACCCAAAAAACCATCCAAACTTCTTTCTTACCATGGCTATGTGCCTCAGGGACATAAACAGTCGGGTCATATTGTTTTTCCGGATCTTCCATTACTTGATTTATTGTACTCATATTGATATAAATTAATGTATAAATTAGATGAGATAGAAAAAGGTAAACACAAACACCCAAACTAAGTCAACAAAGTGCCAATAGAGACCTACCTTCTCAACCATATCGTAGTGCCCTCTTCTTTCATACGTACCAAAAATTACATTTAGATAAACTACAATATTGATAATCACACCGCTTAGTACGTGAAATCCATGAAAACCTGTAACCAAAAAGAAAAAGGCTGAGAACTGCGGAGCACCTGCCACTCTAAATCCTTCTTCCCAATGATAGTGATCAAACAATTTAAGACTATGTGCATACTTAAATCCGGCTTCAGATAATCCAAAGTTGTTCTCGTATAATCGTGCACCTTCTCCAATAAATACAGACCATTCCCATGCTTGACAAGAAAGGAAAATAATTCCGCCAATAATAGTCAACAACATATACTTACCTACTTCTTTGTGTGAATTCCTTTGACCTGCCTCAACTGCCAGCACCATTGTTACTGAACTGAAAATTAGGACAAAAGTCATTAAGCTAACAAAAAATAAAGGTAAGTGGGTATGACCTGCAAAAGGGAAGTGATTAAACACCATATCTGGCGATGGCCATATATCCCAATTAGCAAATCTGGTGGCACCATAAAAAACTAAAAGTGAAGAAAATGTAAAGATATCCGAAATCAAGAATATCCACATCATCAACTTTCCATAGCTAACATTAAATGGAGAGCGACCTCCTGCCCATGTGGGCTTAGCTTGTTGTATTGTAGTAGTATTTGACATCTATATGAAAAATAAATAATTAGTTCTGAATAAAATTCTTACCGCGCAAAGTAAAGAAATAAAAGAATACAAATCCAAAGCAACCCAAGAAAATGCCAATAAGTTGTGGAGATATTAATAAACACAAGGTTTTTGCGATGGACGTTTAACTTTAAAGACTTAAAGAACGTAAGGATTAATAAAGAAAGTCCTATGAGAATATGAGCTAAGTGAACAAAAGAAATCACATATACAAAACTCGCAGAAATTTCCTCCGGCTCCTGATTTGAAATAAATAACCCTCTGCTTATCATATCTTTCCAGCCTAAGAATTGTGATACTCCAAATGCTACTCCTGTAACAATTGAAAGCAATACTAAACTTGGCACCAATTGTACATCGTCTTTTTTAGCTGCATTATATGCCTTCTGCATTAATAAACTTGAGGCTATGGCGATTCCGGCACTAATCCAAAACCATATTGGTAAATCAAATTGCAACCACGCTTCATTACGTAACCCATCTGTTCTATGTACAATATATGCACTTAGAAAACCTGCAAAGAGCATTATGGAGGCGATTATTAAAAGCCAAACAAGAAAAATTACAGGATGAACGCCAAAACTTCCTGAACTTTTTAAGTTTTTGGAATCTTGAAGGTGATTATTTGTTTCAAAATTAGTAGTCATTTTATTACATTAAAAGAGCGAGCAAAACAAAAACAATGTGCATATAGCTTGACAACATTACTTTTTTTGCTTCTTTGTTTTCCAGTGTTTTATAAAGTTGTAGTGCATACCACATCACAAGCCCTCCGCATATCATTGCAACAAGCAAATAGAACGGACCACTAAAGCCAACAATAAAAGGTATTGCACTTGTAAGTGTCATTAATAAAGCATACCACCATATTTGAAAAGCACTTCTTTTACTTTTTCCTTGTCGAGAAGGAAGCATAAAGTAGCCAGCCTTTAAATAATCTTCATGAAGTAACCAAGCCAAACTCCAAAAATGAATAAATTGCCAAAAAAATTGTATCGCAAAAATCACTAAAGCAATAAAAGTAATTTCACCTGTTGCGCCAATAAACCCTAACATTGGCGGGGCTGCACCGGGAAATGCCCCAACAAATGCACATACAGGGCTCACCTTTTTTAGAGGAGTGTACACAAATGCATATATTACAAGTGAACCTAAACCTAAAAAAGCAACTGTTGCATTAAAAGTAATACCAAGAATGAAAATGCTTAGCACTGCAGTAATAAAAGCAAAAACTAAGGCTTCATTCACAGACAACACGTTGGTAACAAGCGGTCTATTTTGTGTCCTTGACATCAACCTATCAGAATCTCTTTCAATAACTTGATTTAATGCGTTTGAAGAAGCAGACAAAAGAAAGCCACCAACAAGGAGCAAAAGCAATGATAAAATGCTAAATTCCGCAACTTCAGGATGCTTAAACACGCCAACAATATATCCAATACATGCAGTAATAGCGACAAGCATTGACAAACGAAATTTACCTAACATTAGATAATCCTTGATTCCGGCTCTTAGTGCTACAATGTTTGTTTGTGATATTTCAGGCTGATTGTCCAAGGCGTAAAGTGCTTGCGAAATTAATCCAAAAATGGAAACAAAATAAAAGGCAGTGTTAAAAAACACTGCCTTTCAAAAATTCTATTTTTGATATGTTATTTCTCTATGATGCTAAACTCAACCCTTCGATTTTGTTGTCTTCCTTCTTCTGTATCATTAGTAGCAACTGGCTTAGTTTTTCCATATCCTTTGGCAGTCATTCTACTTTCATTAATACCTTTGTCAACCAAATATTTTTTCACAGAATTCACACGATCTTGTGACAATTTATTATTAGAAGCATCGCTTCCAACATTGTCAGTATGACCAGAAAGTTCAATTTTTACAGTTTGGTTATCCTGCATGAACTTCACTACTCTATCTAACTCTGTAAATGATTCAGATTGTAAATTAGCAGAACCAAACTCAAAGAAAATATTATTCAACCTAACAGTAGCACCTACTTCAATAGGAACAAGATAAAGGTTCTTCTCAATTTCTTGATAGTCTCCGACTTTTCTAAAATCTAAATTTTCCGAAACACCAATGAAACCTGCAGCGCTTGCTGTAATATCGTAGTTCTTACCATAAGGTAATACAACTTTATATTCACCTGTTTTGGGATTCGTACGTGCAACACCATAATTCACGCCATCTTCAATTCCATTATAAACAATAGTGGCTCCAATGGGTTCATTAGTTTTTTCATTCAACACTTTTCCTCGAATCAATACAACAGGATCCGGTTGAACATCCTCTTTAAGTGTTATTCTAACAATATCAGTTAAGCCAACTGAGTTTTCAGAACTTGCCATATAAGCATATTTTCCTGATGCATCAATTGAATAATATGCATCCCATTTAGGTGTATTTACACCATCACCTAAGTTCTCCGGCTCAGACCAATTTGTCCAAGTATCATCCAATCTCTTTGAAATCCAAATATCATTACTTCCAAGTCCTCCTTTTCTGTTTGAAGAGAAATAAAGGGTTTTTCCATCAGATGCCATAAACGGAGAGTGAACGTCATCTCCTGAAGTGTTGATTTTGGGTCCTAAATTAATAGGTCTTGACCATGTTCCATCCTTTTGCAAATGAGATACATATAATTTCTCGTTATCATCTGTTGAACTTTCAGAAAAACCTAAAATTAAATGTTTACCATCTTGAGTCCAATATGCAGCAACATAGTTACCCTTAGACATGTTTTCATAATCTTTAATAGTAATCCCTTCCGGTTTAGACCAACCGTCAATAGTTCTATAGATGAAAGAATATCCTTTTTTAACATACTCTCCATTCTTAAAGAAACCTTTAATCATCATGGTATTTTCATCGGGACTCACACCTGCAATACTATTATATGTGCGAGTATTAAAAGGATCTGTTAAATGCTCCGCAGAAGCGTTTTCTATTCCATTACTAATATCAGCTACCCAAATATCTTGAGAAGAATAAGCACCAACATTATTTAAAGGGTGATCAGATCTAATAAAATAAAGAGTTTTCCCATCGGGTGAAATGACCGGATTAATCTCACTATATACTGTGTTAATATGCTTATCCATTTTAGCAACTATTTCCTCTTGGAATGTTGGATATACATGAGAAGGTGTTCTTTGAGGGAACTTATAAATAGCTTGAAACTGTAATCCATAAAGATTATTCATTGATTTTACAGTCTTTGGAGTACTTGCTTGAGGATTAGTGGCATTCAGATAACTAACATCATAAAGCATTAAATTAAATTGTGCATAAGCTCGTAAACCAATCATTACTGGCCATTTTTTACTTGGGTTAATAAACATCCCTAAGTTATAGCTAAATCCGGCAGAAGTACCTCCACCTAACTTTCCTTGATGTGGCACACCTTCAGAATTCGCTACGTCAATCTTACCTCTTACATTAGCAAAAGCTCCATGAAAACCCCAGCCTGAATAAGTTATGACAGGTTTATATGTATGTGCACTTGGTTTTAAAATTAACAAATTAAGTGCATTTGAACCAAAGCTGTATGTCCTAGACCAGTCGGTACCACCACCCGTAGAAACTGCTTTTCTACTTTGCAATTGAATCTCGATTATTCTTTTGCCTGTTTTATAGAAAGCACCAAATATATCTATACCATTTGTTTTACTCATTTTATTTAACGGAGTGGACAATGTCAAAAGATTTCCTTTCCCATCTTTTTTAGTTGTCCCCGCGTTGTAAACTTCTATATAATCATTAAATGCCTGATATCCTCCTATAGAAAGATCATAACCAAGACCTGCATAAACAGGCATCCACTTATCTGATTTTTGCCCGAATGCGCCATCATTGACTTTGAAATTTTTGATAGCCGCTAAACTAGAAGCTAAATTATGATATGTTGTTACATCAACGAACCACATTACTTCTCTCACCCATTCATCTTTTACAATATTTAGTGCCTTTATTGCATTCTCGGTTGAAAGTTCTTTTAAAATATTCGCAACCACGTCACGCTTACAACTTGTTAAAATTGCAACAATTTTCAATTTAGAGTCCTGATCACTTGAGTTTTTATCAATATTCTCTAATAAAATCTCGATTGCTGCTGCTCCTACACTAGGCTTTGAATCATTAATTGTTTTCACAAGCTTCATATCAGGAGTAATGGTTTTGTAATTGGGTTTGTAAGTCGCTTTATATTCTTCATACGACATTTGAGAATACAACGAATTACATAGCATCATAAATACAGACATCAGGAATAATCTGTTGCTGATTTTTTGTAATTTATTTTTCATACTGTTAGTTAACTAATTATTAGGTCGCAATAATAGTTATTTTCATCTTTTAACAAGCGTTTTAGTAAAAAAAATAATACAAATGCAAAACCTTAATATTCAACGGCATGAATAACACAGCTTATCAAAAATATTACGAGAGTGTAGCTAAGCGTACGTTATGCGGGAAATTGAAAATAAAAAAAGCCTTAGAGATCTTCTAAGGCTTTCTAAATAGGGTTCTATAATTATGCTTTAACCAAACCGAACAAGCGTGCAAAAGAAGAAAATAATACTTTGTTTGCAGTTGGAGTCTCATCAATAACTGAAGGAGTTTCAGTATCAGGTGTGTGAGATGTAACAGGTTGATAATTAGCTTCAACTAAATCACTATCATCAGGTTCATTTTGGGGCCAGAAATCAGACTCTCTTCCGGGTACACTATATTCATAAGCACCTCTATATACAACAGGAAGTGGACCTGGCCAATTACCATGAATATGTTCAACAGGTGTTGTCCATTCAAGTCCATTCGCATTCCAAGGATTCTGAGTAGCTTTTTCCCCCCAATAAATACTTCTAACAAAGTTATAAATGAAAAGTAACTGTGCTCCAACTCCTAAAATAGCTCCAAGTGTCATCACAATATTCACATCCATCCAAACCCCGAATTCAGGGATTAATGTGAACTCATAATATCTACGAGGCACTCCGGCAACACCTAAAAAGTGCATAGGGTAAAATACTACATAAGCGCCTATGAAGGTAAGCCAAAAATGAAAATGTCCCAATGTGTTATTCATCATACGTCCAAACATTTTTGGAAACCAATGATAGACTCCACCAAACATCGCAAATATTGCAGCCGCACCCATTACAAGGTGGAAATGTCCAATTACAAAATAAGTATCGTGCAGTGTAATATCTACAGCAGCATTTCCTAAGAACATCCCTGTAACACCTCCGGAAATAAATAATGAAACCATGCCAATTGAGAATAACATACCTGGTGTAAATCTTATATTACCTTTCCACAATGTCGTAAGATAATTAAATGTCTTTACGGATGATGGCACAGCGATAATCAAGCTAATAGCCATAAAAATAGTACCTAAAAACGGATTCATACCTGTAACAAACATGTGGTGTCCCCATACAAGGAAAGACAAGAAAGAAATACTAAACATGGAAATAATCATTGCAGTATATCCAAATATAGGTTTACGTGCATTGTTTGATATAATTTCTGATACAATCCCAAAAGCAGGTAGAATAATAATATAAACCTCTGGATGTCCTAAAAACCAAAATAAATGTTGATATAAGATAGGGCTACCTCCAACATTATCTAAAGCTCCAACACCATTAAGATAAATATCCGACAAATAGAATGAGGTTCCTAACATTCTATCAAAAATTAAAAATAATCCTGCACCTAACAATACAGGGAAAGAAAGCAATCCTACAATAGCAGCAAAAAAGAAACTCCAAACTGTTAAAGGCATACGATTCATGGACATACCTTTAGTTCTCATGTTTAGAATAGTTGAAATATAATTAATGCCACCTAATAAAGATGAAATTATAAACAAGACAATTGAAAACAACCACAAAGTCATTCCCATACCCGAACCAGGAATTGCTTTGTCTAGTGCTGACAAAGGAGGATAAACAGTCCATCCACCACCGGCAGGACCAGTTTCAACAAAAAATGAACAAACCAATACTATTGCAGAAGCGATAAAGAACCAAACGCCAAGCATATTTAAAAATGGAGATGCCATATCTCTAGCTCCAATTTGTAACGGAATTAACAGATTACTATAGGTGCCGCTTAACCCACCGGTAAGTACAAAGAACACCATGATTGTACCATGAATAGTAACTAATGCTAGGAAGAAGTTCGGGTCAATAACTCCGCCTTTACCCCACTTACCAAGCAACATTTCTACAATGGTAAACGAGTGTCCTGGCCAAGCTAATTGTAATCTGAACAAGACAGACATAAAACCACCAATACATCCCATAATCATACCTGTGATTAGATATTGACGTGAAATCATTTTGTGATCCAAACTAAAAATATACTTGCTTATAAAGCTCTGTTTGCCATGTTCATGGTGGCTATGACCTTCTGTTTCTATATGTGCTGTATGACTCATTATACTTAAGTATTTATAATTATGATAAATTAAAGATTATTTGCTTTGTGAGAATCGGTAACTGCAATCATGCTCGCAGAATTAGTTATTTGAGTTTCTGCAAAAGAAGGTTTTTGTTTACCTATCCACTCTTTATATTCTGCTTCTGTTTCAACAACAGTAATTTTAATCTTCATATTAAAATGTGCTTGACCACAGACCTTGTTACAATAAATATAATAATTGAATTCTTCATCGCCTTTTTCTGCTCTGGCTTCTGCGGTGGTTTTAGTTGGAACAAAAACAAAATATGTACTCATACCTGGTACAGTATTCATTTGTAGTCTAAAATCCGGAGCAAATGCTGAATGAATAACATCTCTAGAACGGAATTTGAATCTTACAGCCTTCCCTTTTTGAATAACAATTTCTTTCACCACCAAATCATCGTTTGCATCTCCATTAAATGTTTTAGCGTATTGGTCCTTATCAGATTCTAACAAAGCCATTCTCTCTAATTGTTTTGTTCTTCTGCGTAACGTTAATTTTAACTCATCAACATATTTACCACACTTCACATTTTCTATTTCTTTTTCTGTGTCTTTTACTCCCTTAAAGTCTGCTTTATTTTGATATTCAATTAATTGGCTATTAAGTTCAGATAAATAAACAGAAACATTCGCAATCTTTTTATTACAATCAGCTGTATCCTTCTTTAACTCTTCCGTAAACTTCGCAACCTCTGATTTTACTGCTAAACCTAAAGGGTTAGTACCTGAGATATAATTAAAACTTGCTGCGCCAAACTTTCCATCTTGACCTGGGTAGCGTGCAGACCAACCAAACTGATATGCAAAAACTTCTATTTCATCAGCATTTTTAGCTTCGGGGTTATAGGTAATTTCTTTCCATGCTGCATTTCCTCTAAATGCCATTATAACCAATATTATGAAAGGAACAGCAGTCCAGAAGATTTCAAGTTTATTGTTTTCAGGATAGTAGTATGCTTTTCTGCCTTCTTTAGTCCTATACAAGAATGGAAAAACAAACAATAAAATCTCAGTAAGAATAAAAACTGCGAAGGTTAATACAAAAGTAAACATGAACATGTTATCTAATGCAACACCATGTGCAGCACTTGGATTGCCTACTTTGGCATATTTACCCTGAGCAAATAGTTCCCAGAATGCAAAATAAACCCCAACAACCAAGATAATGATACAAATCCATGCACTTACCTTATTAATATCTGCAACCTTCTTGCCTGTTATTTTATATGTGAAATGTGCGATATCAAAAACAAATGCAATAACAACAATTAATAAAACAAAGGCAATAAAAATCATCCATAAAACCTGAGTTCTAACCGTATCGTATGGAGTTACAGCTTCATAAGGAGTATATTCTCCTCCTCCAACTCCAAACCATGATGCTTGATGCGTTTCAAATGGCAGGATTTGATGAGAAAAAACTGGTTTTGCAAAATAAGCAATTGACAAAAATACAACAGCAACTAATGCCTTGAATATGGTCTTTTTTAAAGTAGAATTCATTTCGCTATTATTGACTTTTATAATGTGATTTTCGTGCGCAAATTTATCCTTATTTTTATTTACGCAAACTTTTTCCAAAAATAAAACCAACCTAACATCTGTTAGTATCAACGATTTGCAAGAACAGACATAATAAAAGCATAGTTAAACTTTTTTTTACGATTATGTTTCTTTCGACCTTTCTTACTCTTCATAAAATCAAGAACTGCAATTTAATTTCGTTATACATTTGCCAACCCAATGAAAACTCCTCAATTTCATATACTAATTATCGTATTGACATTATCTATAGCACTTGTGTTGCAATGGTCTTTTGAACCTAACTCACTGCAATTTGCACAACAAGATTCGCTTAGTGTCATACAACCTACACACAAACCCAGGATTTTACTTTTTGCTACAATCGGATTCTTGAGTGCGTTGGCATTATACTTAGTTGTACTAAAAAGAAAAAATAAAAAACAAAGATGACTACTATAATCGAGAAAGAAATAGACAAGCGTAAGACATTTGCCATCATAAGTCACCCGGATGCCGGAAAAACAACACTGACTGAAAAACTACTTTTATTTGGTGGTGCCATTCAAACTGCCGGTGCTGTTAAGTCAAATAAAATTAAAAAAACTGCCACATCCGATTTTATGGAGATTGAAAAGCAAAGAGGGATTAGTGTTGCAACCTCGGTTATGACTTTCAATTACAAGAACAAACTCATTAATATTTTGGACACACCCGGTCACAAGGATTTTGCTGAGGATACATTTAGAACACTTACTGCGGTAGATAGTGTCATTCTTGTTATTGACTGCGTTAAAGGGGTTGAAGAACAAACGGAGAAACTTATGGAAGTATGTCGTATGAGAGACACTCCTGTAATTGTTTTTATCAACAAGTTAGACCGCGAAGGTCGAGACCCTTATGAACTATTAGATGAATTAGAACAAAAACTTTCAATTAAAGTTCGTCCGCTTAGCTGGCCTATTGGAATAGGAGCAACCTTTAAAGGTGTATATAAATTATATGACGGCAGTTTTAGATTTACTGAAACAGCAAAAACAAAAATCGGCAAAGAAGTGGCTGTACTCAACGACCTTTATTCTTCAGAACTAGACAATTTGATTGGAGCTAAGGAAGCTGAAAAACTAAGAGAAGACAATGAACTCATTGAAGGCATCTATGGTGAATTTGATATCGCAGCATATTTATCCGGTAAACTTGCTCCGGTGTTTTTTGGTTCAGCATTGAACAGTTTTGGTATCCAAGAAATGCTTGATAAATTTATTGAAATTGCACCCAGACCTAAACCACGCGAAACCTCTTTAAGACTAGTAAGCCCTAATGAGCCTAAATTAAGCGGTTTTGTTTTTAAAATTCATGCAAACATAGATCCCAGACACAGAGACAGAATTGCATTCCTCCGTATTGTTTCAGGCAAGTTTGACAGGAACACTTTCTATTATCATGTAAGATTAGACAAGGAAATGAAATTTTCTAATCCCGTAACTTTTATGGCGGAAAGTAAGAGTTTGGTTGAAAGTGCATTCCCGGGAGATGTTGTTGGCTTATATGATACCGGGAATTTTAAGATTGGAGACACTATCACTGAAGGCGAGAAAATGATTTACAAAGGAATACCGAGTTTTTCGCCTGAGATTTTCAAAGAACTAATTAACCTTGATCCTATGAAATCCAAACAACTCGAAAAAGGTATTGAACAACTCACGGATGAAGGTGTTGCACAGTTGTTTAGACAAGAACCAGGTAACAGAAAATTTATAGGCACAGTGGGCGAATTACAATTTGAAGTCATTTTATACAGATTAGAACATGAATACGGTGCAAAGTGTCGTTTTGAAGCACGTTCTTTCTACAAAGCTTGTTGGATTACAGGAGATAAAAGTAAAATAAACGAGTTTATTAAGTTTAAAGCAAAAAATATTGTTTCAGACAAAGATCACAACTTAGTTTTCTTGGCTGATACCGCTTGGGTATTAAATACTGCTATTGAAACCAATCCCGACATTCAGTTTCATTTTACTTCTGAATTTAAGGATGGCTGACTTCACTAGCTTCTTTGCTAGACTGATGTATTAAATTAAATATTTCGATTACATATACCAATCTGTATATTTTTGCAATACATTATGAAGAGAACAATGTCATTAATCATTGTGATGATGATGGCTATTCAAATTCCTTTGAATGCCCAAATAAAGAATTATAATGTATTTTTCAAAAACAGCACTTTTACTCCAATAGAAAACAGAGGAATTGTTCCTCAACTTGAATTACAATCTGCCACAAATAGCAATACCGTATATGGGTTTCTCCAATTTTATGAAATACCCAATAAAGCACAAAGACATAGATTAACAACATTGGGTATTGTATTAGGAGATTACATCAAAAACAATGCATATTCTATAACAGTTCCTTTGGATAACTATGCTCAGATAAGAAATCTAGAATTTGTTAGAAGCTTCTTTATCCAAACACCTGATTTAAAATTAAGAAACGGCATTAATCAATTTACTTCGGAACGTGCGAATTTCTTCGTCTCATTCTACAAGAATTCTAATATTAAACAGTGTACAGAACATCTCAAACATGAGATTGCAGGCGCCATCATTACAGAAGTGAGTTTTGGTATTTATACAATCAATATAAAGAGAGAGCAAGTCTTCAGCCTTGCACAATTACCTTATGTGATATGGATAGAAGAAAAAAACATGGAAGCTAAACCACTTGACATTCCTTCGCTCTCTTTACACAGAACAAATATCCTAAAGTCACAATTAACAGGTCAAAGAGGCTTAAGTGGAAACGGAGTCGCGATCGGCATTTTTGATGGTTTGGTTTTTAATCATATTGATTTTGCCTACAGATTACACATAGTAAAAGGCAGTACCATTTTAGATCATGCAACAGAAGTGGCAGGCTTATTTGCAGGAACCGGGAATCGCAATCCTTATGCAATGGGAAATGCAAACAAAGCAGACATATATTCATGGGAAATTCAAGCATCTGTTATTGGAGATATAGACTCAGGTGCTAGCACATTCAATATGGTTGTTGCCAATCATTCATATTTCATTGGAAATGACATGACATGTACAAATAGAGGTGATTATGACATTGTCAGTTATTATTTTGACACACTCGCGGTAATGCACCCTTCTTTATTGCAAACTTTTGCTTCAGGCAATCACAGAGCAAATAATTGCATTGCAGGCGGGTATAGAACAGTTTTTGAAGGTTTACAATCTTCCAAGAATGGACTTACAGTCGGGTCGGTCGATGCGATTGATGGCAACAGCACAAATCATTCTTATGGACCAACACTTGATGGAAGAATTAAACCTGACGTGGTTGACAGAGGTGTAAGCATATACAGTTCTGCTACATCAAATAATTACGCAAGTGCTTCGGGCACATCATTCAGTTCGCCAAATGCGGCTGGTGCAGCTACTCTTTTATATGAACATTATAGAAATCTTAATTCTAACAAGGACCCTGACTCACACACAATCAAAGCGATCTTATTAAATACAGCGAAGGATCTTGGGAATACAGGTCCCGACTTTATATATGGATTTGGCAGGATTGATGCATATAAAGCTGCCAAGGTGATAGAGAACAACCAATACCTTATTGACAGTGTTGCACACCAAGATTCTTGTGTTGACACATTGGTAACAATTTCCGCACTATCGAAAACAAAAGAAATAAAGTTTCTTTTAGCTTGGGCAGAAGAACCTACACCTTTGGCTACAAACTTCGCCTTAATCAATGATTTAGACATATTCATTATTGACCCCAACTTAGACACCATAAGACCTTTAGTACCGGATTATACAAATCCTGCTGTCTCTGCAACCCAAAAGATTGACACTTTAAATAATAATGAGCAGGTAGTTGTCTCAAATGTTGTAGCCGGTGATTACAAAGTGGTTGTTTTAGGCACTACTATTCCTTCCGGCAAAATACCATTTTCCCTTACTTGGATAGAAACAGAACCATACTTAGAACTTACCTATCCTTTCGGAGGTGAAAAATGGTTACCACCCAAAGATGCAGCTTCTGCTCAGATAATAGCTTGGGATGGTTTTGATTTATCAGGAACAATTTCTTTAGAGTTTTCAGATGACAGCGGAAGCACCTGGAGCACTCTCGTAAGTGGGCTTCCCAATACTACCAGATATTATACATGGAATAGTGCATCTCCTACACTTACCACACGACAAGCATTAATAAGGGTGAGCACTACAGGGGGCATGAGTTCAACCAACAACAATGTTTTCACAATTAAACCCAACCCGTTAAATACAGGAGTTTCGGGCATCACTTGTTCCGGACAAGTTTATCTTCATTGGAATCCAACTGTTGCAACTGACACATTTAAAATATTTCAATTAATTGGAGAGGAAATGACCGAAATTGCAAAAACTACAGATACTTCGTATTTAGTAACCGGCTTAACCAATGGGCAAACATATTGGTTTGCAATTGCTATTATAGACAAAGATAGCATTGAAAGTATCAGAAGTTGGGCACAATCTTTTACACCATCAGCAACCCCGATACCTGCTTCAGTCAATACTCAGCCAACCGACCAAACAGGATGTAGATTCTCATCTATTTCTTTTACTCCAACCTTCAACGGTACTCCTACTATTAATTATCAATGGCAAATAAGTTCGGATGGAGGTGTTACTTGGAATAATATTCCCGGTGCAACATCAGCAAATCTTACCATCTACAACATTGATTCAAGTCTGGTGACTAATACTTATCGCAATTCATTTTATAATGCCTGCGGAAATTTAGGATACACCAATACTGTTTCCATTACTGTGGATTCAATTCCGCAAAAACCAACTATTGCCGTGAATCCATTAACAGTATGTAAAGATACAGTGGAATTTAGCTATCCTCATGGTACTGTAAGTTTGAACTACGAATGGATTTTTGAAGAAGCCGAAACAGACACTATGATTGGACTTGATCTCGACAATCCAACTGCACAATGGGTTTATCCTACCTTACCCGGCACGAAAACAATCTATCTTACAGTAACCTTCCCTAACAATGGTTGTAAAAATGCAGACACTACGACTGTGAACATTGGTTGCATTGCCTTGCCTATTGAACTGCTTAACTTTAATGCTTTACCACGTGAGAATTATGTTTTGTTGCAATGGCAAACTGCAAGTGAAATGAACAACCATTTATTCACAGTTTTAAAAACAATAGACTTAATCCAATGGTTTGAAATTGGAAAAGTAAAAGGTGCCGGAAATTCCTATATCACTTTGGATTATGAGTTTAAAGACTACACGCCTCTTCAAGGAATTCAATATTACAGACTCAAGCAGACCGATTGGAATAACAATGATGTATTCTCACAAATTGCAACTGTAATTTTCCATTCACAAAACAAACAAATCAGCATCTACCCGAATCCGGTGGAGAGCCAGTTCCACATCAATTCTCCAAATACCATACAAAGGATTACAATCAAGGATTTCACAGGCAAAACTATTCAAGTGATTGAACAAAACCGGACGCAAGTATCAATGCAAGAGTTTGCAACAGGAATCTATTGTATTGAAGTAGAAGATGAAGCCGGAGTCCACAGATTCAAACTTTTGAAGCAATAGACTTTGTGCGAAAAAACATAGATTTGCACCACTAATTTTTCTAAACAGCACATGTCTAAAATACATTTGGTTTCAGGAGGTTGTGGGTTTGTTGGGCGCAACTTGGTAAAACGACTTTTAAAAACAACACAGGATTATATTTTCGTAGTTGACGACCTTTCAGCCGGAACACCAATGCCCGATTCTTGGCATGACCAGCCTTTGCAGAGAGAGGTACAAGATTTAAGAATCTATGGACCAAATGAAAGACTGATTTTTAGAAAAGGTGATTTTAGGGATTTCCTGTATGAAATTAGAAAAGACCCGGACTTCATTAACAGTCGCTATGGGTTTAGATTTCCCCGCTTTTCTGATGTATATCACTTTGCAGCTATTGTAGGCGGTAGAGCAAAAATAGATGGCGACCCAATGGCGGTTGCATTAGATTTGAGTATTGATGCAGAATTGTTTTATTGGATATGCAACTACAAACCAGAAAGAGTGCTATATCCAAGTTCATCAGCTGCATACCCGATAGACATGCAAACTGTCAACGATGCTGTGGCATTGAAAGAATCAGACATTAACTTCAATGGGAGACTTGGACAACCGGATATGACTTATGGTTGGAGTAAATTAACCGGTGAATACCTTGCACAAATTGCGGCAAAACATTACGGCATTTCTGTTGCTTGCATTCGTCCTTTTTCAGGGTATGGGGAAGATCAAGACCTCACCTATCCTGTACCTGCCATTGCAGCAAGAGCTGCTGCAAAAGAAAACCCATTTGAGATATGGGGCAGCGGTAAACAAGGAAGAGATTTTGTTCATATTGATGATTGTATTGATTGTATTCTGATGGCAATGGATAATATATCAGATGGAACTGCCATTAATATCGGCTCCGGAAAACTAACCTCGTTCCTTGAAATTATTGAAGTCTTTTGCAATATTGCAGGATACACACCCACAATCAAACCTTTATTAGACAAACCCGTTGGAGTACATTCCCGATATGCTGACATGAGCTATGTTGGAAACACATTTGGATGGGAACCCAAAATCTCAATTGAAGAAGGGATGAGAAGGGTGTATGAAAAAGCACTTGAACGATTGAACAAATAAAAACCCTTGTCAGACAAGAAACTCAAAATAGTATGCTTTGGTCCGGGACCGGCTTTCAAAGGTGGAATTTCCAATTACAACACCTCATTAGGATTAGCTCTTGAAAAAGAAGGGGCTGAAGTACATATTGTTTCTTGGACACAGCAATACCCGGCAATTATCCCGCGTGATTTTAAAGACCGAGCAAGCAAACATGATTTATTAGAGGGAACTCAAATAAAGGTATCCTATTTGACCAATTACAACAATCCATTGTCATGGAAAAAGACTGTAAATTTTATTAAGAAACTCAAACCTGATAAAGTGATTTTTCAATGGGCAATTGCCATTCAAGGTTTACCTCTGGGTTACATTACTAAAAAATTATTCAAATGGGGGAAAACTGAATTAATCATTGATTGCCACTTAGTTGTTCAAAAGGAAGGCTCTAAATTAGACAGATTCTTTTCTGAATTAGGCTTGAGCCATGCACACACATACATTGCCCACGCCTATAAGACCGCAAATGAATTAAAAGAATTGTTGCCTAAAAAACAGTTTGAAATCAACGAAACCGGGTCAAGAGCAACACCGCCAAAACGCAGTATAATCAAACTTTACCACCCTGTATATGACCTCTTTAAACCGGTTCCGAACTTTGATATTGCAAAAGCTAAGCAGGAAATGAACCTAAAAGAAAACGTTTTTCTTTTCTTTGGGTTTATCCGCAAATACAAAGGGCTTCACCAAGTCATCCAAGCATTTGACATAGTCAGAAAACAAAGAAATGACGTGTCATTATTGATAGTTGGTGAATCATTCTGGAACACACTACCCAAGAATTCATTGGGGTCCAAAATCAAGAAAACATTATTTGGTTTAGCTAAAAAGATATTTCTTAAAAAGACTGATGATGAACAAAACTACAATCCTCTTGCACTCGTAGATGCACTTGGAATGCAAGAGAGTGTTTTTATCTACAACCAATTTGTGCCTAATGAAGACGTACACAAATATTTTCAGGTCAGCAACAATATTGTCTTGTATTATTTAACCGCAACACCCTCAGGCGTAGAATCTTTATCATATAATTTTAACTTACCTGTCTTGGCGACCACTGTAGGACATTTCCCCGAAACAATAGAAGATGGCTTTAATGGTTATTTAGCGAAAGACAAAGACATTCAAGATATGGCATCGGTTATGTTAAAAGCACTTGCACACCCTATTCCTCCTCAAAACATAAGTAAATCAAGCGAAAAACTCAGTTGGGCTAACTACGCAAAAGCTATCTTAAACTCATAAACTCAGCTCAAACGCTTGGAATAACCCTATTCCTCATCTTGCTTCTTGAAAATTGACCCAATACCCTTACCAATTTTCTGTACAGCTTCAAGACCTTTATTAATAGGCTCTCCCGATATATCACTAAATCGTTCGATTGGCACACTATCATACTCTTGAGGATAAATCACGATTCGGTTATTCTTTTCAAAATATTTTTCAATTTTTGAAGGCAAATTATCTAATGCTCCTATATAGGATGTAGCACCTTTACGAGCGGAGATTAAAACAAATAAATCATCCTTGCGGACATCCTTTGATATGATGAGAAAATCATCCCAGTCAACAAAAGATTTGAATTGTAAGGAAGGCGATAGTTTGTGTTGGGTAAACACTTTTTTTATTGCTCTTTCTGTTGATTCACAACAATACACTAAAATCGACATGCTTAGTTCCTGCGCAAGCATGGCAAGTTTTTTCACCCACAACGCAAATCCCTTCTCAAATTCAGCCATACGCGGGACAGCAACCACAAGTCTTTTGTGTAAAGCCAATGGTTGTCCAAAATGGCAAATCATGACAGTTTTGTCAATATTCTTTAAAATACTTTCCAATTTCTCTCCCATGAGTTTATCGATGATATGCGTCTTGCTGTACCATCCCATAGTAACAATGTCCGCCATAAGTTCACGAGAAATTCTACTGATACCACTCGCTGAGTTATGATCTATGGTAGTGATGACATTTACTTTGGTTTCTGATGCTGATGCTTGCTTTACAAATGCTTCGAGTTTGTTTCTTGTCTTAATAATATTCACCTCTGCTTCATCATCATTGGACACTACAGAGAGGATTGAAATTGGGTTGGCTGATTTTTTATCTTTAATAAAAATCGAGAACTCCAATAATTTCTCTATTTTTTCTAAATCTGAAATTGGCAAAAGGATATGTTCATTGTGTACCCCATTCTGTTTTTGAATCTCGGAGTGGTCATTTTCTGACTCAATCACAATTTGTTTCGCTGCTTTTTCGGTTGCAAATGATGCAACGATGCAAGTAATTAAGATAAGAATAATGGTGCCATTCAAAATGTTTTCATTGATAATGCCTTGTTGAAATCCTACCAATATTACAGCCAACGTTGCAGCAGCATGTGCTCCGCTCAAACCAAAAATCAACTGCCTTTGTGCTTTTGAATATTTAAAGATTAGCTGTGTGAATAATGCCCCGAGCCATTTTCCCAATATTGCAACAACAGAAAGTGTAGCTGCAACAATCAAAGCAGTTGGTCCACTCATTATCACTTTGATATTCACAATCATACCCACACTGATTAAAAAGAATGGTATAAACAATGAATTCCCAATAAACTCAATTCTATTCATCAATGCAGATGAATTTGGAATAAGTGTATTCAATGCAAGACCGGCAACGAATGCACCTATTATTGGCTCTATACCGGCTGCTTCGGCTAAAAATGCAGCAAAAAACACAACCGATAGAACAAATATATAATGTGAATGTTTCTCACTTTCTAATTTTTTGAAAAACCATTTGGCAATTCGCGGTATTATCAAAAACATAATGAGAGAAAAGATTACGAGCGAAACTCCTAATCTTATCCAGAAATCACTCGTAAGACTTCCTTGACTATTTCCTAAAATGACGGCTAAAATAATCAGAACCGCTGTGTCTGTCAGAATTGTACCTCCAACTGTTACAGCCACTGCTTGATTTTTTGCAATACCAAATTTACTCACTATAGGATAGGCAACTAGCGTATGTGTAGCAAACATACTCGCTGTGAGAAGACTGGTGTTAAAATCATAGCCCAATAAATAATGACAAACAGGATAGCCAATGGAAAGAGGAATAGCAAAAGTGAAAAAACCAAACAGCAAGCTCTTATTGCGATTTGCCTTAAACTCATTCAAATCAAGTTCAAGACCCGCAATAAACATAATATACAACAATCCAATGGTAGAGAATAAATCTATGGCTGAGTTCTTTTCAAGCACATGTAATCCATGCGGACCTATGACTACACCGGCAATTATCAACCCGATTATGCCGGGAATATTGAGTTTCCTTAATAATACAGGCGACAGCAAGATAATTAATAATATTAGCGAAAACACGAGGATAGGACTCTCTAAGGGTAGATTGAATTGCTGTATGATATGTTTAAAATATTCCCTAAAATCCATTATTCATGCTATAATTTCAACTCCTGCTACTTGATAAAAACCCTTCTTATATATAGTTGAGTCGGCAAATATTGCGAAAAATTCCGACTATCTTTCTGTTTCGACAGAGAAATTCTCTTTTTATTGAAATATTAGAGACCTGCAAATTTCTTTTACTTTTGCATGATTCATGAACAAACAAACGCTTCGCACTTCAACTCTGCACCTTTATTTTATTTTGCTGGTTGGGCTGTTTGTGCTTTTATTTTTTACTGCATCAAGGGCAATATTAATTCAATTAATAGCAAACCAAGAATCAGCAATTTCGTCTGACACGCAAGCAAAGATTTTTGCAAATGGGCTTCCCTTTGACTTGTTTGTGATTTCATTTTACAGCGCTATTCCTATCCTATTATTTCTCTGCTCTTTGTGGGTCGCTAATTTGGTTGCTCAAAAAGCGTTGTTTAAATCAACAATACTCTATTACATAATCAGTCTGCCCATATTGATAATTCTAACCGTTGCAGACATTCCATACTTCCTGTTTTTTAAAAATAAGCTTACTGAGTCTTCATTTCAGTGGTTAAGCAATCCTGCCATTGTTTTTGATATGCTTGCAGGAAACACAACCCACTTACTTACACTGATTTTAGCTGTTTTATTTTGCATTGGACTCATTTATTCTTTCTATAAAATTGGAGTGCAATGGGTGAGAAATTCAACAAACCACCCCTATAATCTGCCACTTCTAATGCGATTCACATTGAGTATTGTGCTCATTGTGTTCACATTCTTAGGCATGCGTGGTCGTCTTGACCATCCCCTCAAAGAGGGCGATGCCTTTTTTTCTGACAATACTACGGTAAACCAACTTGCACTGAATCCAATTTTTACTCTAATCAAAAGCTATGAAGCAAAAGCCAATCTGATGGATGAAGAACAGGCCATTCAATTAACAAAACAATATCTCAACATTACAAATCCAATTGACTCACTTTCACCAATTGCGCGAGCGAGTGAAGGCGAATTGCAAATTTCTAAACCAAATGTAATCTTAGTAATCATGGAAAGTATGAGTGCTGCATACATGGAATTTGGAGGGAATACACAAGGGCTTACACCAAACTTAGACAGTTTGAGTAGAAAAGGAATCATGCACACGAATATGTATAGTGCAGGAATCCATACAAACAATGGAGTGTTTTCAACCCTCTATGGGTTTCCTGCTATCAAGCGAACACGCCCAATGGGTACGGTTCCGCTAAGAAAATACAGTGGAATTCCTTATACTCTTAAACAGTATGGTTATCAAACAATGTTTTTTACCACCCATGACAAGAGTTTTGACAATTTAGGTTCATTCCTGTCTTTCAACTCTTTTGACAAAGTATATAGCCAACCAGATTATGACAAAGAAAAAGTAGTGGGACCCTTTGGAGTAGCAGATGACTATCTTTTCACCTTTGCACATCAACAACTCTCCTCCACTACCCAACCTTTTTTTGCTACCATCCTCACCAGCTCAAATCATGATCCATATATCATTCCCAAAAACTTTAAAATCAAATATAATGACAAGAGCCTTGATGCTGTTCACTTTGCAGACTGGTCAATTGGGTTATTTTTAGAAGAATGCAGCAAAGAAACTTGGTACGACAATACGATTTTCCTTTTCATTGCCGATCACGGACTCAATGTTGGTGAACAAATCTCAGGTTTTGCCATCAATTATCAACACATTCCATTTATCATATATCAACCAAGCAAAACACAAGCGACTCAAGTACATAGTTTTATGCAACAAATTGATGTATTTCCATATTTAATGTCCATCCTAAAACTGCCTTATATCAATAATACATTGGGAGTATCACCTTTTGATGTCAAGCGCGATATGATCTATTTTTCATCCGATGACAAACTCACGGCACTAAATGATGAATGGCTGTATATATATTACTATTCCGGCAACGAATATTTATATCGCAAATCAGAACCTCACAGCAAAAATTTCATAAAGGAACACCCTGAAATCGCAACACAATTAAGGCAATACGCATTTTCTCAAACACAAACCGCAGACTGGTTATTCAGACAAAACAAAACGAAGTTGGAGTAAGAGGGAAGCTTATTGCACTATGAAATAAAAATATTTATTTCATAGTGCCCATCTTTATTATCTTTGAATGACCCATTTGAATATTTATCCTATGCATTCTCAACTCAAAATAAAGCTCAAAAATCAAAAGCATATTGAAGCAGAAATGATTGAGGCTGCATTTAATTATTGGTTTACAGGCAATCTGCATATCCGCTCCCCTTTCCCATTCTATATCAGAGAACAGCTAAAATTAGAATCAATAGAACGTCTCATTGATTGGTCAAACCAAATTTCAACACAAGTCAAAAAAAAGTTGAGTGATGAAATTATAGCTGAGAAGTTTGAAGAAATCATTTTCAAAACCGCACTCAAACTTGTTTTAACCGAAGATGAAAAAATCACTATTCATTATCCTTTTATGCCTCGCAAAGGCGACAAAATCAAAAAGAAGAATAATGCCGAGATTGAAGTCTACTGTATCGTAGAAGGCAGGACATATTATAAAAAGGGGGATGAATCCTTTTTAAAAATCAATCTGATTAATACCAACTCAGGAGAAAAGTGGGAAACTGAGTTTGAGCTACCCGAATAGAGTTTCATTGTTGCGTTCCATCAGGATGCAAATACTCAACCCAAACTACCTTATCATCTTTATACAGACCTTTGCTTGCAATATTTCCGTTTGAATACCATCTGACAAATTCACCATTAAGTTTATCATTCACATATTGCACTTCACTGATCTTATTCCCTATAGAATCCCAAATAATCCATCGTCCTACTCTTTTACCTTTTAAGAAATCTCCTTGCATTTGCTTTTTCCCGTTAGCATAATACCAAACCCATGTTCCTTCATCTTTACCATTTACATTTTTCCCGGACACTTTAATCTGACCATTGTCATAATCCCAGTTTCCGGAACGATATTCATATTGAATCCAGATATAGGCCAGCAAAAGCGCATAGACAATCAAACGAAAATATCGCAGTCTTTTTTTTAATTCAGATTGGTCTGACATCACAGAAACTATTTTTAATGTTGTGCGCCATCAACTATTTTAAACAGATGCAAAACTGATGGGAATAAGGCATTCATGGACTCTTTTGCGCCCTTTGTTGAGCCGGGCAGTGTCATAACGAGCGTATTGCCTATCATTCCGGAAATTCCACGTGACAACATAGAATAGGGCGTACGTTCTTGACCATAATTTCGTGCTGCTTCCATTACACCGGGTATTTCGCGCTCTAAGAGAGGGCGCACAGCTTCAGGAGTCACATCCCGCTTAGACAATCCCGTTCCTCCGGTAAGTATTATAAGTTGGCTTTGTTCACTTAATAATTTAACTCTCTGTTGAATTTGCTCAAATTCATCAGGAATCACAATATAATCAGCAACTTCTACTCCACACTCCTTAAGTTTATGAATGATGGCTTGCCCTGCTTTATCTTCTTTTTGTCCGGATGCAATACTATCGGAACACACAATGACAGACGCTTTCAATGTTGCATAAGACTTATCTTGGAAATCCGATTTCCCTCCTGATTTCTGCAGCAATTTGATTGATGTAATTTCAATGCCTCTATCAATTGGTTTTAGCATATCATACATAGTTAGTGCAACAACAGAGACTCCGTGCATTGCCTCAACTTCAACACCTGTTTTATAGATGGTGTGCACCTCCATTTCAATCTTTATTTCTAGTGCGGAAACCTCATACCGAACCGCTGTAAACTCAATAGGCAAAGGATGACAATCAGGGATTAAATCACTAGTGCGCTTTACCGCAAATAATCCGGCATCTCCTCCCATTCTGCTAAATACAGTTGTCAAATCTTTCGCTAACAACCCTCCCTTTATGACCCCTTTATAATTCACATTATGACATGTAACACAAGCAGGACCGTGATTTTCAAGCCGTATAACTCCCTCAAAAATTAATTTCCCGTTTTGAATATCATCCTCGGTAGCTTGATCAGATTCATTGACAATTGTAGCCTCAACAGAATTTTTTTCAGAACTTACATCTCCTTTTCCTGCTATGAAAGCAAAGATAACTTTAACATCATTTTCCGATAATTGCGACTAGTCCGGCATGATTAATCCTCCATATTCCTGCGATATGGCAATTGCATCCGGATCGCCCTTATTAATTAATGTTTGGGACGACCTTGTCCATTTAAGTAACCAATCTGCGGATCTAATTTTTGTTATACCTAACAAATCCGGACCCACTAATCTACCTCTACCTATTGTATGACAAGATGCACAATTTTTTGCAAATATCTCTTCTCCGTTTTGTCCATGATTGGGATGATAAATTCCAAGCATGATAAGAAACAATAAAACACTACTTATTTTAGCAGACTTATTTACTTGAAAAACAGTTTTCATAGATTGCTAATATTAATAAACACGAATCATTTCAACAATTCCATTCAATTTGAATGAATCAAACTAATCTATCCCAAAAACTGCAAACCATGATTTATATCAATTTCAAACATGACATTTATCACATTCTTATATGATAAATGTCATTGAAATCAGTACCAATTAAATTATTGATGATAGTAATGTTGCATTGTCAAACTCTCTTACATCACTTAATATTGAATTAATTTATAATGAAATACAATATAATTTATTTCTATTACAAATTGGGGATATTAAACCTACAATGCTGTATTTCCCTTTTTACGTCTTGAAATCAAAAACAGCAGTATAATGGTTCCGACTGCAGGTATTAATAAAATAAGGAGACCTAATGAGAGCTTTCTTTCTCCTGTTATAGGGTCGTAAGTAAAACACGTAAATAGTGCATTCTTGCGAGGTAGCGGATATGATATTACAAACTCATTGCTGATGGCTTTTATCAAACCATTGAGAGAGTTATCGTTTCTTATTCCAAGTAATTTTTTAACTATATATCCATTCCCATTGATGCCAACCAACAATGCATCATGCTCAAATTGGCGAGATACTGAATCCCATTGTGGATAAAAACCAACTGATCCTGTTAAATCAAGAATGTTTTCTGTAACTCCGAAAATCCACTTATTGTCTGCGTAAACATTCAACATTTTTTGGTAATTCTCCATGTCTGTGGGCTTATCTGCACTATCAAAACTCACTACTAAAATTTTGAATTGTTCTTTGGGTCGAAGCCTTGCTAAATTATCTTGTAGATTGCGAATCAAAGGTGAGCAAACTCCCGTACAACGTGTAAATATCAAAGCAAGAATAACTGGTTCACGCTCATACAATGCAGATAGTTTGATATTGTCCCCTGTCGTTGTAAGTATTTGAACGTTCTCGACCTTGGTGAATAGTTTATCCTCCTCTGCAAGGCTATATTCTTGAGTTTGAGCAAACAAACTCAAGGAGCAAATGATTATTAATGAGAAGAGGAAAAGACCTTTGTACACTTTTTAAATATATCTACAAAGATAAGCAACATCCCCAACAGGTATGCTATTGCAAACCATGCAGCAGCTGCGGCAAACATTGCACCTCTCGTAAACTCGGCAGGATAAACAGAATATCTTCTTGGAATTGATTCTGCTCCACCGCAATAAAACATTAATACAAATCCAAAACCGCCAATTATTATCAATGCTAACTTTAACTTGCGCATTGGGTCTGTATTGCTACCTGAAAACTCATTGGCTGCCCAAGTAAAGAAACCCAAAATTAACAATACATTGCCCAAGGCATTATATGTATGAAAATGTGCAGGCACCCAAAGTGTATTATGCAAAAAGATATTATTGGAGATTGTAGAATCAATCAAAGCCCCGATTCCACCAATAATCCAGCCTGTAATACCGATAAAGAACAGTAAATTGGTAATAGACCATTTGATTCTATGCCCATATAGCAACACAATGATACTGATTATTGTTACTACCGCAGATGGAATACTTGCAAAATAAGAAGCAAATTGACCAAACATTTGCAATCCCAATGGTTGTACAAAATCCATGTACAGATGGTGGAAATATGCTGTAAGCACAAATAATAAAGTAAAATTCCAACCTAATGAAACATACCATGTAGTCTTGTACTTTGGACGACCACTGATTTCCGGAAGCAGTTCATACACAATTGCTAACCCTAAATACAGAGACTCATTTGCAATGGTATGACCAAAAAAGTAAATTAGATTCTTCATCAACAAAGGATCATTGACAAATTTTCCGTCAGAATACAATTCCGCAAAAGACAAAATCAAAATCACAACCGCAGTGAGCAAGCACAATACAACACCTACGAGAGAAATTGCAGAGATCAGCACCAAAGGAGGTGTTTGGACTTTAGGCTCTTTTTTTGACAAATGCTGCCAAGCAAAAGTCTCACTCAGAGAATATTCTTTAAAAATTGCAACAAGCAATCCAACCGACCACACCAACCATCCAACTCCTAACACTGCCAAGCTCCAGAAGAACAATGGAGTCGCCCATGACGCCCAAGCAAATGAATTCAAAAAAGGCAAAGGATATAAGAAAGTCCAACCTGCATGGAAGTTACCAAGGAAAGTCGAAATATAAAACATCACTACCCCAATAACAGTCATTACAAAAGCAAACACACTCAGACCTGCGCCAATTTTCAAATATCTATTGAGCAAATAATGCACTCCTACCATACCTGCAACAGCCCAAATGGCAACCATTGTCAATCCATGTGTAGTCATGATTCCATAAAATCGTCCATCATCTATACTAATAACCTTTCCTTGGTTAAACCGCATAGTTATACCCAAGATAATGGCAGTAAAAAACAATAAAAGTATTGTGATAATCCAAGTAGATGTAATTCTTTTTAAAGATAAATTCATAATGTTCTTATTTTAACTATTTAACAATAAATTCACCACGCATAGACCCTGTCTGTGTAGCGTGTCCAATTCCGCAAAATTCCGTACACAAAATATCGTATTTGCCGGGTTCATCAAATACCCATCTCAATCGGTTGACATATCCGGGCATAGCTTGAGTTTGAGTAACCAATTCGTGTTTGGGATTGTATATTGCAAAACCATGTGTTACATCCATACTCGTTACTCTGAACTCGACCATCTTACCTGCCGGCACTTCTATTGACGCATTATCAGTTTCATCACTCATGATAAAAGCATACTGCATTGCTTCAACTTTTACTACTTTTTCGGGATTACTATCCTTATACATAAAGTAAGGGGATTTGGGTATGGTTACAGACATTAGAATAATGAGTACACCACCCCATAACAGTAAAAAATAGAATCTCTTCTGTAATGGATTTTTTATTCCCTCTCCTTCCTCAGCTGCGTGCTTGGTGCTTCTATAAATCATATAGGAAATCAAGGAAATCGCCACAGCACATACCAGGAATAATGCTAAAACTAACTCTTGTCCTTTCATTGTTAATTTAAATTTTGTTTGGATTAATATTTGAAAAAAAATTCTTTTTCTTTGATTGTTTCTGTAAAGACTTCGCAAACGTATCAATAAAGGACATTCTTGTCCTTTATTAAAAAACCAACTTACGCACAAGTTACTAACACACGTTTGCTTAACAACTTATAAATTCAAAAACATAAATATAACTAGGATTAACTCACCAGATAGGTCTTGCCGTCATTCAAGTCAGGATACAAATCCCCAATCTTTTTATGCAAACTAAACTCCTTAAATGCCTCGCGCACCGGTTTAAACTCTTCGTGAATAGGACATGGGTGTGTGTCTGAGCACATACCAAGTCCAAGACCGCAATTATCAAAAAAGTCCTGGCCTTCTACTGCTTTAACTATAAGAATGATTGGATGCTGATGTTGCTCCTTCGAAATAAAAAAACCGCCATTGGGACCTTTTGTACTACTGATAATTTTTAGTGCTACCAATTTTTGCAACACTTTGCCAATGGTGTGTTCACTCTCTTCAATTTGCATGGCAATTTCTTTTATCCCTGACTTTTTATTCCTCTTTTCATATTTTGAGGCTATGTATGTTACAGCCTTTAAAGCTACTTGACAAGTTACACTTAACATAAATTACATTCCTAAATATTGTTTTCCTTGCTCTGACACTGCATCATAACTCCAAGGCGGATCAAAAGTCAATTTAACTTCAATGGCATAGCCAGGGAATGAGGCTTCAAGCGATGAAGTAGTATCCCCTACAATGGCATCACCCATTGGACAAAACTCAGTCGTAAGCGTCATTGTACACAATACTTTCTGTGCTTCATCATCAAAATTTAAGTCATAGACTAAGCCCAAATCAACAATATTGAGTCCGATTTCAGGATCTATCACATATTGCAAGCCCGCAAGCGCAATCGTAGATTTTATTTCATTATTTGTTGTAACATTCATAATTCAATCGGTTTATGATTCATAACTTTAAATACATTCATATTATACAGTACCGCAGTAATCAACAATAACACAGCTCCTATTTTCATCAACAAGATTAGCCCCAACATGATTCCAACTGCAAAAATGAACAATCCAATCAAATAGGAAACACCCATCAGATTAAATATTTTTTCACTAAATAAATCTTTAGGGTTCGGTGTTTTACCTCTTGCGGAGCGTTTTCTATATGCCTTATTCCAAGCAATAAACGGCAATGTTTTGAATGTCATACCCAAGATTATTGCCGTCATCCAGCCAAAGAAAATCATAAATCCATAGGTCAATACTACCGATAAAGGCACTTCGGAATAAAGCATAGAACTAAAGAGAATGACAAAAAGCAAAACAATGGGAATTAAAAACATAATAGCGGCAAGAATTGCAAATTGTGTTTGATAATCTACCCTTCTTCTAAGTCTTTGTTTATATGCTTTAATACAATAATAAATAAACATGACACAGCCGGTTAATATCAATACTACCGGCAAAAAAAGCAACCATTTTATCGTATTAAAATAGAGGAATATGAAGGTATATGTTACCACTCCTATGTTTACTAAAAAGCAAATGACTCCCAATAACTTTTTGTTAGCGTATTTTGAAATCATAAACATAGGAATCAATCTTGAGCCCACGCCCATCACCAACAATAAAAACCAACCGACTATTCCAAAGTGTGCATGCAACGGCAAATAATGGGTGGCATCATACATCAAAAAGCTATAACGAAAATCAAAGATTAGCAACAACCCAAGACCCACGGTAATTAATAACCATACAATTGAAGTAAAGATAAAGACAGTATGGCTATTTCTCTTTTTACTCCTTAGGACACTGAAAGTAATATTGATGAAATAAGCAAGCAATCCCGCAAACACGAGGCTTCCACCCACTTCAGCAGTTAGCCCGAATTCATGCATAAAGAAACTATAAACAAGTATTGGGATTCCTAAGCCGGCTAATACAAATGATATATAAGCCAAGCGATTGCTATACAACTCTCCCTCTATCAGTACCGGCACTAACTGATGGCTTGCTCCCAAAATAATCATCGTACCCCAACCCAATGCCATTGAATGTGTAATTGCCAAAATATTAAATTGAAAATAATGTCCCAAAAAATGAGCTTCAGAAAAAAGTAGCAACACTGTTGCTACTAAAAATGCAATGGCTGCATACGCATAAAACGGCAGCACAACCCTGTAAGAAGTGGTTTTAACAAGATTTGTATCGAAGGGAGAAGCAAACATCTGCTATTTCTTGAAAATTAAAATTCTGACATCTCCATCTTCTATCTCGTTGATTCTGTAGTCCAGATTGCGCTCCTGCAACTCCGGCAACAAAAAAACCGGAATACGTTTGTGATAGACATAAACCGCTCTATCATCTTTCAGGTTATCACAAGCCTCAAGCACCATCATCATTGGCAATGGCGGTTCTAACTTTTCGACTCTCACTTCATCAATCTTATTTGCAAATTTTACGAGCATCTCTTCCCAACCTGCTGCATCTGTTTTCACTTCGGCTTTGACTTCATTTGCATCACCGGTCTTATATAAATATGTATGAACTACATTTTCGTTGACCACTTCGGTATAAGCAACAAAACCACGTTTTTCCAAAATCATTATGACAGGTGTAGGCTCAAAAGTATTGATGATTTTAAGTGCTTGATTTGAAGTTAATTTATTGACATTCATCATAATTAAATTGAGTGGATCGCCTCCTTCATCCAATATGGGTCGCACATCTAATTCAACAGTGTTTTGAGGAGTTAAATTTTTAATAAAATCCGGCATAGCAGCTGACTCTGCTTCATTTTGTTCAACAATAGATTCGTCAATTTCAAACCCCAATGGTTTCAGCTTTTCAAAAAAATCGTTTACCTGCACTCCTCCAATTTTACTTGCCATGCTGATTGATGTACGTGCTGCCATTAATTTGCGCAGCAAAGGATTTTTGAGTTTATTAAATTTAGGAGAAATACTAATGATAGCATCTAAAGCATCGGGATGTTCTTTTAGAATCTTGGAAATTTTGGTTGAAGCATTGATCTGCATAAAATTTTTCTATTTTGATTTACCTTCTAATTCAATGTATTTTGGAAACAAAATATTGTTCTCTAAGTGTGCATGAACAATCAAATCAGCCTCCAAGTCTTGCATCAGTTTATACATCAATTCATAACTGGCACAAGAATCACTTGGCAATGTATAATCATTTGTCAATTCACGCAATGTTGTTAGATATTCTTTGTAAGTATCATGTTCCATTTCAAACATATTGATAGGTTCTGCAACCGTATCAAATACTGCCCCTTCTGTTGAATGTGAATGCACCAATTGTTTCAACATAGGAAAAAGAATGGTTTCCTCTTTTTGCAAGTGTGCGAGTAATGCATGTGTGAACTTATCAACCGTTGCATGAATCTGTTCCAATTCAGGATGCGCTGCCACATGTTGACTCAACACATTTTTGGAAGCAGTACGCAAATCCGGCACAAGCTGTTTAATGAATGAATGATGTGTATTGACAATGTAATCTGCAAGAAAATCTATATTCCAATCATTGTAAGGCAATGGTCTGACGGAATTTCCAATATTCTTCTCAACTTGCTGAAGTTCTTGTTCAACCAATGTTACATCCAAACCCTTTTCCGCACAGGCTTCTTTTACTGTTTGTTTACCTAAGAAACCATAATCAAGATTATACTTAGCAAAAACAACAGCTTTTCTAAAATCCTTTGTAACAATTTGTCCCAGCGTTTCATCTTGTTCTCCGGTTTTCCTCTTAGTAATTCTCACAATCCACCATTGCGGACCTTGCTCAAGATACTCCCATGTAAAAATATTTCCCCGCTCTGCCATTAACTGATAATAGAGAGGTTTAGGGTCGTGGTCGTTATAAATAGTGAGCCACTTACCTCCGGTTAAAGCATCAAATCTTTCAAAAATGGTTGGATGTTTCCGTGCAGGAGGCAACTGGGTTACATCGAGTTTATTTTCATCATCATTGCTCGCTGCGGATGTACCTTCAGACTTCAATTCTTCATTTCTTCCAATTTGCACATGCCACCATTGAGGTCCTTTCTCAACATATTCCCATGAAAATTCTTTCCCTCTTGTTTGTTCTAACTGATAATAAAGCGGAACAGGGTCATGGTCATTTTTTAGAATAAAAGATTCTCCCGGTTTCAAGCTGTCAATCTTTTCAAAAATCTTACTATGCTTAACGGAAGGATGCAACTGGGTTGCATCTAAAACATCCCCTTCTTCATGTTGTTGAGCTGAATCTTGGTGTTGAAAATTCTTTTTAGCTATTCTGATAACCCACCACTCAGGACCTTCTTGCAGATAATCCCAAGTAAAAATATCTCCTCTGTTTTGTTGCAGTTGATAATAAAGCGGTTTGGGGTCGTGGTCATTTTTCAATATAAAACTCTCGCCTTCCTTATGGTCATCAAAAAAAGCAAAAATGCTGGCATGCTTGTATTGTGGGTCAATCAAGGTAGCATTTAAAATGTACTCACCATTTTCGGCTCTACTCAATGCAGGATGCCCTTGCTTGGGTGCTTGTTTTGTAATTCTAATGCGCCACCATTGAGGACCTTCCTCCAAGTATTCCCATTTAAACACATTGCCACGTGTTTGTAGCAACTGATAATGCAAAGGCTTCGGGTCGTGGTCATTCTGCAAAATAAAACTTTGACCTTCTCTCAGGTTATCAAACTGCGCAAAAATAGTGGCATGCTTATATTGCGGTTCAATAAGGGTTGCGTTGAGCACAATTTCGTCTGAGGTAGCTGCCGGCTTAGTGTTGTGTTTCCCTATTCTTATTTTCCAAACCTCAGGTCCTTCTGCTAAATACTCCCATGTAAATGTCTCTCCATGATCTGCTTTTAACTGGTAATAAAGAGGCTTAGGATCGTGATCGTTTTGATGTATAAAACTCTCTCCTCCCATTAAATCATCAAAATATTGAAAAACAGTTGAATGTTTAAATCTTGGTTCTATTTCAGAAACTATAAGAATTTTTTCGGTTGAACTATCCATGGCAGAATTTGTGTGTTTGATTGAAGGGCACGAAATTACTAAGAATTATTCTAAATAAAAGTAATTGAGTGCGTTTATTTTTACGCATACAAAATCAATCACAATTGGTTAAAGCCCCGAGTTGAGGAGCTTCCCAACTTTCAAGACACGTCTTTACCTCAATTCATTGGAAACGAATGTTTAAGCCCAATAAGAAATTAATGCCGGCTTGGGGATACACCATTTTATCACTGTAAAATGCATCCGTACTTCCCAAATAATACTTATAGGTGTAGCCATTGCTTGCATATAATTGATTGGTAAAATTATTCACCATCAACACCATTTCAGATTCGGTCTTTTTGCCGGGAAGTTTATATGCAAGTCGGAAATCTCCGGTAGCATAGGGCGATAAGACACTCTCTTTCATTCCTGAATTATCAAGATATTGCAACCCAACGTATTTTCCTGTAACATTTGCCGTAAACGATTTAAACTTGAGTTCTGCAAAGACAGCAGACACTACCGAAGGTGAGAAAGAAATCGGAGTATTTTTATATTCAAAATGCTGTTCTTCAATTACACCATACCAATCAAATACCACTTCCTTGTAGTCTTTAATAATGTTTCGGCTTAATGTTACATTTCCTCCTACATTCAGATAATCATTAATAATATATTTCCCTTGCAGTTCAAATCCGGCTCTGTAACTCTTACCTGCATTTTTTCTAATCAAACCTCCAACCGCATTCATTTCACCTGTCAACACCAACTGATTGATATAGTCCATGTAATATAAATTCACATCCAACAGATATTTTTTTGTTCGTTTCTGATAACCAAATTCATAATCAGTCAGACTCTCATGCTTGGGCACATCCGGTGCAGACTCAATGAAGTCCATTCGAACCGGCTCGCGTTTTGTATTTGCTATTGAAAAATACAGACGTTGATTGTGCTTTAGCGCGTAATTAACACCTCCTTTAGGGTTGAAAAACGCAAACTGCTTGTCAAATGCAAAAGGTACTCTGTTATCATCCAACCCATCCGCCTTATATGCTACATACCTAAATTGCAAATCAGCATAAACACTGAATCTATCATTGATTTTCCGGGTAACTTTTACAAAATGGTTTACATCATTTTTTACAGAATAACTTGAAGCAAAACGGTAGTCTTTGGGCATATTACCTGCAATTACAGCCCAAATCACATCATCATAATGATCTCCTAAGTAACGACTCAACCCTCCACCAAACTGCACAATAGTCTTATTGTTCTGATAATGCAAGCCATAAACAGAGCCAAAGAAGTGATTGTCTAACCATAGCTTTCGCACCAAATCAGTAGTCGCAAGTGTATCAGCACCTTGTACAAAAGGTTCAATACCATAATCTTCATATCGCTGTGCAGGCATAGACTGTTCAAAATTCCCCAACCCTCTAATGTAGAACCCGCTAACAGACAATTTCAAGTATTTGTTAAATAAATAATTTGCATGCAGTTGATAGTGGCTTTGACTGTAATTATCGGTTTCATTATCATATTCATAATAGTTATATGTCCTGCCTGAGTGCAACAAATTCTGTCTTTGAGTTGGAGAAAGAAAATTGCGATCCGCATAATCATTCATGGCATTAACATCACCAGTAAAACGACTCTCAGGCGTACCCCACCATGCCTGATAAGTGCGCTCACTTCCCGCGAAATGAATGGCTTCCAACGTAAACCTTTGATTGGTTGAGCGATAGGACGCATCTATGTAGTAGCTTTTCAAATCAGAAAACGCACGGTCAATATAGCCGTCTGAATAGATTCTTGACATTCGCCCAGACATTTTCCAATGGTTATTAATCAATCCTGTATTAAAAGCAACAGTATGCTTTCGGGTATTAAATGATCCGAAAGAGTTATTGATTTCAAAAGAAGGACTCATACTGCGATTGAATGTTTCAAGATTAATATTGGCTCCAAAAGCTCCTGTTCCGTTAGTAGAAGCACCAACCCCGCGTTGGATGTCAATTCTGTAAGCAGACGAAGCGAAGTCGGGCATATTCACAAAAAACACCCCTTGTGTTTCGGGGTCATTGAGAGGAATCCCATTTAACGTTACATTAATTCTAGTCTGGTCTGAACCTCTGATTCTTAAAGCAGAGTAACCAACTCCCGCCCCTGCATCTGTTGTAAAAACCAAAGAGGGCGTTGCATTTAACAATACAGGCAAATCTTGTCCAAGATTATTTTTTCGTATCTCGGCTTTGTTTAAGGTTTGGTTTGCTATAGGCGCATTAGGGTCTGCGATTATAGAACTTGTGATATTGACAGCCTCTAAATCTTTGGATGCCGGCTGCATATAATATATTTTCCCGTTAGCTAAATTCGCAAGATTCAGTGTGTCATAGATACTGTTAAACCCCACAAAAGACAACCTGACAAATAATTTAGATTGCTTTTCGGCAGAGATTGGCACACTAAAATTACCCTGTTGATCGGTGATTCCTCCTGAGGAGCCTCCATTTGGCAATGTAACAAGAACCGACACTCCTTCCATAGATTTGAGTTCGGGTGAAAGCACTTTTCCACTAATTTGATAATTGTCCTTAGTTTGCGCGAAAGCAAAGAGCGGAATTAGGACTGCAATTGTTAATACTAACTTTTTCATTTTAAATAATTTTTAAAAATGAAAAAGCATGGTGTGTTTGAAAAGAAGTTTACCACATAAGCTTTCCCTGCCGCATGAATGACCATGATCCAGGTGATGCGGGTATAATCTCAGTTCTCAATTAAGAGAGCACCCCAAAACTTTTTCGTTGGGGCAAAAGTAGATGAAATTATCATTTAATTGAATGATGAAACTTCCATTTCTCAAAGAGCATATCTGTTTTGTTGCAGCATTAGGGTCAAATGATGGTATTAGCACCTAGTAAAATCAATACATTTGTAACCGCAAATCACAACATGAAAAAAATATTGGTAACAGGCAGCAATGGTTTGTTAGGACAAAAACTCACCGACTTGTATAGAACACTACCTGACAGGAAACTTTTTGCCAGCGGTAGAGGCGCAAACAGGCATCCCGAAAAGCACGGATATGACTACATAGAATTAGACATTTCGGATTTTGCAAAGACAAAAGAGATTTTGGAACTCATCCAACCTGACGTATTAATCAATGCAGCCGCCATGACCCAAGTAGATGACTGTGAATCAGACACCAAAAACTGCACCTTGTTCAATGTTACTGCAGTAGAAAACATGGCAAAGCTTTGTGCGACACTCAACATTCACTTCATTCATATTTCAACCGATTTTATTTTTGACGGCACGATAGGCAACTATACAGAAGATGACTTACCAAACCCGTTGAGTTTTTATGGAAACAGCAAATGGGAAGGGGAGAAAAAAGTACAGCAACATGCCCAGCATTATGCAATCCTTAGAACTGTATTGGTCTATGGCGTAGTGAGCGACATGAGCAGAAGCAATATAGTATTATGGGCAAAAGGTGCATTAGAAAAAGGTGCACCTATTAAAGTAGTCAATGACCAATGGCGTACACCAACCCTTGCAGAGGATTTAGCAATGGGCTGTTACTTAACAGAAAAACATGAAGCACAAGGTATTTACAACATTTCAGGCAAGGACTTATTACGTATAGATGACTTAGTCAGGACGGTTGGACAATTTTGGAATTTAGACATCAGCCTCATTAACGAGGTGAGTAGTACAACCTTGAATCAAGCGGCAAAACGCCCACCTAAGACGGGCTTCAACTTGAGTAAATCCAGGAAGGAATTAGGCTATGAGCCTCACAGTTTTGTTGAAGGCTTGGCTATAGTAAAACAACAATTGGAGCGTAACATTTAGAGTTGCAAGCTACCGCAATTAGTTCGACTTGTTTTGGTTAACAATCTCTTCTTCTATAAGGTAAAAAGGACGTTTCTTAACCTCAATATAGATTCTTCCGAGATATTCGCCAATCACACCCAAAATTACCAGTAACACTCCACCAAGAAAGAACATTGCAACAGCCAGTGTTGCCATACCGGGCGTGTCTTGTGGTGAATAACCAAAGACTTTAAAATTCAACAATCTGTGTATGATAAAGAATATGCCCAGAATAAATGATGGGATTGATAAAAAGAGTCCAAAATAAGTTGCCAATCGCAACGGAAAAGTAGAGAAGTCAAAGATTCCGTCAACAGCAAGTTTAACAAGTTTCCTGAAAGTATATTTCACTTCTCCTCCGGCACGTTCTGCGCGTTCATAGGCAACTCCAATTTGTTTAAATCCTGCATAGGCTCTCAGACCTCTAACAAAGCGGATATTCTCCGGCATTTCGACATTCAGCACATTGACTACCTTTCTGTCCATCACACAAAAATCACCTGAATCTATTGGAATATCAATATCGCTGACTCTTGCCAAGACCCTATAAAAAACTTTATAAGCAACACGTTTGAACAAGCCCTCTTTGCGTTTGGTTCTTACAGCATAAACAACATGATATCCTTCACGCCATTTTTCCAAAAAACGGGGCAGCTCCTCCGGTGGGTCTTGCAAATCCCCGTCCATGATAATCACTGCATCCCCTTGCGCCCTCTTTATTCCGGCAGAGATTGCCGGTTGGTGTCCAAAATTTCGACTGAGTTTTACCACCTTAAAACAAGGGTTTTTCTCTACAAAACCGCGCATGATAGCCAATGAATTATCAGAAGAACCATCATCTACAAGAATCACTTCATAGTCTTCTTTCCATAATGGCGCAGCTGAGACAAGTCGGTCATAGAGTTGTTGAAGAATCTCTTCTTCATTAAAAATCGGTATTACAATGGAAATCATTGAAAGTGCGAATTAAAAACAAAATTGTTGATTAATAACGAATGAGAAACAGAAAGCCAAATTTACTTTATTTCCCAATCACAATGGTATTATAGATTCTTTGCACTCGGTTTCCCGCTTTGCTTTGAATCATTTCGGATTGTTGTTCTATATGTTGCACCCTAAATTGTGTTTGCTTGACAAGTTCCTCGACATCCTCAATGCCATACAAGTCAAATCCATAACGTGTAAAGGGTTGTTTTTCTAAATAGCTTTTATCTCCAAAAGTGATTGCAAAACAACCTCTCGGTTTGAGCACCCTATCAATTTCACGCAACATATTGAGTGGAGATTCCCAAAAATAAAGCGTATTTACACTGAAACCCTTATCAAAAGAGGCATTGGGAAAAGGAAAGTGGCAACCATCATACAAACAAAAGTTCGCTTTCTTATGCTCCACAAATGCTTGATTAATTCGTATAGCCTCTGCTATCATCACATCTGAAATTTCCAACCCTTGATAAGACAAATTATCTGCAAAAGAAAACAGCTCTTCAAGATGACTGCAATTGCCATGACCTAATTCAAAAACAGCATCATGGCTGTTTAAGCGAAGAGCACGGATAGCATTAAGCGTCATATTTAGATTGGACTCATGCAGCATAACCCCTGTTTCTACACCCTTTGGTCCGTAAGGTTGTTTAAGTTGAGCAGCTAACTCTTTGAGTTCGTCATCAGTCATTAGAAAATCCTATTTGAGCTGAAAGAGAAGCACCTATCGGCACATTTACTTTATTCATTCCCATGATTTTGCAAGCTTCTGCTGCAACACGAATACTATTATTCACACTGCGTTCATCGGGATATATATGCGACATATTTGCAACATACATATTTCCAAATTCCGTTTTGCAGTTTGAAACTCGGGCTGAAAAATTCAAATCACAAACAGTGGCTGCATAAGAAGTTCTGAAAACATGAACATTCTCAATATCAGCTAAATCAAAATCAGGAAAAATGTTTTTTAGTTGGGGAATCATTTTGTCGCTGATTTGTTTGTCAGTGGCTTGAAAAAGTTTGTCATTTACATCGAAATACCGCGACAAATATGTGATGTGCTTACCTTGATAATGCTCTGGTCCTATAAAATTTGTATGTTCAATAATACCTCCAAAATCATATCCTTCATCCGCTACATTAATCCAATATGTATCGCTGAGTTTATGTTTGGTTTCGAGAATCACACATACTGCTCCAAAATACTTGATAGATTCTAATTTTTCTTGAGTTTGAGTAAACTCAGGCAACATACGTGCAATCATGGGTCCAGGAATTGTAAACAAGAATTTACCTTGTTCCCAAACTCCTTTTGGAGTTTCAACCGATTGGATACAATTATCGCTGTCAAAGTGTATGGCAGTAACCGGAGCTTCGTTGATTAACTCCACATTCAACTCCTTTAATTTGCTCAGAAGTGCCTGTAATAAGGTATCCAACCCGCCTTGCAAATAACCCAGTCTTTCATCACCGGACTTACGAGAATTAAGCCGCTGGCGAAGCCTCCCAATCATCCAAGACAAAGGAATTTTATCTGCATACGGACCAAACTTAATGTCCAACATAGGCTTCCACAAACTATCTGTGGCTGATGCTCCGGCATTTGTATAAAACCATTCCAAGGCAGTTACTCTTTCGTAATTCCGCCAATTTGCTAATTTCCCCAGAAATAGGCTGGTAACACCCCAACGAATTTTACCAATAAAACTGATGGGACTAAATCTCAACAAATCCATCACTCCATTGAAAGGATACAAGCGATGATTGCGAAAAGTACCCATTGTAGTCTTTTTGTATATCAGCTTATCTTCAATCCCTAATTCCTTAACAAGCCAATGAATCTCTGCATCATGTGTAAAAAAATGATGATAAAAATACTCTAATCTATTACCCCCTATTTCAAATGTGTTGAGCAACCCTCCAAAGTTCTTGCTTGCCTCAAGCACCCTCACTTTTAGACCTTGTTTAGCTGCAATATAAGCACTTGCAAGTCCGGTAATTCCGCCTCCAATAATTGTTAAATCCGCTTGCCCTGTCATTTCGTGTGCAAAAATAGGCTTATTCTATTCCTGCTACAAATTGTTTACATGTGAGTTCTTACTTATCTAATAAGCTTGAAGCAAACCGAATAAAAGCATCCAAATCCCTTTTAACAGTAGCTATTCCAAAAGAAATACGAGTGGCACCTCTCATACGTCCGAAGAATTTTTCCATGTCTTTATAGCTATAACTTTTGCTGCCTGTATAATATTTCGATAGTTCTTCTTCTGTCAAACAGCTATTGGTTTCATCAAGACCGGGATTGCAGAAACATCCTGAACGCAATGAAATATTATTTTTGTTAGCCAATTCTTCAATCAATTCAAAATCATAGCGCTCACCATTGGGATAATAGAAATTCATAATCATAGTCCCGCCAATATTATTGTTATCCTCGGGTCCTGAAACATGAATCAGCGATTGTCCTGTATTGTGCTTGAGTTTTTTCAACTCTTCACAAAGATAAGTGCGCATTGACACTATTCTGTTATTAATTTTTTCGATTCCTATCTTTTCAATATATTCAAGTCCGGTTTTGATTGCAGGGATATCAAGGTAATTCAGCGTACCGTCTTCAAATCGTTCGTGATTATCCATTAAAGAATAGTGCAAAGCATTGACTGAAACAAAGCTGACAGTTCCTCCGGCAAACCAAGGTTTATGCAAAGTTTCAAACTTGTCTTTTTTGATTAACAAACAGCCTAAACCAGTTGGATAACCAAAGATCTTATAGAATGAAACACAAACAAAATCAGGGCGAACAGCAGACAAGTCCAATCGGTTAGAAGGCACAAAAGCAGCAGCATCCAATAAAACATCCCAGCCTTGATCTTGAGCAATTTTTATCCATTTTAAATCATGCTTAATACCGGACACATTCGATTGCGCAGGAAAGGCAAACAATTTATGCTCAAAAATATTTTCTTTTGATAACTCCTTTTGGACAAAATCATCATCTATTCTCAAGTTATCAAAAAAGATAGGTGCGTAAGTAACTTTGCCACCCTTTGACATACAAAACTCGCGGATTCCATTCACTGAATTATGGTTGTCCGTAAGTAACATAAAATGCGAGCGCGAATTAAACGGATAACATTCGCCAATAATTTTTAGAGCATTTGATGCATTTTGAGTAAAAACACAGTAATAATCCTTGGCATTAAAGAAGTCCAACACTTTTTGTCGCGCCTCCGCCACTAATGTGGTCGAGAGTTGAGAAGTAGGATTGGTAGAATGAGGATTGCCTAAAATCTTTTCTTTGAGCAATGCAAAGTGCGCTTCAATCTGTGATTCAGCATACATTCCGCCTCCGGTATAATCCAAATAGATGTGTTGATGTTTATCCAGCCTGCTGTATTCTTTGTTTCTCAGATTCTCAAAAAAATCATCATACATAAGTGTATTAGCAGATGTATCTATGGTAAGTTTTAGTCCCAAGGCAGAAAATTTTCGCAAATTTAATATTCCATCTTGAAAATTTAGAATTGAAAATACGGCTTTATCAAAATCCATCTTACAAACATGACCTTTGATATATTTTCAGATTGAAGCCTTACAGAACAAATCCAAAACTCCTTGTAACAACCGACTCCAAAGGGTTGCATTGTCAAAAATTTTTCACTACATAAAACAATTGCTAAAGACAACTTTCATCATGTTGCTACCATAAATTTAATACTACATTTGCTCTGCAATCAAAAATGAAACAAGAAAAACAGCAAACAGACAAACTCATTGCAGTATTTAAAAAAATACTTCCCAGCCCTTTTACAATCGCAATTGTATTGACACTTATCACCCTGATTATTGCACAACTCCTTACCAAGCCTGCTCACATTTCACATAGTTCATATTTTGTTCAGTTAGTGAGTTCATGGGAAAACGGCTTATGGGATAGTTCCACAGGTGGTTTGTATTTCGCATTCCAGATGATGTTGATTTTGGTCTTAGGTCACATCCTTGCTTTAACACCTGCAGTTGACAAATTAATAAAACTTCTGCTTCAATACTGCACGTCCACTGCGTCAAGCGTGGTTATTGTGTCCATTGGTGCTATTTCATTAGGACTCATCAACTGGGGTTTGGGATTAATATTTGGGGCAATAATTGCACGAAAGGTTGGAGAGAAATTTGCTAAAGAAAACAAGGCACTCAACTATGGTTTAGTAGGTGCAGCAGCGTATTCCACAATGATGGTTTGGCATGGAGGATTGTCCGGCAGTGCTACTACCAAATCAATGGAATTGGGTTATATTCCTGAAATGATGAAAAAAGCCCAATTGACCGGCATTTATCCTGAGTCAATTCCTTTTAATGAAACGATTGGTTCGCCATTAAACATTTCGGTTGCAATCTCCTGTTTGATTCTAATTCCAACAGTCCTTTATTTCATTGCAAAAAAATCTACGAGCACAAGTGTCCCAACATTTTCGGAAGAATTTGCACATACATTACACGATTCAAAAATACCGGCTGAAGGTGCAGAACGTCTTGACTTCAGTAAAGCCTTTGGTATGGGATTAGGGATTAGTCTATTGATATATGGAGGATATCAAATTCTGACTTATCAAGGAGAAAGTACGCTTGGATTTATACAGCTAAATTTCATCAATTTCATATTCTTAGGATTGTCTTTAACCTTACATAAGACTATTGACAAATTTTCCAAAGCACTACAAATTGCCATTGAGGACGTTTCAGGTATCCTTATACAATTTCCATTTTATTTTGGGATTCTTGCCATCATGCAAAGCAGCGGACTGATTACGGTGCTTTCCAATGCAATTACTCAAATAGCCAATGCGCCTACCTTACCCTTCTTCACCTTTATCAGTGCGGGTTTGATTAATATTTTTGTTCCAAGTGGTGGAGGACAATGGGCAGTACAAGGTCCCATTATTATAGAAACCACTCAATTATTAGGGTCCGATTTGTCAAAAACAATACTGGCTATGGCTTATGGCGACCAATGGACTAACATGCTTCAACCATTTTGGGCATTGCCTCTATTGGGCATTACAAAACTCAAACCCCAACAAGTATTACCCTACAGTGTAATTGTAATGTTAGTTGGATTCATCATTTTTAGTGTTGGGTTGCTTGTGTAAGAGCCACCAATCGGACTCGAACCGATGACCTGCTACTTACGAGATAGCTGCTCTACCAACTGAGCTATGATGGCTGAATGAGGGTTGCAAAAATACGGGGTATTTTAAAATGAAAAAGGGACTTATAAAAAGCCCCTAATTCAACTTAACTAATATGAAAAACAAACTATTTCCTAACAAAGTCTTTTACTTCATCAACCAACTGGTTGTCTTTTCGGTATCCCAAGATACTTTTCACTACTTTTCCCTCTGAATTGATTAGCAACATTAAAGGATGAGCTTCTACATTATATCGCTGTGCAAGTTCTATCCCTTCTCCTTTCTCTGCATCCACATCTATATTGATAAAATTGCTATTCAGTAGATTAGCAACTTTATCAGATTGAAATGTCCTATCTTTTAATAATTTACACGGTCCACACCAAACTGCATACACATTCATAAAAATGAGTTTATTCTCTGTTTTAGACTTCTGTAATGCTTGTGCAAATGTGATTTTTTGAAATTGTACTCCGTGCGCACCCTGAAGGTGTGTATCATTTTCTTTGTTCGTTCTATTAGTAGAACTAATGTTGGGAACAGTTACAAATGCCAATCCAATCAAAGCTGCTGTCGCAAAAATATATCCAAAAGTCCTCATCATTTCTTTGATTTTGTGGGGACAAAGGTATAGATTTAAAAGTATCAAAATACTTTTTTATTTATATTTTTTTCTTATTACCAATTTTACTCGACAAAAATTTAGTGGTAGCATTTTGTAAAAAATAATCAACCAATAAGAAAAGAAACAATATAATTTAGGGCTAATCATTCACAAATCAATCATTACTTTCGCGCTCTGTGAGAAAGCATCAAACCATACATCACTTTTTGCTCATATTATTTTGTTTGCTTTCCTTTACAGCATTAGGACAGGTGAACATTGGCGTATCAAATCAAGACACCACTAAAAACAAGAAAAAATCAAAAAAAGAGATTGTAAAAATTGATCCTTTTTATGCAACTTATCAGGGAGTAGAAGGAGCAGGACTCGAATATGACAGCCTGCTATGGGATTTTAAAGGAATGCAGAATTACAGCCCCCTTTTTCAGCAATATTTCAATGTGCAATCCTTAGGAGATATAGGCTTGCCTTATCAACCTTATATCGTGAATCTTGTAAAACAACCGGGATTTTTGTCCGGTTGGAACTTATATGATGGTTATCTCTACAATTATAACAACACACCATACCTTAGGAGCTTTGTCCCGTTTACCAGATTACAATACGTACAAACAAAAAAAGAATATATCCACCTGCAAGGCTTACACTCGCAAAATATTACGCCAGGTTGGAATATTGCACTTCGATTTCAAACCATCAACAATATGGGATTTTATCCCAATCAAAAAAACTCACTAAGGCAGTTTGGCTTTTCCAGTAGGTACATGGATTTGAGCAATCGGTATTATGCGCAATTGGGTGTGAGTTATAATCGAATGAGGATGCAAGAAAATGGCGGCTGGGCAGATGAAGCTAATTTCGACTCATTGAAAGGAGTGAATAAGAGTGCGCAAGTCCGACTTAACAATTCGTCCAACTTATTTGGAAACAGAGAATATTTTTTTGAACAAGTGTATTGGTTATCAGGTTTATATATCAAGACATCAGATACTACCCGATATTTTAAGCCTACACTTGGCATCAAACATCAATCAGTTTTTGGAAAAACAATGAATGTATTTGAATCTCAAGGTGAAGACCTGACGCAATTTGCTGCTATTTACCATGATTCTTTACAAACACATGACTCATCAGCATTTGTTCAACAAACTCATAGCATAGGAATCACTAATTATCTAACAGACACAAGCAAGTTTCACTTTTATGCTGGAGCAGGTATTGAGATATTAAAAGTTCATTATTTGAATGTTGGTAAATTCCGTCCTGGCAACAACCTGTATGCTGAAGCAAATTTTAGATGGAACATATTCAAACAGCTCATTCTGCAAGCAGAAAGCAGGAGCTATTTCATAGGCTATAATGCAGGAGATATTCAGCTCAACGGTACGCTTCAATATTCATTCTTAGGACCTCAACACAGGCTAAAGAAAAAGAGATTGCCTATGGAAAATATCGCTGCAAAAATCACGATGCAGAATCGCACCCCTGGCTACCTCTATCAACATTATGAAGGAAATCACGTGAAATGGAGCAAGGATTTTGTAAAAGAGCAAGTGATGTATTTTGAGGGAGGAATGTCAGGCAACTTAAAAATCGTTGATTGGAGAATAAAAATAGCAAACACAAGCATTGCAAACACTGTATTTTTAGGTTATGGCGCGACCCCTGAACAATACAATGGAATCACAAACCAAACCGAACTTTGGTTTACATTCAAATTCAAATTCGGTGGCTTTCATTTTACCACAAATACAATCGTGCAGCAGCCGAGCAATTTAACTACCGGAGAAATCCTCCCAACGCCTGCAATTTCTACCTATAACAGCATATTCTATCAGCAATCTTTATTTAAAAAAGCACTCAAACTGCAAGTAGGAATAGATGTCCGTTGGTATAGTCAATTTTATGCAAAAGCTTATGACCCAACAACACGCTTGTTTTATCTGCAAGCAAGACGAATTCAAGGAAACTACCCCTTGCTTGATGCATTTGTAGGAGCCGAAGTAAAAACATTCCGACTGTTTGTCAAACTTGAACATGCAAACTATGAATTAATGGATGGCTCGTTTCCAGATTTGTATTACTCTACCCCCGGCTATTCACTTCCTCCACGTAGAGTTGCGTTTGGACTTCAATGGAAATTTTACCAATAATATACTTGCAAACTTTGGGGTTTAGCAATGAAAAACATGCTATCAATACAGGGGCAAAGTTTTCATTCAATTCTCAAGAACTGAAATCTAACTCAAACCAACACTTCGTCCTACCATAAATGCAAGAGTAACAAATGGCATGGCTCTTGTCCTTAATTGAAAAATATATACTTTTGAACGGTTAAACCATAAAAAAACATGCGCCAATATTTAAGAATTCCATTATTACTACTCTTGTTTTTAGCCTTCACTGATTGCAGTGCACAAAAAAGAGGCGGAGATGACAACATGCCGAGCAAGCACGAATCACAAGGCTTGCGCTATTATCAAATGGGTGAATATAACAAGGCATTGGAACAATTTAAAGCAGGGTTAAAAAAAGAACCTGAAAGCAAAAGCTTGCTGAATATGGTTAGCGCAATTTATCAAGAACTCAATGACCATGAGAGTGCCATTCCATATTTAAAGCAACTCACGCAATTTCATCCTGACTACGCAAATGGATATTTATTCCTTGCACAATCTCAATATATGATGATGCAATACAAGGAGGCAAAACTAAGCTTGGATACTTTTTATAAAGGGAAAGACCTACGCCCTGACAATGTGAAACAGGCAGACAAGATGAGTAAATCAATCACATTTGCCATCAATGCAAAGGATCATCCTTTGGATATTACATTTGAAAATTTGGGTAGCAATATCAACTCAAAGCATCTTGAATATTGGCCCGGCTTCACTATTGACGAATCGGTATTTATCTTTACCCGTCAAGATAGTTATGGAGAAGATATCTATATGAGCAGGAAATCCGGTGAAGAATGGGGCAAAGCGTTCCCTTTACCCGGAGATGTTAACACACCCAATAACGAAGGCAATGTGTCAATTACAGCCGATGGTAAATATATATTTTATACTGCTTGTAACAGACCTGACGGATATGGCGGTTGCGACATCTATTTATCCATTATGAATCCGGACGGAACTTTTAGCAAACCCAGAATTGTCCGCCCGCCATTAAATTCCGGTGCTTGGGAATCCCAGCCTTGTATTTCTCCTGATGGCATGACAATATATTTTGCAAGCAATCGCGAAGGAGGATACGGAGGAATTGATATTTGGAAGGCAGAATGGAAAGGGTCAAATTTTGGTAATCCCGTAAATTTAGGTCCTGAAATCAATACAGATGGTGATGACCAAGCACCCTTTATTCACCCTGATGGTAAAACCCTTTATTTTTCATCAAACGGAAGAGATGAAACAATGGGCGGTCCTGACTTGTATATTTCCCGCTTTGACGGTAAAAAATGGTCTAAACCGGAGAACATGGGTTATCCAATTAACACATCAGGAGAAGAGTTTGGAATGATTGTAGATAGGATGGGTGAATACGCATATGTCAGCTCGGATAGAAAAGGAGGTTATGGAGGAAGAGACCTTTATCGATTTAAATTACCAAAAGACAAAAAACCCGAACCTGTCAGCTATGTTAAAGGAAAGGTGTATGACAAGATTACACGCAAACCGCTAGCTGCAACAGTTGAACTCATTGATTTAAAAACCGGCAACTCAATCAAGACAGTAACTACGGATTCAATTGCAGGAGAATTCTTGATTGTGCTGTCCAAGAATCAAGATTACATGTTTAACATTGACAGAAAAGACTATCTATTTTATTCAGACAATTTCAGACTGACCGAAGGCACAATAGACAAACCGTTCTTGGTGGAAGCACCACTTGTCAAACCCGAAAAAGGTAGCACTATAGTGTTACACAACATATTCTTTGACACTGATAAGTTTATTCTCAAACCGGAATCAAAGGCAGAATTACAAAAACTTTTTGAATTAATGAATCGTTTCCCCGATATGATCATTGAAATTGGAGGACACACCGACAACACCGGCAACAAGGAGCACAATAAGAAATTGTCTGAAAATCGCGCCAAAGCTGTGTTGGAATACTTAGTAGAAATGGGGATAAGGCGCAACAGACTTACCGCAATGGGATATGCAGACGAAGTCCCAATGATGTCAAATGAAACAGAAGCAGGACGTGCTCAAAATCGAAGAACAGAGATAAAAATTATCTCTAACAACTAACATGCAAGCTGACAAAGCATCCCAACTTATAAAACAATGGGCTACAGAAGCCGGGTTTATGCTGTGCGGCATAGTTAAAGCAGAACAATTAGACACTGAAGCTGTTACCCTTGAAAAATGGCTCAACAAGGGATATCATGGTAAAATGAGCTGGATTGAGAACTATTTTGATATGCGCATTGACCCAAGAAAATTAGTTCCCGGAGCCAAGTCTGTAATTTGTTTAGCATATAATTATTTTCCGGAAAATGCACTCCCAGAAGACGGAGTGAAGATTGCCAGATATGCTTATGGCAAAGACTATCATTATGTTATTAAAAACAAAATGGCAGAAATCACAAAGAAAATGCAAAAGGAACTTGGGGATTTTGTATTTAGAGTATTTACTGACTCTGCACCGATTTTAGAATCCTCTTGGGCAGGACGTGCAGGTTTAGGATGGGTTGGAAAAAACACCATTTTAATCAATAAACAACATGGCTCTTTTTTTCTGTTGGCTGAAATTATTTGTGATTTGGATTTGGAGTATGATATCCCCTATACCAAAGATTATTGTGGAACATGCACCGCTTGCATTGATGCTTGTCCAACGGAAGCAATATTGCCGGACAAAACTTTGAATGCCCAACGATGTATTTCTTATTTGACCATAGAGCTTAAAGAAGAAATTCCCACTGAGTTTAGAACCAAAATGGAAGATTGGGTTTTTGGCTGTGACGTTTGCCAAGAAGTGTGTCCCTGGAATAGATTTTCAAGTAAACACAATGAACCTGAATTCAATCCACACGAACAATTATTCCATCTTTCAAAGCAGGATTGGTTAGAATTAACCGAAGATATTTACAAAGAAATATTCAGAAAATCAGCGGTAAAACGTGCCGGATACTCAAAACTGTTCTCAAGTATTAAACTTGTGAAACACTCAGAATAACTCTCCTTTGTTTAGTAGGTATTTTTTCAGACTTTTGAACACTCAATTTTTCAGATATTCATGAAATCATTTCTTAAAATCCTATTCCCTATATTTTTCATTCTCAGTCTTTCAACCCAAGTAAATGCACAAAAGAAAAAAGATATTATATATGAACATGCTTCCATAGGCTTATCAATCGTTCCAACATTGCATGGCGGTTTTCTTTCTATGCCAAACGCAAGCGCAGATTTAAAAGATTCTCTTAGAAAAGCAGACCGGTTAAAAAATGTGCTTGACTTTGGAGCTCAATTTCGTTTTAAAACCGGTAGAGATTGGATTGTAACTACGGGCATTTATTATAGCAACAAAGGGTTGACCAGAGTAAAAGAGCCGGTGAACTTCTTAGATGTGATTCACGACAATATGCCGGAAGGAAAAGTCAAGATAACTGATGACATGCAGGGCTTTACAAGACAAATCTATTACAAAATCAACTACCACTTTTTGGAGATTCCATTGCTCTTTGGCAAAGATTTCACCCCAAAGAGAATGAAAAATGAAGAAGTGAGACTTTCATGGTTTTTCGGAGGTTCATTAGACGGGTTAATCAAGCATGACATGAAAATAGAGTTCAGAGGTTTTGAGCCTTATGGCATGAGCGATTACACCTTGAATAAAAAAGAAACTGCTCTAAAACCTTTTATTGTCAACATGTCTGCCATCATTGGGGCAAGAATAGATGTAGATTTATATCCTAAAATGCGGATTTACTTACAACCCAACCTGCGCAAACAATTCTTTTTTGCCAGCTACGGTATAGAAAAACACCACTTGTATTCCATGAGTGCTGAGGTAGGAATCAGTTATGATGTCAGTACAAAGAGAAAAGATAAAACTCTATGAGGGTACTGATACAGAGAGTAAGTAGAGCATCTGTATTGGTTGAACAAAAACATGTCGGTAGTATTAACCAAGGGCTTTTACTTTTTGTTGGCATTGAAGAAGACGACACTTTAGATGACATTCAGTATCTAACATCAAAAATTACACAATTAAGAATCTTTTCTGACTCAGAGGGAAAAATGAACTTATCTGTAAAAGACATAAGCGGGAGTATGCTTGCCGTCAGCCAATTCACACTTCATGCTATGACAAAAAAGGGAAACAGACCCTCATTTATCAAAGCAGCCAAACCCATTGTTTCAGAACCATTATTTCATACTTTTGTCAATAATCTAAGAGATTTTTCAGGACTGGAAGTGCAAACAGGCGTTTTTGGTGCAGACATGCAAGTACACTTAGTAAACGATGGACCTGTAACAATCTGGATAGACAGTAAGAACAAAGAATAATGCAGTATGGATACAGAATTATCAAACACCAATTCCTTGTTTGAATTGGCTTTTAAATATGTCAACCAAACCAATTGCAATCTTTTTGTAACAGGTCGTGCAGGGACCGGAAAGACAACCTTTCTGCATCATATTGTTAAAAATTCACTAAAGAAAAGCGTGATAGCTGCCCCCACAGGGGTTGCTGCGATTAATGCAGGGGGCGTTACCATACATTCTCTTTTCCAATTACCTTTTGGATTATTCTTGCCCGATTACCAAATCAACAACAACCCCAATCCGGCAGTCCACATCAACAATCGTTACTCCCTGTTGCAACATGCACGAATGGGTTCAAGTAAACGCAAACTCTTGCAAGAGATGGAATTGCTCATTATTGACGAAGTGTCGATGGTCAAAGCAGATACATTTGATGCAATGGACACTGTGCTGAGACACATTCGCAGAAGACCTGATGCTCCATTTGGCGGAGTGCAACTTGTGTGCATTGGCGACCTTTTTCAGTTACCTCCAGTTGTCAAAGACAATGAATGGCGTTTGATGAGCGAATTTTACAAAAGCCCTTTTTTCTTTGATTCACTTGTGGCAAAAGAAATGAAGTTGGTTAAAATTGAGTTTGAAAAAGTGTATCGCCAAAGTAATCGCTCATATATTTCATTGCTAAATCGCATTCGCGAAAACCGCATTGAGTATGAAGATTTGGAAGATTTAAATCAAAATCATTACAATCCTGACTTCACACCCGAACCCGGTGAAAACTACATTACGCTTTGTTCACACAATGCTACTGCAGAAGAAATTAATCTTCAGAAACTGAATGCACTCAACTCCCAAGAGCATTACTATGAAGCAGAAATAGAAGATGATTTTAATGAAAACATGTTTCCTACTCCGAGAGTATTGATTCTCAAAAAAGGTGCTCAAATCATGTTTATCAAGAATGACAGTGGCAATGACAGAAAATTCTACAATGGGAAACTGGCAATAATTGATCATATACGGTCCGGGGAGATTTGGGTAAAATTCGAGAATGAAACCGAGCTGTTCAAAATCCCTAAAGTTGAATGGGAACATATTCGATATAACTTCAATGATAAGACTAGAAAAATTGAAGAAAAAAAACTTGGTTCTTTTAAACAATACCCCATCAAATTGGCTTGGGCAGTAACCATCCACAAAAGTCAAGGGCTGACTTTTGAACGTGCAGTGGTTGATGCAGGGCGTTCTTTTTCAGAAGGTCAAGTGTATGTTGCTTTGAGCCGCCTTACCTCTCCTGAAGGATTGGTATTAAAGACCCCTATCGAACCAAGAAGTGTAAGAAGCAGCGAACAAGTAGTTGAATTTATGGAAGGTATTAGCTCCGAAGATGAATTAGAAGAACAATTACCCGAATGGCAAAAGGAGTACCTGAATCATCTTGTATTGGACAACTTTAGTTTTGTAAAATTAGAAGAAGCCTTTACTGACTTTCTCAATCACCTTGACGACACCAAGGTTCCCGACAGGGTATTAACAGAGCGTAATGCACGAAAGTGGTTTGCCCGCATTGTCGAAATAAAAAAAGTGGCGGATAAATTTATTCATACACTTTCACATAACATTCTGCCTCAAGCTAAAAAAGACAACTACCTTCATCTTGCAAGCAGAGTTGAATCAGCTACTCTATACTTTGTGAAAGAATTAGAAGAACACATTCTATTTTCGATTGCAAAATACAAAGCAGATATCAGTAAAGAAAAACTTACCCGCAAATTCAGCTTGCTTATACAAACACTCACTGAAGAAGTAGAAATAAAAAGGGAGTTAATCAAATCCACACACACGCTTGTTTCGGAATTATCGAATCAAGGAAATATTTCTCAGATGCTGGACAAGTACTATAGCGGCATTGTCAATGTAATCAAACAGATTAGCGAAGAACCAAATTCACCACCGGTAAAAGCAAAAAAAACAGAAAAAGGAGACAGCACCAGACTAACCTTTACGTTGTTCAAATCCGGCAAGACAATGACTGATATTGCAACAGAACGCGGATTGGCTTTGAGTACGATTGAAGGTCATTTAGCGAGTTTTGTATTAACCGGAGAATTATCTCCTTTTGAGTTATTAGATAAAGAAAAAGTGAAGGAGTTAATTGCATTGATAAAATCAAACCCTGACAAAACTATTGGCGAGTTAAAGCAAGCGCAAGGTGCATCATATACATTTGGAGAATTTCGCATAGCGCAGAACTATTGGAAATATTCGCTCAACCTACAAAAAGAAGCAAAATCCACTGATTAGTTTTCACTTTTCATAGTTACCACAGTTCAAAAAGTTCAAACACAATCCAATAATTCACCGTGCAATGACTATTTTTGCGCTTCATGATTAAAAACGTTCCGGGCATTTCACACCCCAGCAGCACTAATTTCTTTCTTCTTGCAGGACCTTGTGCTGCTGAGAGGCGCGAACTTATGATGCAAGTTGCAGAGCACCTTGTTACAGTTTGCGACAAACTCCAGATTCCTTATATCTTTAAAGCTTCATATAAGAAAGCCAATCGAACTCGTCTGGACTCTTTTACCGGAGTAGGAGATGAAAAGGCTCTGCAATGGCTGGCAGATGTGCGCAAAGAGTTTGGCGTACCCGTAGTTACCGATATTCATTCTGAAATTGAAGCTGAAATGGCAGCACAATATGTAGATGTTTTGCAAATCCCGGCATTTTTATTCCGTCAAACAGAATTGTTGGTAGCAGCCGCCAAAACAGGCAAATACATTAATATTAAAAAAGGGCAATTTGCAGGTCCAAATGCGATGCAACATGCAGCTCAAAAAATCAAAGATTCAGGCAACAACAATATTCTACTTACTGAACGGGGTACTTTTTTTGGTTACTCAGATTTAGTAGTAGATTTTAGAAGTATTCCTGCAATGCAAGAGTTCGGATTTCCTGTTATTATGGATGTAACACATTCTTTACAACAACCCAATACCAGCTCAGGTGTTACCGGAGGACTCCCTCATTTGATAGGCAAAATGGGCAATGCTGCTATTGCCATGGGCGTTGATGGGATTTTCATGGAAACACATCCTGAACCTAGCAAGGCTTTATCAGATGGAGCGAATATGTTGCCTTTGCACCAAGTTGAAGAGAAACTTACACAATGGACAAGAATTCGTCAATCAATCATCTCATGATTAAAGCACAAGATATACAAAAGAGTTTTGGAAATTTGCAAGTGCTCAAAGGGATTGATTTAGACATTGCAAAAGGTGAAATCATTTCAATTGTTGGTGATTCAGGTGCGGGCAAAACTACACTGTTGCATATCTTAGGCACTTTAGACAGACCGGACGCAGGTTTTTTAGAAATCAATGGCGAACGTATAGACAAATTAGGTTCAAAAGCACTCTCAAAATTCAGAAATAGAAATATAGGATTCGTATTTCAATTTCACCACCTATTGCCGGAGTTCACTGCCTTAGAAAATGTATGTATTCCGGCATGGATTGCTAAGGAAAATAAAAAGACTTCGGTTGAACGAGCCAAAGAATTGTTGTCATTGCTAAAATTAGAACAGCGTTTTGAACACAAACCATCACAACTCTCAGGAGGAGAGCAACAGCGAGTAGCGGTAGCAAGAGCTTTAATCAATAGTCCGGCAGTAATTTTTGCTGATGAACCCAGCGGCAATTTGGACTCAAAGAATGCTGAAGATTTACACAAGCTGTTTTTTGATTTAAGAAAACAATTCAATCAAACCTTCGTTATTGTAACACACAACAAAGAGTTAGCAAGTCAAAGCGACCGTACTCTTACTATCAAAGACGGATTAATTATATAGTTAGAAAATGAAATTCAACACCTATCAAATAAGTCAAACACTTACCTTACTCTTAATTTTACTCTGTTTACCTTGTATGCAGTCATGCGCACAACCCCCTGAAACACCTCTTACTCACGCTCATCGCTTAGTAAAAGACAAACAGTACTTGACTGCATTTGAGTTTCTGGACAGCCTTGATCCACATAATTCCAATCCTGACATTTTTCTTGCAAAACAAGAAATAGCCACCCATTATTATATCGCAACCGTTATGCACCAAATGTTTGCATTTGAGAATCTTGCTAAGAATCAAGATATTGAAAAAATGCGCAAACAACAGGGTAACTTCTTAATGAAGAATTTCCCTATCCAAGAGATTTTTGATACCCTTATCCAAAAAAATCCCGAGCGATATGACCTCTATAATGGCGTGAGTGAATTCTATTTTGAAATCCTCAAAACATATCCCGAAGGTTGGATTTTAAAGAAAAGTGAAATCGAAAAAAAAATTGAAAAATATGCCCCGATTGCTATCAAAAACAAGGCTGCATCTGCTAAAACATATTATGTCATGGCATATCTCTACTCCCAAAAAGAGGATTACAATCAGGCAATGACTTACTATGCAATTACGCTTGACAAAGACCCTGAGTTTGCCGGAGCTTATTATAATTTGGCACTTACACAGATGTATAGAAAAGAATATATTGCAGCATTAGCCGCTATAAAATCAGCAATAGAATTGTATAATGACAGCATTCCCAAATCGGAGTCCAGCAGGTTGGCAGGCTATATTTGTGAAGAACTGTCTGACGATAGTGAAGCGTACAAATATTTTTTGGAAGCATGGAATCTTAACAAAAACAACCTTGACAATATTCATGCACTAACCGACATCTCTGTACGACTTAAAAAGAATGAATATAAAAAATATACAACCTTGTATTTTGAAACAGCCCCAGAAAATGCAGAAGTGTATGGCGGTTTGGTTGAGATTTATGCTCAATACAACAAGACCTCTGAATTAATTTCCTTCTTTGAATCACTGATACCCCAATATACAACCAATAAAAAGGTCTTAGCAAATCTGTATTACTTTACAGCAGGTTTGCTCAATACAAGCAACAAAGAAAAAACCATCAATTACCTTAAAGAGGCGAAGAAATTATATCTCGAATTACTGCCCGAACAAGATGAGCTCATACTCTTAATTGATAGCAAACTGGAACAATTAAAAAGGTAAATGAACAAAAAAACCGAATCAAAATACCATTCAAAAATCATTGTATTCTTTGACGGGGAATGTAACCTCTGCAACAGTTCTGTTCAATTTATCATCAAACGTGACCTCAAAAACCGCTTTCTATTTTCGGCATTGCAATCTGAAACTACAGCAAACATCTTTCGAGAACATGGATTCCCGCTACAATTAGACCCACAACCCGAAAGCATTATTGTTTTATCACAAAACAGATTTTATGACAAAAGTACTGCCGCTTTAGTAATTGCAAAACACATTGGCTGGTTATGGCTACCCCTGCAAATCGGTTGGATATTTCCAAAACCTCTGCGCGATATTTTGTATATGTTTATTTCGCGCAATAGGTATAAATGGTTTGGCAAAAAAGAAAGCTGCATGATTCCTACACCGGAATTAAAAGAAAAATTTATTTGATTGATTATCATGAATCTAATCACAAGCAAAGACAACCCCTTATTCAAAAAAATAATTAGACTGAACAAACCCAAAGAGCGCAGGGAGAGCAAACAATTTGTGATTGAAGGAAAAAAAGAAATCATGATGGCAATTGACAATGGCATTGTCATTTCAGAACTCATCCATGAAGAAAATGCAATCCTCAATGAAAAAGAAAATAAGCACTTTCAATCCATTGCTCATCAATACCAATTCAGCAAAGCCCTCTTCAGTAAAGCATCCTATAGAGAAGAACATGCGGAATGTCTTGCTATTTGCCAACTCCCAATCACAAACCTTGATGCAATCACTCTTTCAGAAGATGCATTAATCATTGTATTAGAAAGCGTTGAAAAACCCGGCAACTTAGGGGCAATACTCCGAACCGCTGACGGCTGCGGGGCTGATGCAGTCATAGTTTGCGATGAAAAAACTGACTTCTTTAATCCGAATGTTATTCGTTCAAGTGTAGGCACGGTTTTTTCCGTTCCAAAAGCATCTGCAACAAAAGAAGATGTAGCTAAATGGTTATTATCTAAAAATGTTCAGGTTTTTACTACGATCATTGAGAATGCACTCCCCTACTATCAAGCCGACTTCCATCAACATTGTGCCATTGTTTTAGGTACTGAAGCTACAGGGCTTACTTCTTTTTGGAGACAACAACACTTCACAAACATCATCGTGCCTATGAAAGGACAAAATGACTCTCTTAATGTGTCAGTTGCAGCGGCAGTGATTGCATTTGAGGCTAGAAGACAAAAGACATCTATTGTTTGATAATTTTCTCTCTAACAACTCTATTATCAAACCCAACACCATTGGAAAGTTCTATATAATAAATTCCTGAAGGAAGTTCTGAAAGACTCACTTCATCCGTAACTTTCTTATTTATCACAACTTTGCCGGTTGATAAAGAAACAATCTTCATATCGGCATTGACCACACCTGCAATATGTATTTTATCATTTGTTGGATTTGGATAGATTTGTACATCAAACTCCGGTGTATCCCAATAAGAAGACTGGATTGGGCTATATTCGTAATTTCCGTCTATATCTACTTGTTTTAATCTATATAAATTTACTCCCTGTATTGGATGTTTATCTACAAAGGAGTAATCATTATTCTCATAGCTAGTTCCTGCACCCTTTTGCTCTCCAATTTTCGCCCAAAATACTCCATCAGTACTTTTCTCAATATCAAAGTGGTGATTGTTAGTTTCTTGTGAAGTTGTCCAATAATAAATAATTTCATTACTTGAATTGAACAGGTTTTGACGAGTATAAACAACAGGAAGCGGAGTTGTTAAAGTTCCGAAAGGTAAAAACCAGAAAGAGTTTTGACGATTGGTAGAATTAGCACTTCGGGTCCCAATTACACCCACTCGAATACTATAAGTTTGTACATTAGTAAAATTCATCTGCACTTGTGCAGCATGTTGAGTAGAGTCAATATTATTAAAAACAGCATATCCACTAACATTTACAATCCAATTACCAACAGTTCCTGACGTAACTGAAGAACCAACAATGCCATAAGGCATTGATGGGGCACTTACGCAAACCATTTCGCGAAATGAGTTTGAGCCTGAAGAATTACCGCTTCCATCAATGTCAATTATAGTAGCAGCTAAACAAGGAAAAGTATAAGGGTTATTATCAAAGCTATTTGCGCCTGCTCCATTTTTAGAAGCAAATTCCACTAAAAACTCTGCCCAAGAGGTATCTGTTGCAGAGGTTGATCTAGGAAAATTAATCGTTGGCTGCCATGAATCACCGTACCCACCACCGGTATAATCCCAACTACCCAGCGTTACACTTGAAGAAGAACGAGCTACCCAGGTAATACGCATATATATATCAGGGGTAGTTCCAATTTGAACAATACGTGAACGAGTCCCGCCTGTCGTACTGCTACCGGAAGATATCCAACTAAGATAGTTGCCCGGACTGCCTATAACAACGTTGTGTATAGGATATACACATTGCGCACTCACATCTGAAAAACTAAGAATGGCACTCATTATCAAAGTAAATGAGACCTTAGAAATAATTGCTTTCATTTTTGAAAATACTTCACTAAAATTTTCTACTAATGGCTCTATCAATTTATATACCAAGCCTTAAGCGTTCCTCTATTTTAAGGATGAACTGAAGTAAAATTTTTGAAAACAACTTATAACTTTAACAATCAGTCAAAGTTTAACGTGTTGTGAACGCAATTTTGTCATAGATAGAAAGGAAATTCAGAGTGAGCTCACTCCAAATTATTGCTTGACGATTCTCTGTACAACTCTCTGAGTTGAACCAAGTCCATTGGATATTTCAATAAAATACAAACCTGCAGGCAATGCTCTAACATCAAGCTGTTGCACTCTTTTTTGTTCTAACACCACTGCACCCACAACTGATATAATTTTTATATCCGGTAAATCAACTCCAACTATATGCACTTGATCATTGATTGGATTAGGCAAGACTCTGATTTGATTAAGTGGATTTTCCCAAAAATACTTTACAATAGGACTATATTGAAACTTTCCATTAAAATCAAATTGTTTTAATCTGTATAAGTTATAACCATTCATTGGAGCTTCATCTTCAAATTGATACGTTTGACCTTCAACACAAGTACCACAACCGCTAACGGTCCCAATGTTACTCCAGAAGACACCATCAGAACTGCGTTCAATTTCAAAATGGCTGTTATTATCTTCTTGTGCAGTACTCCAATCATACAAAACACTATGAGTTGTACCTGATACAGTTTGATTCAAATAATGAACAGGAAGGTAACTCGTTAATGAATCAAAAGGTTTGAGCCAGAATGAATATTGCCTCTCAGTAGGATTATTTCTACGTCTGCCTATGACACCTGCTCTGATTTGAAAAAACTGCATTGATGAAAAATTCATTTGCACCATTGCGACCTTATTAATGGTATCAATATTATTGAATACCGGAAAATCACTCACATTCACAACCCAACTTCCGACCATACCTGAAGATATGGTGGACCCAGGAATTCCAAAAGGCACGGAGGGGGCACTAACATAGTTAATTTCTTGAAATGCATTAGAACCTGTACTTGATCCACTGCCATCAAGGTCAATGATTGTAACAGGCAAACAAGGAAATGTGTCGAGGTTGTTATCAAAGCTATTAGACCCGGAACCATTTTTTGAAGCAAATTCTACTAAAAATTCAGCCCAAGCAGTATCCGTTGCAGAATTTGAAGATGGGAACCGCACTATTGGTTGCCAAGACTCTGTATATCCACGTGTTTTATCCAAAGGAGAAGCCGGTGTCTGATCCCAATTTGAGAGCGTAACGCTCGAAGAGGAACGTGCTATAAACGTTATGCGCATGAAAATATCGGGACTGGAATGTATTTGAACAACTTTACTTCTTGTTCCACCTGTTGTTCCACTTCCTGCAGGTGTCCAACTGGTATTACTCGTTGGACTTCCTATGACAACATCATAAGTAGGAAGCACGCATTGAGCATTCACTTGTTGATTTATACTCAACATTACACAAGTACCAAACATTAAAAATGCTATGAAATAATTCTTTATATTATGATTAGCCATCTCATTGATTTACTTTAAGTTTATCACATATAAGTAAAGGAACTAAAGAAAAAGTATTTGTTTTTAAACAACTGACACAAATATAAGGAACAAAAATTTATCTTCCAACTTAAATTTATGTTATTCCTATTTCACTCCGTTTTCAATTACATTCTCACATTAATCACTTTAGTAATTAATCTAAAATTCACCGCTTTCATGACGAGTGCATCTACAAAAATAACTAAGTTTGTAGGGTATGTTGCTGCTGCGCAAGAACGAGGTAATTGGTTGTATTTTCACTCTGTTATTATTGCTTTTTGCGATTGAGCTTAAGTCTGAAAACCTACCTGATTCTATAGCGAATAAACAGATAACGCTGCAAAACAAAAGAGCACATTTATCAGCAATTCTAAAAGACATTAACAAACAAACCGGGATTGTATTTAGCTATAAACAGTCCACAATCTCTAAGATGCACAAACTTGACTTAAAGAGCAACAACATGGCACTTGGACAATTCTGCAAAGATTTCTTGTATCCTAATGACATCTCTTGTCTATTCATCCCTCCCAACACCATTGTTTTGACTCACATAGAAATACATTCCAAAAACAATTTCACTATCAGTGGTTTTATTTCTGATAGTCTTTCAGGTGAGAGGTTGATAGGTTGCAATATTGTAAATACCATAGAGAATATTGGAACGGTTAGCAATCATGAAGGATTTTATTCCATTCAAACATTCAAAGACAGTATAGAACTCCGAATTAGTTATGTGGGCTATCAACCCAAGTCTATCACAGTTAAATCAAAACAAAAACTAAGATTTGATATCAAACTTGCACCAACAATCAACTTACCAATCATCATTGTCAACAACAATGAAAACACAAATTCAGTAACACAAGAAAGTGGCAACAACATTACACTCAAAGGGCGACAAATTTCCGATTTATCGCCCTTATTTGGCGAATCAGATGTATTTAGAACATTACAGCTCTTGCCCGGCATCCAATCTGTTGGTGAAGGCACTTCAGGTATCTTTGTCAGGGGTGGAAATGCAGATCAGAATCTAGTTCTTTTAGATGGGATTCAGATATACAATCCTGTGCATATTTTCGGTTTCTATTCGATTTTTAATCCCGGAATCATAAAAAATGTCTCCATGAATAAAGGCGTGCTTCCTGCCAAATACAGTGGAAGGCTCTCTTCAGTTGTGGATGTTATTACAAAGGATGGGAACAGGCAACATTTTAAGGGGGAAGCGGTGCTTGGACTTATAGGTTCAAGATTAACCTTGGAAGGTCCAATAGGAAAGTCAAAAAGAACAACTTTCATAGCATCAGCCAGACGCTCTCACATTGACTTATTGCTTTCACCTTTTGTTAAAAAAGATTTATCTACTCAGAGTGCAGGGTTTCTGTCTGCTTATTATTTCTATGATTTAAACGGCAAACTTGTTCATCGAATAAACAAGAATTCAAAAATCACAATCTCTTTTTATAATGGTATAGATAAGATACTGCTAAATAATTCATTCAAACTTGACAACCCAACGCTGAAGATTAAAGAAAGAGACAAACAAAGTTTTTCATGGGGAAATACTGTGGCATCTATTAAATACAGTTTAATTCTCTCTTCAAAATCCATCTTGAAAGTTACAGGTTGGTATTCCTCATACAATTTTGGCAACCAAAGCACATATTCATTTGAAGAAACAAACAAAGACACCTCTTTAGTCAATTACTTTGATTACAAATTTGAGTCAATTATTAGGGATTTTGGTGCCAACGCTGATATAGATTATTTCATTATGAATAAATGGAAAATCAATGTTGGCGCACAGTATATTTCGCATTATTTCCAACCGGGTGTTACAACGCTGACTAGCAACCTGCCAAATTTAGAACCGTCTAAAAGCATGATTGAAGGAAGCATTGGTTTTGAGCCTTCAATTTATATCGACAATCAAATCAAAATTGGCAACCGTTCGGAATTCAATGTTGGATTAAACTATGCCGGATTTTTTTTCAAATCTACTCAATATTCATCCTTACAGCCCAGAGTTTCATTCAATACATACCTTACAAAAAAAATAGTTGTGAATATTGGCTATTCTAAAACACAACAATATATGCACCTATTGACCAATTCAACAATCGGTATTCCAAGCGATTTATGGATATTATCTTCTGACAAAATCAAGCCACAATCCAATGAACAAATAGGGCTTGGGTTTAAGTACAATAGTGAAACATTTAATTTTGGAATAGATGGATTTTCCAAGCAAATGCATAATGTAATCGACTATAAAGATGGTGCAAACTACCTGAGAAATTCGAATAATTGGGCAGACTTTATTACAGCCGGAAAAGGGAATGCAATTGGAGTTGAAGTATATGTAGAAAAAACAGTAGGCAAATTAGTAGGGTGGATTGGATATTGTTTGTCAAAAAGTACGAGAGAATTTGCTGACATTAACAACGGAGAGCCATTTTTATTCAGATACAACCGCCTGCATGATATAAGTTCAACAGTTACTTACAAAATCAACCAACGCAATATCTTTTCAGCAAACTTTATTTTTGCTACCGGCAACCCAATAACCCTTCCGAATCAAATTTATTCAGGAATTTCAACCGGAACTCCATCAGTTGATATTTATGTAAACAATAAACGAAACAACTATATAATGCCTAACTATCATAGGCTTGACATTAACTATAGCAATTACAAAAAGAACAAGTTAGGATTGAGAACGTGGTCATTTGGATTTTATAATGTTTACAACAGACAAAATGCTTTCTTCATTACTCCATCCTATAATGATGTAGGAAACAGAGTATTAAGACAAGTTACCCTTTTCCCTATCATCCCATCATTTACATACAGGCAAGAATTTTGAAAAGATTTTTACTCTATATTATCTCTTTAGCCCTTGTATCCTGTACAAAGGAGCTCCCTTTTCCCGAAAACCAAATTGAAAAGAAAATGGTAGTAAATTCATTTGTAACAGTCGGAGAACCAATTAGAGTTAGAATTTCTGAGACCTATACACCTTCAGAAGACGGTAACCTGACTTTCTTACAAAACGCTATTGTCAAATTGTTAGACTCTGCCGGCAATGTGATAGAGGTTTTAGCCAATGATACTGCAACCGGATACTTTGCATCTACAGTTATTGCCCAACCTGCAACTTTATATCTGATAGAGGCTTCAGAGACTGCAAAATCATATTATTGCACTTCTCAATCTCGCACACCACGCAACAAACCTTCTTACACTGCCGACACTTCAACCATATATTTCCAAGGAAAGCCTCATTTTTTTCAAATTAGTATCCGTTTATCTGACATCCCAAATACCGACAACTACTATCTCTTTTATTGCACAAAAACATTTTATACCTACAAAAAATCAAACGGAAACATCACTGACTCAACACTACACATAGAAAAAATGGATTTGTTTACAAACGATTACTGGTTTGTACGAAACATTAACACTCAGTTTTCCAAGAAGGAATTATTATTGGTAGATGATGAATTTAAGGGTTTGATTGCCAATCTCAAATTTGGGACTTTTGTTGAACACAAGTCACCGGATAAAGAAAGGATTGTTTCTATTAACTTACATGTAAGCTCACTTTCAAAAGAACGATACATATACACACGTTCGCTCAATGAATACCTTTTCTATCAATCCGATCCCTTCTCCCAAACAACTTCAGTTTACTCAAACATTCAAGGAGGATACGGCATTTTTGCAACAGACTTTCCTGAAACAATAGAGTATTACTTTAAATAGCTCTACTCTTTTTACTTTACTTCAACATCGTAAATCTTAGCCTCAAGTCCGGGCAATTCTTGCTGATTTTGCTCTATTTCGCGTGAGTTCTCTTCAAACTGATACCCATTGGTTATTACACGCAACACTCCTTTATCAACTTTTTCAAAATTTGTAGGCAGGGTTTCATCACAACTATTATAATCAATGGACTTTACTAATGACCAATTTTGATCATTAAAACTAAAGATATCCATCCGCGACCAACAACTTTGGAACCAATATGGGAAAAATACTATTTCGCTATACCCATTTTCATTGATATCCTCAAGCACTTTGATTTCACCTCCCAAACTCTGCTGAACATAAATTGGGGGAAGATTATTACTAAAACTAATTTTTGTAATACATGGACCTTGACAATCTTGTACATATTCATCACCGTTATCGTTAACAATGGGCGGCATAATAAACAAAGAATCAGGGATACTATCGTTGTCTAAATGTGCAACATAAAAATTTTGAAACATAGTATCATGTGATTGAAAATCATTTTCGGTAGATACTCTCGAAGAAGAATCTAATACTGAATCTGTGTCGCTACCATCAGATTCGGTTGTGATATCTGAATGTAAACATGATTGTAAAAACAAAACTGAAAGTGTAATTACAACCCAACCACCGGACAATCTTACAATTTTTGCAGACATAGTAATTATCTGACTCTGAGTCTATTGCCGGCTCTAATAATGGAAGATTCTGAAATTCCATTCAATCTACATAAAGCATTAACAGAAGTACCGTATTTCTTTGCAATACTATAGAGTGTCTCTCCGTTTTGAATTGTGTGATAGTTGCCTTTTGCTCCGGAATGACTGCGTTTACTTTTATATTTTAAATAATTAAACAGTGTGGGCTCTATGGTTAACTCTTCACCTACGATATCTTCATAACCTAAATCAAACAGATTTTCTGGGTCAAAAGCTACACCTCTATACCTTATTTCAAAATGCAAATGGGGACCTGTTGAGCGTCCTGTATTTCCTCCTAGCCCAACACAATCTCCTGCTTTAACAATATCACCGGATGACACATTGCGTTCAGAAAGATGGGCATAGATAGTTTCCAAGCCATTGAAGTGTCTTACCACAATAAAGTTACCGAATGTCGGGCTGTATACAGAGATTCTAACCATACCATCAAACATATTGTAAACAGAATCTCCAACGTTCAATCCAAAGTCAATTCCTTTGTGATGCCTGCCCCAGCGCGGTCCAAAAGGAGATGTAGGTGACATACTTTTGAGTGGCAAAGAATATACATCATCCGGGCTTATAAAAAGACAAACCGGAAAATCATATGTAATCTCTTTAATATCAAATTGATATGGGTCAACTACAGCAGTGTCCCAATCCATAAAAAATTCATCAACGGGACCAAATCTAAAAAACTCCGTTGTCGTCTTTGTATTATCATCTAAGGCAAGTGAGTCATTCAACAAGGGTAATCCTAGTTTCTCGGTAGTCTTAATACTAGTCGAATCAGTATAGAAGTTCAATGCATTGACAGATAAACTAACAAGCACCAACAAAGTTGTAAGAATTGTAGTCTTAACGAACTTTGGCGAGTATTTTCTCTGCTTCAATCTTGTCATTGGCAAGCTGTGCTTTTAATTCTTCTAAGTTAGTAAATTTCTCTTCGTTTCTAAATCTTTTAATAAAATTGACCTCTATTTCTTCTCCGTAAATAGAGTCCACAAAGTTAAAAATATTCACTTCAATAGAAAAACCTTTTTCTAAAATAGTCGGATTGCTCCCTATATTCGACATTCCAAAATATTTTTTTCCCTTAATAACAACACTCACTGCATACACACCATTTGCAGGAATTAACTTATTTGCATCTGCTACTTCTATGTTCGCAGTAGGAAACCCGATTGTCCGTCCAATTTTTAATCCTTCAACCACTTTACCCTTTAGTAAATAGGGTCTTCCTAACAAATCATTGGCAGTTTTCAAATCTCCTTCTATCAATGCCTTCCTGATAAATGTTGAACTTACCGTTATTTCGTCCGCTTCTTGGGCATCTATTTGCTCTAAGCGAAACCCATATTTATCTTTTAACTGAGACAAGAGAACAAAATCCCCTTTCCTATCTTTTCCAAACCTATGATCATAGCCTATAACAAGGGTGTTCAAGTTAAATTTTTCACTTAAAAAATCACGTACAAAGTATTCCGGTTCGGTAGCAGCAAATGCAGGGTTAAATGGTATCACAACAAGATTGTCCAAACCCGTCTCTTGTAACAATTGAATTTTCTCATCTATGGTAGAAATAATTTTCAATGTACTTTGATGTGTATGCAGAACATGACGCGGATGCGGATAGAAGGATAGCAGCACGGTTTCTCCACCGACATTACGGGCTATTTCCTTCATTCTTTCAATTATTTTGCGATGACCAACATGCACACCATCAAAAGTTCCAAGTGTCAGAACTGCATTGCGAAAAGTATTCTTGATGGGAAGATTCCTATACAGCTTCATTTTCAGCTATTAATTTTTCTATACCTTCAATTGAAAATGCATCTTTTAATGTAAATTCTCCTATTTGTGTTCGGCAAAGACTATTCAAGTATGCACCGACACCCAATATTTTCCCAAAATCATTTGCAAGACTTCGAATATAAGTACCTTTACTGCATTTAATCCTAAAACAAACTAAGGGTAGTTCAATATTTGTAATCTCGAACTCATACACAATCACTTTTCTGGATTTCAAATTTAATTCACTGCCTTCCCTTGCATACTTATAAGCTCTTCTACCATCTACTTTGACAGCAGAAAAGATGGGTGGAATTTGTTCGATCTCTCCGGTTAGTCGCAATGCAGCTTGCTGTATTGATTCGGCAGTTGGCAAAGTGCAGTCCTTTGTTGGTATTGGCTCAGTTTCTAAATCAAAGGAAGAAGTAGTAGCACCCAAGAAAAAACTTCCTGTATATTCCTTTGGTTGCGCCTGTATGGATTCAATCTGTTTTGTAGTCTTCCCGGTACACAATATGACTAATCCGGTTGCTAAAGGGTCAAGTGTTCCTGCATGTCCAACTTTATACCCTTTATGTTTCAGCAGGTATCGCACTTTCTTCACCACATTAAAAGAAGTCCAATGCAGTGGTTTGTTCATTAATAATATGCCTTCTTGCAATGGCTTATTGACAGGTGTTGTTGTTATCATTATTGCTCCACCAAAAATTTACCGCTAATCACTTGTTTACTATTGCTCTGGGATATTTGATAAGTATAAACACCAGCTTTTAATTGTGTTATATTCAAATACCAACGATAACGACCGGTCTGTTCTGCTGTGTGCATTTCATCAAACACAATCTTGCCGTTCACATCAATTATTTTAACAGAAAAATTTCCTTTTTGCACAAAAAAGAGTTCAAGTTGTAACACATCTTTTGCAGGGTTAGGAAACGCATTGACCATTCGATTTTGCGGTTGAATAACCGGATTCGCAACATTCTTGTCGTTAATCACAATCTTATTTATCCAAGTACTATTTTTATTAAACTTATCACCAAAAGAGCCGGATGTCCAGAATGCTCCAGGATGAGCATAGTCTCTTTGAATACCTGTATAATCTCCCCACCTTTCAATTGAATCAGCCAAGAAGGTATTGATAAGCCCTTCGCCTGATTTAATTCTGACTATTTGACTGTATTCATTGTTATCATTCATATAGATAAAAGAAGAACCGGGATAATGATTCTCGGATGCATGAGAAAAAGTAATAACAGCATTACTATTCCACTTCCCGTCACCTGCATAAACCATGCTGGGATATGCCAAATCTAATGAATCGTCCGAAATGATTTTGCCTTTAATTGTTGGGTTGGAATAAATATCACTAATGATTCCATGATAGATTGCAGAACGATTATTTTGAAAGTTCTTCGTGGTTTGCACATATTGTATTTCATTGTTATGTGTAAATCCTGATAACACACGCGCATCATTTGTTTGAAGTCTATAACCAACTTGCGGTTGAAATGCATCAGGCGGCAAGCCATAGGGTTTATCTGTTGTGAGGACAGTCAATGAATAAACGGGTTCTCCATCTACTAAATTATTGTGAATCCGATGTAAGAAGACCGTATCGTTTTGCATATCGCTGGGGCGCACTGATAAGAAAAACATCCCTGCTTTAAATTGGTTATAACCACCTGGAATTCCACAAATATTCCAAATCGATTTTCCTTCATATCGAATATCGCCAATCAAATTAGCTCTTAAAGAATCTCCTTGAAAACCATCTTCCTTATGAATTTGCCAAATAACAGACTGTGTGAATCCAACAGTCCAATCTACACTATCTTTAACAATATTTACAGTAACATATAAGTCTTGTTCAGACAATGAAATCACAGGATAATCTGACCAAGTTTTGCCTCCAAATGGATTGCCGTTGAGTTCATAAACATTCCATCCTTCCAATGGGTTATCAGTTTTGGAAAAAGCTACAATAATACGAGTGTCAGAACTCTCTGAACCTTCAAGGTAAACAATGATAAATTTATTTGCTTCATTATCAAACACAATTTTAGGATCATACGACCTGTCAAGAATTCCTACTCCATTTCCCGGACGATCATTTCCCACACTTCTTGGAAATGCTTCCAACGACCAATTCTTTATCCATTTTCCGGTATCATTATACACTCTTATATTAGTATTCAGAACACTTACTACCCATCCCGACTTTGAAACCGCAACATTATTATCATTTGGAATACCGCCACCGATAGACCCTTCAAATCCCTCAACAATCATAGGGACTGCCGCTGTTCTTCTATCAACGTTCGTAGTCGAATAAAGTACTCCTTGTTGGGTTCTCAGATTATTAACCTCATTTTTATGACTTACCTTTTTCCCGGCAGGTTCAGGCATTGCTTTCGCAATATAATAAACACCCGTTGGTGTGTTTTGCAGTTCGTTTGGATTGAATTCATTAGACAAACCAAATCTAAATCCTGTTTTAACTTTATACGTGTATGGTACTTGTGCACTTGCAATTTGTGATAAAGACCAAATCACAATCAATACAAACCACTTACATTGCTTCATTATCATTGCTATTATCTATAATTGATAGGGGCAAAGATATTAAAACCGAAGAAACTATGGCTGTCAGTGTTTGAGCCACAAGTTAGATTCTTTATGCAGCACAATCAACCTGCAACGATTTCAATGTGAGTTTATTTATTTTATTTCTTTAATACCCGAATGCCACAGTGTAAACGCAAATTTATCGGCAGCTTCGTCAATGAGCATAGAGGTTGGCTTTCCTGCTCCATGCCCTGCTTTTGTTTCAATCCGTATCAACGTGGGATTGTTACCGTCATTCACATATTGTAAAGCGGCTGCAAATTTGAATGAATGTGCAGGCACAACCCTATCATCATGGTCGCCCGTAGTAATTAGGGTTGCAGGATAGTTTTTCCCTCTTTGAACATTATGAATAGGTGAATATGCTTTTAGATAATCAAACATTTCTTTTGAATCATCCGCAGTCCCATAATCATAAGCCCATCCGGCTCCTGCAGTAAATTTATGATAACGTAACATATCCAACACTCCCACTGCTGGCAATGCAACTGCAAACAAATCCGGTCTTTGTGTTAAACATGCTCCTACCAACAACCCTCCATTTGAACCACCGCTTATAGCTAATTTTGAGCTACTCGTATATTTTTTATTAATCAAGTAGTTTGCGGCAGCAATAAAATCATCAAACACATTCTGTTTTTTCATCTTAATTCCGGCATTGTGCCAATCATTGCCATATTCTCCGCCTCCTCTGAGATTTGGAACTGCATAGATACCGCCCAGTTGTAACCAAACAGCAATGGCAGGACTAAAATTTGGTGTTAAACTGATATTAAATCCACCATATCCATAGAGCATAGTAGGATTATTTGAGTTTCTTTCTAACCCCTTTTTATGAGTAATCATCATGGGTATCTTGGTGCCATCCTTTGATTGATAAAACACCTGATAACTTTCAAATTCTTCAGGATTAAAATTCAATACAGGTTCTTTATAAAGTGATGTTGTACCGACTATCGGATCGTAAGCATAGATTGAAGAGGGACGTATAAAATTTGTAAATGAAAAATAAACGAGTTTATCTTCCCATCTGCTGCTAAAACCACTCGCAGTACCATTTCCAGGCAACTCAATTTCATGTTCCTTTTCGCCTTTAGTATTATATTGAACAACATAGGAAAGTGCATCTTTCAGATAGGTTGCAAAAAACTTTCCCGCTCCGGTCGAAACACTTAACGGCATTTTGGTTTCAGGGATAATTTCTTGTGCATCACTCAGATTGAGTTTGTTTTTATGCACTTTCACTAACTTTAAATTAGGCGCGCCTAAATCTGTAAGAATATACAGGTTGTCCTTGTCTGAATGAACTACTGTATGATTGTTTTCAAAATTCTCAACAATCTTTTGTAATGGTGCATTTTTTACTCTCAAGTCTTGTACATACAGTTCATTGCCTGTTGTAGATTCTGCTGCAGAAATAATAAGATAGTTTTCATCCTCTGTAACTGACCCATCAATATATCTGCGTGGAGTTTCGCTTCCACCAAAAATCAAGATATCATCTTTTTGCTTATCTCCTAATTTGTGAAAATACAATTTATGTTCGGCAGTTTTCCCTGACAGTTCGCTCCCTTCCTTAGGCTTATCATAACTACTGTAATAAAACCCTGTGTTTCCTCGCCAACTCAAACCTGAAAATTTCACGTCTTTTAATGTATCATCAATGATTTCTTTTGTAACGGCATTCCAGACGATTACTTTGCGCCAATCACTTCCTCCTTCACTTATTTGATATGCCATCAAACTTCCGTCTCTTGAAAAACTAACTCCACCCAGCGATGTAGTTCCATCAGTCGAAAATGTATTAGGATCTAAGAACACCTCAGGCTCAACATCTCCTTTTTGCCTATAGAGTACACTTTGGTTCTGCAAACCATCATTTTTATAAAAGTATGTATAATCACCGCGTTGAAAAGGTGCAGAGAAACGTTCATAATTCCAAACTTGTTCAAGCATTTCACGCACTTTTCCTTTATAGGGAATTGTATCCAAATGTCCGAAAGTAAGTTTATTTTGAGCCTCAATCCAAGATTTAACCTCTGGTGATTGATCGTTCTCAAGCCAACGATAAGGGTCTTCTACTACTTCTCCAAAAAAAGTATCTTTCACTTCAACTCTTTTGGTTTCCGGATAGGTGTATGCGTGCATTTGTGTCTGTTCAGATTTAGGTTTGTGATTACATGCTGTTGATGCTAAAGATATAACAGCTATTGAGATAAGAATAACTCTATTCATGGTGTAAAAATATGAGTTGGATAAAATTATGCAAAAGACAACATAATAATTTTGACAAAACAACCAATGAGCCTCACAAACTCACAGTTTTCATTATTTCAAAATATCTTCTAAGTCTTTCTTATCAATATTTGCGAGCCACGTACCGGAATCTATAGAGACAAGGTTACTGGCAAGTTGTTTTTTACGTTCTTGTAAACGTATGATTTTCTCTTCGACTGTTTGTTCTGTAATGTATTTATAAACAAAAACCGGCTTTTCTCTACCAATCCTATGTGCTCTATCCATTGCTTGACGTTCAACTGCGGGGTTCCACCAAGGGTCAACAATAAACACATAGTCGGCTGCCGTGAGGTTCAATCCAACCCCTCCTGCCTTCAACGAAATCAAAAAGACCTGACAATCTTGGGACTTTTGAAACCTCTCAACCTGCTTTGCTCTGTCTATGGCTTTAATAGTACCATCTAGATAAGCATATTCAATATTTAATTCATTTAATTTTTCCTTGAACAAACGTAATTGGCTTACAAACTGAGAGAAAACCAGTACCTTATTACCTCGATTGACAATATCACTTAAACTTTCAATAATAATATTAAACTTACCCGAATTACCTTTATATTGCTCATTTACTAATATCGGGTGATTAGCAACTTGTCTCAATCTTAGCAATCCTTTGAGGATATGTATTTTTGATTTTTCTATTCCTTTCTCTGAAATTGTTTTTAATAGCTCATTGCGATAATACGACTTGGTTTGAACATACAATCTTTCTTGCTCTACATCCATATCGCAATAAACAATTTGTTCATGTCTTGGCGGAAGTTCTTTTGCCACTTCTTCTTTTGTCCTTCTCAGAATAAAAGGTGCAACGAATTTTTTCAACTCATATAGCTTCACATCATCATTTTTCTTTTCAATTTTATTAATAAAATTGGTTTGAAACTTCGTAAAACTACCCAAAAAACCTGTATTTGCAATATTGAGCAACGACCATAAATCCGAAGTAGAGTTTTCGATAGGAGTACCTGTCAATAAAATTTTCTGCTTAGTATTCAGTTCTGCAGCAGCTTTGACAGTGAGTGACGTAGGATTTTTTAGATTTTGGGCTTCATCAAACACAACTACATCAAATTGCATACGACTAAATACATCTCTATCATTTCGTATAGTTCCGTAGGTTGTAATGACAATTTCATATTCACTAAAATACTCCCAGATATAACGATTTCGCTGATTTCCGGCATAAATAAAGGTATTTAACTGTGTAAAATTCTCTATTTCATCTTTCCAATTATGGATGAGTGAAGTCGGTACAACAACCAAAAAAGGTGTTCTCTTTTCGATTTTTGCATGATTAACAGCAGCGATCATAGCAGAAGGCTCTGATTCTCCCATTCTATACTCCGGACGTTTATTGAGCAAAAACCACTCAAAAAAAGCAAGCGTTTGTACCGTTTTACCTAAACCCATATCATCTGCAAGAATTCCTCCGAAATGGTTCTCATTGAGTGCAACCATCCATTGCAAGCCTAATAACTGATATTTACGTAATGCGGCATTGATGGTTTTGGGTGAAACAATTTTTTCCGTTTTCTTGTATGAATCAAGAATTGATTTCAGCTTCTCACCTGTACGATTGATACCTATATTATCGAAACCCTCTAAGACGCTATAGTGATACTTACCTATTCTAATTTCATCCTTTGTTTCAGAAGCACAATCAAGAATTGGCGAGAGTTTTTGCATCCATTCTTCAGGAATAATAGCTACCGTCCCATCAGGCAAAGTATAGAGATTGTTATTATTTATAATGTGAGAACGTAGCTTCTTAAATGGAACTTCAATTGCACCAAATTTTACTATAATATGCAAATCAAACCAATCATTTTGTTCCTTAACAGCATAAAGCAAGACAGGGATACCAATGAAAAAAGGTTGCTTAATTCCATTTTGGTTAATCAAAAATCCTTCTTCTTGTAATGCAGGGATAATATGAGACACAAATTTTTCTATTGACACAGAGCGCGGAATATCAAATAATGCTCCTTGTTTATGTATTAACCCATGACTTTTTAATACTTCAATTTTGTCTTCCTCCCAACGCTTATCTCTTTTGATAACAGAAATGACCCAATCATTTGCACCACGCCCGAGTGTTGTCTGCCCATTCACGATGCTATGCATAGGATAATTCAACTCACCATAACCAAATTCCAATGCAAAATTAATTGAGGAATTAAATGTCATCAGATTCAACTTAGCTTGCCTGTCAACTTGCTCCACCTTAATTTCAATTCCTTTTCCCTCAACATGATGTGACAAAACCAATGGCAAAATGAACTTATTTAGATATAATTCTTCTGAAGCCGCAGGTATAAGCACTTCTGGTTTGTTAAAGAATGTGGCAATTTTTTTGGCTTCTGTTAGTGAGTCAAAAAAGTGAATAGATTTACCAAACAGAATATTTGCCGGTTTATTTACAATAACAAGATTCTCCGGGTTTTGTAATTTGATTTGCTTTCCATTGTGAAAAACATCCACATAATACTTCATACCCTGAGCAGTTCTTTCTACTGCAAAAACTACATCACTTTGCTTTTCATTGACTTTTATTGGCAGCCATTTATTTACAATTCCATCTCCCCAATAATATATTGTTCTACCTTTTAGTTTTAAAAGAATTTTTGCAACCCTATGTTCTACATAAGGTAAAACATGTTTAGACAAAATTTCTTCGGTACAATATTTTTCTAAGAACTCTTGTGTTTTAACTTTCTTTTTGCCCTTGTAGAACAATGCAATGAGCTTTTCAGATTCGTACTCCTCAATAATATTCAAGACTTCCTTATCCTCCGGAGTCATTCCATAAAAATCCGCATTTGGAATACGGACTTTGGAAAAATTCATAGAAAAATCTCCACTGGCTAATTTTTCTACTGCTTGAACCTGAATAATATTTCCTAACTGCGGATGCGGCTCAAGGGTAAATACAATTTCAATATTGTCTTGATTCTTTGAAAGCATTATTGAATTTGTTTGGCTCACAGAAGGATTAGCTTATCTATAGTTTTGGTAATAAGGAACTTGCAAAGCTAATCATATAAAGCGAATAAATGCAATAAAATGTACAAACACAAAAAAAGAGCCTGCAAGACTTACAGGCTCTTAACAAATTCTTACAAAGCGTAATTTACTTAGCAGCAGTTGCAGCAGCATCAGCAGCAACCACATTTCTTGTAGTTTTACAAGAAACAATTGCATTCTCAGCCGCATCTAAGATTTGAAACTTAGCAGTTTCGACATCTTTTACCTTGATAGATTGACCTATATTCAATGAATCAATACTAATTTCAATAAAATCAGGCAAATCATTCAACAAACCTTTCACCTGTACTTTAGAAATTTTTTGGATTAATTTACCACCTGCTCTCACACCAGGTGCATTGCCGGTGATATTTATCGGGATATTCATCACAACCGGGGTTTTATCATCAACTTGTAGGAAATCTGCGTGTAGGATCAGATCATTCACAGGATGAAATTGGATATCCTGTAAAATTGCATTATATTCTTTTCCTTCGATAGATAATTTTACCTTATATGTATTAGGTGTGTAAACTAAATTTTTGAAATCCTGGCGATAAACAACAAAATGTTCATGAGAGTCTTTGCTATAAAGCACACAAGGCACTTTGCCTTCATTTCGCTCTGCTTTAGAGAATTTTGTTCCTAAGTCTGCTCTCTTTTCGCCTTTTAATAATATGGTTTTCATTTATATGTAAATTATGAATTTTCTAAATTAACTTTTTCTGAATAACATTGTCCTTCTTAAATAAAGAACTGATAGAACCATGTTCATGTACCTGCCTGATTGCTTGAGCAAAGAGGGGTGCAGAACTCAACACTTTAATTTTTGAAGATTGTATTTTCACGGGTATAGTATCACACACAACCAACTCCTCTAATACTGAATTTTCAATGTTCTCTAGAGCCTTTCCAGACAAAACAGGATGAGTTGTAACCGCTCTTACACTCTTAGCACCTTTCTCCAATAATAGGGCAGCAGATTTACAAAGAGTACCAGCAGTGTCAACAATGTCATCCACTAATACCACATCCATTCCTTGCACTTCTCCGATTACTTGCATTGAGGCAATTTCATTTGCTCTCTTTCTCTCTTTATCACAAATGATCATTGGACAATCCAATGCCTTTGCATATTCACGATTTCTCGCGGAAGAACCAACATCAGGAGACCCAATGGTAAGATTCTCTAATCCGAGTGAATTGATATATGGAATAAAAATTACAGAAGCGTCAAGATGGTCAACAGGGATATTAAAGAAACCTTGAATTTGAGGTGCGTGTAAATCCATAGTCATTAAGCGATTCACACCACTTGCCGACAAAATATCTGCAATAAGTTTTGAACCTATTGATACTCTGGGCTTATCCTTTCTGTCCTGTCTTGCATAACCATAATAAGGGATAACTGCGGTAATATAATTTGCAGATGCCCTTCTTGCAGCATCCACCATCAAGAGTAACTCCATTAAATTATCAGCAGGAGCAAAAGTTGACTGCATAATAAACACATCACAACCACGCACTGATTCATTAAAACTGGGCTGTAGTTCTCCGTCACTGAATTTGGAAATCGCAACATCACCTAATTCTTTGCCATAAGCTTCCGCTACTTTTTTTGCAAAAGCATTTGAACTAGTGCCGGAAAACAATTTGACGGTATTAATAATTGATGTCACTTTATACTTTGTTACTAAGCCTTTCCCTTTCCTATCTTATTTATCAAAGTTGCCCGAGCTGGATTCGAACCAACACTAACTGAACCAAAATCAGTCGTCCTGCCATTAGACGATCGGGCAAAATTGGGGTTGCAAAAATAAGCATAATTTTATGCTTTGCAAGTGCTTTTATTTTTTAATAAGAGCAAGCTATAATTAGATGGTTTTTATTTCTTTTTCTTTATCGGCTAACACTGCATCTATCTTATCAATATAATGGTCCACAAGCTTCTGAACTTGTGCTTCAGCATCTTTTACTTCATCTTCTGATGCTCCTTCTTTTTGAGCATTTTTTAAACTCTCGTTTGCTTCTTTTCTTAAATTTCGGATTCCGATTTTAGAATTTTCTGCTTCTTGTTTGGCAGTTTTCACCAATTCAATTCTTCTTTGTTCTGTGAGCGGAGGAATATTGATGCGAATCATTTCGCCATCGTTTTGCGGATTTAGTCCTAAATTACTGTTGATAATTGCTCTTTCAATTTCTCCAATAATACTTTTATCCCATGGTTGAATTGTTAAAGTACGAGATTCGGGTGCAGAAACATTGGCAACTTGATTAATGGGAGTTTGCGCTCCATAATAATCAACCATCACACGTTCTAACATTTCAGGTTGTGCTTTCCCTGCTCTGATTCTATTTAATTCACTTTGTGTGTATCGGATATTCTTCTCTAATCCTGATTTTAATTCTTCAATTATTGACCGTATCTTTTCCATGGCTAGTTTAGAGACTGCAAAGGAACTATGTTTTGCGCTAAAAAACAATATCGCAAGCGTTGAAAATCAATAAAATTTATTCAACCAAGGGAAGATTTCTTTATGAATTACTTTACCTAAAATATGAAACCAAACTATGATACCTATAACTAAAATAGGATATGAAAGAACATTAAATTGCCACGCAGTTGCAAAATCAAAATGCATAAGATGCATGACACCACGTGTTAATCCACAACCGGGACATTCTGTATGAAAAAAGACTTTACTGGGACACAAACTTTGTCCGGTATCAAAATAATCTGCGGGGAGAAAAAGTAAAAAAAAAGGCACTATTAATACAAAGATTAACAGTGCCTTTTTGAGAAGCGACATTGTCTTTAATAAAATTATTTTTTACCTGAAATCACTATAAGCGCGTGAATCACGCCTGGCAACCAACATAAAATCCATAAGATAAGGTTTACTGTGCAACGATTAGTCCAAGAACCTTCATATAAATACACTGCTACAGGAGAAAGCAAAATTGCCAATACAATCAATAAAAGGGGATCTACGCTGTCTGCTTTTTGAGCCTTCTTTGCTTTTAGAAAAGTGGTTTTTGAAAATGTTTTTGAAGTGATTACATCATTGCTTAATTCAATTTTGTTAATATTTTTAATCTTGTGAATCATCTTTGCAGCCGTAATTGGGTTTGAAATACCGGATTCTGCAACATAAGAATTTTCAATTACAGGATTCGTAAATGTTGTGTTTTCAAGCACCACATTTTCATTTTGAATACTCTCATTTACAACCACATCTGTTTTAGGAACAATAGTAACTTTAGGTTTTTCAGCCTTACTGTTATTTCTTTGTTTCGAAGCCCATTCAACATGAAAGCCTTTGTTATATTTCCTTTGGGTTAACGATACTGTGCTACATGAACTTAGAAAGATCACCGCTGCAAAAATGAGCGCAAGCACACCGATTGAGTAATTTGTCTTTTTCATAAATTTTATTGTATTTAGTTTCGGGGTCAAACTTATACATAAATTTTTATAATATGTTCCGATTTAAAAGAAAAGTAATGAACGTATGTTTAACACAGAACAGATTTGAGAATTTTATCCGGCAACTTTTAGAGCAAGGTCTGCAATTCTATTTGAATACCCCATTTCATTATCATACCATCCGACTATCTTCACAGTATTGCCATAGACCATAGTTAACTCACTGTCAAAAATACATGAGTGAGTGTTTCCAACTATGTCTATGGAGACTAATGGTTCTTCGGAATATTCCAATATCCCTTTCATGGCACCTTCAGCAGCGTTTTTGAATGTCTGATTTATTTCTTCAACAGATTTTGGGTTTCTTACTACACAAACAAAGTCATTGATTGACCCGTCAGGCACCGGGACTCTGAGTGCAATACCATTTAATTTACCTTTTAGATGTGGCAAAACTTCACCCACAGCCTTTGCAGCCCCGGTACTTGTAGGAATAATAGAGTAGGCTGCCGCTCTTGCCCTACGTAAATCTTTATGGGGAGCATCTTGAAGCCTTTGGTCTGCTGTATATGCATGCGTAGTTGTCATAAATCCATGCTCTACACCACATAAATCATCCAGAATTTTAACCATTGGTGCTAAACAATTAGTGGTACATGAAGCGTTTGACACGACAGTCTCGCTTCCATCCAAGGCATGTTCATTTACTCCCAATACAATGGTTTTTAGTCCTTCTCCTTTGCCGGGAGCAGAGATTACTACTTTTTTCGCCCCTGCTTTAATGTGTAAAGAAGCATGTTCAATATCAGTAAATCTTCCTGTTGATTCAATAACAACATCTACTCCAAGTTCTTTCCAAGGTAAATTCTCCGGTGATGTTTCAGCAAACACTTCTGTTTTTTTATTATTCACAATGATAGAGTGTTCATCATAAGAAACAGCCCCTTTAAAAATACCATGAACTGAATCATATTTTAACAGGTGTGCCAATGTTTTTGTGTCAGTCAAGTCATTGACCGCTACTATTTCAACATCCTTTTTTTCTAATAAAATTTTATAAGTAAGTCGTCCAATGCGTCCAAATCCATTTATTGCAATTCTCATCTCTATTTAGTTTTTTTATTAGCCACAAAAGTAATGGACATAAACCCCAATTCCAAGAGAATCCTAAGTATAGGAAATACGGTCATGCGTTAATATCTATCTTTGCAGGCGAAATGGAACTTGCGTTCAAACAATACGGAAATAAAGACAATCCACCTATCATCATCCTACATGGACTTTTTGGGATGTTAGATAATTGGCAATATCACGCAAAGTTGCTTGGTGAACAATATGCAGTTTTTGCAGTTGACCTTCGCAATCATGGTCGCTCACCTCATTCATCTGTTATGACCTTTGCGGCAATGGCACAGGATATAGCAGAATTTTGCCAAAAACATCATTTGAATAATATCATACTGCTGGGACATTCTATGGGTGGCAAGGTTGCTATGCAGTTTGCAGTTGACTTTCCCCAATTCTTATCCAAATTGATTATTGCAGATATTGGACCTCAAGCATATCCTCCAGCTCATGGAATATACTTTAGAGCATTTAATGAAATTGATTTTAGCAAATTTCAGACTCGTCAAGAAGCAGATGAAGCTTTCGCTAAATACGAGGCAAATGTAGGTATTAGAATGTTTTTGTTAAAAAATTTAGAACGCGCAGACAAAGGCTTTCAACTTAAATGTAATGTACAAGCAATTGAAGCTGCTTATAATGAAATTTCAGGCAAGATTGACATTCCATTCCCAATCAGTATTCCTACTTTGTTCATGAGAGGTGAAAAATCAGGCTATATAAGAGAGAAAGACTTAGCAGATATCAAAGAGCTTTTTCCGTTTGCAGAGTTTGTAACTATCAAAGATGCCGGGCATTGGTTACATGCAGAAAATCAAGGTCAATTTTATCAAGAATTAATAAAGTTTCTCGATCAATAATTCATGATATAAATCCGGTTTCCTTATGCACGAATGTACATTTTATTACCATTAGATTGCCTACAACCTCCTCTTCTCATCCATGATTTATAATCTATCTTTGCACCATGCCTTTTAAACTTATTTCTCCATTTAAACCAACAGGCGATCAACCCCAGGCAATTAAACAATTAACCGAAGGAATTGAAAATGGATTAAAGGCACAAACACTGCTGGGCGTTACGGGTTCGGGCAAAACTTTCACAATGGCTAATGTGATTGAAAGAGTCCAAAAACCCACACTGATATTGAGCCATAACAAAACTTTAGTAGCTCAATTATATGGTGAATTCAAGGAGTTTTTTCCTGAAAATGCAGTTGAATATTTTGTTTCATACTATGACTATTATCAACCGGAAGCATTTGTACCCACCACCGGAGTCTATATTGAAAAGGATTTGAGCATAAATGATGAAATCGAAAAATTCAGACTTAAGACGATATCATCACTTTTATCAGGCAGACGCGATGTTGTTGTTGTCGCATCTGTTTCTTGTATATATGGAGCGGGTAATCCCAAGGATTATGAAGGGAGCATTGTGCGGATTTATAAAGGTAAAACGCTGAGTAGGCAAACACTACTCCACGCATTAGTGGACGGATTGTATTCCAGAACTACAGCGGACTTTAATAGAGGTAACTTTAGAGTTTCTGGTGATGTAGTGGATGTATATCTTGCTTATGCTGACTATGCCTTGAGAATATTATTTTTTGGCAATGAAATCGAAGAGATTCAAAAAATAGATCCGCTTACCGGCAATTCTTTTGAACAATTAAGCGAAGCAGCCATTTTCCCTGCTAATATTTATGTTTCACCAAAAGACAAATTACAATCTGCAATAAGACAGATTCAGGATGACTTGATAACCAGAGTAGCTTATTTCAATGAGACTGAACGTCCAATAGAAGCCAAAAGACTTGACGAAAGAGTGAATTTTGACTTAGAGATGATTCGAGAACTTGGTTATTGTAGCGGAATAGAAAATTACAGTCGGTATCTTGACAGGAGATTGGCTGGAGAACGCCCTTTCTGTTTATTAGACTATTTCCCAAAAGATTTCTTAGTATTTATTGATGAAAGCCATGTTTCGCTACCTCAATTGAGAGCCATGTATGGCGGAGACCGCTCTCGCAAGAACAACTTAGTAGAATATGGCTTTAGACTACCCGCGGCACTTGACAATAGACCCCTCAAATTTGAAGAATTTTACAATCTTGTGCCTCAAACAGTGTATGTAAGTGCAACACCTTCAGACTTCGAAATTAATGATTCAGAAGGTGTGATTGTTGAACAACTTATCAGACCTACGGGATTATTAGACCCGATTATTGAAGTTCGCCCGTGTATCAATCAGGTTGACGACTTATTAAACGAAATTGATAAATCAATTAAAGAAGGAGACCGCGTGTTGGTTACAACACTCACAAAACGAATGGCTGAAGAGTTGAGTAAATATTTGGAAAACCTGAATATCAAAGCACGGTATATACATTCCGAAGTTAAGACTTTAGAGCGAGTTGAAATTCTTCGTCAATTACGCTTAGGCATTATTGATGTTTTGGTAGGTATCAACCTGCTAAGAGAAGGATTAGATTTGCCCGAAGTCAGCTTAGTGGCAATCATGGATGCTGACAAAGAGGGCTTTCTGCGTTCAACCACTTCATTAGTGCAAACCATTGGTAGGGCAGCTAGGAACGACAGGGGTAGAGTAATTATGTATGCCGATGTAATTACAGGTTCAATGCAACAAACAATTGAAGAGACTAACAGAAGACGTGAGATTCAGATTAAATACAATTTAGAACACAGCATTACTCCCAAAACAATTCGAAAATCCAACGAGCAAATTTTAAAACAAACTTCTGTTGCAGATGCTATTAAGAATGAAGAGTTAAAACCTTATATCATGCAGGAGAAAATGAATACGGCAGCCGACCCTGCACTTGAGTTCATGAGCAAACAATCATTAGAAAAAGCATTAAAACGAACTGAAAAAGAAATGTACAAAGCTGCTAAAAATTTAGAGTTCCTTGAAGCTGCAAGGCTTCGGGATTTAATGGATGAAATAAAGAGCAAATTACAAGACTAACTATTATTCTTCTCCTTTTTATGTAAATTCAAATTTTGCAAATCCTTTTTGAGATAGAATTTAATACGTTTGTATGCAGCCCGCCAGAACCAGATATTCAATGAGAAAAAAGCGAGCATATACACAATTACAATAAAAGGATGCGATTCCACTCTCTTACTAACATCCATTAAGAAAAAGTCAAATAATCCATGAACTGTAATGGGGATAACAATAGCCAGAATAAGATTTGCTGCTCGATGATGCGGTTTGCCAATTCTCCATAAAGAAAGATGATAACCCATAAAAATTGCAAAAAACGCATGAGCAGGTACAGACAAAAAACCTCTAATCAAAGCAATTGTCATTCCATGTTCAGCTACATAAAGAATATTCTCAACCAATGCAAAACCTAATGACACAAAGACAGCAAAGACAATTCCATCATAGAACTGGTCAAAGTATTTTGTCTTCCTGAGTATATGCCAAACTGCAACGAACTTAAACACTTCTTCAGTTGAACCGGCAATGAGGAAAGCATCATAAATACTTTGAGCAAAGCTATTTAACCCGAAATTGTTGCCAAACATTTGCAACAAACTCTCAACCAACACAACAGGGATTACGATAATCATTCCCCATAAAAAACAGCGTATAAGCAGTGCAATAGGCTCCCTTTCAGTATCAAGCAAATATATTACAAAAGCAATAAAGACAATTGGGATAACGGCTGCGATGATTATTGCCAACATTTAAAATAATTTACAGTTCTTTTATGCAATGATAACCATTATAGTTTGGTAGACAGTCATTAAATTTCGCTTAAAAAGCCCTTAATTTGCAACCAAAACAAATTTCAACAGAGTTATGTCAGGACATAGTAAATGGGCAAACATCAAACATAGGAAAGCAAAGCAAGACGCAAAACGCTCTAAAGCATTTACGGGTATCATTAAAAATATCACCATGGCAGCAAGAGACGGTGGACCGGATCCAAATTTCAATCCTAATCTTAGATTGGCTATCCAAAATGCAAAAGGAGTCAACATGCCTAAAGACACAATTGAAAAAGCAATTAAAAAAGGAGCCGGTGGCGAAGGTGCAAACTTACAAAACGCTACTTATGAAGGCTATGCAACCGGAGGTATTGCTGTATTTGTTGAGGCAACAACCGACAATCCGACAAGAACTGTTGCAAATGTTCGTGCGGCATTCAATAAACACAATGGTAATTTGGGCACTAATGGTTCGCTCTCATTTATTTTTGACCAAAAAGGTATTTTTGAAATTAACAAAAGCGCCATTGCCCGTTTTTCTCAAGATGAATTTGAACTTGAATTAATTGAAATGGGAGCCGAAGATATAGATTGGGAGGAAGACATGGTTATTGTTACCTCTGCTTTTGAAGACTTTGGCAAAATGCAAAAGAGTTTTGAAGAAAAAAATATTGAAGTAGCCAGTGCGAAATTAGAACGCATCCCAAAAAGCACTTCAACACTTGATACCGAAACAGCACTCAAGGTTTTTAAACTCATAGAAAAACTCGAAGAAGATGATGATGTAACCATGGTCTATCATAATCTGGAACTGACTGAAGAATTAGAGAAAGAATTAGAAAAAGAATAAATGGATAAGCGTGAAAAGCTAAACAGCAAAAGAGAACTTGCACTGCAAGGAGGAGGTCAAGAACGAATTGAATCTCAACATAAAAAAGGAAAGCTGACTGCAAGAGAAAGAATCAATTTCTTTCTTGACGAGGGTACTTTTCAGGAAATTGGCGCGTTTGTAACGCATAGAAGCCATGATTTTGGGATGGAAAAACAACGATACTTAGGTGATGGAGTGATTACCGGATATGGACGTGTAAACGGAAGATTGGTCTATATATTTTCACAAGATTTCACTGTATTCGGAGGTTCATTGTCTGAAACTCATGCAGAGAAAATCTGTAAAATCATGGATCTTGCGATGCAAAATGGCGCACCCGTCATTGGATTAAATGATTCCGGTGGTGCTCGCATACAAGAAGGCGTGGTTTCACTGGGAGGCTATGCAGATATATTCTATAGAAACACTTTGGCATCCGGAGTAATTCCTCAAATTTCAGCAATTATGGGTCCATGTGCAGGGGGTGCGGTATATTCACCTGCTATTACTGACTTTATTGGTATGGTTGAAAACACCAGTTATATGTTTGTAACCGGTCCTAATGTTGTAAAAACCGTTACCAACGAAGAAGTTACAAGCGAAGAGTTGGGTGGAGCAAGCGTGCACTCATCCAAATCCGGAGTTGCGCATTTTTCATTCACCAATGAAATTGATTGCTTAAATAATTTAAAAAAACTCCTTTCATATATTCCTCAGAATTGCGAAGAGAAAACCCCTTCTATACCTTATACACCACAAGATGATGAAAGTCGTAACCAGCTTAAAAACATTGTGCCGGAGAATGCCAATCAACCTTATGATATTCGAGAAATTATTGAGGGTGTGATTGACGAAGGGTCATTCTTTGAAGTACACAAAAATTTTGCAGAGAATATAGTGGTTGGCTTTGCACGATTGGCTGGTAAAAGCATAGGTATTGTTGCTAATCAGCCTGCTTTCTTGGCTGGTTGCTTGGATGTACACAGTTCACAGAAAGGAGCAAGATTTGTTCGATTTTGTGATGCATTCAATATTCCAATATTAGTTTTTGAAGATGTTCCGGGATTTTTACCCGGTACTGACCAAGAATGGAATGCCATTATCACTAACGGAGCTAAACTTTTATTTGCATTTAGCGAAGCTACTGTCCCCAGAATTACAGTCATCACCAGAAAAGCCTATGGAGGAGCTTATGATGTAATGAACTCCAAACACATTGGTGCGGATATCAATTTTGCTTACCCCACCGCAGAAATTGCTGTAATGGGAGCAAAAGGTGCTGCTGAAATCATTTTCAAGAAAGACATCCAGTCTTCTTCAGACCCTGCAAAAGCATGGTTGGAAAAAGAAGCAGAATATGCACATATTTTTGCCAATCCCTACAGAGCAGCTGAACGAGGCTTCATAGATGAAGTGATTTTCCCGGAAGAAACACGTCAGAAACTCATTGCAGCCTTTAAAATGCTTGAAAACAAAGTTGTAAATCTGCCCAAAAAGAAGCATGGTAATATTCCATTGTAAATAATTGCACTCATCTATGAATCTAACATCTGACAAATCACCGGTTTTAGTATTAGCACCCCATACAGATGATGGCGAATTTGGCTGTGGAGGTACTATTCATAAACTAAATCAAGCCGGCAGAGAAGTTTATTATGCTGCTTTTTCGGCTTGCAAACAGTCTGTTCAACCGGAATTTGAAGAAGATGTTCTTATTAAAGAAGTCAAACAAGCTACCCGTATTCTGGGCATTCCAAGCAATCGCCTTATTTTATTTGACTATGAAGTGAGGACATTTAATTATCACAGACAAGAGATTCTGGAAAATCTGATTGCATTAAGAGAAAAAATCCAGCCTTCCCTTGTACTGATGCCTTCGCTCAATGACATCCATCAAGATCATAAGACGATTGCAGAAGAAGGGTTAAGAGCATTCAAGTTTTGTAGTATTTTATGCTATGAAATGCCTTGGAACAATTTGAATTTTGTAACAAGTGGTTTTATCAAATTGTCTGAAGAAGACATTCAGAAGAAAATTCAAGCATTGGGAATCTACAAATCTCAATCTCACCGTCAATATGCCAATGCAGATTTTATACGCTCCTTAGCAATTACTCGAGGTGTACAAATTCATACAAAATATGCTGAAACATTTGAAGTACTACGGTCTGTAGGCTAATTCAACATGCAAATGAAACCTACTTTTACCATAACGAAAATTCCAAGTTTTTTGGATATATTGAATTTCCTTATGGTACTCTCACTGTTTGTTACAGACAAATCACCTAACTTTTTCAATCTTTTTGATTTTTACTGGTTCTATCCTTTGTACTTGCTTGTTATTGGATATGGAATATACCGCTTAGGAATAAGCACGTTATTGAATCAACGATGGTTATATTTTGTTTTAATCATAGCATCAACATCAATCATAAGTAATCTGATACATCCATATTCATACCTGCAATTGGGTAAACAAATCATTGGATGGCTCGTTATCGGCTATGCATGGATTATAATGTTCAAACTGCAGAAAGACAGAATAAGCATACTTAATACCTACTTTAGTATAGCCATTATTGCAGCATTTCTTACTATTCCTGAACAGATACTGCATGTGCTTGATATTCATATAACACCCAAGAAAGGAGGCTGGCTGGGGTTATATAGGTGTTTTAGTTTTGCAAATGAACCGTTTCCGCTTGCACTACTTCTGATTCCGTGTATTATCTATTACATTGAAAAAGGAAGCAAGCTAATTGTGAAAGAGAAGATATACTTATTCCTATTACTAACAGCTTTATTCTTCACCTTTAGTGGTGGCGGATGGTTAGTCATAGGTATATATTTCATTTTTTCTGCATTTAGACAAACCAAGATGGTTTACAAACTGATTACAGGAGTATTATTTCTATTATTCATTACATCATTCACTTTATATCGAGGTACTCAATTACGAATAAAGGAAACTGTCCAACTTTTTCAAAATTTTCCGCAACTCCCAACAGAAGAGGTTCTCAATCAAACAAACACGTCCTCACGAGCAATTTATCTAAATTCTATTACCGCTTGGCATCAATTTACTGCAAACCCTCTCTTAGGCGGGGGATTGGGTAGCCATGGAGAAGCTTATGACGAATCTATTATTCAACCATTAGAACAGCACAATATTCATATTGCCCATTTTAACAAATTTGATGGTGCAAGTGGTGCAATACGTTGGTTCTCCGAAATGGGTTTGTTCGGTTTACTACTGTTTGGAATGTTTGTTAGGAAAATTCTTCGTTACCAACACAAGGAACTCATTGCACCTGTATTTGGATTTTGGATTGCTTTTTTACTTCACTCCGGTAACTACTTTCACAATGGATCTATGATGTGGATACAAAAGATTTATTCAAGATAGAACGAAGAAAATATACACTAATTAATCTGTATTGCATTACAAATTAATTCGGCTGTATTAACTAAATTTTGCAGTTCCTTTAACTGAAGTGAAATAGAATTATGCTGTAACAATTTATAGCATTTTGAATGAATATCTGCAATGATGGACTTTGCTTTCATAGGATTTGCATTCTTAATAAAAAGATCTGTCATTGTCCTTTGTAATAACTCTTTCATAGTTACAAGCTCATCCGAATATTGATTAACAACTTTGGGCAATACTTGCTCATCTATTATAGAGTTTAAATTTGTATTTCCATCCTTTATATGAGCACAAATAAACTGCGAACTTTGATGAGCATAAACAAGTGCTTCTAACAAAGAATTAGATGCCAAACGATTATTCCCATGCAATCCGGTTCGTGCACATTCACCCACAGCAAACAAATTAGGAATCGAAGTCTGGGAATCCATATCTACATCAATCCCACCACATTGATAATGTGCCACAGGAACAATAGGAATAAGGTCTTTCCTTATATCAATACCAATACTGTTACAGTAGTCGGTAATAGTTGGGAAATGTTTATAAAACTTTTCATAATCTAAATGCCTACAATCAATATAGACATAGTCTTTTCCTGACTTTTCAAGTTCAATCCCAATTGCGTTTGACACTATATCCCTAGTTGCAAGTTCTCCTCTGTCATCGGTTTCAAAAACAAAACGCTCATTTTTATCATTCACAATATAAGCACCAAATCCACGTACTGCCTCCGAGATTAGGAAATAAGGATTCTTATCTTTTTCATAAAGTGCAGTCGGGTGAAACTGAATATATTGCATATCACAAATTTTTGCTCCTATCCTATGTGCAATTGCAACACCATCACCGGTTGCAATAATAGGGTTGGTAGTATGTTTAAACACTTGCCCACTTCCACCGGTACACAACAATGTCGCTTTTGCACCTATTGTTTCTAATCTTGCTTCTTTTTGGTTAAAATAAATTGCGCCAACGCATCCTGAATCATCAACAATCAAATCAAAAACAATACAATCTTCAATCAAGCTAATATTTGGAGTATTTTGCACTTGCAAGAGAAGCTTATTTAAAATTTCTGAACCAGATATATCTTTATGATGTAAGATTCTATGCTGAGTATGCCCTCCTTCTAAACCTAAATCCCAATCTCCACTGCTTTTTTTATCAAATTGCACATTAAAATCCAATAGTTCTTTGAGTCGTTCAGGTGCTTGATATACAACCATCTCAACAACTTCCCTATTACTCAAATCTCCACCGGCTTTCATGGTATCTTCAATATGTTTTTCAAAACTTAGTTTCAAGTTATCAGTAACTACAGCAATACCCCCTTGCGCATATCGAGTATTACTATTCTCAGCACCGGATTTAGTCATTATAAGAATTTGCAGATCAGGTCGTTGTAGTGCTGTTTTTAATGAAAAAAACAATCCTGATGCACCGGAACCTATTACGAGAATATCTGTAGAATTACTTTTCAAGGAAAGACTATCTAAATTGTAATGAAGTTGTATAATGAGGCGGCAAATGTAATTATGAAATGGATAACATCCTTTCAATTGGCACTAATGCTTTCTTTATTAAATCATCTTGTAAGACAATCTCGGGGGTCTCGTCTCTTAAGCAACGATAAAGCTTTTCTAAGGTATTGAGTTTCATGAAAGCACACTCACTACAAGCACATGAATTATCTTCATCAACAGGCGCAGGAATTAAAATCTTATCCGGATTATCCAATGCCATTTTATGCAAAATTCCTGCTTCTGTAGCAATAATAAATGTGTCTGCTTCTGTTGTAGTTTTAATAAAATTCAAAATACCGGCTGTTGAACCAATATAATCTGCGACTTTAAGAATATGGGTTTGAGATTCAGGGTGTGCTGCAACTTTTGCATTTGGATACTTACTAATCAAATCCAACAGTTTCTCTATAGAAAAAGCTTCATGCACTACACATGAGCCCTTCCATAAAACCATATCACGACCTGTTTCACTAATTAAGTATTTGCCCAAGTTTTGATCAGGTGCAAAAATGATGGGCTGATTTTGAGGAATCGCATTGATTATCTTCTTTGCATTGGAAGAGGTGCAGACCCAATCACTCATAGTTTTAATTTCTGCTGAGCAATTAATATAAGTTACAACAACATGGTTTGGATATTGTTCTTTAAACTTTCTAAAAGCATCGGGAGGACAGCCATCAGCCAAAGAGCATCCGGCTCTCATATCGGGTAATATCACTTTCTTTCCGGGGTTAATAATTTTAGCGGTCTCTGCCATAAAATGCACTCCCGAGAACACAATTATATCTGCATTGGTTTCAGCTGCTTTTTTGGCTAAAGCTAGGCTATCGCCAACAAAATCTGCAATGTCTTGTATATCTTCTTCTTGATAATAATGTGCTAAGATAATCGCATTTTTCGCCTTACGAAGTCTGTTAATCTCAGCAACTAATTCTGATTTTTCCATGATTAAACTTGAACTACTAAAAGTAAGTGTATAAAATAAATCAAGGTGCAAAGTTACTTGATTTTAACAGAGTTTAGCATAAGAAGTAGAGAATAGAAATTGAAGACAAATAGATATAAAAAAAGAGCCTATGAATAATTCATAGGCTCTTTTCAATTCTTAATTTCTTGGTTTAGAATCTAAAATCAATTCTTTTTCCGGAATTTGATTTATCAGTGCTGGTATTCTTTTCACCTTTATAGTCAGTGATAATTCTATCTCTTGAAATACCATACTTTTCATTCAAGTGCTTAACAATTGCATCAATTCTTCTTGTATTAGTTGATGAATTGTATTTAGAACTTTTCTTATCACCGTATCCGGAAATAATCAATTTCTTATCTGGACAAGTTTTCATTCTTTCAGCAATTTGGTATAACACTGAGTAGTATTCAGGTTTAATAGTTCCATCTGAAGTTGAGCTAAAATAAATGCTAGGGAATATCACGTCTTCACATGAACAACATTGTAAAATTTCAACACCATTTCTATCAACCAATGCCCCTGGTCTAGAATGAGGTTCTTTATCAATAAAATCAGGAACACCATCTCCATCAGAGTCAATTGCAACACCATTTTCATCAACTTCAGCACCTTTAGGGCTAAATGGTTCTTGGTCTTTGCAATCAGGAATTCCATCACCATCAGTATCTACTGATTTACCACTACCATATACATTACAATCTTCAGGTGTATCGTTTTCTTTATCAAAATAGTTTGAAACACCATCTTTATCATCATCCTCAGTTACCTTTGTAACTTTCTCATCCAATTTAGTCATTTTATCATAAATAGACTCAACAGGATTTAACCAATCATAATGTTGTGGATTTTTATTTCCAAACTTATACGCGATAGTCAGGTTTATCATTGAATATTTATCAAACCATCTGTTTTTCCAAATTTCAGTATTGTAAACATCAATATTATCACTACGCAAATAGGTCATTCTATATTCAAGACCTAAATCAAAGCTCTTACTTAAATAATGCTTAAATCCAAAACCAAAAGGCATAATTAAATGACGTCCTTCATATTTTTCTGTAACTTCTTGTCCAAGATTTGGGTTGGGTGTACCTTGACCAAAATATGAATTTAGATAATAATCACCTATTGTTAGTCGTTGATCAACAAAAGTAGCTTCTGAGCGGAACCAACCTTGACCAATACCACCCAAGAAATACATCTGGGTTTTTCTTAGAGGTCTGATAAAAGAAATATTTCCGAGAGTGAATTGCGCTTGAATGTTCCAATCATGCATCTTACTGGTAAAATTAAAATTATCTTTAAACAATGTTGGACCTTGGTCTTTTCTTTCACCTGCTAATGTTCCAATATTATACTCCCCTCTTAATGCAAAAGTTTGAGAAATAGAGTATTTTAAGAACAATCCGGCATCCCAGCCAATTTTGCTTTTATCTGCATCTCCATGAAACTGGGTAATACCACCTTTTAAGCCAATAGACCATTTTTTAGCTCTTCTGTCTAGAAATCCACTTGCTTGCATGTGTTGACCGGAATCTTTTTGAAAGTTCTCACTTCCTTTTCCATCCGGATACTTAACTTGTGCATAAGGGTGTCGCTTCCATGTGTTATTGGTGTTTTCAGTTTGTGCATACGCAGAAACAACACCCAATATTAACAAAGAAAACAAAGACGATTTAATTGTTGTCATAATTACAAATTTGATTCTCTAAAATAATTAGGTCGCAAAAGTAATCCTTGTAATGAACTTAGCAAACTTTTTTTGGATTTTTTCTTGTGAATAAGTGTTTAACAACTTGTGAATAACCTAAAATTACTTTAAAATTCCACTACTTGAATATACTGATTATCACTACACCAGTCAAACAAATCAACATGTTGTTTTCCAAACTTAAATAGAAACTCCAAAAAACTTAAGTTACGTTCCTGTAAATCATTTTCAGGGAAAATCATATTTTTCAACTTCCATGCTTTTGAAATTTTTTGATTATTCCTTTCAATAATTTTTTGAGATAATGAATCAAAATGTGATTTCAAATCCTTTTTCCACATTTTAGCAAGTGCCTTCAATGATTTCACACTTTGTGGGTCTATAGCAAAGGAAACATCACATGACCTTTGAATGAGTACATCTAAATCTGCTTCTAATTCTGCATACTGAGACTGTCCGGTTATCTTTTCATTTAATATACTTGTAAATTTTTGGACAGATTGAAGCAAATCTTCTTCTGTAAAACCTAACTCATTCCATGCACTCATTGATTTACTATTAAAGTAAACAGCCATCTTTCTTAACATCAGAATAGGAAAAGGAATGTCAGCTTTGGCAAAAACATCAACTAATTGAAACCAATATGCCAATTCACCTGCACCACCAAAGTATGCTATATTTGGCAGAATGACTTCTTCATATAACGGACGTAATGCAACGTTAGGGCTAAAGAGTTGAGGATTTGTTTCTGCTAATTCTAAAAGATCATTTTGAGAATAAATCTTACCACTTGGAACCAACTTGAATTTATCATTCTCAATCCTATCGATACGCTCTCTCTTATTATTGTCAAATAAAAATAATGAAGTATCTCTTGCTCCTATTTGGGTATCAAAGCCATGCAGTTTGATTTTTTCTGAAAAAGTCTTAACAGCTTGATAAGCAAAGCTCTCCTTAATTTCTTTAACAATAAATGGCTTAAAAAACTCTTTAAGGCGTTTATTATTAGCATCTAAGGCAATCACTCCATATTGACCAAAGAAATAATTCACAATCTTTGTTGTAGCTTCTGCCAGCGTTGCCGATTCAGAATAAAATTGTTCAAATACATTGAGACAACTTCTCTCAAATTCACCTAAATTAAAACTAGTTTTAATCTCTTCAATAATTGGAATTATATGTTGGCAGCTCAGATTCCCTATTGCACCTCCTGATGCTTCATCCCAAACAAAATTTTTATTCCATAACTTAACAGACCTTATTTCTTCAAAATCATGATCCTCGGTTGCCATCCAAAATATTGGGACAAAATCCATATTGGGATGTTGTTCTTTGAGTTTTTTACAGTTGGCAACTGCACTCAATATTTTATGTGGGACATACATAGGTCCTAAAAAAATATGGATTTGCTGACCGGTTGTTAATGTATAGGTGGAGCTGTTTCGCAATAACTGGATGTTGTGCCAAACCAAACTTTTTTGTTTGTCGTCATTGGATAGGAAGCAATATTGTTGCTCCAACACATCCACCAATACATTCCTTTGGTGTTGAGAAAAGTCCTCTCTATGTTCTATGTGTTGTGCAAGATGGCTAAAATCATTTTTTATTGGCAAAAAATCAGTATCTGACTCATTAAAAATAAAGGATTTTACAAAGTCAGATAAGATATCAATATCTTTATGTGAGACAGCAATACTCATAATTATAAAGGCTTAGCAATCAAATCAAATTCTGAAGCTGATAAAATTTCAGCTTGAACAAAATCACCTTGTCGCAGAAAATACAGATTTGCATCAAATAACACCTCATTATCAACATCAGGAGAATCACCTTCTGTCCTTCCTACAAACCATTCTCCCTCTTTTCTATCTATTAGCACTTTTAGCGTTTTGCCTATTTTCTGTAAGTTTTTTTCTTCAGATATTTTACTTTGAATAGACATGATGATTTCAGCGCGTCTATCTTTCTCCTCTTGTGGCAAATTATCTTCTAAAGTATAAGAATGAGTACCTTCTTCATGAGAATAAGTGAAAACGCCCAAACGATCGAACTTAAACTGGGAAATAAAATCACACAACTCTTTAAATTCTTTTTCAGTTTCACCGGGATGTCCAACAATGAGCGTGGTCCTAATAATAGCTTCCGGCAATTTTTCTCTTATTGAATATAGCAGTTCAGCCGTTCTTTGTTTGGTTATACCTCTACGCATTGCTTTTAATACAGGGTCTGCAATATGTTGAATGGGAATATCTATATACTTACAAATATTGTCGTGTTTTGCAATGACATCCAACACATTCATTGGAAACTGTGATGGAAACACATAGTGTAAGCGCAACCACTCAATGCCCTTGACTTGTACAAGTGCATCGAGCAAGTCTGCTAATTTACGTTCACCATACAAATCAAGTCCATAATAGGTCGAATCTTGTGCAATCAATATCAATTCCTTGAGACCGTTTTTCACCAAGTTTTCAGCTTCCGTAACAATAAACTCAATAGGTTTTGAAACATGCCCACCTCTCATTAAGGGTATTGCACAAAAAGAACAAGGTCTATTACACCCTTCAGAAATTTTGAGATATGCATAATGGAAAGGTGTCGTAGTAAGACGTTCACCTACTAATTCATGTTTATAATCAGCCCCAAGCGTTTGAAGCAATTTTGGCAGCTCTCTTGTGCCAAACCAGGCATCTACCTCAGGAATCTCTTTGCTTAAATCAGCCTTATATCTTTCAGAAAGACATCCTGTAACAAAAATCTTATCAATTTTCCCGTTTGATTTTGCTTGAGCATAATTTAGAATTGTTTGAATAGATTCATCCTTAGCTAAATCAATAAATCCACAAGTATTTATAATAACAATATTAGCATCATCCTTTACAGATTCGTGAGCCACATCCATGTTATTATTTTTTAACTGACTGAACATGACTTCAGAATCCACAAGATTCTTGCTGCAACCTAATGTTACAATATTAATTTTATTCTTTTTAGCTGAGCGAACTCTCATAAAACAAAGATTCAATAAACATTGCCGGATCAAATATTCTTAAATCCTCCATTTTTTCACCTACACCAATATATTTTACCGGCACACCAAAACTATCACTTATTCCAATAACAACTCCTCCTTTGGCTGTACCATCGAGCTTTGTAAGGGCTATTGATGTAACCTCTGTTGCTTGAGTAAATTTCTCTGCTTGCTCAAAAGCATTTTGACCGGTAGAAGCATCTAACACTAACATAACTTCGTGAGGAGCCTCAGGAATAATTTTACCCATCACTTTCTTAATTTTAGTTAGTTCATTCATCAAGTTTACCTTGTTGTGCAACCGTCCAGCGGTGTCCAAGATAATAATATCATACGCGTTTTCTTTACCTTTTTTAACAGCTTCATAAGCAACAGCTGCAGGCTCAGTATTCATTCCGTGCGAATAAAAATCAACTCCTGCTCTTTCACTCCAAATTTTAAGTTGATCAACCGCACCCGCGCGAAAGGTATCACCGGCAGCTAACAGCACTTTGGCTCCGGCTTGTTTATAATGACTTGCCAATTTCCCTATTGTGGTTGTTTTACCCACTCCATTCACTCCAACAACCATCAAAACAAAAGGAGAATTCTCGGATACATTTCCCACTGCAAAATCATCCTGAAGAGAACTTTTGGATTTATTCTCAGTAAGCAATAAAGTAATTTCTTGTTTTAAGAAAGTTTTTAATTCATCCTTATTGATGTACTTTTCCTTTTCTGCTCTGAATTTGAGTCTGTCAATAATTTTGAGAGTGGTTTTGAGACCAACATCCGATGTAATTAATGCTTCCTCTAAATCATCTAAAAAATCGTCATCAACTTCTGATTTACCTGCAACCAACCTCCCAATCTTACTCAAAAAGGAAGTACGAGTCATCTCAAGTCCTTGATTAAGTGCGGTTTTATCATCGCGCTCATCTTGTTTCTTCTTAAAAAAATCAAAAAATGCCATATTATTAAACGAAAAAAGCCCTCTGTTCAGAGAGCTTATATGAAGTTGTTATTACGATAATCTAGGATTTAAAATAGTCTTTAGCCAAATCTTCCGGCAATACTTCAGCTTTAAAAATATAAGCTCCTGTTTTGTCAGATTTTACAGCTCTGATAACTTTCACATATCCTTTTTTCTCAACGCCTTGTAGTTTTGAAATCGCTTTCTTTGCCATGATTATTTAATTTCTTTGTGTACTGTAACTTTCTTTAAATAAGGATTGTACTTCTTTAATTCAATCCTCTCGGTAGTATTCTTCTTGTTCTTTGTAGTAATATATCTAGAGATACCGGCAACATTCGTATTCTTTTGCTCAGTACATTCTAAAATAACTTGAACTCTATTTCCTTTATTCTTAGCCATTTGTTAGATTTTTCCGTTGTTAATTACTCTATTTAATGCTTCTGTAATACCAATTTTATTGATAGTACGAATAGCTGAAGTTGACACTTTAAGTGTTATCCACTCGCCAGTTTCCGGTATAAAGAAACGCTTTTCTTGAAGATTTGGATAAAATCTTCTCTTAGTTTTTCTATTGGAGTGAGAAACATTGTTCCCCTTCATTGCTTTCTTTCCGGTTAAATCACATACTCTTGACATAGCCTTGTTTTCTAAATGGGGTGCAAATGTATGCATACTTTTTTAATTCTAAAAGTATTTCAAATTAAAATTTTGATTTATTTGCAATCCAATAAAACCCAACTACAGAGCCTAGTAGTCCGCATATTGTCAAGCATCTTGAAACTGTATTTGATATAGTTTTTTATACACACCCTGCTTCTCTATCAATTCTTGATGGGTTCCTTGTTCAACAATCTGCCCTTCAGACATCACAACAATTACATCGGCATCCAAAATAGTCGATAATCTATGTGCTATTACCAATGTCGTTCGACCACTTGAAAGGGTGTCTAACGCTTCTTGAACAAACCTTTCTGATTCTGAATCCAACGCAGACGTAGCTTCATCAAGAATGAGAATTTCGGGATTCTTTAATATTGCGCGAGCAATACTAATACGCTGTTTTTGCCCTCCGCTTAATTTACTGCCTCTTTCTCCAATAATTTCATCCAATCCTGCTTCTTTCTGTTTCACAAAATCTAATGCATTTGCCATACGTAGCGCCTCATACAGTTGTTCTTCGGAGGCTTCTTGATTTCCAATTTTTAAATTATTTAGAATACTATCATTGAACAAAATTGATTCTTGATTAACTGAGCCAATAAGTTTACGCAAGGAGAAAATAGAAACATCTTTGATATTATTACCATCAATCAAAATCTCCCCATCAGTGACATCGTACAGCCTTGGGACTAATTCAGTCAGTGTTGTTTTACCCGAACCTGATTGCCCGACCAATGCTACTTTAGTTCCCTTTTGTATCTCCAAATTGATATTCTTCAAAACATGATGGTGACCATAACTAAAGCTCACATTTCTAAACTCAATTTTATTAGAAAAACTGCTGATATTCTTGGCATTAGGGTGCTCATATATTTTAATATCTGTAGCCAAAATCTCTTCTAACCTATTTGCACTTGCTATTCCCTTTTGAACATTATAAAACGCAGATGAGAATTGTTTGAATGGTGGAATCAATTGGCTAAAGACTATTAAATATCCAATAAACACTTCGGGTTCAATCCGGTTTTGAAAGACCATATTTCCACCCAACCATAGCAAAACAGCAGCGATACTTATTCCAAATATTTCAGATATGGGAGATGCTGAATCAACGCGCTTGTTAACGCTAATACTCAACTTGGTTGTTTCCTTATTTACAAGTCCGAACTTCTTTCTCATAAAACTCTCCGCATTGAAGGTTTTAACTACTTTCATTCCACCCAAGATTTCTTCAAGAAACGAAAGCAATAGCCCTTGTTTTTCTTGAGTTTGCTTAGATCTTGCTTTAAGCTTTTTACCTAAAAAAGAGACTATTAATGCCGTTATGGGCAATAGCATCAAGACATATAAGGTCAACAATGGACTCATATATATTAATATGTTCAAGAAAATTATTATGGTAACCGGTTCTTTGAAAATTGACTCTAAAGAGGATGACATAGACCATTCCAGCTCTTTGGTATCATTACTCATTCTTGAAATAATATCCCCCTTTTTTTCATGATTAAAGTAACTCATTGGCAGGGAGAGTATTTTATCAAATATTTTATTCTTCAGTTTTTCAATACTCTTAAAAATCAATATTTTCAGATTAACTAAAGCCAAATAACGTGCGGTATTCTTAATAAGAATGGACACAATCAGAAACAAACAAATCAGCAGTAATGCGTACCTTTTATCTTCTGAGACTAATTCATAGAAAGAAGCCATTGCATGTTGATATACTGAATTAAAGTCTAATCCGCCAGTGTTTTCTGTAACTTCAGGTTTCTCAGATAAAAACAGAAATTTCAACAAAGGCATCGCAAGCGTTAGAGAAAATGCACTGCTGAGAATAAAAATCAGGTTAAAAAGTATATTAAGAAACATCTCTTTTCCCTGTCCTTTTGCATAGCGAAGTATTTGAATAAAATTCTTCATGAATTGAGGCGCAAATATAGGAGGGGTTCGGCATTAATCTTTACAAATTCTTCTCAGAGGCTCAGTCAGGGCAATGAATTTAAAATACTATCAACTCAATACCTGAACTTTTGCGAAAAGTGTTCAAGATATTGAGATAATTACGTCCTTTGCACAACAAACTATTGCATCGCCATGCCGAATCAAAAATCTGACAAGAGTCTATTTAGACTAATTTCCACCCTGATTTTAATAGGGTTGATTGTTACTTTAGCACTTCAAAACAGCACTTCTCAAGAAGTCAAAATTTACTTTTGGAGTTTTTCTCTCCCTCTATTTGTTTTACTCTTTTTAGCCTTTGTAATAGGAGTTTTACTGATGTTGGTACTCTTATATCCTAAGTATAGAAAAGCAGATAGTTCTGACAGTAAAATTCTAAGACTTGAACAAGAAATTACACGATTAGAGAAACAAGTAACATCAAACACAACAGAAAGCAAATGAGCAATAAGGTGGTTGTAATAGGTGGAGGCATTGTAGGTCTCGCCACTGCTTATCAGTTACAAAATAAAAACCCTAATTTACAAATCTGTATTCTTGAAAAAGAGAATGGTATTGCCCGGCATCAAACAGGGCATAATTCGGGAGTTATTCATTCAGGAATTTATTATAAACCTGGAAGTTTAAAAGCAAATAATTGTCGTTGGGGATATGATATGCTACTTGAGTTCTGTGACGAACATGGAATTGAATATGATATTTGCGGAAAATTAATTGTAGCAACTTCAGAAACTGAAGTTCTCGGCTTGGAAAAACTACTTGAACGTGGTAATGAGAACGGTTTAGAAAATTTAATCCTCCTTGAAAAAGACGAATTAAAACATGTTGAACCACATGTTGCAGGCATTAAAGCAATAAGAGTAAAACAAACAGGCATCATTGACTATAAAAAAGTTTCAGCAAAATTAGCAGAGTTAATTGTAGCAAGGGGTGGAGAGATATTATTCAACCAAAAAGTTAAAGGGATTCACAAACACAATAATCAACTTACCATTGAAACTAACCAAGGCAGCTATCCTTGTCATTTTGGGATTAATTGTGCCGGACTCTTCAGTGACAAGATATTCCAAATGGATAACCCTCAAGAACCCAATATGAAGATTATTCCATTCAGGGGAGAGTACTATAAAATAAAAGAAGAAAGAAAGCATTTGGTTAAACACCTTATTTACCCTGTCCCCGACCCTTCATTTCCGTTTTTAGGTGTTCATTTCACCCGACATATTGATGGTGGAGTGGAGGCAGGTCCAAATGCAGTGTTGGCATATAGACGAGAAGGATATCACAAAACAGATTTTAATGCGTCTGAGTTATGGGAGAGCATTTCTTGGAAAGGGTTCAGGAAAGTTGCCATGAAATATTGGAGAACTGGTTTAGGTGAAATATATCGTTCTTATTCAAAAGCTGCTTTTACAAAAGCACTTCAAAAACTTATTCCGGAAGTACAAGAATCAGATCTTTGCGAGGGGGGTGCAGGTGTACGTGCACAAGCATGTTTAAAAGACGGCTCTTTAATTGATGATTTCTTAATTGAGGAAACTCAGCAAATGATTCACATATTGAACGCACCGTCTCCCGCTGCAACTTCAAGCCTATCTATTGGCAACACGATTGCCAACAGACTAATTTCAAAAATAGAAAATCTATAAAGGTAAAGATTATGTTGAACGGTTTGAATTTCGCTAAAGATTCTCAAACAGATACTCTGTAATCTTTGTCATTAGATGTAACCGGTCTTTCCCATATACATTATGTTTATGTCCCGGATAAACATAATAATCCAGCAAAGTATTATTATTCTTAATACACTTTTGTACATACAGCAGACTATGCTGCCAAAGCACAACATCATCATCACAGCCATGAATCATAAGCAGCCTTCCTTCTAACTTATCTGCATAATTCAATAGATTTGCGCTATCATATCCGGTAGCATTATCAGCCGGGTTGCCCATATAACGCTCGGTGTACATAATCTCATACATGCGCCAATCTATTACAGGACCTCCGGCTACACCCACTTTAAAGACTCCTGGTGTTCTTGTCATTAGAGAGGTTGTCATAAATCCTCCAAAACTCCACCCATGTACACCAATACGACTTGCATCTACATAAGGTAGTTTCTTTAGATATTCTATGCCTATCATTTGGTCTTCAATTTCTTTGGTTCCCAAATGTCCATAAACAGCACTTTCAAATTCAAAGCCTCTATTTGCAGAACCTCGGTTATCAATTGTAAAGACAATAAACCCTTGTTGAGCTAAAAACTGCATCCACAAATTACTTGCCCCTAACCATGTATTACGAACCAATTGTACATGTGGTCCACCATAAACATACACAATCACCGGGTAATTTTTCTTTTCATCAAAATTCACCGGTTTTATCATGCGTGCATAGAGTGTTGTATTACCGTTTTGCAATGGAAAAATACTGGTTTCTCCCAACACATAATCTTTCAGCGGATTTGGAGCTGTATGAATATTGCGTAAGAACGCCCCTGTTTCACTGAGCAAATCCACTTTATTTGGTATAACAAGTGAGGAATATGAATCTAAGAAAAAAGAACCGGTTTTGTTTACTTGCACATTGTGGGTGCCTTGCTCAGTTGTAATTTTTCTAAGTTTTCCATTTGACAAAGCAATAGCATACACATGTCTTTCAATTGCTCCATCTTTTGTGCCTTCTACAAACACATGCTGAGTTTCTTCACTCAAACCTAAAACATTTGTTACTACCCACTCTCCTTTGGTCAATTGTCTTATTATCTTGCCATTAGTTGAATAAAGGTAAATATGGTTAAATCCATCCTTTTGACTTTGCCAGATAAATTGTTCACTATTCCAAGGCAAAAACTTGGGTCCATTCTGCGGTTCAACATACTTAGCATTAAACTCTGATAACACAATGATATCTAAATTCCCATCATCTGCCCAATAACGCTCAAGCCACATATTCTTTTGATTACGTGAAACTTTTGCGACATAAACGAACCTATCATCAGGCGACCATGTAATGTTTGTCAGATATTGATCATAAGGACCTTCAATGTTTAAATACTTGATTATACCTGTTTCAGTATCATAAATGCCCACCTTCACAGTATGGCTGGTAGTTCCCGCGAATGGATATTTGAATTTTTGCATCGTTGCGGGTTTATCTTCATTCTGATACGTATAATAATCAGTAACTGCACTTTCATCCATACGATAGAATGCAAGCTTTTTGCCGTTGTTGCTCCAGAATAAACCCTTATTAATTCCAAACTCATTGCGATGTACGGCAGTCCCATAAACAACTCCATAATGTCCATCCTCTGTCAATTTTTCGACTCTTCCTTCCTTTTTTACATATAAATTATATTCCTTGGTAAAAGCTAACAAAGTCTTGTCGCTATTCCATTCCGGATTTTCAGCATCTTTTGGAATCTCATTTACAACATTCGCTATATTATCAGTCCGATTATATCTTACTATTTTATTGCCTGAAATAAATTCAATTGTATTGTCGCTTATCCAAGTAATACGAGGAAAAGCTGACAGTTTACTTTCTTTTACAGATTCCAATGCACTATTAAGCCGGTCAAGCGTTAATGAAGAATCAATTTGAATTTTATCAATCTTCTCTAAATATAACTTCTTTGTTTCACTTCTTGAGTAAGCAAAAAATTCTCCGGATGGCAAAAAAGACAAATTAAGCAATCCTTTGGGATACAATTTTGTATTCAAAACAGCATCTTCAAGGGTTAACATTCCATATTCCTGACCAAAAGTCAAATGAAACAAAGGAAGTAATCCAAATAATAGAAAAATTTTCTTCATTACACTAATAATATTGAGTCGTGCAAATTTGCTCATAAATGAACGAATCAACAAAGGGTTCAAGTGAATTAATTTTGTAAAGCTATCAAATGATTGCATTTTTGCAGCATAATATTCAAACATGGAGAAGTACATTGAAATTATAGAACGTGCATGGGAAAATCGCAACTTATTAAAAGCCTCAAAAACAGTTGAAACGATTGAAGAAATTATTGCAATGTTGGACACAGGGAAACTTAGGGTTGCTGAACCAAAATCCAGCAAATCATTAGTAGGGCAAACTGAATGGCAGGTTAATGAATGGGTAAAAAAAGCAGTAATCCTTTATTTTCCAATCAAAAAAATGGAAACTCTTCATGCAGGATTTATGGAATTTTATGACAAAATACCATTGAAGAAAGATTTTGAAAAATTGGGAGTGCGTGTTGTTCCACATGGCGTTGCCAGATATGGGAGCTATGTTGCACCAGGAGTTATTATGATGCCTTCCTACGTAAACATTGGTGCATACGTTGACAGCGGTACTATGGTTGATACATGGGCTACAGTTGGTTCTTGTGCTCAAATCGGCAAAAATGTACATTTGAGTGGGGGTGTTGGTATTGGAGGGGTATTGGAACCAGTTCAAGCAGCACCTGTTATCATTGAAGATAATGCTTTTATTGGGTCTAGATGTATTATTGTTGAAGGGGTAAGAGTTGGTGAAGAAGCAGTGATCGGTGCCGGTGTTACTATTACTCAATCAACGAAAATAATAGATGTCACACACCCTACCCCTATCGAGTATAGAGGCTATGTTCCTCCGCGTTCAGTTGTTATACCGGGGTCTTTCGAAAAAGATTTTACCGGAGGCAAGTTTCATGTACCATGTGCTTTGATAATTGGAAGCAGAAAAGAAAGTACAGACAAAAAAACCTCTCTTAACAATGCGCTTAGAGAAAATGATGTGGTTGTTTAATACCTTTCTATGAAAGCACTCAAAATAGGATTTGATGCTAAACGTATTTATAATAATACAACCGGATTGGGTGTATATGGAAGGAGTTTAGTTAGAAATTTGGCAAAAGAGTTTCCGGAAAACGAATACCTATTATATACACCTTCTAAAACTGACCGCTTTTATACCATTACAAATAACTTTAAGGTAATTACACCTAAAACTCCATTCCATTCCTATTGGCGTTCATACGGCATCAATAAAAGTATTGCCAAACAACATCTCGATATATTTCATGGGTTAAGCAATGAAATCCCATTGAAACTCAATCCAACAACAAAATATGTATGTACCATCCATGATTTGATTTGGTTAAAAATACCCCAAACATATAAAGCAATCGATCGTTACTTCTATACTCAAAAACTCAAACACGCTTGTCATCATTGCGACATGATCATTGCAACGAGTAACCAGACTGCTAACGATTTGAAAGAACTAATGAAAGTATCAGATGATAGAATTAAAGTCATATATCAATCAGGAACAGAGGTGCCAATCCATATCAATCAAACACCACCGATTGAAGAACCTTATTTTTTCTATTTAAGCAGTTTTCAACAGCGCAAAAATCATTTGACACTTCTTCAAGCCTATGCAAACATCAAAAACAAGAGCAATCGAATGTTGGTATTAGCCGGACAAGAAGGTGAAACATTAGTTGAGGTGAAAAATTTTATTACAAAATACAAACTACATGCAGATGTCAAGGTAATAACGAATCTTACTGAAATCGATAAATATCATTGGCTCGCTCATGCTGATGCATTTATATATCCATCTTCTTATGAAGGATTTGGCATTCCTTTATTAGAGGCGATGCAACTTGGCAAACCACTTATTTTAAATGATATTCCTGTATTTAGAGAAATTGCGGGTAACTTAGCACAATATTTTTCTCTTATAGATAATAATTCGCTTGAAAATATCTTATCCAATTTTTCTGCTCAACAATTTATCTCGACCAAACCAATTGGGCTCCCTGAAAAATTCTCACCAATTTTTACAAGTAAGCAACTTCAGCACACATATTTAGAGTTGCTGTAATCAAGCGGTTACATTTCATTAATCATCTGTTTTTCAATGTAATACAACGAGGTATTATTATACTGAAAATAAAATATAAAAAATAATTTGTAAATATCAATCAAAAAGAGTTTACCTTTGCCGCCCATTTATTTCAATTCATTGCAAAATGAAAAACAGGTTTTTAACCACAAAAACAAAAAAAATATCACAATTTACATTTTTTTTGTTAACTACAACTTCATTATCATTTTCTAATCTCAATGCTCAAACAGGACCGGGTGGTGTAGGAAGTTCTTCCAACAATGTACTTTGGCTTAGAGCTGACAAAGGGGTTTATAATGACAATGGAATTACCAATGCATCTAATTCGGACAATGTATATCAATGGCAAGACGCTTCCGGCAATGGAAAGAACGCCATTCAAACTACTGCATCTAACAGACCTAATTATTATTCCAACCAATTAAATGGCTTACCAATAATAACTTTTACAGGTTCGAATAACGATTTTTTGGAATCAGTAGGTGTTACAACAAATAATAGAGCATCTGTTTGGACTGTTGCTTCATACAATAGTCTTCCCACTCCTAACCCAGGAATCATACAAGGACGCCCATCCACAGTTTTAAACCCTGCTGCACCTGGAGATAAATCCATCGGAATGTGGGTAAACAGTAGCACCTCTAATATTTGGGGGCGCGGAGTACAATCAAATGGTGTACAACAAGACATTCCAAAAGGGACAACGATTGCAAGCAAAACATTCTTTATTGCAAACAACATATACAGAAGTAATCGAATTGACCAATACGTGAACAGCAGTGCTTCAAACAACAACTCTTCATTTGATGGTACGCTGCAATCTTGGTCAAGTATCAATATAGGCATGCAAGCTGCCGAATCTTGGGATGGAAATATTGCGGAAGTGATTGTTTTTAATATTGAGCTAAATAATACACAACGCATTATTATTGACAACTACCTTTCTGCAAAATACAATTTACCTTTATCTTCAAACAAACTTTATGTACAAGACAATGTTGCTAATGGTGGATTTTCTTTTGAAGTTGCGGGTATAGGCAGAATTTCTTCGACTGATTTACACACAGATGCAGAAGGTAGTAGTATCATTAGAATTAATAATGCCCAAGATCTAAACGATAACGAGTTCTTTATTTGGGGTCACAACAATGGAGATATATTAGTTTCAGATATTTATGATATGCCTTCAACTGTGAAAACTCGCATGGGGAGAACGTGGAGGATAAACGAGGTCAATAACAGTGGGACAGGAGTAGATGTAGGTGCAATTGATATTACATGGGATTTAAGCAGCCACCCCGGACCTATTAATGCAAGCGATTTGGTTTTATTAGTAGATAATGATGGGGATTTCTCAAATGCAACTACTATTACCGGTGCAACGAATATGGGTGGCAGGAAATATAAATTTTCCGGTGTTACTGCTTTGAGTAACAACAGCTACTTCACTCTTGGCTCTTTAAATAGCAAATTAACACCGCTGCCGATCGAACTGTTACGCTATGACATCAAAAAAATAAGCTCAACATCATGTACAATACAATGGGTTACTGTTGAAGAAGTCAATAATGATTATTTTACATTATCAAAATCCATAGACGGAATACATTGGGTGAGTCTTGCCTTTATACCAGGTACAGGAAATAGCCACCAAGAAAATTTGTATGAGTTTATTGACAATCATACAATTAACGGTGTTACATATTACAAATTAACTCAAACAGATATTGACGGAACAACAACCGAATTAGGTATGAGAATATTGGACAACAGAGTTGCTCAAAATGACTTCATCCTTTACCCTACTTCTGTTGAGAACAATTTATATATCAATGCACCAAATCAAACTACCAACATTTCTATTGCTATTACAGATTTTAATGGGCGCTCATTTGAACCGAATATTATAAAACAATCAGATTCAAAGTTAATGATAGACATGAGCGCATTTCAACGCGGTGTGTACTGTATCAAAATTATTAGCAATCATTCAGTGCTAAATTACAAGGTAATTAAAGAATAAAAGTCTTTAATCAAACTTGTAATCACATATAAAATGATTTTTAATTCTTTCGCTGTAGAATCTGCTTTTTGAGCTTTCGATAAATATAGCCAAATCTGATATTCAAACCAAAAGAATAATAGGAACTGGTAAATTCATTGGCGTTTAGCGGTGTGATTCGCAAACCAATATTACTATCTATTTCCAACCAATCAACCAGAGAGTAGGACACTCCCAACCCTGCTTCTATGGGTAATACAAAAATGAGTTCTTTGCCTTGAGGTACATGATTAATGTTTGTATGCCTAAATCCGGCTCCAAAACCAACCATTATAGGTAAGTCAAATGAAAAACGCTTATAGGTATGAAAAACATAATTACCACCTACACTAAGATAGGAAAGATTTGTATATCGAACAATGGTATCAAAAACCGAGGGCTTTACTTCCTTATAACTATATCTGTCTGCAACATTATAAGTTGTATAATATCCAATAAAAACACCAACCCTACGTCCATAATCTAAACCAACTCGTGCACCATATACTTTGACTGGAACAGTCCCTAAAAAACTATTCCGATTATGAAAACCACCTACCAAGGTACCTTTGTTATTTTTCACATAAAAGGGAATTGAATCAACAAAACCATTCCCACCACTCACAACAATGGGGATAAAAAGAAGTAAATACAGGAAAAAGTATTGAGGAATATAACGAAAGACTGATAATATTAAATCAGAAATCTTCCTCATCAATATCTACTGTTACAGGATCCTTCATCACAATAATGAATTCCTCAATAAGTTTTTTCATATCAGTATCTATTGCTTTGAGGATTAAATCCGTGTATTTAACATTGGATTTATTTTTTAAATAATATTCCAGATATACGGGTGTAAAATTACCGGGCTTCCCATTCAAGACCGGATCGTAATGGACTATATGAGTGAACTTGTATTTATAAGCATAATCTCTGATCCAAAACTGAAATTTGAATTCATATTCACCATCTTGAACATTACTATGAGAATTAGGATGGGTTATCAATGGCAACCTCACTTTCATAATAATTCTTTGATTGGTTATATCTTCAATCACCCAACCCTTGGGTAATTTCTTTCCATCTCCATATTTGTTTAACAAATATTTCTTAATCCTAAAATACAGAGAATCAGCTGTACAATATTCACATGAACTTTCAACATCGTGAATGGCTGTGTAAGTAATCAACTTTGTAAGCGTATCTACAGGTATAATATCAATACGCTCATATTTTTTAAGTGGTTTTGGTGGTGTACCTTGATCGCCATTGCTTTCATCAACGGGATAATCACTGTAATATCCGCTTGTATCCCATGAGGCTTCGTCTGATGAGTCGGTTTCTGATGAGTCTGAGTATTCATCTCCCCACTGGGCATAAGCATTAGAGAAAGAAAACATCAAACAAAAAACTAAAACAGACCAAAACTTAGGTCTCACCCAATTACTATATTTTATCATTCTTTGTGTCAGCTGTTTTTTTATATGGTGCGCAAATTTAATTAAAAAAGAATCGCTTCGTTTTTGACTTTTCCCCTTTAATTTTGTCCGTGTAATACAACGCATATTCTAAATTTATATTTCCTTGATAATGAAATCCAATTTGTTCCTTTTTTTAGCAATAGTACTCATAGCAAACTCATGTCTATCTCCTAATCAAAAAGAATACCAGACAATGATAAAACTCCAAAACCACAGCTTTGCTAATCCTCACGAAGTCACACCAATACATCTCAATTTAAACCTAAAGGCAAACTTTCAGTCCAAAGTGTTAGAAGGCTTTGCAGAGTGGGAAATAAAACCAGTCAACAACGTTCATCGAATTCAATTTGACACCAAGAATCTTGAAATTATCACAACCGAAGTAGATGGCGAAATAATAGACTTTTCGAAAGAAAAAGATATCGAAATATTTGGTTCCGCATTAGTTATACCCATTCAAAAAGATAGCAAAATTGTTAAGATTTTCTATAGAACAAAGCCTGAATCGGAAGCAATACAATGGCTTAGTGCTGAACAAACCAAAGGCAAACCCTTTCTTTATACACAAAGTGAAGCAATTTTAGCCAGAACTTGGATTCCGTGTATGGATTTGCCGGAAATTCGATTTACGTACAATGCAACTATTACGTGTCCGCATGATTTACTGCCTCTTATGAGTGCTACTAATCCTCAACAAAAATCAAATGATTCGGTATATCACTTTGAGATGCAACAACCAATTCCCTCTTATCTAATGGCACTAAGCATTGGAGATTTGATATTTGCTCCATTAGGAAAAGAATGTGGAGTGTATGCCACACCGGACATGATTAAACAATGCGTTACCGAGTTTGAAGATTTGGAAAAAATGATAAAAACCGCTGAAGACTTATATGGCAAATACTATTGGGGCAGATATGATATATTGGTCTTACCTTCAAGCTTTCCGTTCGGAGGAATGGAGAATCCTCGATTAACTTTTGCAACCCCTACTATTATTACAGGAGACAAGAGTTTAGTATCTCTAATTGCTCATGAGCTCGCACATTCTTGGAGTGGCAACCTTGTTACAAATAGAACATGGGAAGACTTTTGGTTAAATGAAGGTTTTACTGTTTACTTCGAATCTAGAATCATGGAACACTTGTATGGAGTTGATTTTGCAGAAATGCTACGTAAATTAGACTCCGATGCACTCAAAAAAACAGTGCAGGAAATGTTACAAAGCAACCCCAATGACACTAAATTATTTCTTGATTTATCCAACAGAGATCCTGACGAGGGCATGAGTGACATTGCGTATGATAAAGGCAGATTTTTTCTTCAAACAATTGAGCATTATGTAGGACGACCTGTATTTGACTCTTTTTTGAAAAAATATTTTCACACCTTCGCATTTAAAACAATCAATACCGCAACATTTATTCAATACCTCAATGAAAACCTCTTGGATGCTTATCCGGACATAAAAGATTCTATTGGAGTAAATCAATGGGTATTCGAACCCGGCATACCGGATAACTTTCCTAATATTCAATCAAAATATTTGAACTCTGTAGATTCACTGATAGACCGCCTTATTGATGGCACGCCTATTAATGTTGACATGTTCAACAATTGGACAACACATCATTTTTTGTATTTCTTTAGAAATCTGCCCTTCGACTATTACAGTAATCATATAGAAATAATTGATTCAATCGGACAGTTTACACAATCTCACAATGCAGAGATTGCCTGTGATTGGTTTATATTGTGTATAAAAAGTGATTTTGTTGAGGCTCAACCTTTCATAGAAGATTTCTTAACCAAGGTCGGTCGAAGAAAGTTTCTCGAGCCTATTTATGAAGCAATGTTAGCCAACACAAAGTGGAATGATTTTGCTAAGCAAACATTTGCAAAAGCTGCCAAAGGTTACCATGCTGTTTCATACAACACAATTAAACAAATGTTAGATTCTAAATTCGGTTCATAGATTCTCTGACAACATGTTTAATCTCCCTTCACCACTTCAGAAAATAGAAAAAGCACTGTTCGAAGAACATCAAATTGATGTTTTTATAAAGCGAGACGACCTCATACACCCGTTTGTTTCAGGAAACAAAATAAGAAAACTCAAAGGTTGGCTAACAGAAGCACAACGAACGCAATCTCATACGTTGGTTACATTTGGAGGCGCATACTCAAATCACCTAATAGCCACTGCATTTGCTGCTACTATTTTTGGTTTTAAGAATATCGGAATTGTTAGAGGCGAAGAGCAGCCAATGAATATGGTTTTAAAGCATTGCCAACTCTTTGGTATGGAAATTTATTATGTAAATCGTGAACAATACAGGAAAAAAGACGAATGTTTTAACAGCATGTTCGGGAATAAACAAGGATTCCTTTATGTACCGGAAGGTGGAGGTGGCTTACCCGGCAGAATAGGATTTGAAGATTTTATTATTGAATCTGAAATGAATGCAGACCATTTCGTAATTGCAGCCGGTACAGGAACTTCTGCCAAAGGAATTGCCGATGCTCTCCTTAAAAACAATAACACACATTCAACAGTATGGGCTCTTGCAACTGTTAAAGATCAATCTCTAACTAAACTTGCTTCATCCAATCTTAATTTTTTGTTTGACTACACAGGCAAAGGGTTTGGCAAATTTGACAATACGTTAATTAACTTTATTCAAGATGAGTTTCGTACAACGGGAGTATTATTTGACCCTGTTTATACAGCCAAAGCATGGAAAGGTTTTTTGGATTTAGTTAAGAAAGGAACATTTAAAAAGAACGCAAAGGTAATTTTTGTTCACACAGGAGGACTTACGGGTCTATGGTCATTATAAATATCACCCTATCCTACTCCTTCTTTTCTACATAAACTTTGAAATAGACATCAAATAAACCTTTCTCAGTAAACACCCTGATTAATCTATAATTGAGTCCCACTCTGCCATTCGAATCAAAGTTAAAACTCAACACTTTGCTCTCTTCAGGATATAGATAGAATGCATCAATTGCTTCATCCGTTTTTGTACACCCGCAAGTCGGATAGACTTGATTGATATGCACGATGGTTTCATAGTTATTTTTAACGGTAAAAGAAAAATGTACAATCTCCCCTTCTTTAACAATACCAAGGTCTAACGTATCTCTTGGGAAGTCAAAATGTAAGGTATCACCATTAATGGCACTTGCAGATGAGCTAACGCTACAGATTAAAACAAAAATAAAAAGAACCTTTGAACAGATGTTACAAAGGTTCTTTGAAAGATTCATATCAACCATATAAGAAACGGATTGATTAGTTCACCCTCACAGGGGTTTGCGGTTGTTGTTCTACTTCAATAACAGTACCTTTAATTGTAAGTCTGAACGTACCATGAGAAGTCTCAACCGTAATTGTTTTAACAAAGTTTTGAGCTTTAGATGGTGCTGAATAAACAGCAACCACAGAGCCTACTTTACCGGGAGCCACAGGTTCTTTTGAATAAGAAGGAGCGGTACACCCACAACTTGCTCTTACACTTTTAATTTCAAGGGGTCTGTTAGAGTTATTAGTAAAATGGAACTCATATCTGGCTTGCGAGTTCGCCTGAACATCACCAAAATCATGAATCAGAGTTTCAAACTTAACAGAATCTTCAGAAGTTGGAGGTTCGTTGTAACCGGTTGCAAAAGAAGCTACTGCTGTGAAGCAAAGCATAATTGTAGATAGGATAATTTTTTTCATAACGATTATTTATTAAAATTGAATTTAGATTGTTTGAGATTATTTTTTAGTTGGTATTTTGATTTCAGTTCCTCCGTTGTTGTCGGTGGCTTCCACTTCTACTACACCGGTAATAACTAACTTTACAGTACCTGCATTCGTTTCCACAGTAACATCTTTGACAAAACTGCCCACAGCTTTAGCGTCATACCCAACTTCAATTTCAGACTTTTTGCCTGGCGCAATAGGTTCTTTTGAATAGGCAGGAGTGGTACAACCGCAACCTGCTGTTGCTTTATTGATTACAAGATTGGCATTGCCGGTATTTTCAAAAACAAATTTTACCTTAACCGGTACACCTTGCTTGATAGTTCCAAAATTATGCTTAGTTTTAGTAAAAGTGATTTCAGGACCAAAGACTGCAACAGTCGAAGGCATCTCATTGAGAGTCTTAGCTACTGCATAGGTTCCTTCGTAGCCTTTATCAACAATAGTTTGGGCATTGAGTTGCCAAACAAATGCAGATAAAATGAAAGCGGATAAGAATATTTTTTTCATATTAACGTTTTTAGAATTTCTTTGCTTCAAATTTCATTCCAAAAGTAAAGTGAATTGTGTAAAACCCAAAAAAAAGTTCGGTCAGCATTTTCTTAAAGACAAATCAATTGCAGAAAAAGTCGCAACTATCATTCCGGTAGAATTTGAAGGCAAAATATTGGAAATTGGTCCCGGAACAGGTGTGCTAACCCAATTTCTCATGAATACACGATTGAAAGACTTATATCTGAGCGAAATTGATACTGAATCAATTGAATATCTAAAGGAAAACTTGATTGATGCTACATACCATCATAGGATAATTGAAGGTGATTTCTTGAAAAATGCTTCATCAATGCTGAAAGATGCAAACTGGTTTGTGATAGGAAATTTTCCTTACAATATTTCGTCTCAAATCCTTTTTAAAATATTAGAGAACAGGCAGTTTGTAGATGGCTTTGGAGGTATGTTTCAGCGAGAAGTTGCACGCAGAATTTGTTCTGAACCACATTCAAAAGAATATGGAATTCTTTCAGTGCTAGTGCAAGCATATTTTCAGATGGAATATTGCTTCACAGTATCAGAAAATGTATTTAATCCGCCTCCCAAAGTAAAAACAGGAGTAATTAAAGGTTGGAGATACAGGGAAACATTGGGTGATTGTTCAGACAAACTCTTTTTTGATGTTGTTAAAACTGCATTTAACCAGAGGAGAAAAACGATGAACAATTGCCTAAAGAAATTCAACTTACCAACAGAAACACTTGAACAAACAGGCTTTGCCAAACTAAGACCGGAAAATTTATCTGTGCAAGACTTTATTAAAATTACGCAAGTAATAGAAACACAAAATCAAAGATAAAAAGAGCGTTCCACCCATGATCCTAACTTCTCATAGAGGACTATGGCTTTCTTCCATTTAATCACGGAGTAAATCTGGACGTTTTTCTTTGGTTAATCGCTCTGCTTCACTTAGTTGCCATTTTTCAATTTCAGCATGATTGCCGGAAAGTAATACATCAGGCACTTTCATACCCTTGAATTCCACAGGTCTGGTATAAACAGGCGGGGCTAATAGTCCATCCTGAAAGCTATCTGAAAGAGCACTTTCTTCATTACTAAGCACTGAAGGAATCAACCGAACTATCCCGTCAATCAACAATGCCGTTGGCAACTCTCCTCCGGTTACAACAAAATCGCCTATACTAAGTTCTAAAGTTACATATTTATCTCTAATTCGCTGATCTATACCTTTATAACGTCCGCTAATAATCAGTAAGTTCTGTGATAAAGAAAGTTTATTGACATGCGATTGACGTGTAGGTTCACCATCCGGTGTGAGAAAAACAACTTCATCATACTGTCTTTCTGATTGCAATTGTTCTATCCATTTGGAAAGCGGTTCCGGCATTAACACCATACCGGCAGCACCCCCATAGGGATAATCATCAACTTGCCCATATTTGTTGACCGCATAATCACGTAAATTGTGAACATGTATTTCTACCACGCCTTTCTCTTGTGCGCGTTTCATGATAGAATGTTGCAAAGGACTTTCAAAAAGTTCGGGCAAAACAGTGAGTATGTCAATTCTCATATTACGCCTTCAAAATTAGTTGAAATACAGCTATATCTTAGATTTCATTCCATTGATAAACGCACTAATTCCAATTTTAAAATACATGGTGCGCAATTGCTCCTTCTTGCCAAATCTATATAGGATACCCGGTCTTTGTCCAAATTCAATATGATAGCCAAGTGCTAACACACCGGTTGAGTACTGTTCCAATCTTATCCTATATCCGATATTCTTTAATTCCGGCATTGTCTTTAGTGTATATTCAGTTCCGGTCTCTTTGGCAACTAAGTCTTTAGTTACTGTAATTGTTGGCATTGCAACGATTTCAGCAATAAATTCCGTGCGCCCTCTATTTACCTTATCGCCATAAACATTCCCCGTACGCTTATCTTTTGCATCAATTGAGAAATTTCTTGTTTCACTATATACTACTCCTGCTGAAAATCTCATGCCGGTATAGGTAGTACCGGTATTGGGTAAATACTCGTCTAAACCACTAGTTTTATTAACTAAGAGCAACAATGAATCATTCTTTGAGTCGAGAAAATTATTAGTAAAAGATCCTGCGCTAAAAGTGAAACCGTATTGATACAAGGTTTTTGCAGGAGCAAAAATGTAATTTTCATACGAATAGTTATAAGAATAATCAGACCAACTTGCGGATTCGAGTACAATCTTTACTTGTTTACTTTTGACCTTTGCACTTGGAAACAAAGAAAGTCGCCCGTTCCATTCAAACATTGTCGCTTTAATTTCAGTAGCAGATTCTTTTATCACCTTATCATTCTTTTTATTAGCCCATACAACTTCGCCCCCTAACATAATTCTTTTTGAAGGGTGAAACTGAAGAATGGCATTTGTTGCGCTTCGCGAATTTTTATCTAAAAAATCATAATCAAAAAATCCGCCCACACCCACGTGTACCTTCAAAAACGGGTTATCTTGATTAACTTTATAAGAAATTTGAGAATACAAATGATTGAAAGATAAGAATGCAGCCAAGGTTAGTATTGTTTTATACATATTCAACAATAAATTTATCCGCAAATGTATGAGTACAACAATTAGACACAAGCAAAATACAAAAAAAACAAAAACAAATATCTTGTCTTTGTTTTTATTTGATTATTTCAATCTCAGCGGACTGAACTTCGCAAACATTAAAAAAGCCTACCGGGGTCAACGCATGTGCATTAGCAGTAAAGTTAGTCCTTACATTCACAGGAGGAGGAGCGAACATTCCACCATTTTGCATTTGTTGTTGAGCCATACTCAAGTACTGATAATAATCCCCGTTGATTCCCAATATTTCCACTTTCACTTTTTCTCCAATTTGATAAGGCTTTTCAAAATCATTAATTTGCATGATAGCAATTGGGAAAACGAACTCTAAGCTATCTGAAAACATCTGAGGATATCCCGCATCATAGGCAATATTAATTTTACCGGGATGGTTCATAAACACACCATTTCTGTATGTTCTAAGCCAATAACAATCTCCTACTCCATACGCATCTCTCGCATGTAAACTTACTATATATCCATTCATTCGCTCATTATATTGGTATGTAAGAGAGTCAATTGATGTACTTCGCATTAAAGTACTTTGGGCTGTATAGACCGCTTGACCCTTATATACTTTTAAAATGAAATGAGAATTTTGCTCTAACGAATCAAGAGGTGAAGGCAGATAAGTATAAACACCGGTTTGAGTTTTGTCAAAATAATACTTATTCCCTAAATTATCAGACATCACAACCGAGTCAACAGCATAAGGTGGAAAATCTCCTGAATTATCAAAATAAGCAATGCTTTGAGAAATCCTTACCACTTGAGGTTCTTTGGCATTTGTTATAATCGCATCAATACAAATTTGCGTTTCAGACTTATTTACATCCACTTCCACAACATCTTCACAAGCAGTAAGAGAAAAAAATCCAATTATTAATACCGTAATGATTCTATGCATATTCATGGACTAAAAATTAAAATTATAAGTAATTGCCGGTACCGCTCTACCTAATACTGAAAAGCGAATCGCTTGCGTTTGCATATAATCCTCTGGGTTTGGTTGAAAATAGATAGAAAAAGGATTCCTTCTCGCATAGACATTATAAACAGAAAAAACCCAATTGCTTTCCCATTTCTTTCGTTTTTTCCCTTGAATTGTAACAGATAAATCTAAACGGTGATAATCCGGTATTCTATAATTATTTCGGGCATCATTTTCAATATGCGGAATGATATAACCTTGAAAATTATACTTAGAAGTGGGAAAAGTTGCGGGAGTTCCGGTATAATAAACAAAGTTACCTGACACTGAAATTTTCTTGGTAATTTCGTAAATGAGTACCAAATTGAGATTGTGTGCCCTATCAAAACGAGCAGGATACCATTTGCCACGATTAATGCCTTCAACAAGTCTTTCGCTTCGTGCAAGCGTATAACTCAACCAACCCGTAAGTTTACCTTCGTGTTTTCGAACAAAGAACTCTGCTCCATAAGCCCGCCCTTTGCCTATTAACAGATCTGCTTCTAAAAACTCATTGAGCAATAAGTCTGCATTGTCAATGTATTCAACTTGATTATGCAAAGATTTATAATAGACTTCAACAGAGGTTTCCCATTTATCTTCCTGAAAATTTCTGAAATAGCCCAAAGCATATTGATTTGCAATCTGTCCGGGTATGTTATTGGTTGCAGGAGTCCAAACATCAAGAGGAATGGAAGCTGCAGTATTAGAAATCATTTGAAGATACTGCGCCATTCTGTTATAACTTAACTTAATAGAAGAAAAAGAATCCAACGTATATGTCGCTGCTAAGCGAGGTTCTAAGTTTCCATAAGCAGCAATGGACTTAAACCAAGATACCTTTTCAGTTTTCTCTAACGGTTTACGAATATTAGCAGTTGTATCTCTATAATAATAAGCAGTACCCTTTCCTATATAATTAAAATACGAATAACGCAGACCATATCGCAAATTCAAATTCTTACTAATCTTATGTTCAACATCTGTATAAAGAGCATTTTCCCATGCATAACGATTGTCCAAAGAACGTGAACTCACAACACCATCAATATTTGTATGGGATGTGCCGGGAACGAAATTATAGAAAGCAGATTGCGCACCGAAATTGACAACTAATTCGGGTCTTAAGTAATAAGTAAAATCAGGCTTTAAGGTATAATTAATAATATTGGATTTCCAGTCAAAACCACTCTCATCCATTTTCACATCTATTTTATAATCGTATTTGCTATAGAACGCAGTCAGGTTAGAAAACAGTCGGTTGTTAAATACCTTATTCCACCTTAAAGTTATTGTTTGATTTCCCCAATCAAATCCAAAAATGTTTGAAGCAGAAAAAACATCCCTACCTAAGTAAGCAGATAGAAAGATTCGATTATTTTTATTGAGAAAATAATTCCCTTTCGCAGTGAAATCATAGTAATAAAATCTACTGCCCTTAAGCTCTTTCCTCATAAAAGGTTTAGCTAATACATCCACATAACTCCTTCTTCCTGCAACAATAAAGGAGCCTCTGTTTCTCACAATAGGTCCTTCAAGTGCAAATCTGCTAAAAATCGCACCTACACCTCCGGTACCATGATACTCCTTCACATTGCCTTCCTTCATTCTCACATCTAAAATCGAGGCAAGACGACCGCCATATACCGCGGGGATACCTCCTTTAATGAGTTTGACATCCATTACCGCATCGGGATTGAAAACAGAAAAGAACCCAAACAAATGGGCAGAGTTAAAAACCGGTGCATCATCTAACAAAACAAGATTCTGATCCACCGAACTACCGCGAACATTAAAGCCTGTTGCTCCTTCTCCCACAGTAGTTACACCTGGCATCATCTGCACAACCCGCACCAAATCAACCTCACCCAAAAAAGCCGGTATTTTCTTAATTGTTCTCATATTCAGTTTAACAGCGCTCATCTCTGTTGACTTGACACTCTCGGATTTCCTTTTCGCACGCACCTCCGCACCATCTAATATTTTTGATACTGATACTAATTCAACCTGAATAGTAGTATTTTGATTAAATGACTTTACGATAACTTTATCGTTATATCCAATGTAAGAAAACCTTAAAGTATAACGTCCTTGAGGCACATTGACAGCATAGTATCCATAAGAATTTGTTACTGCTCCTTGTGCTAATTCTTCTATATAAACATAAGCAGCAATCAAGGCTTCGCCATTTGAAGAATCTTTTACATATCCACTGATACTGATTTTTGATTGCCCTGCTACAGCAGCCGGAATACATAGAACAAGTAGAAATACAATTGATCGGAACATATAGTGTTAAAGACGGTCGCAAAAATACCTGATAAACAATGTGATAGAGAAATTTAAGATTAAATAAAAATTGCAACGACAGACGCATAAAAAAGACATCATTTCATTGATGCAATTCGCTCTTATCGTCCTATATCCTCAACAATGACTATAGAGTAATAAAACATATTGTCAATGTAAAAAGAATCAAATCAAATCGGTATTATGTTTACCTTTGCCGCCTCATAAAATGCTCGATAATTACGTAAGTTTAACGGACTGGATTGCAGTAATTACACCTTCAGTAATACTGTTCCCTCTCTATTTTTTACTTGCTAATCATTTCAATATTTATGACAGCCCTATAGGACGCAGTTCACACACAAAGAGAACAATCACCGGTAGCGGCATTGTGTTTACAGTCAGTTTGTTCATCACTTCTATTTTTGTTGAGATGCATGTCCATTATTTCTTTTGGATTGGGTTGGTTTTATTAGTAACAGTGAGTTTTGTTGATGATTTAATTTTTCTAAAAAACTCATATAGATTTATTGTTCAATTGATTGCAATGGCTTTAATAGTATCGGTTATTCCAATTTCAGAAAGTAATGGTAGTTTTTCAGAGAAACTTCCTATCTGGGTTGGAGCAACCATCTTTGGCACTTTCATCATCAATGGATTTAATTTCATGGACGGCATTAACGGTTTGCTTGGCTCATGTATGATGGTTGTATTACTCAGTTTAGCATATCTGAATGCAACTTTAACAGATGCAGAAGGACATTTAATCCGGTTTGCAGATCCAATACTTATTTATTCGTTAATTGCTTCCCTTGCAGTTTTCCTATTCTTCAACTTTCGTTATCATGCAAAAACATTTATGGGGGATGCCGGCAGTGTTGGCATTGCTTTTATTACCACATATTTAATCTATATGCTTGTCTCAAAAACAGGCAACATTTCTTATCTTCTATTAATTTCAGTTTTAGGAATTGACTCCGGTCTTACTGTAATTTACAAGCTAATTTTGAAAGAGAACATTTTCATTCCACACCGCGATTTTCTATTTAAGAAATTAGTCCACATTGGCAAATATGTCCATGTTAAAGTTGCATTGATATATGCATCCATACAAGCTATTATAAATGCTATTATTATATTCCTCCCCTTTAACAAAGGAGTCTATGCACAAATTTCACTTGTTTTCATTATTATATCCGCTCAAATCGCACTTTTTATTTGTGTTAGAAATAGATTTACTAAGACCCGCATCATTGATATCCGTACAAAAACAAAAGAGGAGGACAATCAATCAACATGATAAAATTAAATTTTATATTGTAAATTAGTGTATCACACACACTGAACGAAGAAGTCGCTATGTCAGAAAAGAAAAAATACGAACAACTATATTTAGAAGGACCCAGAAGCAGATGGTACGAACTAAGTTTTACCTTTCGCGTTTTTAAAGAATTTATTAGAGGTTACAGAACCTTGCACTTTGCAGGACCCTCTGTTGCCGTATTTGGTTCTGCACGTTTCAAACCGGAGCACCCAAGCTATAAATTGGGAGAAGAAATAGGCAGGAGATTAGTAAAAATGGGATTTGCAGTCATGACGGGCGGAGGTCCTGGAATTATGGAAGCTGCTTGCAAAGGTGCTGCTGAAGCCGGTGGCAAAGCCATTGGATGCAACATCATGCTACCGTTTGAACAAGAACCAAATCCTTATGCAAATATCAAAGTTGATTTTAAGTACTTTTTTGTAAGGAAAGTGCTCATGTTTAAATACTCTTTTGGCTTTATTATTCTCCCCGGAGGTATAGGAACCGGTGACGAGATGTACGAGGCTATGACCTTGGTTCAAACACAAAAAATAGAAGGTTTCCCGATTGTGCTTATGGGTAAAGAATTCTGGGAAGGAACCATCAAACAGCTCAATGACTTTGACAAAGCCGGTACTGCACACTGGAGTGAAATACCCTCTTTATTAATAACAGATAATATTGAAGAAGCTCTTCAGTTTATTAATGATCATGCCATTAAGAAATTTGGGTTAAAAAAGAAAAAATTCACTCCAAAACCTTGGTTTTTTGAAAAAGCAGGACTCTAAAAATGCATACAAGTTCAATGTACGACATTCTCGTAAGGATTGCAAAAAGCAAAGATGCAAACCCGGACTACCTTATCCAAGTAGTACAGCGATTACGTCCAATTGATTCACGCAATACAGAATATGCAGTCGGACGTTTTCACGATTTACTGTTTATCTTAGAGAAAGATGAATACCTGCTTTTTGGTTTCCGATCCTATATACACAGATTACTTAAAAACAGAAAGTTCAGTTCACTCATAGCCGATTTGGGCATTGTGTCTGCCGGTGGTTTCTGGAGAGAAGTATCTAAACGATTTTATCACAAAATCCTACCGATACAACCGCCTGAAAACAGTATGGATTTCTTGCTGACTAATATTTTCTACCATCGCAAAGACTATAAATGGTTTTCTGCTATTGATGAAAAAAGTTGGAAAGTATTCTTTGAATTGTTAGATCTCACTCCCATCACAAAACAAAAGAACGATAGTTTTACTGTCAATGAGCTCATGTTTTCCATAGATATTCTGGCACTTAGGATATCAGGCACAGCTATGGATTACTCCTTATTGCGCATGCTTCCTGAATACGCTGGATTCGACAGCCCTTTTATTACTCTTCAAACCGAAGTGTCAGTCATGTTAAACTCATTCAAGAGTGAAGACGTTCAACGAAGCCATGAAGACATTAATGTGAAACAAGTCCGAATTCTAATCAAACAATGTCAAGACTATCTCAAACGTGCGCTGGATAACAAAGACAGATATGGAATCAGTTTCTTTACCACAATAAAGTTTGTTAGATTACAACAACAACTTGACAGATTGGAATTGTTACTTGACATTCTTATTGATAACAACCAAGACACAGAAAAAAAGACTATTTCTTTTCTCAATAAGCTCATTTACCTCAATGCAAAAAAGAATAATATTCGAGAATTTTGGCGAACCTCATCAAACTTAATAGCCTATCAAATTACACAACATTCAGGCAAAACAGGTGAACATTATATTACAAATACCAGGGATGAATACAAGAAAATGTTTTATTCTGCTGCCGGAGGTGGAATAGTGGTTGGATTCTTATGTATTTTCAAATCACAGCTTTCCAATATTGATACAAGTCCGTTTGGCCAAGCATTTTTATACAGTATGAACTACGCTATGGGTTTTATAGCGATTTATCTTTTCAACTTTACCCTTGCAACCAAACAACCCGCTATGACTGCGGCTACTTTAGCCAAAGCAATTAAATCGGATAGAAAGTCGGAGGTTAGCTATAGCGACTTTGCCGAGCTGTTTGCAAGGCTTTTCCGCTCTCAGTTTGTCGCCTTTATCGGCAATGTGTTTTTAGCGTTTCCTGTGGCAATACTTTTATTTTTAGTGTGGAAATACCTCTTTGGCGCTGACTTCCTCACTGTTGAACACAGTCAGAAAATGCTGAAAGAAGTAAACTTCTTGCAATCAAAAGCAATCCCTCATGCCATGCTCACAGGGGTCTTCTTATTTTTGAGCGGTTTAATTTCAGGGTACTATATTAATCGCAATATCCATGACAGAATATCATTCAGAATAAAAAAACATCCAATGTTAAGAAGGTTTTTTCCGGATAGGACTTTGAATAAGGTAGCTGAAATTTATGACAAACATATAGGAGGGCTATCAGGTAATTTTTGGTTTGGCGTGATGCTTGGATCAATAGGAGCTGTTGGAATGTTTTTTGGTTTAGACCTTGGAATCAGGCATATCACCTTTGCTGCAGGCAACTTCGGACTTGCATTAATGGGGCTGCAATTTGATATCTCAATGTGGCAAATCATTATAGCCATTGTTGGCATAGGGCTAATTGGCTTCTTTAATTTTATTGTGAGTTTTATTTTATCCCTCTATGTAGCTTTGAGATCTCGCAATCTGCATTTCTTTGACATCCAACCAATCTTTATAGCAATTTGGATAAGATTTAAACACAATAAACGTGATTTTTTCATCCCTCCACCTAAAAAAATATATGCACTTCGCGAAGAGGCAGAATCCATTGCCTCAGAAGAATCAAACAATGACGCTACTGAACATTGACCTTGATAAAGTTATATTATTTTCCGTTTTCTAAATGCTTGGGTTAGAAAGCTCCTTAACTTTGCAATCAATGAAAATACTCGTAGTAAGATTTAGCTCAATCGGAGACATCGTTCTTACAACTCCTGTACTACGCTGTATTAAATCACAAATTCAAGACGTTGAATTACATTTTGCAACCAAAGCACAATACAAATCCTTAGTTTCATACAATCCATATATTGACCAACTTCATTTATTAGAGTCTGATTTTAGTGCTTTTGTCAAAACAATTAAAAAGGAGCGATTTGATTTTGTGGTGGATTTACATCACAACCTTCGTACATGCAGAATGAAAGCCATGTTGCAAACAAAATCAAAGAGCTTTCACAAACTAAATTTTCAGAAGTGGCTCACGGTTCGCACCAAAAACAAGAAGTACATGCCGAATCTTCATATCGTTGACAGGTATATGGAAACCGTTAAATCATTGGGAGTTACTTATGACAATAAGGGATTAGATTTTTTTGAAGGCAACGAAACATTGCCAATAGAATTACAAGAAATCTCGGCTCAACCTTATCATGCAGTTGCCATTGGAGGCTCTTATTTTACAAAGAGAATGCCCGTAGAAAAGCTTGCACAATTACTCTTCAAATCTACCTATCCACTTATTTTATTAGGTGGAAAAGAAGATTCGGCACAAGGCGAATTACTTACCACACTATTACAAAACAAGAAGGTTTATAATCTATGCGGTAAACTTACATTGATTCAAAGTGCTATTATGGTCAAACACTGTTTCAAACTCATTACCCACGACACAGGGTTAATGCATATAGGTGCAGCTTTTGACAAACCAACCATCTCTATATGGGGCAATACTATCCCTGAATTTGGCATGTATCCATTTTTTGCAAATGACAGTGAGTCCGCCAAACATAGTGTGATACTTGAGGTTAAAAACCTCTCTTGTCGTCCATGCAGCAAACTGGGTTTCGATCATTGCCCAAGGGGTCATTTTAAATGTATGAGAGATATCGATTTTAGCCATGTCGAACTTTAATCCTGAACAACCAATTTTACAAAAAACAGAAGACGGAAGTCATACACTCTATCTCCCAACATTAGACGAAACGTATCATAGTGCAACAGGCGCTCTAACCGAAAGTATTCATGTATATATAAACCACGGATTTAACTGTATAAATCATGGTGAAACAATCAAAATTTTAGAAGTCGGGTTTGGAACAGGAATGAATGCAATTCTCACCTTTGAAGAAGCTCAAAAACAACAACAGAAGGTCGTATATGAAAGTTTAGAACCATTTCCTATTTCACCTTCTATGATACAGGATTTGGACATGGGATATATCTCCAAACAAAAAGACTTGTTGCAAATATTAACAAACATGCACACACAACAGGCTGATCTGTCTCAGGCTATTGGAAAAAACTTCATGTTCACTCGTTGGAAAACAACCATTCAAGAATTTAACGGAATGCAATCTACTTATGACTTAATTTATTATGATGCATTTGCACCTCGAAAGCAGCCGGAAATGTGGGATTATGCTGTATTGGAAAAATGTGTGTGGCTACTAAAAACAGGCGGTATTTTTATCACCTATTGCGCCAATGGTCAGTTTAAGCGCAATATGAAAGCGTTGGGTATGGCATTATTCAACCCACCTGGAATTGGACCAAGAAGAGAAATTACCCAAGCTCAGAAAAAATAGAATTTACATCCATAGTATTAGCAACACAAATTGCCTCTTTATACAAACTGTTCTAATTTACATGTGAGCCAATACAGAGGTATGTAATATCGAAATAGCAATCAAATCATTGACTTTATTTAGAGAATTAAGGGTGTACTTTAAAAGATATTTATGAAGACTCAAGTATTTCAGAAACACCACAATATTGCAAACTTTGATAAATCTATGTTTATTTTCACGTGCTATACCCTGTGTATTCAATCATCTTAGGTTAAAACTTGAGTTATGTTCCCATATCCAACTCTACAAGGCAATTGCTTCTTTACAAGAAACAACAGAATGAATTGGCGGCATTGGCTAAACAAAAAACTTTAAATCTAACCCTAATAAATACAAATTTCGATTCTTAAAAAACTACCTTTGCCCAACACAATAAAAAAACAAGTTGGAAAAATTCTGGAGTCCGGGCAAGTTAATGATTACCGGTGAATATTTAGTAATCAGTGGAGCAAAAGCTTTGGCAGTTCCTACAGTTTTAGGGCAGCAGCTTCATTTCACCCACGACAGAAGACGCAAAACAAGAATTGTGAATTGGGTATCCATGACACCAGGTGAATTGATTTGGTACTCAAATCAATTCATTATAGACCAAAACTTTGAACCTTCAGAACAGAAAGGGAGTGAAAGAACTGAATTTATCAGAAGCCTGCTCATCACAATAAACAATTCAAAACCTGATTTCTTTGCAGAGCAAGGAACATACAATTTTAAAACCTTTATGGATTTTGACCCCGGTTGGGGATTGGGCAGCAGTTCTTCATTGATTGTGAACTTGGCTATGCTAACCGACTTACAACCCTTCGAACTTGTTTTTCAATCCACTCTTAACCAAGGGAGCGGATACGACATTGCTACCAGTCTTATGGGTAAACCTATCCTATATTTTATAGAAGAAGAAATGTATCATTGGGCAGAACCCGTAGAGTTATCTTGGAAGAAATTTGCAAATCAATGTCGATTGATTTACCTCAATCACAAACAAGACAGCAATGTCGAAGTGAGCCGATTTAAGAGCAAATGGAAAGAAAATGAAAACCGTAATTTCATTGAAGAAATAAGCAATATCAGTGAAAGGATTACAACAGTTACAGACTACGAGGAGTTTAGGCAACTATTGGGACGACATGAGTTGATAATGTCAGAAGTGTTAAAGAAGAAATGTATCAAAGATGAACTTTTTCCTGACTTTGATGGTGTTATCAAATCACTAGGGGCATGGGGTGGTGACTTTATTCTCGCTTGTTCAAACAGCACATCCGAATACACAGAGAAATATTTTTTAGAAAAAGGTTATCAAACCATTATGGATTATAGCAAAATGATTGATTACGAATGGAAATAATGAAAAGTGCATGGCAAAGCCCTTCCAACATTGCCATAGTCAAATACTGGGGTAAAAAGGGATTTCAAATACCTGCAAACCCCTCAATAAGTTTTACTTTAGATCAAATTTTTACCCAAACAGAACTCTACATCAAAAGGAAAAAAAGTACTCAGACTATAGACCTGACATTCTTTTTCGATGATAAGCCAAAACCTGAGTTTATTCCTAAAATCACACAATTTCTGTCTGCAATAAGCAATGATTTCCCTTGGCTCAACCTTTATCATTTAGAAATTCATTCAAAAAATAACTTTCCCTACGGAACCGGAATTGCATCCTCTGCATCTGCAATGAGTGCTTTAGCATTGTGTATTATAGAAATAGACAACAAGTTGTCAAACAAAATCCTTTCAGAGCATGATTTTATGAGAAAGTCTTCATTTTATAGCAGAATAGGTTCCGGAAGTGCCTGCAGGTCAATTTATAGAGGGTTCAGTGAATGGGGCTATCATAGTGAAATCAACGGAAGCAGTGATGAATATGCTATTCCGTTAACAAACATTCACCCTGACTTCATGCATATTATGGACAGTGTATTGCTCATTGAAAATACAGAAAAAAGTGTGTCAAGCAGCAAGGGACATGACATGCTCAATGAACATTGGTATGCAAGTCGCAGGTTTGAGCAAGGGAAAGCGCATACATTAACATTGCTACATTCATTGCAGGAGAATAATATTCACTCTTTTGGACAAATTGCCGAACAAGAAGCACTTACCCTACATGCCATGATGCTTACCTCTCCTCACGGGTATTTTCTTATTCACCCAAACACACTGACTGTATTAAATGAAATTAGAACATTCAGAGCTAAGAGCAATCTTCCTGTCTTTTTTACTATGGACGCAGGAGCGAATGTTCACGTATTGTATTTCGAAAAAGACAAGCACAATGTTCAGTTGTTTATAGAAAACCAATTGCTTCGATACTGCGCTGAAAACTCTTGCATACACAGTGGTTTAGGTAAAGGACCTCAACGTTTATAAACTAATAAGTTAAAGTCCACAGCATCTTCATACAAATCACTATATTTGCAGGCGCAAAACTAAAGAGTCTCTACCTTGGGAAAGCGTAAAAAAGCATTATTCACAGCTAAAATTCTTCTTTTTGGAGAATATGGAATCATAGAAAACTCTATGGGTCTTTCTATTCCTTTCAATCACTTTGGAGGCTCATTAAAAATCCAGAAAGAGGGTTCTACACAAGAATCCAGTGAATCCAATCAACATCTGAAAAAATTCGTTTCTTATTTGAAACAACTGTCAAACAACAACGAATTGATTGTTGCACTTGACATTGATGCTTTTGAAAAGGATGTAAACAAAGGGATGTATTTTGATTCAAGTATTCCAAAAGGTTTTGGCATTGGCAGTTCGGGTGCTTTGTGTGCGTCTGTATATGATAAATATGCACAACATAGAATCACAGTACAAGATTTAAATAGTCAATCAATTTTAGAGTTAAAAACTGGTCTTGCTCAAATGGAAAGCTATTTTCATGGCAAGAGTTCGGGACTTGACCCGCTGATTTGTTATTTAAACCTTCCTGTTCTGGTAAAATCAGAACAATATATCAGCCCAATTGGTTTGCCACAAGCAGATGATGAAGGGTTGGGTGCGATTTTCCTTATCAATTCTGGCACTCCCGGTCAAACCCAAAGTATGGTTACATTATTCTTAGAAAAATGCAAAACGGAAGGGTTTAGGAATCTGATTAAAACTGAGTTTAAAAAATACAATGACCTGTGTATAGATGCTTTTCTGAGAAAAGATTTCAAACCTTTGTTTGGTTCATTAAAAGAACTGTCCACTTTGGTTTTTGAACATTTCCAACCTATGATTCCTGAAGTGTTTAAAACGCTTTGGCAACAAGGCATAGAGACGAATGCTTACTATCTCAAACTCTGCGGCAGTGGAGGCGGTGGTTATATTTTAGGTTTTACTAAAGATTTCAAAGCTGCTGAGCAATATCTAAAAGCATATAACCCGCAAATCATATATAAATTTTAACCTTTCCTTTGTAATATGAACAGCCGGAACATTAAATACCTTAAGGTTCTTGCGCTGATGTCTTCTGTACGTTGGTACAATATTCTATTAACTGCATTTGCACAGTATCTATCTGCAATTTGTATTTTCAATTCATTTCCTGAGGGGTTACTTGTCATTTTATTTGACCTGAGACTCCATCTGATAGTTCTCTGCACCTTATTAATAATTGCCGGTGGATTCCTCATCAATGACTTTTATGATTTCAAACATGATTTAATAGTAAGACCTCATATCACAATCTTTCAAGAGTATTTATCTAAAGACTTCAGAATACGACTGTATGTCTGGCTTAATCTCATTGCACTGGGATTAGCACTCATTGCATCATTCGAAATCTTCTTATATTTCTTTGTTTTGGCATTTTCGCTCTGGTTCTATTCTCACAAGTTGAAGAAATATCCACTCATTAAAGAGATTGCTTCATCATTGCTGACAGTGTCATGCTTCTTTAGTGTGGGAATGCACTATGGCAAAATTTATTGGGAAGTGATTGCATTTGGGGTCTATTTCACAATGCTACTTTTCACCAAAGCAATTATCAAAGGGAAAGAAGAAGTAAAAGGTGATATTTTATTGCAGCGCAACAGTATTGCGGGTATTTTGGGCGACCGCAGAACACGCATTGTGATTAGTATTTCTATATTGATTCAACTCGTTTACTCAGTATTTCTTTATTTCCAATTCTATCCTGCGCATTGGCTGTATTATATATTCTTCTCTAATATTACTTTATTAGGTGTTTTGTTTGGATTGCTCAAACTCAGACAAGGAGATTTTTATATACTCAACTTTGTGTTTAAAGTACTGATAGTGTTAGGAACACTCAACTTAGTATTCTTCTAAATTATTGTCGGCTGAGTTTTAGCTGCCACTTCCAAGCAGAATCAAGCATCTCTGTCAAGTCTCTTTTTGCCTGCCAATGCAGCACTTGAGATGCTTTTGAAGGGTTTGCCCATACTTGTTCGACATCACCTTCTCTTCGTTTTGCATATACATGATTCAGCTTGACGCCACTTACCTGTTGGAAAGTTTCAACCATTTCTTTTACAGAATAACCTGTTCCTGTACCAAGATTATAAACTTCAAAATTTCCTTCATTACTACCAAATGCCGGATTGAGTAATCGTTCTAATGCAAGTATATGTGCATCAGCTAAATCACACACATGCAGATAGTCACGAATACAAGTTCCGTCAGGGGTATTATAATCATCTCCGAAAATGGAGAGTTCTTTTCTAATTCCAATTGCGGTTTGGGTAATAAATGGCACCAGGTTGTTCGGCACACCTAAAGGCAACTCTCCTATCTCAGCCGAAGGGTGAGCACCAATCGGATTAAAATATCTAAGCGATACGGTTTGAAATTCGCTGATTGAATCACGTAAAATTTCTTCACATATTTTCTTTGTATTGCCATACGGAGAAGTCGGAATGGCGACAGGCGCATTCTCTGCAACCGGCAAATGCTCCGGCTGTCCATAGACTGTGCAAGATGACGAAAACACAATTTTTGAACAATGATTCTTTTGCATTACTTCCATCAAAGTTAGTAAGCCACCAACATTATTTCTGTAATACAAAAGCGGTTTTTGCACACTTTCACCAACCGCTTTATAGGCTGCAAAATGCACCACCATATCAATAGAATGTTGCTGAAAAATCATATCCAATGCGCTTTTGTCATTCACATCAATAGAATAAAATATTGGGGACTTTTTGCAAATACTTTCTATGCCTTTCAACACATTGACAGAACTATTGCTCAGATTATCAACTACAATAGGATTATACCCTTTGGCAAACAGTTCTACAACTGTATGTGATCCTATAAATCCTAATCCTCCGGTAACTAAAATATCTTTAGCCATTATTTAATACGGACAACTTTGTTATTACTTAACTTATATTCTTGACCGCTTTCAGGACAAGTGGCGAAGCCATTCTTATCAAAGACTAATTTATGACCGAATTCACTCATCCACCCAGTTTGACGCGCTGGGTTTCCAATAAGCAGTGCAAAATCAGGTACATCTTTAGTAACAACAGCACCGGCTCCAATAAATGCAAACTTCCCAATATCATTACCACACACAATCGTTGCATTGGCTCCTATACTTGCACCTTGTCCAACATGTGTTTTGGCATATTGGTTTCTTCTATTGACAGCACTACGTGGATTTATCACATTAGTAAAAACCATTGAAGGTCCGAGAAAAACATCATCATCACAAGTAACTCCGGTATATATTGAAACATTGTTTTGCACTTTTACATTGTTACCCAACACAACCTCAGGTGACACAACAACATTTTGTCCAAAATTACAATTCTTGCCTATTTTGCAATTACTCATAATATGAGTAAAATGCCAAATTTTGGTACCTTCTCCAATCTCACACCCTTCATCAACAACAGCTGTTTCATGGGCAAAATACGTATTCTCTTTGTTTTGCATTGGAGTGCAAAAATATAGTTTTAGACCCAAGTATTCCAACTCTTCATAAAGACATTTTTGGATTCTTGAGTGGTATATATTTAAGATACTTATGAAGCAACAAAGTGTGTATCGACTCAGAACTTCACTATGTTTGCATTTACATTTTCACAGTTATGGAAGGCAAATTAACACATTGGCTGGTTTGGATAGGCATTGCATTAATAATTTATCTGTGCTTTACCTATTTGAGTAATGTCATTCTATATTTTACTATTTCCATTATACTGTCATTTCTTGGAGGACCGTTGGTACACATACTCTCTGAAAAAGGTGTTGGAAAAATTAAAATACCTCGCTCAATGGCAGCAATATTCACCTTGCTGATTTTTGCATTATTGATTTTTGGCTTTATTTTGTTGTTTGTTCCTTTGATAAGCAAACAAATTAAATTCTTAACAAGCATAGATTATAACGCAGTGTATAACACAATAGAAACAAGGATGTCCGGAATAATTATACGGTTAGAACAGCTCAATCTATGGCCCTCGAAAGAGGATTGGCAATCCATTTTCAACAAAATATTAAGCGTATTTTCTGCAAAAGACATCAGTGGTTACTTTGGAACAGCACTAAGTATTTCTACAGGAATACTAATTGCCATATTTGCTGCTTTCTTCATTACATTTTTTCTACTAAAAGATGCAGGCTTGTTCAATCAAATAATACTTTCATTAACTCCCGAAAAATACATGGATAAAGTGAAGAACACAATCCAAAATAGCAAAGAGATGTTATCCCGATATTTTTTAGGACTTCTCATTCAAATTACTCTAATCTCTATAGTTGTTTGGGCAGGGCTTGCCATGATTGGTGTAGAGAATGCATTGGTGTTAGGATTGATTACAGGGCTGCTTAATATTATTCCATATATTGGACCTTTAATCAGCATTGTTATTGGAGTATTGATTGGAATTACTTCAGAGTTGGCAATAGCAAGCAATGTGAACATTGGCATTTTCGCTATAAAAATATTTGCAGTGTACATGGCTGTCCAGCTGTTGGACAATATTGTTTTTCAACCGCTTATTTTCTCTAAAAGTGTTAATGCACATCCCCTCGAAATTTTTATTGTCGTATTGATTGCCGGAACTTTATTTGGAATATTAGGCATGATTGCTGCCATTCCGGTTTACACGATATTCAGAGTCATATTCAGAGAGTTTTTCCCCGGTTTAAAAGTGGTAAAAAAACTCACTGACAAGATGAATAAGTAACCATATTAATTTCACAAACTACTATCTTTGTAATTATGTTACTACGCTTGAGCAAGAGATTGTTTTTGATTGTCTTACTCCCATTTCTACCATTTTTAAACATATACGCATCTGACTCAACAAAGTCCACCGTTGTAGTTTTTGACATAAGAGAAGAGATAGCTCCTACTGCAACCCGGCTTGTCAGCAAAGCTTTAAGCATTGCCAGAGAAGCAAATGCAGATTTAATTGTCATTAATATGGATACTTATGGCGGCTTAGTCAACGATGCAGACTCGATTCGATACGCCATTCTAAAATCAAAGATTCCGGTTGTTGTATTTATTAATCCTAATGCTGCATCTGCGGGTGCATTAATCTCAATCGCTTGTAAACACATCTATATGTCTCAAGGTGCTAGTATTGGTGCTGCAACAGTGGTTACAGAAGATGGAAATGCTGCTCCCGACAAATATCAAAGTTATATGAGAAGTATCATGCGCTCCACCGCAGAAGCTCATGGCAGGACCATAAACTCAGCAGGTGATTCAATCTGGATACGCAACCCGGATATTGCTGAAGCAATGGTTGATCAGGATATTGAGATTGAAGGTATTACAGCAAAGGGAAAGGTAATAACATTTACATCCGCTGAGGCTATTAAATATGGTTTTTGTGAAGGCATTAAAAACAATATCGAAGAAGTAATCAATGCTGAAGGTATCCAACATTACGAAATAATTAAAGTAGAAAAGAATGTCATTGATATTATATTCGGATTTCTTAAAAATCCTGCAGTTAGCAGTGTTCTAGTTCTATTAATTATTGGAGGAATTTATTATGAACTACGCACACCCGGAATTGGTTTTCCAATTGTTGTATCAGCAGTATCAGCAGTGCTGTACTTTGCGCCAAATTATATTGACGGATTAGCTGCAAATTGGGAAATCCTGCTTTTTATAGTTGGTGTTATTCTGCTTTTGATAGAAATCTTTGCTATCCCAGGATTTGGTGTAACCGGGATTACCGGCATTATCGCAATACTTTCTTCATTAGTGCTTGGTTTAGTGTCAAACAATGGATTCGACTTTAGTATTCAAAACCCTGCTCAAATCAGCAATGCTCTCTTAATTGTCAGCATTGCGCTTGCAGTCTTTATCAGCATTATAATATATTCCGGTGTCTCATTCCATAATTCTATATTATTGAAAAAAATGAGTTTAGAATCAACATTAACAGAATCAAAACAAATAGAAAACACAGAAGACGCTTACATTTCAATTGGAGATATAGGAATAGCATTTACCGACATCAAACCCCAAGGCAAAGTAATTTGTCAAAATAAAATAGTTCCTGTACATTCAATTTATGGACTAATTGAAAAAGATAGTGAGGTAAAATTCATTAGGAAAGAAGGTAATAGCTGGTTAGTAGAAGCGCATTAGTCGCAAAAAAATGTTATTTCGTCCATAACCTTTTAAGCTCTAATTTTTGTAATATTTTAGATTAGTTATTTGAACGCTGAAAGCAACATCAGAAATGGAGAAGAAGCGCATAATTATTGAATACAGTTCTCTTCCTAAGGATATTTTGGCTTTAATGGAAGAAAAATACCCTGATGGATTTGAACATGATGTAATTAAATTTCCAAATGCAAAAGGAGAATTAATTTATGCTGTAAGAGTCGAAACCAACTCTGCAATTTACCTCGTCAAGGTTAGCAAACAACTAAAAGAAATGCTTGAAGACTATGATGATGAGGATGAGGACGATGATGAGGACAAAGATGTTAGTTCAACCTTAGCAAAAAATATTGTTCCTAAAGACATCATACCTGAAGATGAATTAGAGGAAGATGATGAAGAAGACAATTATGATTCTGCTTCTGAGGACGATGAGGATGATGATGAGGATTAATATTTCTAAATGAGATTTCTGCAACTTCTATTTTTGACATTTCAGAGATAGAACAAAGCAGAGAGATTGAATTCAAAAGAAAAACTTCTAGAAACACTTCAACACTATTGGGGCTATAATTCATTTAGACCTCAACAAGAAGATATCATCTGCTCTGTATTAGCAGGAAACGACACCTTAGCTCTTCTACCAACTGGTGGAGGCAAGTCAATTTGTTTCCAAGTGCCGGGATTACTTTCCGGAAAACTCTGCCTCGTTATTTCTCCTTTAATAGCTTTAATGCGAGACCAAGTTGGGCATCTTGTGTCTAAAGGCATCACAGCACATGCACTCTTTAGCGGACAATCTGCAAAAGAACAAAACACCATTTTAGACCAAGCAGTTAATAATCAATTATCGTTTTTATATTTATCACCGGAACGGTTGGCCTCCAAGGATTTCAGAGGCTGGCTTCAAAATATGGAATTAGGTTTAATTGCCGTTGATGAAGCCCACTGTATCAGTCAATGGGGTTATGATTTTAGACAGGAATATTTACAAATTGCCGAAATTAGGGAATTGTTTCCCAATGTACCTATGCTTGCTTTGACTGCAAGTGCTACTAAAGAAGTTGTCAAAGACATTATGAAGTCTTTGAAATTTAGACCAACAGCTAAAGTTTTTCAAAATAGTTTTATCCGAGAGAATCTTATTTATATAACCAGAAAAGTTGAGAATAAGAATCTTAAGATACTGGAAATCTGCAAAAAGGTACAAGGTACAGGCATCATATACAGCAGGAACAGAAGAGGAACAGAGGAAATTTCAAAGTATCTAAGTCAAAATGGGATTCAAAGTGATTTCTATCATGCCGGACTTACAACAGAAGAACGAAATCAAAAACAAAGCAACTGGATTTCAAACAAAACAAGAGTTATAGTTTGCACTAATGCTTTTGGAATGGGTATTGACAAACCGGATGTACGTTTTGTTGTACACTACGAACCTCCCGACTGTTTAGAATCATATTATCAAGAAGCAGGCAGAGCAGGTAGAGATGGTCAAAAGGCTTACTGTATCTTGTGTTACATGGATATTGATTTTGAAAATGAACGTACAAGAATCAACGAACAATTCCCTGATAACACATCTCTTAACTCAATATACCAGAAAATCTGCAATTTTCTCAAAATTATGGAAGGAAGCGGACAAGGAATTAGTCATGATTTTACCCTTAGTCAATTTTGCAATGAATACAAACTCCCCTTACGTAATTCATACTTTGCCATTAGTCTGTTACAAAAATTAGGGTATCTTCAAATCAATGAAACAGGCATTGTAATCAGCACACTCAAAATCCTTGTAACTCCTCAAGAATTATATCAACTACAAGTCCAAAATGAAAATTACAATCTCCTTTTCTTAGCAATACTACGCACACGCGGTGGATACTTTGACTTTTATACTCAAATAGATGAGTTGAAAATTGCATTGTTGATTAACACACAGGAAGCAAATGTAAAAAAAATGCTCTTAGCCCTCCACAAAGAGGGTTACATCGATTATATTCCAAAAACTTCCACACCTCAACTCATTCTCACTGAATCCCGATATGACAAAATAAACCCTAACAGAACGTTAGTCAATCTCTTGCATAAGAAGGCTATAGAAAGATTTGAGAGTATTCGCACCTATGTACAAAATGAGAAAATTTGCAACAATCGGTTTCTTGCCTTGTATTTTGGAGAAAAATCAAAATACACTTGCGGCAAATGCAATGTTTGTATTGAAAACAATATAGAACCTTTATCCGAGAAAGAGTTCGAGATTTACATGAATCTGATTCAAGATAAATTAACAAAACAAAAACAAGACCTTAAAAGTCTTGTACTCGGCTTAAAGACATCAGAAAAAAGAAAGTTCCTTGAAGCATTTGAATGGATGCTTAATAACAATTGGATTACGAGAGACAAAACCGGATTATTTGAATGGAAAAAAAGAGGAAAATAATATTTACGGTAACAAACGATCTCAGTTTTGACCAAAGGATGCAAAAGATTTGTAGTGCTTTGGCAGAGGAAGGGTATCAAGTTGTGTTAGTAGGACGAAAATTACCTTCTTCTCAAAAACTACAAGAAAGGAATTATTTGCAAAAAAGGCTGCGCTGTTACATAAATAAAGGGTTCTTGTTTTATCTTGAATACAATGTAAGATTGTTGATATACTTACTCTTTTCTAAGTTTGATATTGTTTCTTCCGTTGATTTAGATACCATAAGTCCTTGTGCAATCATTGCAAAACTTAAACGAAAAAAACTTGTTTTTGATGCACATGAATATTTCACACAAGTACCAGAAGTAGTTGACAGAAAAGGTGTGCAGAGGGTTTGGTCTTGGATTGAAAAAACATTCGTTCCACAAGCAGATTTATGTTATACCGTGGGGGAAAAGTTGGCTGAAAACTTTACTACCAGACTGAAATGTAAATTTTATGTTATAAGAAATACACCAAAGTTAGATGAAAGCATACTTCATGCAGAACTATCTATTCCTGAAAAAAAATTTATTCTTTATCAAGGAGCCTTAAACAAAGCGCGAGGTATTGAAAACATGATACTTGCCATGCAACAATTAGATATTGAATTTCATATAGTTGGAGAAGGTGATTTGAGTGATATTCTGAAAAAATTGGTAAAAGAAAATAACTTAGAAAACAAAGTTAAATTCTTAGGGTATATGACACCAGAAGAACTGAGAGGTTATTCAAAAAGAGCCTTTTTAGGATTGAATGTATCTGAAAACGTTGGGCTAAGTTATTTCTATTCTCTCAACAATAAATTTTTTGACTATGTACATGCGCTGCTACCTTCACTACTCAACAAGTTTCCAGAATACGAAAATTTAAACCAAATTCAAGAAGTAGGCATCCTTACAGATTCTCGACCTGAAGACTTAGTAGCCAAAACACGTTTAGCCATTGCAAACAATCAATACTATATGCAACTAAAGCGCAATTGCCAACGAGCTGCTCAAATTTGGAACTGGGAAAATGAAAAAAAACAATTAATCACACTCTATGCTAGAATATAAAGACAACTACCTACACATCATTAGTTTTGATGTACCTTTTCCTGCCGATTACGGTGGAGTAATGGATGTATTTCATAAAATAAGGGCTTTGGCAGATTGCAATATCAATATAATACTACATTGTTTTCAATATGGACGATCTGCACAAGCTGAACTCAATAAATATTGTCATAAAGTATATTATTACCCACGCAAACGCTTGTTAAATCCACTAAAAGGCACCCTGCCCTATATTGTTTCATCCAGAGAATGTCCAGAACTCTTAACTAATCTCCTTCAAGATAACTACCCAATCATATTTGAAGGAATTCACACTACGTTTTATTTAAATCATCCTGACTTAAAACACCGATTGAAGATAGTACGTAACCATAATATTGAACACGAATACTATAACAATCTAGCTCAAGTCGAAAAGAATATTTTCAAAAGAATATTTTTTCAAAAAGAAGCTATGAGGTTAAAAAATTATGAGTCAAATCTAATCCATGCAAATTACGTTCTTGCAATTTCACAACCCGATACGACATATTTAAAAAGTAAGGGCATTAACGCTCGTTGGGTATCAGCATTTCATCCTAATGACTATGTAGATATTAAGCCGGGCACAGGAAATTACATATTTTATCATGGAAACTTAGGAGTACCAGAGAATAATCATGCAGCTTTATTCCTTGTAAAAGAAGTCTTTAGGTTAATCAACCTTCCGGTAATTATTGCAGGCAGTAATCCTTCTGCAGAATTGAGAAGAGCTGTTAAAAAATTATCTTATGTAACACTCAAAGATAATCTTAGCAATGAAGAAATCATGGAGCATATTCGCGATGCACAAGTAAATGTGCTGGTAACATTCCAAGCTACCGGAATTAAGCTCAAGTTACTCAATTCATTATTTATTGGCAGACATACCGTTGTTAATAAACAAATGGTTGAAAATACCGGAGTTGAAGCATTATGTCATGTAGCTAATAATCCTTTTGAATTAGCTGAAAGTATCTTCAACCTTTGGGAAAAACCTTTTTCCGAAATTCAAGTAAAAGAAAGAGTACACCTATTGGACAGCAAATTCAGCAATGCTTCAAGTGCAGAAAAGATTCTTGACTTATTTAGAAGAGACGAGAAAGTGAGAGTATAACTCGATAATAAACTCGTTGACCACGCTTCCAATGTTGGGATTTATTAACGCATGTCCTTCATTAACAATCCTAATTCTCGCCTCCGGAAATATTCTTTGAACAGTGGATTGAATAGAAGGCTTTATAATTCTATCCTCCTTTCCAAGAATACAGAAAGTTGATATCGAATAATCTTGAAAACATTGTTGAATCTGTGTCTTAGAGAATGAAATAGCGGCTGTTTGTAGCCACACAGTAAATAATCTGGCTCTTTTTGGAATTGAATTAAACTTCTGCAAATAAAACTGGAATACTCCTTCAGGTAGTATTTGAATAAACGTAAGCAGTTTTAATATGAAAAAAACAATGTCAGGATGGTGAATTAAGAATCTAGGTATCCATTGATGTCGAGCACAAATTTGAACAACATTCACCTTCTGAAAACCATCCGGAGCTAAAAGAATACATGACTTGAATAAATGAGGCAATAAGCAAGTCAGAGAGATAGCATATCTAGCACCGATACTATAGCCCAGAGAAACTATAAATTTATTTTCAAGATTTAAAAATTGAATTAATGCCTCAAGAATTTCTTTAAAATCCTGTTTTTCAAGCCCTCCTTCCTCTCTCCATACACTTTCTCCATGCTCAAAAAGACTAATTGAAAGTACCATTGCATTTGAAATTGAATCGCTCCAGACCCTATAACTATCGGCATCCTTACCATAACCATGGAATGCAATTATCAAAACTTCACCCTCCCCAAAAAGGGAATATTGAATCTTTGAATTTCTAGAAGAGAAAATGGGCATATAACCCCTAGTTTTTACGACAGTTTTAAGAAAGCCTTTATGATAGCTTTACCGTCAACATTATATAAAAAGTCAGAGGCACATCTTTCAGGGTGTGGCATCATACCAATAACATTACCCGTTTCATTACAAATACCGGCAATATTATCAACTGACCCATTTGGATTAGAATCTTCGGTTAAGGAACCTTCAGCACTACAATAAGTAAACAAGATTTGATTATTCTTTTTCAGATTATTTAAAGTAGTTGTGTCTGCAAAATAGCGCCCTTCACCATGTGCTATTGGCACTTTATATGGGATATGGGATAATGTTTGGGTCTTGACAGCATTTGAATTGGCTTTTAGATAAACATCTTTACAAACAAATTTTCTGTTTTCATTTCTTAACAAAGCACCGGGTAGTAAATTTGACTCACAAAGTATTTGAAATCCATTACAAATACCAATGATTTTACCTCCATTTTGAGCAAAGACTTTCAGCTCTTGCATAATAGGAGAAATCTTAGCCAATGCACCACTTCTAAGGTAATCCCCAAAGGAAAACCCTCCTGGAAGGAAAATATGTGTACAACCTTTAAGATCAGAACTCTTATGCCATAGTTCTTCAACGGTAGTATGAGTGATGGATGAAAGTACTTCTATCAAATCCCTATCACAATTTGAACCAGGGAAAACAACAACACCAATTTTCATGCAACAAAAATATGAAATACTAAGCGGTTTAGAACTCCCAACATTTACCTTTATTAAATCTAAATCCTCCGCGTCCACGCTTACCGGAACCGAATCCCAGATCCATTACACCTCTTAGCGGATAATCAAATTTAATCAGAATAAAGAAATATCCATCTTTATCCTTAGGATCTCCTCTAATTGCACCTGGCGCATCGAAACCCGGAATTGTACTCGTAGTATTATTAACCCACTCTAATGCTTTAGCACCACTTGAAGTATATAATTTATTTCGATCCGGGAAAACAGTACTAACATCATCAAGGTAATCAGTAAAATTTCTTCTAGTATTTACTTCAATACCCAAATAGCCATCACCAACTCTAAATCTATATCCAAGACCAAAAGGTATATTGACACCTGTGTTTTTATAGGGTTTTATATCATCTCGATAATTTTGACCTTCCGTTCCAAGTGGTCTTAATTTGATAACTTCTCCATTTAATCTGCCCTTTGGCTCAAAATAAAAGAAGCCTACCCCGCCATATAGATAGAAACTACCTGACTTATCGTATCGACTTCGTCCATTATGTCCAAAGTGTAATTCAAAAACAGCACTTCCTTCCACTATTGGGCTAAAGAAGTTTGCATTTCTTCCATGTCTCTCAACGTTTTTCGTAAGTTTATCATCTGCTGTAATCCGTGCATAGGCAATATTGGTACGGAAAGCAACTTTATCTCCTAAAAAAACTCTAAAGCCGCCTAGAAGAGCATAACGAGTTGAAGCAAAATTAAGGTCAGAAATATCATTTGTACCTCTCAATGGCTTTCCTCCTAGATCTCCAAGAAAATGACTTGTCCCGACTGCACCAATTATTTCAAATTGAGCAAACGATTGGCGTGTACACAAAAATAAACACACCACTAAGAAAAAAGACTGTCTAAAAAACCGTACTACGCCTCCCATGTGTTTTTTTGAATAAATACTTTTCAAACTTCTATCTCCTCTTTTTTTTGCAGTTGGCAAAGGTAATCAACGAATTAATAAAACAAAAACAGAATTGGATAAAAACAGAAAAAAAGGACAAAATTTAGCGCCAACAATACGATTCGGGTTATTAACATATTATGAACATGTTAATAACTGCGATTATTTATACTTTTAAGATCTATGTTAGAGAACAAAGTATTATTTTTATGCTTGTCCTGTCATTCCCCCAAAATTAATTGGAAATCCGGGTGGGTTATTATTACTCTCAACCTCTCCAAAATTATCTTCAAAACGTTTCATATTATCAGAAAGCGCAGCTAATAATCGCTTCGCATGTTGCGGGGTTAATATAATTCTTGATTTGACTTTTCCTTTAGGAATGCCCGGCAATATCTTAACGAAATCAATAATAAATTCAGAATTTGAATGTGTAATTATTGCAAGATTTGAATAAATACCTTCTGCTACCTCTTCAGATAATTCTATATCCAATTGATTTGGAGGCAAATTTGTTTCTTTCTTTTCCATATTATTTTAATTTTAGTTTAGACAAAGAAACCCACTGCATAGTGGGTTTCTTTATAAGTCATTTTATACAGTTGAGAATTAATGAGAGGCGGATGAGACTGAGTCTCCAGCTTTAACATCCAATTCATCTTCATTTTTAGAAGCCAAAAGCATTTCATACTCTTCCTTAGAACCAACAACAATATTTTCATATTCTCTTAATCCGGTTCCGGCAGGTATTAAATGCCCTACAATTACATTTTCTTTCAATCCACGTAAATCATCAACTTTACCTGAAATTGCAGCTTCATTTAACACTTTGGTTGTTTCTTGGAAGGAAGCAGCTGACAAGAAACTTTGAGTACCTAAAGAAGCTTTTGTAATTCCTTGTAGCAGAGGCATCATGGTAGCAGTTACAGCGTCTCTCACCTCCACTTGTTTCATATCTTGTCTTTTCAATTTTGAATTTTCTTCTCTTAATTCTCTCAAAGAAACAACTTGACCAGGTTTCAACGTGGTTGAATCACCTGCATCTAATACTACCTTTTTATCAAAGATTGCATCATTTTCCTGATTGAATTCCCATTTCTCAACCGATTCACCTTCTAATAAAACAGTATCTCCGGATTCTACAACCTCAACTTTTTGCATCATTTGACGAATAATAATTTCAATGTGCTTATTATTAATCTTTACACCTTGCAGTCTATACACCTCTTGGATACCATTTAAGATATATTCTTGTACAGCTGTAGGACCTTGAATACGGAGAATATCTTGCGGAGTTATTGCTCCATCAGAGAGTGCACTTCCAGCTTTAATAAAATCACCGTCTTGTACAAATATATGTTTTGACAATGGCACCAAATACTGCTTTACTTCGCCTTCCCTAGATTGAACAATAATCTCACGGTTACTTCTTTTGATTCCACCATAAGTAACAATACCGTCAATTTCAGACACTACTGCAGGGTTAGATGGATTTCTTGCCTCAAATAACTCAGTAATACGAGGCAATCCTCCGGTAATATCACTTGTTTTACTTCCTGTTCTAGGGATTTTTGCAATTACATCTCCGGCTTTTATCTTTTGTTTATTATCAACAGCTAAGCGTGCGCCTACAGGGAGGTTTATCTCTTTCAGAGTAGCACCCTTCTTGTCATTAATCTTAATGATAGGGATTATTGTTTTGTCCTTGCTGTCAGTAATTACCTTCTCTTTATAACCTGTTTGATCATCTATTTCTTCTTTAAAAGAAACACCTGATTCAAGTCCTGAAAATTCTATTACTCCATCCAAATCTGATAAAATAATGGCATTATATGGATCCCATGAGCATATTAAATTGTTCTTCGAAATTTTTTGGTTATTCTTTATATAAAGTGTTGAGCTATAAGGAATATGATAGGTTGTAATCAATGAGTTGGTTTTACTATCTAATATTCTCACATCACCTGAACGTCCAATCACAATTTCAGTTTTGGATTCTTCACCAGTCTCTTCATTAATCCTCTCTGCAGTAATCGTTTTAATTTCCTCAAAAACTGCAATCCCATCATACTTACTCTTGATTTCAGATTCAGCAGCAATATTTGCAGCCGTACCTCCCACGTGGAAAGTTCTAAGAGTTAACTGAGTACCTGGCTCTCCAATTGATTGTGCAGCTATAACACCAACTGCTTCACCATTTTGCACCATTCTATTGGTTGCAAGATTGCGACCATAACATTTGGTACAAACTCCTGAGTGTGATTCACATGTCATTACAGAACGGATTTCCACCTCTTCGATTCCTGCCTCATCTATTTGTTTTGCAACGATTTCGTCAATTTGCTCACCAGCAGCAATAATTAATTTATTGGTTTTGGGATGGTAAATATCGTGTAAACCAATTCGACCTAAAATACGCTCTGACAATGGTTCAACTATTTCATCATTTTCTTTTAGCGCACCCATTGTAATACCTCTTAAGGTACCACAGTCTTCTTCAGTAATGATTACATCTTGAGCTACATCATGCAAACGTCTGGTCAAATAACCGGCATCTGCAGTTTTAAGTGCAGTATCTGCAAGACCTTTACGAGCACCGTGTGTTGAGATAAAATACTCTAATACAGATAACCCTTCTTTAAAATTCGCAAGAATTGGGTTTTCAATAATCTCACCACCACCACCACCTACGTGTTTTCTTGGTTTAGCCATCAGCCCCCTCATACCTCCTAACTGTCTAATCTGTTCTTTTGACCCCCTTGCGCCAGAGTCTAACATCATATAGATTGGGTTAAACCCTTGTCTGTCTTCACTTAATTGTTTAAGCAGAATTTCAGACACTCTTGAGTTAACTTTGGTCCATATATCAATAACTTGATTATAACGCTCATTATCTGTAATGAATCCATTCTCGTAGTTCATTGTTACCTCTTCCACTTCAGCTCTCGCTTGATCTACAAGTTCTTTCTTCATTTCAGGAATATTTACGTCTGAAATATTAAATGACAACCCTCCTTTAAATGCATAATAGAAGCCCATATCCTTAATATTATCAAGGAAATCAGAAGTAACTTTTATACCACAAACTTGCACCATTTCACCAATAATGTTTCTTAATGATTTTTTGGTCAATGTTTGATTAATAAAGCCCATTTCAGCAGGGACAACTTGATTAAAGAGCACTCGACCTACTGTAGTATCTATAAATTTATAGGTAAGTTTGTTTTGTTCTTTAACATTTGCTTTTATTTTTATCCATGCATTTAAATCAGCTCTGCCTTCATTAAAAGCAATGATGACTTCTTCAGGGGAATAAAAAGTAAGGTTTTCGCCTTTAATTTTCAGATCAGCAGTTGATTTTTTCCCTTTTGAAATATAATAGAGTCCCAAAATCATATCCTGAGATGGTACTGCAATTGGTGCTCCATTCGCAGGGTTCAGAATATTATTTGGAGCTAACATTAACATCTGAGCTTCTAAGATTGCTGCATTTCCTAAAGGAACGTGTACAGCCATTTGGTCTCCGTCAAAGTCAGCATTATATCCGGTACAGGTCAACGGATGTAGTTGAATTGCTTTTCCTTCTACTAATTTAGGTTGGAATGCCTGAATACCCAATCTATGCAATGTAGGAGCACGGTTTAGCAACACAGGATGTCCTTTTAAAATATTTTCAAGTATTTCCCAAATAACAGACTCTTTTCTATCTACAATCTTTTTTGCAGACTTTACTGTTTTAACAATACCTCTTTCAATCAGTTTACGAATAATAAAAGGTTTAAACAGTTCAGCAGCCATTCCTTTAGGAATACCACACTCATTAATCTTTAATTTAGGACCCACCACAATAACGGAACGTCCTGAATAATCAACCCTTTTACCTAACAAGTTTTGTCTAAAACGACCTTGTTTCCCTTTGAGCATATCACTCAAAGATTTTAGAGGTCTATTACCTGCGGTTTTAACAGCATTTGCACGTCTGGTGTTGTCCAACAATGAATCAACAGCCTCTTGCAACATTCTCTTTTCATTTCTTAAAATTACATCAGGGGCTTTGATATCAACTAATCGTTTCAATCTGTTATTCCTGATGATAACTCTTCTATAAAGATCATTTAAGTCAGAAGTAGCAAATCTTCCTCCTTCCAATGGCACCAAAGGTCTTAATTCCGGTGGTATCACAGGCAGGTTACGGAGAATCATCCATTCAGGTTGATTAGCGCCTGTTTTTTGTGAAGCTCTGAATGATTCAATAACCTTAAGTCTTTTTAATGCTTCTGCTTTTCTCTGCTGACTGGTTTCATTGGCAGCTTGATGTCTTAACTCATAAGATAGTTCATCAAGCTTTAGCCCTTTTAATAAATCTTCTAATGCTTCGGCACCCATTTTAGCAATAAACTTATTAGGGTCCGAATCATCAAGATATTGGTTTTCCTTTGGAAGAGATTCGACAATTTCATTATACTCCTCTTCTGTTAAGAAATCTAACTTATTCAAATCTGCTTTAATACCCGGCTGAATAACCACATATCTTTCATAATAAACCAACATATCCAGCTTCTTGGAAGATAAGCCTAACAAGTATCCTATCTTATTTGGTAATGACTTGAAATACCAGATATGAGCAACAGGAACGATTAATTCAATATGTCCCATTCTCTCACGTCTGACTTTCTTTTCAGTTACTTCAACACCACAGCGATCACATACAATCCCTTTGTAACGAATGCGTTTGTACTTACCACAATGACATTCATAATCCTTTACAGGACCGAAAATCTTTTCACAGAACAAACCTCCCATTTCAGGCTTAAAGGACCGGTAATTGATTGTTTCAGGCTTTGTAACTTCTCCGAAAGATCTTTGTAGAATCATTTCAGGTGAAGCCAAACTGATTCTCATTTTGCTAAAATTAGCGTTTATTTTAGGTGTTTTTTTATTTGTTTGCATTGATTCTTTTCTAATTATTAAGGTGATAATTATTCAAATGACATCTCAAGTCCTAAACCTCTTAATTCATGTAATAACACATTAAACGATTCGGGTATTCCATTCATTACAATGGGGTCACCCTTCACAATTGATTCATAGGCTTTTGCTCTACCAACAATATCGTCTGATTTAATTGTAAGTATCTCACGTAAGATGTTTGATGCGCCAAATGCTTCAAGTGCCCACACCTCCATCTCTCCGAATCTTTGACCTCCAAATTGAGCTTTACCTCCTAATGGTTGTTGTGTAATAAGAGAGTAAGGACCAATAGAACGTGCGTGCATCTTATCATCAATCATGTGACCTAATTTGAGCATATAAATAACTCCAACTGTGGTTTTTTGATCAAATAATTCACCAGTGAGACCATTGTAAAGGTTAACAGAACCAAACTCAGGTAACCCTGCTTTCTTTATATATTCCGCTACTTCTTCTTCAGAAGCTCCATCAAAAATTGGTGTTGCAAACTTGAGTCCAAGTTCCATACCTGCCCAACCTAAGATTGTTTCATATATTTGTCCCAGATTCATCCTTGAAGGCACACCTAGAGGATTTAAAACAATATCAACCGGAGTTCCATCTTCCAAGAAAGGCATATCTTCTTCTGCAACAATTCTTGCAACAATACCTTTATTTCCGTGACGACCTGCCATCTTATCACCCACCTTCAGTTTTCTCTTGGTAGCAACATATACTTTAGCCATCTTTAAAATACCGGTTGGTAATTCATCTCCTACGGTTATAGCAAAATACTCTCTTCTGAATTCAGCATAGAACTCATTCTTTGCATTCTTGTAGTTGACTAATACCTTTCTAATCAATTCGTTTTTCTCTGAATCTGTAGTCCAACCATCATAATTGATATTGTCATAATCAATAGAAGCTAAAGCCTTTTGAGAAAATTTAGTACCCTTAGGAATCACATACTCATTTAAAGAATTCTTAATTCCTTGTGATGTTTTACCATTCACAAGTTTGAAAAGTTTTTGAATTAACTTTTCTCTAATCTTAGAAACATTTCTTTCGTAATCTGTTTCAAGTTTAGTAATTTTAGATTTCTCTTCAGTCTTGATTCCTTTTACTTTCTTAGAACGAACGAAAAGTTGCTTGTTGATAACATATCCTGATGTTGAAGGTGGTGCTTTCAATGAAGCATCTTTAACATCTCCAGCTTTGTCTCCAAAAATAGCTCTTAAAAGTTTCTCTTCAGGACTAGGCTCTGATTCACCTTTAGGAGTAATTTTTCCAATCAAAATATCTCCTTCCTTAACTTCTGCGCCAACTCTTATTAAACCATTCTCATCAAGGTTTTTCGTTGCCTCTTCACTAACGTTAGGAATATCATTTGTAAGTTCTTCTTCCCCTCTCTTTGTGTCTCTCACTTCAACCTCAAATTCAAAAACATGTAATGAAGTAAACCAGTCTTCTTTTACAACTTTTTCTGAAATTACAATAGCATCCTCAAAATTATATCCTTGCCAAGGCATAAATGCTACTTTCAAATTTCTTCCTAAAGCCAACTCTCCTCCATCTGTAGCATAACCTTCACAAAGTACTTGTCCTGCTTTTACTTGTTGTCCTTTCTTAACAATCGGTCTGAGATTTACACATGTATTCTGATTTGTTCTTCTGAACTTGGTAATTGGATAAGATACGACATTACCTGTAAAACTTGACAATTCATCTTCTTCAGAAAATTCATATTTAATTCTAATTTCATTACCATCAACATATTCAATGATTCCATCATTTTCTGCCACAATTAAAGCACGAGAATCTTTGGCAACTTTACCTTCTAAACCGGTTCCTACAATAGGAGCTTGTGGTCTTAACAAAGGTACTGCTTGACGTTGCATGTTTGAACCCATCAGAGCACGGTTTGCGTCATTGTGTTCAAGGAAAGGGATTAAAGATGCTGCAATTGAGACAATTTGATTAGGCGCAACATCCATACAGTCGATTTTATCCGGCTCAACAATAGGGAAATCTCCTTCAAATCTTGCTTTAACTAAGTCTGAGGCAAATGTTCCATCAGAGTTTAATTCTGCATTTGCCTGTGCAATTGTCTTTGTGTCTTCATCCTCAGCACTCAAATAAACAACATTTCCATTCATATTAACCTTACCATCGACAACATTTCTATATGGAGTTTCGATAAAGCCCATGCTGTTAATTTTAGCATATACACAAAGAGAAGAAATCAAACCAATATTTGGACCTTCTGGTGTTTCTATTGTACATAGACGTCCATAATGAGTGTAGTGTACGTCCCTTACTTCGAAACCGGCTCTTTCTCTTGACAAACCACCAGGTCCGAGAGCAGATAATCTGCGTTTATTAGTCAATTCAGCCAATGGATTGGTTTGATCCATAAACTGTGATAATTGATTAGTACCAAAGAAAGAATTGATTACAGAAGAAAGAGTTCTTGCATTTATCAAATCAGTAGGAGTGAACACTTCGTTATCACGAATGTTCATTTTTTCTCTGATTGTTCTTGACATTCTTGCCAAACCCACGCCAAATTGTTGATACAACTGTTCTCCAACTGTTCTTACTCTTCTGTTACTCAAATGGTCAATATCATCAACATCAGCTCGTGAATTACTTAATTCAATCAGATAATTGATAATACTTATAATATCCTCCTTAGTTAGAACCTTGGTTTCCATAGGAATATCTAAGTTCAACTTTCTATTAATTCTATATCTACCCACATCTCCAAGGTCATATCGCTTATCAGAAAAGAATAGACGTTCAATAATACCACGAGCTGTTTCCTCATCAGGTGGCTCTGTATTTCTTAATTGACGATAAATATGTTCTACAGCTTCTTTGCCGGAGTTTGAAGTATCCTTTTGTAGTGTATTATAGATGATTGCATAATCATTCTTAGAGTCAGTATTTTTATTTAAAATAATTGTTTTAACTCCAGAATCCAGAATCAAGTCAATGTGTGCATTCTCAAGAATTGTATCTCTTTCTAAAACTACTTCGTTTCTTTCAATAGACACAACCTCTCCTGTATCTTCATCAACAAAATCTTCAATCCAGGTTCTAAGTACACGTGCAGAAAGTTTACGTCCTATATACTTCTTCAAACCGGTCTTACTAACTTTTACTTCCTCAGCTAAACCAAAAATGTTAAGAATATCCTTATCTGATTCATAGCCTATTGCCCTAAGCAAGGTAGTAACAGGAAATTTCTTTTTTCTATCAATATACGCAAACATAACGTTGTTCACGTCAGTTGCAAATTCAATCCAAGAACCTTTAAAAGGAATAATTCTGGCTGAATATAACTTAGTTCCATTAGTATGATAAGATTGTCCAAAGAATACACCGGGAGAGCGGTGAAGTTGCGAAACAATCACTCTCTCAGCACCATTAATGATGAAGGTACCTTGCGGAGTCATGTATGGGATAGTACCTAAGTACACATCTTGAACAATAGTCTCAAAATCTTCATGATCTGCATCATTACAATACAGTTTCAACTTAGCTTTTAAAGGAACAGCATATGTTAATCCTCTATCAATACATTCAAATATTGAATATCTTGGTGGATCAACAAAATAGTCGAGAAACTCAAGAGTGAATATATTTCTAGTATCACTAATCGGGAAGTTTTCAACAAAAACTTTGTATAATCCTTCTTCAACCTTTTTATCAGATTGAGTATCAAGCTGAAAAAATTCCTTAAAAGACTTTAATTGTATTTCGAGAAAATCAGGGTAATCAATAACCCTTTCTGTTTTAGAGAAGTCAATTCTCTTGTTGTTTTCTGCTATAGTTGCCAAGTTGTATTAATTTTAATTATTAATTTGTAAAACGCACAAAGCAGCCCCCTATAAAAGAGGGCTACTTAGAAAAGTTATGATTGAGAGAAGTAGTATAAACTACTTAATTTCAACTTCCGCACCGGCTTCTTCTAATTTTGCCTTTAGTGCATCAGCTTCCTCTTTAGAAACTTTTTCCTTAACAGGTTTTGGAGCTGCATCTACTAAGTCTTTAGCTTCTTTCAAGCCAAGTCCGGTTAAGTCTTTAACAACTTTAACAACACCTAACTTAGCAGCACCTGCTGATTTAAGGATGACATCAAATTCAGTTTGAGCAGCACCAGTGTCTGCTGCACCACCTGCAACAGCAGGACCTGCAGCTACAGCAACGGCTGCTGCTGCCGGCTCAATGCCATAATCGTTTTTCAAAATATCGGACAACTCTTTTACATCTTTAACTGTAAGGTTGACCAACTGTTCTGCAATTTGTTTTAAATCTGCCATGATTCTTGATTTTTAATTAATTAATTTTCTTTGTTTGATAGTGTTTGTAAAATTCCTGTAATGTTCTGTCCACTTGATTGAAGAGCAGAAAGAACGTTTTTAACGGGTGATTGAAGGAGTGCAATAACTGCTGCCAACAAATCCTCTTTTGATTGCAATGACGCTAAAGTACCTAATTGATTATCTCCAATAAAAATTGCAGAATCAATAAAAGCACCTTTCAATTTTGGGCTATCTCCATTAGCTCTGAAATTTTTAATTGAAAGAGCCGGAGCTTTAAGGTTTTCACTAACCATAATGGCTGATGAACCACTAAGGGTAGTTTTTAAATCCCCAAAATTCTTTGACGAATTTTGCATTGCGAGTTTAATCAGAGTATTTTTAGCAACTCTCATCTTTACTCCATTTTTAAACAATTCCCTTCTTAATTTGTTAGTGTCAGCTGCAGTCATACCGGAAGCATCTGTGATATAAACAAACGAATTGTTTTCAAAGAGCTCTTGCAATTCCGCAACAATCACATTCTTGTCTGATTTTTTCATCTTAATTTTATATTCCTGGAATTGATTTAACATCAACATTTACACTTGCACTCATAGTGCTGGAAAGGTAAATGCTTTTAAAATAGATCCCCTTTGCAGAAGAAGGTTTAAGCTTTTGTAAAGTTTGAACTAACTCAGCAGCATTCTCTGACAGTTTAGTAGAGTCAAAGGACACTTTACCAATGGAAGCATGAATGATACCGGTTTTGTCAACTTTAAAGTCAATCTTACCTGCTTTTACCTCTCCTACTGCCTTTCCAATATCAGTCGTAACAGTTCCTGATTTAGGATTAGGCATTAAGTTTCTTGGACCTAATATTTTACCAAGTCTTCCTAACTTGGCCATTACAGCTGGCATAGTGATAATAATATCAATATCTAACCAACCGTTTTGAATCTTATCTATATAATCATCTAAACCCACATGGTCGGCTCCTGCTTCCTTAGCCTCTTGTTCTTTATCCGGAGTACAAAGTACTAACACTCTAACAGTCTTACCCGTTCCATGAGGCAATGTTGCAACACCTCTAACCATTTGGTTACTCTGACGAGGGTCAACCCCTAAACGCACATCTATATCAACAGAAGCATCAAACTTTGTAGTTGTAATATTCTTTACAATCTGAGCTGCTTCTGCAAGAGAATAAGCCTTCTCTTGTTCAAATTTAGCTAAAGCTGCTTTTCTATTTTTAGTTAATTTCATCTCTTACAATATAAATAATTTAAGCCCATGGAGCTTTACCTTGAACCTCTATTCCCATACTTCTGGCAGTACCCGCAACCATTTTCATTGCTGATTCAATCTCAAAACAATTGAGGTCAGGCATCTTTGATTCGGCAATTTGACGAACCTGTTCCCAAGAAACCTCAGCAACTTTTTTTCTATTTGGTTCTGAAGACCCACTTTTAATTTTTGTTACCTCAAGTAGTTGAGATACAACAGGAGGTGTTTTAATGATAAAATCAAAAGATTTATCAGAATATAATGTCAACAAAACAGGAAGAACCTTTCCCATTTTATCTTGAGTTCTTGCATTAAATTGCTTACAAAACTCCATAATATTGACACCTTTAGAACCTAATGCCGGACCAATAGGTGGTGCAGGGTTTGCTTGTCCCCCTTTTACTTGCAATTTTAGATATCCGGTTATTTCTTTTGCCATATTTGGTTATTTACAAAATATAAATTATTCCTTTTCAACTTGACCATAATTCAATTCCAGAGGAGTTTTCCTTCCGAAAATCTTTACCATGACCTTTAATTTTTTCTTTTCTTCATTTGCTTCTTCAATCACACCGCTAAAGCCACTAAATGGACCATCAATCACTTTCACATGCTCGCCCACAATAAATGGCTCCACTCTTTCTTCACTACTTTCTGAAACTTCATCAACATTACCTAAGATTCTATTTACTTCACCTTGGCGAAGCGGAACAGGTAAATCATTTGCTCCTAAAAATCCAACAACACCGTTAACTGCTTTTATAGTAGGTGCTACCTCACCAACCAAATTTGCATGGATTAAAATATATCCAGGAAAAAAACTTCTATCTTTAGCAACTTTTTTTCCATTCTTAATTTGATATACCTTTTCCATTGGAATCAAAATTTGCGGAACATACTTACTTAATTTAGCATGTTCTAATTCAGATTCAATATACTTCGCAATCTTTTTTTCCTGACCGCTAATCGCTCTTACTACATACCAGTTAAATTCTTCTGTCATAATTTTTGTTTCAAATCAAATATTAACCAAAAATTCCATAAAAAAACTGAAGAACAAAACCAAGAACAATATCAGCTAAGTAAACGAGCAAAGCAATAATAATAGAAGCAACAAGTACTATCACGGAAGCCTGTCTAAGTTCTTCCCATGTAGGCCAAGTTACCTTATTTAGCAACTCATCTACCATCAGATTCCAATAATTCTTAATTCTATCTAACATGTCTGTTTCAATATTGCACGGGTGCCTGGATTCGAACCAAGATCAACGGTTTTGGAGACCGCGATTCTACCATTGAACTACACCCGTTTTCGTGCCTTATAAATTAAAAGCCTAACAATTATTCGATAATGTCAGTAACCTGTCCAGCACCGATAGTTCTACCACCTTCACGAATTGCAAATCTCAAACCTTTTTCCATTGCAATCGGAGCAATTAAATCTACAGTGATTGTAACATTATCACCCGGCATAATCATTTCTGTACCTTCTGGTAATTTAACTTCACCTGTTACGTCAGTAGTTCTAAAATAAAACTGAGGTCTGTATTTGTTAAAGAATGGAGTGTGACGTCCGCCTTCTTCTTTTGTTAATACATAAATCTCAGCTTTAAATTTATGGTGAGGAGTAACAGAACCTGGTTTACAAATAACCATACCTCTTTTAATATCAGTTTTTTCAATACCTCTAAGAAGGATACCAGCGTTATCACCTGCTTCCCCTCTATCAAGAAGTTTTCTAAACATCTCAACTCCAGTACAAGTAGAAGTAAGTTTTTCAACACCCATACCAATAATATCTACAGCGTCTCCAACATTGATAACCCCTCTTTCAATTCTACCTGTTGCAACAGTTCCACGACCTGTGATAGAGAAAATATCTTCAATAGGCATAAGGAATGGTTGATCAACAAGACGAGCAGGAACCGGAATCCATTCGTCAACAGCTTTCATCAGGTCAAGGATAGTTTGAGACCATTTAGGGTCACCATTTAATCCACCTAGAGCAGAACCTCTAACAATTGGTGTATTGTCTCCATCAAAACTATAGAAATTTAGTAAATCACGGATTTCCATTTCAACAAGGTCTAACAATTCAGGGTCGTCAACCATGTCGCATTTGTTCATAAAAACAACAAGTTTAGGAACACCAACCTGACGAGCAAGTAGGATGTGTTCACGAGTTTGAGGCATAGGACCATCAGTTGCTGCAACCACAAGAATTGCACCATCCATTTGAGCAGCACCAGTTACCATGTTCTTCACATAGTCAGCGTGACCAGGACAGTCAACGTGTGCATAGTGACGGGTTTCTGTTTGGTACTCAACGTGAGATGTGTTGATTGTAATACCTCTTTCTTTTTCTTCCGGAGCATTATCAATAGAAGCGTAGTCGCGTGCTTCTGAGAATCCTGCTTTTGCCAGAACTGTAGTAATAGCCGCGGTTAAAGTAGTTTTACCGTGGTCAACGTGTCCAATAGTACCGATGTTTACGTGTGCTTTGGAGCGGTCAAATTTTTCTTTTGCCATGATATTATTTTTAGTTTATAATAATTTAAAATCAATCTTTATTTATATGCTAAATCCTTACACTGTTTATTTTTTGCTAACTCACTTTTAATACTTGCACCAAAGTATTCTCAGTGGATGTGAGCCGTTGGTGAGAATTGAACTCACGACCTCTTCCTTACCAAGGAAGTGCTCTACCACTGAGCTACAACGGCTAAAGTGGACAAAGGTTATAAACTGAGCGGGAGACGAGGCTCGAACCCGCGACCTACAGCTTGGAAGGCTGTCGCTCTACCAACTGAGCTACTCCCGCTTGTTTTGCGTATTAGATTTAGAAAGAACGTTGCTGTTTTTTGGTGGGAAGAGCAGGATTCGAACCTGCGAAGACATAAGTCAACAGATTTACAGTCTGTCCTCGTTGGCCACTTGAGTATCTTCCCTAAACCCTTTTATATTGAGCCACTTGTCGGGATCGAACCAACGACCTACTGATTACAAATCAGTTGCTCTACCAGCTGAGCTAAAGTGGCTAATATTCTATATCAAAAAACAGTCCTTTCTTCCAAGGGTGTTACGCCTTTTTAGAAAGGACTGCAAAAGTAGACTCTTTTTTTAAATGTGCAAAAAAAAACTGTGAATTATTTTTTAGGCTTGTTTTGCCTTGTATTTCTGTATCTGAGTTCTTAGTTTTTCCTCGACTCTGTCTACAGCGGATTCAAAACTCTGACTTACTTCAGATACAAATAATGTTTGGTTAGCCACATTGGCTTTTACCTCAATGGACTTGTTATCCTTACTATCTGTATTTATGACCTTTAGATAAACTATCATATTGATAATTCCGTCATAGAAAGTACCCATTTTGCTAAGTTTTTTGGTAATGTGTGCTAATAGCTTTCTGTCTGCTTTAAAGTTTACATACTGAAAATCGATTGTCATGGCGTTAATTATTTTAGTGAAATGATATAATGTAAAAAGTGTCGAACCACTTTCTCTGCTACGAAAATAATGCCTATTGTTTAGATTGCCAAAACAAATCAGCACATTATTTACTCATTCTTATGGAGTGGGTGCGCCAATCGATAAATATTTTTTATTCGTTCCATACTGTTGTGTGTATAGATTTGCGTTGCTGTCAGGTTCGCGTGTCCTAACAACTCTTTAATGGTATTCAAATCTGCTCCCGCATCTAATAAATGTGTTGCAAAAGTATGTCGTAAAACGTGTGGGCTCCTATGCTCTTGTGTTGATACTTCTCTGATTTTATCTGTTACTATATTGTACAACCATCGATGATATATCTTTTTACTATTCTCGAAAACAAAAAATATTTCCTTATTCTGAATCTTATTACGCATTGGCAAATAAAAATTTTGTAAGACATACTTTAGCTCATGTGTCATTGGAATAACTCTTTCTTTATTCCCTTTACCTAATACTTTGATTAGATTTTGTCCAAAATCAACATTTGCAATCTTGAGGTTTAATAATTCTGATGCACGAACTCCTGTGTGATAAAGAAAGAATAAAGCTGTTGCACTTAATACGACTCTGTATTCACTTGATTCCAAATCTGCTCTAAGATGTTCATCTAAGAGATTAAATATTTTCTGTTGTTCTACTATGACGGGTAGTTTTTTAGGTTTTTTCAAAGACTTTAGGTTCACAGTGGGATTTGTCTCAATAGTTTCATTCTTGACCAAATACTTATAAAAATTTCTGCAAACTGTGAGCTTTCTATTAATTGAAGAGGGCGCTAATCCGGCTTGTGTCAATGATGACAGATATGTTCTTAATACAGGTTTTGAAACTTGTTCTATATTCTTAATCTCAAATTCCTTTAATAAAAATTCGGTGAATTGTTGCAAGTCGTTCTTATACGAGATGAGGGTATGAACTGAATACTTCTTCTCCTCTTTTAGATACTTATAATATAATGGTAACGCTCTGTCAAATCTCACATTACAAAGAAACTGCAAGTTACGCAAGGAAGAAAGTCAAGTTGTAAACTAACTTGCCGTTATTTTCACAAAGTTGTACAGTATTCTACCTTAGAAGATCGTTGAATGATTATCTAAAGTATTTGTGATTATTTCTTTTTAAATGTTCGAATGAGTTTAAATTCTTCTGCCAAGAACTTGGCTGTGTATCCAGTCTTACTTGCTACTATCTGTTCTGGCGTACCGCAACACAAAATTTCCCCTCCCTTATTTCCTCCTTCGGGTCCCATATCAATAATATAATCAGCCACCTTAATTACATCTAAATTATGTTCTATGACAAGTACAGTATTACCTTTATCTACCAATTTATTTAACACACTTAGCAGCATTTTAACATCTTCGAAATGCAACCCTGTGGTAGGCTCATCCAATATATAGAAGGTTGTCCCTGTGTCTTTTTTCGACAGTTCTTCTGAAAGCTTAACCCGCTGTGCTTCTCCTCCTGACAATGTTGTGGAGGATTGTCCTAATTTGATATAACCCAAACCCACATCTTTAATCATTTCGAGCTTTCTTTGAATGATTGGAATATTTTCAAAAAAGTCAACCGCTTCTGATATACTCATATTCAAAACATCAGAAATGGATTTACCTTTATATCTTACCTCTAATGTTTCTCTGTTATACCGCTTTCCATGACATGTTGTGCAAAGTACATCTACATTCGGTAAAAAATTCATTTCAATAGATTTATACCCTCCGCCTTTACATTCTTCACATCTCCCTCCTTTAACATTAAATGAAAATCTACCGGGTTTATATCCTCTTACTTTCGCTTCGGGTAATTCGGCAAAAAGATTACGTATTTCTGTAAAAAGTCCGGTGTAAGTTGCAGGATTTGAACGCGGAGTGCGACCAATTGGGTTTTGATCAATTCGAATAACTTTGTCAATATGATTTTCTCCTGATACAGCACGATAAGGCAATGCTTTTCTTCGGCTTCCGTATTTTGCATGAGCCAAAATCGGATAAAGAGTTTCATTTACAAGAGATGATTTACCACTTCCGGATACCCCTGTAACACAAATAAACACTCCCAAAGGAAAATCAGCATTAATATCTTTGAGATTATGCCCTGTACACCCTTTTAATTTGATATGATTCCCATTTGGCTTTCGTCTTTTTGCAGGAATCTCAATTTGCTTCCTTCCACTTAGATAATCAGCTGTAATTGAATTTAGTTTAATAAATTCTTCCGGTTTACCGGCTGCAACAATATGTCCGCCTTGAACACCGGCTTTGGGTCCAATATCTACTACATAATCTGCTTCACGAATCATTTCTGCATCATGTTCAACAACAATCACAGAATTTCCGATATCACGCAAATCTTTTAATGACTCTATCAACTTTTTATTATCTCTTTGATGTAATCCTATACTTGGCTCATCCAATATATAAAGGACATTGACTAACTTTGACCCAATTTGAGTGGCAAGTCTTATTCTTTGAGTTTCTCCTCCACTCAAGGTTGACGCAGGGCTATTCAATGTGAGATAGTCCAATCCAACTCCAACTAAAAAACTCATCCTTTCTCGTATCTCCTTCAATATTTCCGTACCAATTTCTTTTTGGCGTGCCGAGAGTTTGTCATCTACATCTTGCAACCAACTATACAATTCTGCAATTGTCATTTGTGCAAGTTCTGCTATATTCTTGTCTGCAACTTTATACCACAGCGCTTCTTCTTTGAGTCTGGAGCCTTTGCAGGCAGGGCAATCAGTGGGATGCATATATTCCTCCGCCCATTCCATCAACGATTCGCTCTTATTTTCAAAATACATCTCTTCGATGGTTGGAATGACTCCTTTAAAATTCGTGAAAATTTCCACTTTACGACCTTCATAGTTTTCATAAGAAATCTTAAACTCTTCGTCAGTACCATGCAGGATTACATCCATGACTTCGTCATTCAAAGTGGAAATCGGATCAGAGAGGCTAAATCCAAATTTTTTGCTTAATCCTTTTAATTGAGCAGAAACATAATTGTTTTTAATCTCACCAAGTGGTACAATCGCACCTCGCATAATAGATTTAGAGGGGTTGGGGATAATTGCTTCAACACTTACATCATACTTAATTCCAATTCCATTACAATGATGGCAGGCACCATAAGGAGAATTAAAGGAAAATGTATTTGGTTGCGGTTCATCATATGAAAGTCCTGTTTCAGGATCTATCAAATTCTTGCTGTAATAATAGACCTTACCTGTATTTATTTCAATTACAACCAGAGAGCCTTTTCCTAATTTAAAAGCAAGTTTGAGACTCTCTTTTAGCCGAGTAGTATTTTTATCTGATGGTTCAAGTCTATCAATGATTAATTCAATATCATGCACTTTATACCTGTCGAGTTTCATACCCTTTGATATCTCAAAGATTTCACCATCAATCCTGACTTTGCTATAACCTTGTTTGAACAAACTTTCAAACAATTCTCTGTAATGCCCTTTTCGTGCTTTTATTAAGGGAGCCAAGAGTTGAACTTGCTTTTCTTTAAATTTATTGTGTAATAGCTCCAGCACTTGCTCTTCGCTAAAGCGAACCATCTTTTTCCCTGTCTGATAAGAATATGCTTCACCGGCACGCGCAAAAAGCAATCTCAGAAAGTCGTATATCTCAGTAATAGTACCAACGGTTGAACGAGGGTTCTTGCTAACCGTTTTCTGCTCAATTGCCACTACGGGGCTTAATCCTTCAATTTTGTCAACATCTGGACGCTCCATCCCTCCAATAAATTGACGAGCATACGAAGAGAAGGTTTCCATATAGCGTCTTTGTCCTTCAGCAAAAATTGTATCAAAAGCTAAGGATGATTTCCCACTTCCGCTTAATCCAGTAAACACAACCAATTTCCCCGCTGGTATTGTCAGATCTATATTTTTAAGATTGTGCTCTCTGGCACCAAGTATTTCGATTTCGTGTGTGAATGCCATTATTCCTCAATTTTATTACTGTTCATATAGCGTCTGAGTTTTTCCAACACAAGGCTAAAATCATTAGGATAGTCTATTTCAAAATACAATCTTTTACCTGTTGTTGGATGATTAAATCCTAATGAATAAGCATGTAAAGCCTGTCGTGGCATTATTGTAAAACAATTTGCAATAAACTGATTGAACTTGCCAAAACTCATTCCCTTTAGAATGATATTACCTCCATACATCTCATCATTAAAGAGCGGATGTCCGATATGTTTCATGTGCGCCCTTATCTGGTGTGTACGTCCGGTTTCAAGTGTACATTTGAGTAGTGTTACAAAATGAAATCTTTCTACAACCTCATAATGAGTAACGGCATGTTTCCCAACTAATTCATTTTCTGAGACTACTGAGCGTCTCCTGTCCTTTGGATCTCTCATTAAATTGCCTACAATTGTTCCTTTGTCTTGCTCCACATCTCCCCACACAAGTGCATGGTAATTCCGATCAATCGTATGGTCATAGAATTGTTTTGCCAGAAAATTAAGTGCGAATTCTGTTTTAGCAATTACCAACAAACCGCTTGTGTCTTTGTCGATACGATGTACCAGACCGGGTCTGCTTATATCATCCCTATGAGGCAAATTATTAAAATGATACACCAAACCGTGAACCAACGTACCTGTATAACTATTATAACCGGGATGCACAACCATTCCGGCAGGTTTATTAATTATAAGTAATTCATCATCTTCATATTGGATGGCTAAATCCATCTTCTCAGGATATATTTCTGTGTCCCTTGGTGGTTCAGGCAACACAACAGAAATAAAATCATTTGGCTTTACTTTATAATTGGATTTAGCAACTGCTTGATTGACCAATACATTACCTGCCTCTATACCTTTTTGTACTTTGGTACGTGTAGCATTTTGGATACGTTGGGTAAGAAAAACATCAATTCTGACAGGTGTTTGTCCAGGATCAACTTTAAAACTAAAATGTTCAAAATACTCCTTATCCTCAAACAGGCTATCCTGCTCCTCATTCATAGGTGCAAAGGTATATTTTATTGAGTTAAAAGAATTAAATCAACTCGATTGGTGTCAATCTATTCTCAATCACCGACTACGATAATTCAAGTCTTATTTTACAACTTTATCAAAAGTAATTTCGCCATCAACGCCAAAACTTTCAATTGTAGCTTTAAGCACCAGTTTAGTCTTTGAAACAGAAATAATATCTGCTGTATCTTTCAAAAGAGAAAAATCAATAAACATTTTGTCTTTACCAACCATCATCCAAGCTCCTTCTTGCGTTTGCGCATCAGCAGAATCACACTTAGTTAAACCTTCGTCTATAAGCATAATATCATTTGCTTGAAATTCATAGATATTATCTTTTTGACAATCTTCAAAAAGCGGAAAGACCGGATTATTCCAAACATCAATCTGTTGAGACATGATTCTGGTTACTTTCCATTGATTTGCCATCACTAATTCCTCATTAGTTGGAGGAGTAGGCTTTTCTTTTGTTTCTTCCTTTTTTTCTTTTTTGCATGATGTCAAATAAAAAGAACCCAGAGTCAACCCTGAGAACAAAATAGCAGTAATGAATATTTTTTTCATATTGCAAATATAAAATTTATTTAAACTCTTTATTCCCCATCATTGCTTTCCAACGCAATTCAATGACTCCAAAAAAAGCTTCTTTAAAAATACCCATACTCATCTTAGATTGTCCGCGTTTTCTATCAGTAAAAATGATTGAAACCTCTTCTATTCTAAACCCTTTGCGCCATGCCTTATATTTCATTTCAATTTGAAATGCATAACCTTTAAATTTAATTTTTTTGAGATTAATTGCTTCCAGCACTTTTCTTTTATAGGCAACAAATCCTGCTGTTGCATCATTAATAGGCAACCCTGTTATCAATTTGACATATCGTGAGGCATAGTAAGACATAATCACCCTTTTAATACCCCAATTCACAACATTCACCCCTGTTTTATATCTGCTTCCAACTGCAACATCTGCCCCATTATCAAGAGTTTTAAATAACTCTTGCAAGTCCACCGGGTTATGGCTGAAATCCGCATCCATTTCTGCAATTTGTTCATAACCTTCATCTAAGCACCAAGTGAATCCTGCTACATAAGCTCTTCCTAAGCCATCCTTCTTTTTTCTTTGCAAGAGATGTATTCTTCCTGAATATTCATCTGCTTTTTGTTTAACAACGGACGCAGTGCCATCAGGTGAGTTGTCATCCACTACCAAAACATCTGCACCCACAGGCAGGCTCATAACTGTATCAAGCATTGAGCCTATATTCTCAATTTCATTGTAGGTAGGTATTACTACGATTCGTTTTGTCAATGAATAATTTTTTATTGAGGCAAATATGAACTTATTTTGGAAACCCAAAAAATCAAAGTTGAACAAAATCGTATTTTTAGACAGAGATGGCGTATTAAATATCGAGAAAGGAAATTACATCTGTAATGAAAATGACTTCGATATAAATTTTGCGTCTATTCCTTTTCTAAAGCATGCTATTGCTACAGGCTACAAACTTATTGTCATTACTAACCAAGGAGGAATTGCCAAGGGCTTATATACAACAGAAACACTATCGCGCATACATACAAAAATGCAATCAGAGTATGCCATACATGGAGTGCATTTTGATGATATTTTCTATTGTCCTCATCACGATGAAATAGGGAAATGCTTGTGTCGTAAACCGGCTCCGTTAATGATAGAACGGGCAATTCACAGATACCGTGCAGATAAAAGAAAATGCTTTATGATAGGAGATCGTAATCGCGATATTGAAGCAGCTCAAAAGGTAGGAATCAATGCCATACTCATAGAATCCAATAGCAGCTTGGACAAATGGATCACTTTGCTGAAAGCTTAATATTGATAACGTGCGCAATCAAATCATTCTTTGTAAAGACTCAAACAAAACGCTGATTTGTCCAAGATTCCATGACTATACAAAAGATGTTGTTTATAACATCACTTTTTCCCATATATAATAGCATATAAGCCAAGAATATCAAATAATTTTGTCCTCTTAATTTTTGACATAGATATATGGCAGACAACAAACCTTTTAGGGGTCAAGACATTCCTAAAGCTAAGATAAATAAAGATTCTCTCAAACGTTTACTTAAACTGTTCGGTTTTATGGGTAAACAAAAATGGCTTTTCTTCTTTGGAACATTATTCTTGTTAGTTAGCGCAGGGACATCGTTAATTTTTCCAAAACTTACAGGAGACTTTGTGGACGCAAGCAGCATCTCAAAGTTACAGATTAATAAAATAGGGTATCTATTTGCAATATTGTTTGTTGTTCAAGCCATTTCTTCATATTTGCGAGTCTGGACTTTTGTGAAAGCAACAGAAGGTATGGTATGGCGATTGCGTAACCAGCTATACAGTAAAATAATCTCACTTCCCATGCATTTCTTTCATCAAAATCGCACAGGTGATTTACTCAGTCGGTTTGGAAGTGACATTACACAAGTTCAGGAAACGTTTGTAACCTTTTTAGCAACTTTTATTCGTCAAATTTTGGTAGGAATCGGGGGAATATTCCTACTATTTTTTACTTCACCCGACTTAGCTTTAGTAATGTTATCGGTCATTCCTCCGGTCGTGATAATTTCCCTTTTTTTTGGTAAATATATTCGCAAAATATCCCGTAAGATTCAGGACGAAACCGCTAATGCAGGAACAATTTTAGAAGAAAGTTTTTCAGGTATTCAAATAGTAAAATCTTTTGCAAACGAAATGTATGAAACATTAAGATTCGGACAAAAAAGTATTCTCATACGTGACATTTCTATTCGCAGAGGAATATACAGAGGTTTGTTCAGCTCTTTTATTATCATGTGTTTGTTTGGAGGCTTAATATTTATTGCATGGAGAGCATTTCAACTTCAGGCTGAGGGCATTTTAACACTGGGCGACATTATTAAATTCATGATTTACACAATGTTTGTAGGCGCTTCAATTGGCGGAATCTCAGATCAATACGCTCAGATTCAAAAATCAGTGGGTGCTGCCGATAGAATCTTGGACATATTAGAACAAGAGTCTGAAACCAATCTCAAAAGTGAAGAAACAGCCAAGCCAATCAATGATATATTACATGGCGATTTAGAAATTAAAGAATTATCATTTGCCTACCCTTCCAGACCCGAAATGAATGTATTACAAGACATTACATTCTCTGCAAAAAAAGGCGAGAAAGTTGCAATCGTTGGAGCAAGCGGAGCGGGTAAATCAACTATTGTACAACTGTTATTAGGGTTTTATACTCCTCAAAAAGGACAAATACTGTTTGACAACAAACCCATTGATGCCATAGATTCGTTTGACTTACGCAAACAAATAGGCTTAGTTCCTCAAGATGTAGGTTTATTTGGCGGAAGTATTTATGACAACATACTATATGGCAATACTGATGCAACAACTGAAGAGGTTATAGAAGCAGCAACGCAAGCTAATGCTATTGAATTTATAGACCGTTTCCCTGAAAAATATCAAACCATAGTAGGCGACCGAGGGGTGCAACTATCCGGTGGTCAAAGACAACGTATTGCCATTGCAAGAGCATTTCTAAAGAAGCCTGTCTTCTTAATCTTGGACGAAGCAACAAGCTCGCTAGACTCCGAGTCTGAATCCATTGTCCAAGAAGCATTAGAGAAACTGATGCAAGGTCGTACTTCAATCATTATAGCACACAGATTAAGCACGATTAAGAATGCAGATAGAATTATTGTTTTAGAGGAAGGCAAGATTATAGAATCCGGAACACCTGCAACATTATTGAACAATCCATTAAGTAAATTCTATTCTCTTTGGCAAAAGCAATTTGAAAAGGGAAAGTAATAGTACCAAAATACTGCTTTTTAGGTTTTTGCACAAAACCCATTATTTTACCTCAATTCGATAATATTTTTGGAAATTTCCATTTATCCAAATTTCTGCAACAAGAAGACCTTTTGGAATCTCTGAACTTAAATTCAATGGGAAATCCACATAATTATAGTCCCCGACAATCATATACTTTACTTCATCAAGATACAAAGGCTCATCACCATCCATTACAAAAAACCACACCGTTTCAAGCATACTGCTGTCAGGCACTTCCATCCTGTCATAAATCACCCTTAATACTAAATTAGAATGAATACCTTGCCAAGCGTTGACTGGTATTAATTTATTATCTTGGGGCAATAAAAACTGACCGGAAAGAACCGGTTCGGACAAAACCCTAAATGCATATCGTTCTTGAAATTTCCCGTCTAAATAAATATTCACAAAATAAAAACCGACCGGAAATGCAAAACTTTTTCGTGTAAATGACACTGCAAACTTTCGTTGTACATTCTTAATTCCAAATGCAGCAGTATCAATCAACTGATTCATGCTACCTTCATATCCTTGAAGATACCATGACACTGTTAACAAATTGAAGGAGTCCATGTTGTTCAATGTTAACTCTAACATAAAGGTAGAATCTCCACTATAATAATCAACAGTTTTTTCAATGCCAAAAGCAGTTTTTCTATAAAATTCACCTTGAGAAACAACAGTACTCTTTTGAGCTGTTGCATCAAACACGCCCAATATGGCAAATAAGAGAAGAAAGGGTTTAATAGATTTCATTCAAGTCAGCAAAAATAGAAAATTCAAATTGCAACAGGCATGCACTATGCCAAACAGATTAATCTCACAGACAAAAACAAATGTTGGCAATTATTATTCAGAGTAATATTGAGTAAATCTACATTTGTCAGGCAATAGACACACATCCTTTATGTCATATAAATTCATCATATCCGGAGGAGGAACAGGTGGACACATCTTTCCTGCCATAGCGATTGCTAATGAGCTTAAATCAAGATATCCTAATGCTCAATTCCTATTTGTAGGGGCAAAAGACAGAATGGAAATGACCAAAGTACCTGAAGCAGGCTATCACATTGAAGGGCTTTGGATAAGCGGAATTCAAAGAAAATTGACTCTTAAAAACCTCGCAGTTCCATTCAAACTACTTTATAGTTTATACAAAGCCGGCAAAATTGTACATAAGTTCAAACCGGATGCTGTTATTGGGGTAGGAGGATATGCAAGCGCTGCTGTACTCTATGCTGCTCAAAGACAACACATTCCTTGCTTGATTCAAGAGCAAAATTCTTTTGCCGGTATTACCAACAAATGGCTTAGTAAAAAAGTTCAAAAAATATGTGTGGCTTATGATGGCATGGAAAGGTTCTTTCCAAAAAATAAAATTATCAAAACCGGAAATCCGGTCAGAAGCTCCTTACTACAAATTGATAAAACAAGAGAGGAAGCAATCTTAAGCTTAGGGTTAAACCCTCAAAAAAAGACTATACTGGTTACAGGAGGCAGCCTTGGCGCACGCACTTTAAACGAAGCACTCAAGAACAGTTTTCAGAATATACTCCTTTCAGATATTCAAATCATTTGGCAAACAGGGTCTTTCTATTTCAAAGAATACAAACAGTTTGCACAACCCGGCATTTTATTGCTTGAGTTTATCAAAGATATGAATACTGCATATCAAGCGGCAGACCTTGTAGTTTGCAGAGCCGGAGCTTTAACAATAGCAGAAATCTGCGTTTTGGGAAAACCTTCAATATTGATTCCCTCTCCTTTTGTTACAGAGGATCATCAAACACACAATGCCATGCAATTAGTTAATCAAAATGCTGCATTAATAATCAAAGACACTGAAGCAATTCAAAGCCTTGGGAATACAATCATTTCGACAATTTCCGATAATATTTTATTAGAAAAACTGGCTACTGAATCTAAAAAAATTAGCATTCCTGATGCAACTGCGCGGATAGTTAACGAAATCGAAAGTATGATTGTTTAGAAATCAAAATCATCACCACCGGTACTTTCCTCCATCCTGCGTTTATTTTTCTTTCCTAAATCAGAATTTAAGTCTCCAAACTTGTATGTAAAGTTTACTGTAAATACCCTTGATTGCCATTTCCAAGTTGATTCACTGTTGAAATTTTCACCACTACTCTTAATAGAAAACTGACGGGTATTAAATACATCCGTGAAATTTAAAGACAAAGTACCGTGTTTTTTTAACACATCCATTTTGAACCCTAAATCCAAATTGTGCATTGGTTGCATCGTGCCTTGTACATGTGTAACCTTGCCTCTATAAAAATATGACGCTTGGATATCCATACTCTTATTGATTTTATATGATGCCAACAATTTTCCAAACCAAGAAATGTTAGTTGCAGAAGCAGCATTATTCATTAGACTTCCTGCTACTTTATTTCTGAAAAGATTTAAATTTAATGTAGTGCTCAGATTTTGAATCTTTTTTCTAAAAATTCCTTCTAACCCCACATTTTTAGACACATCTAAATTGGTCATTGTCATAATAGCGACACCATTATCATCCACATACCTGTAACGTTGGAACACTCCATTTACTTGTCGGTAATACAAAGTACCTGAGATAAAATCACTTTTCTTAGAAATAAAATAGGTTGCTTCATACGCATCAATCAACTCGGGATTGAGAGCCGGATTACCCATACGCAAGTTGTACGGGTCAGTTTGTTGAGCAAAAGGATTCAGTGAATGTATCCAAGGTCTATTGATACGTCTGCTATAACTAAGTTGAAAGTCTTGTCCTTTTTTAATCTCCTTTGTCAAGAAAATAGAGGGAAAAAAATTGATGTATTGACGCGAAAAAGTAAGGTTACCAACTTTCTGGTCTCCATTAATTATTGATTGCTCTGCTCGCACTCCTGCTTTGATTTTAAACCAATTAAACTCTTGAGCATAATTCACATAAGCAGCGTTTACTATTTCGCTGTAAAGGAAATTATTTGTCAAGCTGCCATCAACGTCATACATGTTAGTTGTGTAATTCATTGTGTCAGCATAGAAATCATTATTAATTTTCCTCATTGAGAATTTGCCTCCTGTTTCAAACACAACCTTATCACCAATAGGGAGAACATAATCAAGTTGTGCGAGAGGTAAGATATTATTGGTCTTGTTAGCAGTGTTTTGCCATTGCCTTCTTACACCTTCATCATCTTGATGGTATTGTGAATTTGACTCTCCATCTGACCCTGAAATATTTGCCAAAAAAATCAAACTTTGTTTCTTCGCATTATCAAAATAATGACTAAAAGTGAACCCTATCTCTCCATTCTTTCTACCATCCTTATCTGATCCCAAACGTTCATATTCATACAGTGGTGAGAAAGCAACATCTTCAAATGAATAGTTTATAGTTTCAGGGTTCTTTCTTGTGCTGATACTCCCTAACCAATTAAATGAAATCGTAGTCTTATCGGAAATACTATAATCAATACTGCCATTCCAAGTATTACTTAAATCACCTCTTGTTGTACTGCTGTTTTGTAGCATATAGTATGAGGTATCACTCAAAATGTTTAGGGTTTTCAAATTCCCTGTAGATAAACTCTTGTTATTTCTAAAACCATAAGTAGTGTTCAGTTTAAATTTCCTTGTGCCATAAGCAAATGATGCAGAAGCATTGTACCTGTCAAAAGTGCCATAGCCTGCTGTTATTGTAGAATTCCATCCGGGTTTGGTAGTTGATTTCAGAATAATATTAATAATGCCTGAGGTCCCTTCGGCATCATATTTTGCTGAAGGGTTATTAATGAGTTCTACTCTCTCTATATTGGCAGCAGGGATTTGTTGTAAAAACGATTGTTTATCTGCACCTCCAAAACTTGTGGGTTTACCATTGATATAAATTTGCACATCAGAAGAACCTCTCAAAGATACATTCCCATCCATGTCCACATCAATAGTCGGAATTTGATTGAGCACATCAACCGCGGTTCCTCCTATGGTCATTGGGTTATTCTCCACATTAAAAACCTTTTTATCGACTTCAATCTTCATGGTTTCTTTCTCTCCTTCCACTCTTGCGCCATCAAGCATCTTCGCATCTGACTTCATTAAAATTCTACCCAAATTAATGACAGTATCCGTTTGCTTGACTAAAACATTACTCTTGAGTACTGTCTTATATCCTGTAAAGGTGAAGGAAATATTATAAGTTCCTGGCAAAAGTATTAATTGAAATTGACCATTTAAGTCAGAAACTGCCCCTATAAAATTCTGCGATTGTTGTTCGATTGCGCTGACAGTTGCATAAGGCAATTCAATATTTGTTTGCTCATCAATAAGATATCCATGTATTTTAACATTTTGAGAAAATACATTTTGGAAAGAAAAAGGAATTAAGTAGAGCAGAAATGCTTTAATAAATAATTGGTTTGACTTCATTTATATAAAAGAGTTTACAAAAGTAAAACAGAGTGCAGCAAATGCCTTACCCTTTCATACCAATCACACTTTCAAAAAGATGAAAACAGATATTCTTCTATAAAAATCAAAAAAATCAGGATGCAAAGATTGCTCCTTCAAGAGTCAATGAGCGTGTATGAACAGAAAGAACAGGAACCGGTGAATGATGCACTAATTGTTGAGCATAAGTACCCATAAAGAAGCTATTGGTCGTTTCTGTCTCTGTCATAATTGAGATTAAATCCACCCCATTTGCTTTTGAGTAGTCAACAATTATATCGGCAATATTTCTACCATATTCTTCTGCAAAAGAGCTTGCAACTTTATGTTCATCTAAATATGTCTTTGCTTGTTTTGCATACATTCTTAATTTGTTGATGGTGGTTTCATCTTTTCTTGCACTCACACAGAAAATAACAACTTCCGCATCAAATCCTCTCGCAAGTTGTGTAACAAATGGAATTTTTTGTCTGGTCTGGTCTGTATCGTTTAATGGGAGAAGGATTTTTTGGAAGTTTTCAGGAAAGGGGAATTCCTGCATGGTAATAACAGGACATTTGGATGCACTTACGACCCTGAATGCATTTGTACCTATCCAGTTTTCTTGAAATCCTTTAGCACCATGAGTTCCCATCATAATTAAATCAGCTTCCAATTCTTTCTCTTGAGCATTGATTTCTTTGTATATCCTACCCTTTCTTTGAACAAAATGAATATTAACTCCGCTATCTTTATATTTACCAACGGTTAACTCTTTTACTTTATCCACCATCGCAGCAGACGTGGAGTCTGTAACCACAAATACCACCGTTAATTCTGCATTGAAAATCTTAGCTGTTAGAACTGCTTTTTTTAAAGCAATTTCTGATGAAGGAGAACCTTCATAAGGCACGAGTATTTTTTTAATTTCCATAGTCTTATAGATTAAGTGAACAATATTTGATTTCAAAAATAAGGAATTTATTTATCCAAAAAACAAATATATTCATCTATTTACTAATGATATGTTTTAGCTCATAAAAAGAACAAAAACACCATAAATTAGCAGTTTACACTAAGGAATGTAGTTACAGAATAAGTAAAACAACTACAGTTGCATCACTTTTAAATTTGGAGCAATGACCAGCCTGCCTTCTGTTTTTGATTTCACTTCTTCTACAGTAACACCGGGAGCTAATTCTACTAACTCAAAACCTTGTTCTGTGATATTGAAAAATCCTAATTCGGTAACAATTTTACGAACACATGCCAACCCTGTAATAGGCAATGTACATTTTTTAAGGAGTTTGGATTCTCCCGCTTTGTTTGTATGCTGCATAGCAACAATAATATTCTTAGCTGAAGCAACCAAATCCATTGCTCCCCCCATGCCTTTGACCATTTTACCCGGTATTTTCCAACTGGCGATATCACCGTTATCGCTCACCTCCATTGCACCAAGTACAGTGAGATGAACTTTGCCGGCTCGTATCATTCCAAAACTCATGGCAGAATCAAAGAATGCAGAACCTTTTATAGTTGTTACAGTTTGTTTGCCTGCATTGATTAAATCCGCATCCTCTTCCCCTTCATAAGGAAAAGGTCCTATTCCCAGCAATCCATTCTCAGATTGTAAAACCACTTCAATTCCCTCCGGAATATAATTCGCAACTAAGGTTGGAATACCAATTCCTAAATTTACATAATATCCATCTTGAAGTTCTTGGGCTATTCTTTGTGCTATTTGTTCTTTTGTAAGTGCCATTGTATTAATCTCTTTTTCTTGTTGTTCTTTGCTCTATTCGCTTTTCGTAATTTGTACCTTGAAAAATTCTATGTACATAAATGCCAGGAGTGTGAATAATATCAGGGTTAAGCTCACCTGCCGGCACCAACTCTTCCACTTCTGCAATAGTAATAGTACCTGCCATTGCCATTACCGGATTAAAATTTCTTGCTGTTTCTTTATAAATTAAATTGCCATGAGTATCTCCTTTCCACGCCTTGACAATAGCAAAATCAGCCTTAAATGCATGTTCCATTAAATACTTCTTTCCATCAAACTCTCTTACTTCTTTCCCTTCTGCAACCTCTGTACCTACACCTGCCGGAGTAAAAAATGCCGGAATGCCATATCCTGCAGCCATACATCTGGTAGCTAAGGTTCCTTGTGGCACAAGTTCAACCTCCAACTCTCCTGACAGTAATTGTCTTTCAAATTCAGCATTCTCTCCAACATACGATGCAATCATCTTTTTTACTTGTCTTTTTTGTAACATCAGTCCGATACCAAAATCATCCACACCGGCATTGTTAGAAATACAAGTAAGGTTATTTACTCCTTTTTGTACAAGCGCTGCAATACAATTTTCGGGCAATCCGCATAGCCCAAAACCGCCTAACATCAGCGTTGTGCCTGACTCAATGTCTGCTATTGCTTCTTGTGCATTTTTATATACTTTTTTCATTCTTCGCTTATAATTTAAGCGTTCAAAGTTACTATGATTTTGCAATCCATACTGAAGTTTATAGCTGCTATTTACCTAAAGTAATCTCGCTTTTATAGTGTTAAAATATTGGGATGAATATTGCAACCTACTTCCATACCATGTAAACATTTCTCCATCTACTAACATGATATTAGACTTAGGAAAAATTTTCTCAAACTCCGCTATATGTTTCTCTTTGAAGGGATACGGTTCAGATGACAAGAACACTACATCTGGATTGAACATTTGCATTTGTTCAAGTAACAACTGAGGATATCTACTCATGTTTTCACATAGATTGGCAAAACCTCCACGACTTAACATATCATTAATAAAAGTACCACCACCTACAACCATATAAGGATTACGCCAAATCATATAGATACAAGTGTGCTTGTACTCATAATTTTTTATACTAAATCCATTTTCAATTTTAGCAATCAACTGACTTGCTTGATGTTCCTTATCACAGATTTGCCCTATCGAACATATCATAGCCAATGCATCTTCAAGATTTACAATATCACTGACCCACACCGGACAATATGGCTCTAACACCGCCACTTCTTCTTTTAAATTCTCTTCCTTGTTGGCTATTACCAAATCCGGCTTAAGTGCTATGATTTTATCAATATTCAGTTTTTTGGGTCCACCAATCTTTACAGCGTTTTTAAACTTGTCATAAGGATGTACACAAAACACAGTTTGTCCAACCACTGTTTCAGCACATCCAAGTGCATAAAGCAATTCCGTTTGAGAAGGAACAATTGACACTATGCGTTTTGGGGTGCTCTCTATGTGTACTTTTCGACCTAATTGATCTATAAAGATTGACATTCTGCAAAACTAATAAAAATACACCACATGCAATTTATTGATAATGTATGCCTTATGTGAATTGTTGAAAATTTGTGGTATAAAATGGAATAAAGTGGCGGATTGTGGGAAAATCTGTTATAATTTTACACCCTGAATCTCAAGCGCAAGAAATGGCAAAGTTTATAGGAGAGTTTGACTGTAAAATTGACAACAAAGGCAGGATAGCACTGCCCTCTAAGCTTCGTATGCAGATTCCGGCAGGCATGGAACAAACCATGGTTATTAATCGCGGATTTGAATGTTGTTTGGTTTTGTACGTCATGGAGGACTGGAACAAAGAATCCGAGAAGTTGAATGTCCTGAACGAATTCAATCGTGAAGCAAGAAGATTTATTAGACAATATAACAATGGAGCTACCATTCTGTCTGTGGACAACAATGCTCGTATTTTGATTCCCAAGAAATTGCTCGATTATGCTGAAATCAAAGGAAACATTGTACTGTCAGCGTATGGTAACAAAATTGAAATCTGGTCTGAGAAGAACTACAAAGAAGAGATGTCATTTGACGCGGACGACTTTGGTGCAACCGCAGAAAAATTATTAGGCAATAAAAACATAGATACCAACCCTTCGAATGAGTAACTACCATATCCCGGTGCTTGCTTCGGAATCAATTGAGGCATTAGACATAAAACCAAACGGGACTTATGTTGATGCAACTTTCGGAGGTGGTGGACACTCAAAACTAATTTTAGAAAAATTAGATAAAGGACAACTCATTGCTTTTGATATGGATAGTGATGCAGCAAAGAATATCCCGGATGACGAAAGACTTCTTTTTGTGAATCACAATTATGGATATATCAAACAATTCTTAGACTATTTAAACATTGATTCAGTTGATGGAATTTTAGCTGACTTGGGTATATCTTCATATCAAATCGACACACCGGAACGTGGTTTTGCACACCGCTTTGAAGGAGTGGTTGACATGAGGATGAATATAGACAATAACATCTCTGCAAAAACACTCCTGAACGAATACTCAGAAGAATCGCTTACACACATTTTGAGAGAATATGGAGAACTGCCAAATGCAAAGCGAATTGCACACAGCATCTGTTTGGCACGAGAAATAAAACCCATTGAGACGACCACTGACCTAACAGAAATTTTAAAAGAATTTGAGAAGCCCGGCAAACAAGGCCAATTCCGCAGCCAAGTGTTTCAAGCATTAAGAATAGAAGTAAATCAAGAATTGGAAGGGTTAAAGAACTTACTCATCAATGGATGCAACAAATTGAAGAAGAATGGGCGATTTGTTATTATCAGCTATCATTCGCTTGAAGACAGATTGGTAAAGAACTTTTTTAAAGCAGGGAACTTTGAAGGTAACATAGAAAAAGATTTTTATGGCGTTGCAAACACACCGCTAAAGCCGTTATCCGGCAAATCAATTATACCGGGAGTTGAAGAAACAAAAGCTAACAACAGAGCCCGTAGTGCCAAAATGCGTGTTGGAATTAAAGTATCTTAAACCATGACTAAAACAGAAGAAAATAAAGAAAACACAGTCACTGGCAAATCAGTTCAATCTGAACAAACAAAAGACTCATTTAGTTTTATACTGAATAAAGAATGGGTAAACAAATCGCTTCCGGCAATTTTAGTGCTATCAACTTTAGCAATATTCTACATTTACATTGCCAACAGTCATGTGAAGAAGCTCAATGAAATTGAGAAATTGAAACAAGAAAACCAAGAGTTAAGGTCTGAACTCATTGCAATCCAAACAGATTTAATGACAAAAAGCAAACAAAGTGAAGTTGCAAACAGGGTAAGAGAGCGGGGATTAAAAGAAATGCGCAAACCTCCATTTCAATTAAAAGACGAGAAAAACAAATGAGTTTACGCAAATCCATATTGCTTCGAACACGCCTTGTGATGATTATTATGGTTGTCTTTGCGATCATTATATTAATTCAAGCGTTTGATTATGCCGTACTTAACCGCGAAGATTATGTAGAAATGAGCCAAAAACAGAGTATCAGGCTGAGAGAAGTAAAAGCAATAAGGGGAAATATTTTGAGTAATGACGGCAGGTTGTTGGCTACTTCATTACCCAAATATGATATCCGTTTTGATACAAGGGCGTCAAAAATCACCGATGAACTATTTAGAAAGGAAGTGGACTCGCTAGCTATTCTTTGTGCCATATATTTCCCTGATAAAAACTTTAAACTTTGGAAATCCTATTTAACCTCAGCAAGGAACAACAAAGAACGCTATTTACTTATCCAACGTAATGTCTCCTACGAAATAGCAAAAGAGATGGGCAATTGGCCCATTTTCAAGATGGGTAAGAACGCAGGAGGGTTTATCAAAGAAGAGCACAATGTACGCGAAATGCCATTTGGGCACTTGGCACGTAGAACTATAGGTTTTACGACCAGAGACGGACGACTGTTCGGGTTAGAATCCGCATTTGATTCTGTCTTGCGCGGGAAAAGTGGCAAACGCTATGAACAAAGAGTATCTGCACATGTCTGGCGTCCTATTGACAACAATGAATTTGAACCCGAAAATGGTTATGATATTGTTACAACCATAGACATAAACATTCAAGATGTAGCAGAAGATGCCCTCAGACGCGCCTTAGATAGTTCTAATGCACAAAGTGGATGCGCCATTTTAATTGAAGTAGAGACTGGTGCAATCAGAGCTATTGCTAACTTTAACAGACTCAAGGATGGAAGCTATTTTGAAAGTATGAACCTCGCTATTAGTGATGCTTCAGACCCGGGCTCTACTTTTAAGCTGGCTAGTATGCTCGCACTTTTAGAGGAAGGCGTTATTGACATTGACGATAGTGTGGATATCAACTACGGAAGAAAACAATTCTATGATAGGTTTATGGAGGATGCTCACAGTTCTCCTAATAAAAAAATTACGGTTAAACAAGCTTTTGAATTCTCTTCCAATGTCGGAATTGCCGGTTTAGTTGAAGAATACTTTAAAAGCAATCCTCAAAGGTTTATTGACTATTTAACAAAGCTCAACCTTAGCAAACCCATTGGAGTTGAAATATATGGTGAAGGAAATATTAGAATCAAATCTCCAATTGATAAAGATTGGAACCTCACTACCCTACCATGGACTGCGATTGGCTATGAGTCCCGTATTACGGCTCTGCAAATACTGAACATCTATAATACCATTGCCAACAATGGTAAAATGATTAAGCCATTTTTTGTATCGGAAATCAGAAAGACAGGAAAAACCCTTTGGAAACATGAGACTGAAGTACTTAACGAACGCGTTTGCTCTCAATCTACTATTGACAAATTAAAAGAACTGCTGATTGGCGTAGTGGAAGAAGGAACAGCTAGAAATTTAAGAAATTTGGATTACAAGGTTGCCGGCAAAACCGGGACAGCTCAAATATTTACAGGAAAAGGATATGACAAGTATTCTCACAAAGCCTCATTTGTGGGATATTTTCCGGCAGACAAACCAAAATATTCTTGCATTGTAGTCATCAATGAACCACGAAGAGGTGGTTATTACGGAAATGTTATAGCAGGACCGGTATTCAGAGAGATTGCAGATAAAGTGTATGCAACTCTTTTAGATATTCATCCCGAAATACAGCCTGACGCAGATGTAATCCTACCGATTGTCAAAGATGGAATTAGAGATGACATCAAGTTTGTTTTAAATACGCTTCAAATAAGTTCAAATACACGAGAAGGAGTAACGGGAAGCGAGTGGGTTCGAGCAAGCAAACAAGACAAATACATCAGTCTGAGTCCAAGACAAATTAACAAAAACATGATGCCGGATGTAAGAGGAATGGGGCTAAGGGACGGTTTGTATCTCCTTGAGTCATTAGGATTAACTGTATCTGTTGAAGGGTATGGCTGGATTAAATATCAAAGCCTGCCTCCCAATACACCAATTACACCGGGCAACAAAGTATTTATTGATTTAAAACCATGAAGCAACTCAAAACATTATTAAGCACACTTAAAGGTTTCAAGCTTTATGGAAATGAAGATGTTGAGATATCGTTTCTCACACAGAACACAAACGATGTGGCAGATGGTTGTCTGTTTTTTGCAGTGAAAGGAACAAAAATAGACGGACACAGCTTCATTGCTGATGTTATAAAAAAAGGAGCTGTTTGCATTGTGTGTGAAACATTACCTGATTCAATAGAAGAAAAGGTGAGCTATATAGTTGTTGAAGATTCACGACAAGCAATCGGATTTATAGCTTCTGCATTCTACGACAACCCAAGTGAAAAACTTACTCTAATTGGCGTTACAGGCACAAATGGCAAATCGTCAATAGCAACAATGCTTCACCAATTCTTTTCAAACCGCGGAAGCAAATGTGGGCTAATCTCAACCATTTCTTATAGAATTGGCGATCAAACATTTGAGAGTACACATACAACTCCTGATCCTATTAAACTCAATTGGCTCTTCGCCCAAATGGTTGAACAGCAATGCGAATATGCATTTATGGAAGTGAGTTCTATTGCAATCCACCAAGGTAGAATAAACGGGTTACACTTTGATGGCGCGATATTTACGAACATTACACATGACCACTTAGACTATCACGGCACTTTTGCAGAATACCTGAGATGCAAAAAACTTTGGTTTGACAATTTACCAACTGATGCTTTTGCGCTTGTCAATTTGGATGACAAAAACGGCAAAGTGATGTTACAAAACTGTAAAGCGGGCAAATTCTATTACGCGCTCTATCAACTTGCAGATTTTAAAGTAAAAGTTCTTGAAACTGACTTTGAAGGTATGTTGCTTAAAATTGGCGATGATGAAGTTTGGACAGAATTGGTTGGAGAATTTAATGCCAGCAACCTGACGGCAGTCTATGGAACAGCATTTCTATTAGGTATTGCACAACATGAAATACTCACCGGATTAAGCGCATTGCAAGGAGCAAAAGGAAGATTTGAACGATTGCGCAGCAAAAATAAAATCACAGGCATTGTGGATTATGCACACACACCAGATGCATTAAAAAACATCCTCGAAACAATTAATAAAATAAGAACCGGCAACGAAAAACTGATTACAGTGTTTGGATGCGGTGGCAATAGAGACAAATCTAAACGTCCTATTATGGGCGAATTAGCTGCAAGATTATCTACGAGGGTAATTCTGACTTCGGATAATCCCAGAGATGAAGACCCTGCACAAATAATGGAAGAAGTTGCTGCAGGCATTTCAGCTTCAGACTTTAAAAAACTCATTAAGATTTCCGACCGTGCAGAGGCAATAAAAGCGGCTGTTGCAATTGCAGCGCCCGGTGATGTCATTTTAGTTGCAGGTAAAGGTCATGAGACTTACCAAGAAATAAAGGGGATCAAAACACATTTTGACGACAGAGAAGTACTAGAAACCACATTCACAACACTTACAAATTAATCAACAATGATATACTATCTATTTGAATACTTAGATAAATTGGATGTTACAGGGGCAGGTGTATGGAAGTATATAACTTTTAGAACCTCCATGGCTGTGATACTGTCTCTATTGATTTCGCTGGTTTTTGGCAAGACCCTAATCAAAGCATTGCAAAAGCTACAAGTGGCAGAAACAATCAGAGATTTAGGTCTTGAAGGCGAAAACAGCAAAAAAGGCACTCCTACCATGGGTGGACTCATCATCATTGGAGCGATACTCATTCCAACCCTATTATTTGCCAAACTCTCCAATGTATATATCATCATCATGATTATCACAACGCTATGGCTGGGTTTTATTGGCTTTCTTGATGACTATATAAAAGTATTCAAAAAGGACAAAGGAGGTTTAGCAGGGAAATCGAAGATTATTGGACAAATTGGAATAGGCATCATCGTAGGTGCAACACTCTTTTTTAACAAAAATGTAATTACACGCAAGCACTTTACCCCTGAACAAGCAGTAAATCTGAACATGGACACAAGTGCAATGGACAAGACAATCTACAATGGTGCTTTGATGTATTATCAAAATGAAAAATCAGTAAAAACAAATATTCCCTTCTTGAAAAATCATGAATTTGATTATGCCAAAATCCTTTCGTTCCTGGGTGATGACTACCAAAAATATGGATGGATTGTATTCATATTCATGACAATATTTATTGTTACAGCAGTATCCAACGGAGCAAACATAACGGACGGGATAGATGGTTTAGCAGCAGGGACATCCGCAATCATCGGGCTGACACTGGGAGTACTGGCATATATATCGGGCAGTATTCTCTTTGCAAGCTACTTAAACATTATGTACATACCCAACTTAGGCGAACTGCTGGTATTTGCAGGAGCCTTTGTCGGAGCTTGTATTGGTTTTCTTTGGTATAATTCATTCCCTGCGCAAGTTTTCATGGGTGACACCGGTAGCCTGACATTAGGAGGAATTATCGCGGTGTTTGCAATTATGATTCGTAAGGAGTTACTTATTCCTGTTCTGTGCGGTATTTTCTTAGTAGAAAACCTGAGCGTCATGATTCAAGTTGCCTATTTCAAATACACCAAGAAGAAATATGGCGAAGGCAAAAGAATTTTCCTGATGTCTCCCATTCATCATCACTACCAAAAGAAAGGATTTCATGAATCAAAAATAGTAACTCGATTCTGGATTATTGGAATCTTACTGGCAGTATTAACAATTATAACACTAAAACTAAGATGAGCAGTTACGATATTGTCATATTGGGTGGAGGAGAAAGTGGTACCGGCTGCGCAATCTTGGCAGCACAAAAAGGGTTATCCGTGTTTCTTTCTGATTCACATCTTTTGAAGGATATATATGCTAAAGAACTTCGACAAGCTAATATCCCATTTGAACAAGGCGCACACTCTGAGGATATTATACTGAATGCAAAAAAAATCATTAAGAGTCCCGGCATTCCTGAGAAAGCAGAGATTGTAAAGAAAATAAGAGAAAAACAAATACCCATAATCTCAGAACTTGATTTTGCTCAGTCATTTAGCAAAGCAAAGGTAATTGCAATCACCGGAACTAACGGCAAAACTACAACAACTACCATGGTGTTTGAGCTATTAAAGAATGCCGGATGCAATGTAAAATTAGGCGGCAATATCGGACAGAGTTATGCAAAACAAGTAGCAGAAAAAGACCCGGATTACTTTGTATTAGAAGTAAGCAGCTTCCAATTAGATGACTCTTATGAATTCCATCCACACATTGCAATCCTCTGCAATATCACACCGGATCACCTTGATAGATATGGTTATGAATATCAGAATTACATTAATTCTAAATTCAGAATAGTACAAAACCAAACTGACAATGACTATTTCATCTACTGCGTAGATGACCCTGATACATGCAACAATCTAAACCTTATTCCGCGTGGCGTAGAGCAACTTGGATTTGGATACTATAATAAACCCCGAACAGGTGCCCGGGTAGAGAACAAAGTAATGTACCTGACCAACACAGAAAATAAAATATATCTTACTATGAATACAGACAATTTAGCCCTAAGAGGCATTCACAACACCTACAACTCAATGGCGTCAGCTCTTGTAGGCAGCATTATGAACATTAGCAAAGAAACTATTCGCGAAAGTTTAGCCAACTTCGCAAACATTGAACATCGACTGGAACACGTTGCAACCATTGGAGGCGCAGAATATATCAATGACTCCAAAGCAACCAATGTGAATTCTGTGTGGTATGCACTCGAAAGCATGCAAAAGCCTGTGATTTGGATTGTCGGTGGAGTGGACAAGGGCAATGATTACAGTTCTCTTGTGCCCCTTGTTCAAGAAAAAGTAAAACTGATTATTTGCCTTGGTGTCGATAACACAAAATTACATCAAGCTTTCAGCAAACATGTAAACTTAATGCTAAACACTACCTCTATGCAAGAAGCAGTGAGCACAGCACATCGTTTTGCGGAAAAAGGAGACACAGTATTACTTTCGCCTGCTTGTGCGTCATTTGACCTTTTTCTAAACTATCAAGATAGAGGTTGGTCATTTAAACGCAGCGTCAAGAACCTTTAAGCGCGTAAATCTGCTCTATTTATTCAATTATACTTCAACAGACTTAATCAGTTTGCAAGAGGGAAAATGAATTTAGAGCAAAAATAGTTACTATTTTTGCCCCTATTCGTATCATTGATGAGATTACATTCAACCAAAGACCAAAACACCATGAGTCCCCAAGATGCAATTGAAATATTGCAAGAAGGGAACATTCGATTCTTGCACAATCTTCAGACAGATAAAAAATTGCTCAAACAAGTCAACGATTCAAAAGATGGACAATGGCCTTTTGCAACAATTTTAAGCTGTATTGACTCAAGAACTTCAGCCGAATTAATATTTGACCAAGGGCTGGGTGACATTTTCAGTATTCGAATTGCTGGAAACGTAGTGAGTGAAGATGTGTTAGGGAGCATGGAATTTGGTTCTAAAATAGCAAATGCAAAAGTAGTGGTGGTATTAGGACACACTAATTGTGGCGGTATAAAAGGAGCTTGCGACAATATCAATCTTGGCAATCTTACCGGTTTAGTGAATAAAATTAAACCTGCTATTGAAAAAGAGAAAACAGTGCTGCAAAACCGCACTTCTGAAAATCTTGAATTTGTAAACAAAGTCTCAGCATTAAATGTATTTCATGTGATGGAAGAAATCAGAAAACAAAGTCCTGTTTTGGCAGAGTTAGAAAATGCGGGTAAAATCAAAATTTGTGGTGCGATGTATGATGTAGCAACAGGTAAAGTAAATTTTTATGAATAAGAAACTCTCAAACACAAAGAAAATACTGCTACTATTCTTAATGATGACAGGTGCCTTTAGCAGCACCAACTACGTATCTGCCCAATCTCCCGAGGTTCCTCTTCCTGAATTACCCAAAACAAGAGATAGAATAGTGTTAGGCGGTTCTACCTGGCTGACCTTAGGGAACAGTATTTATATTGAATTGTTGCCATTGGCAGGATATCGTCTTTCAAACAGATTTTCAGTGCTTGGCGGCCCAATGTATTCATATCTCCACGACTATCAAACCGACTTTACAAGTAACATTTATGGGGCAAGAGCAATGGCTCGTTTCTTTCCATTAAACAATTTATATCTGCAAGCAGAAATAGATAATATTTCTTATGGTATTCAAGGAATTTCAACCAGAAAAAACTCAACATTAACAATGGTTGGAGCCGGTTATTATCAATATGGCTCAACGTTAGAACTACTCTATATTACAAACAGACCTGCAAATGCTACATTTCTGAATCCTTTTTTAATTAGAGTGGGATTTATTTTTTACCTCTCTAATGCAAGATAGGAGCTATTGAGAATTGAAGGTTCTCTGCTGCAAATCCCAATACTTCTATTGGACAAACAAAAAAATTGCGCTTATTTAAGTTACTTTTAACGAAAAACTTAGTTTGACCGGATTTTGAAGGGGGGGTAGATAGGTTATGGGATTAGTCCTCATCCTAACACTGCACGTAAGTAAGCACACCTAACAAACTTACTTTGCCGTTAAATTGCGCTACTAAAATACACATTTGGTTTCATTTTAAGCAAGTCAACAGTTAATTAAATATTCTGTTAAAAAAGGATGACTTTCCTTTTTTATCAGCAGAGTCAGGTGTAAAACTCTGCGACTCAGCCAGTTTTTTCATCAGTGCTTCCTCTTCCTTACTAATCTTAGACGGAATAAACACATTGACTCTAATCAATTCATCACCTGTATTGTATCCATTTATATCAGGCAACCCCTTTCCTCTCAGTTTAAGAATCTTACCGCTTTGAGTACCCTGCTCAATATTAATACGGGCTTTCCCTTCAATCGTAGGAACTTCTGCTGTACAACCTAAGACTGCTTCAGGAATACTAATATGTAAGTCATACAACACATTGTTTTCTTCTCTAACTAAAAACTCATGGGGCACTTCTTCAATTGCAATAATTAGATCACCCGGATACCCTCCCGCAACTTCATTGCCCTTGCCATTAACAGACAACTGCATACCATCCATCACACCTGCGGGAATCCTAAGCGTAGTTTCTGTACTTTCATGAATAAGCCCTTGCGAGTTAGCACCTTTGGGAATTTCGCCAACAACTTGACCGGTTCCTCCACAAGTAGGACAAGTAGAACTTGTTTGCATTTGACCAAGAAACGTATTGGTTACTCTGGTTACCGAACCTCGACCATGGCAAGTTGAACACTGTTTAAAATTGAGACCAGCTGCAACAACCCATTTCTTATATTTAATTTTTTTGTCAACCCCTTTCTTAATTTCTTCAAGCGTAACTTTGAGTTTAATTCTAATATTAGAGCCGGTAACATGTCTGGTTCTGCCGCCTCTACCACCTCCTCCACCAAAGAAACTGCCAAAAGAGTCTCCGAATACATCGCCAAATTGAGAGAAAATGTCATCCATACTCATGCCATGCCCGGAAAATCCACCGGCACCTCCCACGCCTTGATGTCCAAATTGGTCATAGCGTTGTCTTTTCTCTGCATTACTAAGCACCTCATACGCTTCAGCGGCTTCTTTAAATTTAGCCTCAGCTTCTTTGTCATCAGGATTCTTGTCAGGGTGATACTTAATAGCTAGTTTGCGGTATGCTTTTTTAATTTCATCCGCACCGGCAGATTTAGAAACCCCTAATACATCATAATAATCTCTTTTTGTTGCCATTTTTCTTATGCACCAATTACAACCTTTGCAAAACGAATGATTTTGTCATTTAGACTATAACCCTCTTGAATTACATCAATTACTTTCCCTTTCATTTTTTTATTTTCTACAGGTAGTTGTGTGATTGCTTCTTGAAAATCATGGTTAAACTCCTTACCTAAAGAGTCCATCTTTTTTAAACCAATAGACTCTAACGTAGTATTAAACTTGCGATAAACTAGCTCTATACCTTCCTTTAGTCCTTCCATATTTTCATTGGAGGCTTTTAACGATCTATCAAAATCATCTAAGACAGGTAGCAAAGCCAACAAAGTGTCTTCAGATGCATTTTGAATTAATTCTAATCTTTCCTTCGCATTGCGTCTTCTAAAATTATCAAACTCGGCATAGAGTCGCAGATACTTATCTTCTTGTTCTTTAAGCTGTTCTTTGATTTTAGCTAATTCATCCTGAAGTTGCTTTTCAGAACTTTCTGCAGCAACCTCTTCAGTTTGTTCTACTACTTCTTCCTTGTGCTCTTTATGATGCTTGTCTGATTTTGTCATGATTTTATTAAATGAAATATAGCTTACACCCTATCAAAGTTATTGCCATGCATGTATTGCTGACAATATGACACGCAAGCAAGTGTTTCACTTAGTCTATCCTTTCGATTTTGGCACCGATTGCATTCAATCTTGTATCTATAAACTGATACCCTCTGTCAATCTGTTCTATATTTTTAATATAACTTACACCATCAGCAGCCATTGCAGCAATTAATAAAGCAACACCGGCTCTAATATCGGGCGAAGTCATTGTAATGCCTCTTAACTTTACTCTTCTATCTAAGCCCATTACGGTGGCTCTATGTGGATCACAAAGAATGATTTGAGCCCCCATATCAATTAGATTATCTACAAAAAACAACCTGCTTTCAAACATTTTTTGGTGAATCAACACATTACCTTTAGCCTGAATTGCCGTAACAAGCGCAATTGAAATTAAGTCAGGTGTAAATCCGGGCCATATTGCATCAGCAATGGTCAAGATTGAGCCATCAATAAAAGTGTCAATCTCATAATGCTTCTGTCTTGGAATAAAAATATCATCACCTCTAAACTCCATTTTTACGCCCAGCCTCTTAAATGTATCAGGTATAATTCCCAACTGGTCAATTCTACAATTTTTGATGGTAATTTCAGATTCAGTCATTGCAGCCAAACCAATGAAACTACCAATTTCAATCATATCAGGTAAAATCTTATGTTTTGCGCCACTGAGCTTTTCTACTCCTTGTATGATTAATTTGTTGGAACCGATGCCGGAAATCTTACCTCCCATATTGTTAATAAGCAAACAAAGTTGTTGAATATAGGGTTCGCATGCCGCATTATAAATAGTTGTTTCTCCTTTTGCAAGAGCTGCTGCCATCACAATGTTGGCAGTACCGGTAACAGAGGCTTCATCCAAATGCAGATAAGTGCCCTTGAGCCTGCCTTTAGATGTTATTTTATAGAAATTATTCTCTTTGTCATATTCAAATTTACCTCCTAACCCTTGAAGCCCGACAAAATGTGTATCTAATCTACGTCTGCCGATTTTATCACCTCCGGGAGAAGGAATATAACCTTTGCCATACCTTCCTAACAAAGGACCTACTATCATGATGGAACCTCTCAAAGCAGCACCCAGTTTTTTGAATTCCTGACTTGACAGAAAATCAATGTCAACCTTATCTGCTTTGAATGAGTATTTGTGTGTTGAAATTTGTTTCACTTTGACACCCAACAATTCCAACAATTCAATCAACTTAATCACATCTCGAATCTGTGGAATATTATCAATTATAACTTCTTCTTTGGTCAGTAAAACAGCACAAAGAATTTGCAAAGCTTCATTCTTAGCCCCTTGAGGTTGAATTTCTCCCTTTAACTTCTTTCCTCCTGTTATTTTAAATATTCCCATTATCTATATCGACTTCTGTTGCGTTTGTTTTTATTCTTTTTCGAAAATCCTCTGTTCTGATTCGGTTTAAATCCATTATTTCTCTTTACAAATGAATTATCGGTTCTTATTTCAAGTGTATCAAAGTCTGTATCGATCTTCCCTCCTGACATTGTTTTCAAATGGTTTGTAATCATTTCATTTGTCAAATCTTCATTATTCCAATTTCGCGAGGAATTTTTCATAAAGGATGCTAAAATACCTAAGAAATCTCTTTGTATTGCTGCGTCTTGTACTTCTGCTGCTTTTGCAACCATGTATTGCAAATTTCGCCCATAGAACCTAAATCTAATAGGCATAGTGGGGTAAGAAATGGGGTCCGGGTGCATTGAATAACTCTCCTGGCTTGGAGCAGGGAAAGGACTATCTACATCAAGTTTATAATTAGAAATAATATGCAAATGATCCCATAATTTATGCTTGTAATCTTCTTGGTCTTTTACTTGTGGATTTAGATTTTCCATTACCAGTATTAGCCCGTTTGCCATTCTAGTTCGTTTAGACCTATCCGGTTCATTGCATATTAAATCAACATAATCATGCACAATACGACCATACTCAGAGATAGTCATATTTTTAAGTTCCGTATTATATACTAAAGATTTATCTCTTTCCATTCAATGTTAAATAAAAAAGCCTCAAGGGAATTTTGAGGCTTTCGTTTTGTTTCTTTTTAAAGGGACTCAAACTCCAACTCGATTTCTTTGCCTGAGTCGGGGTCTTTACCTGTAAGTTTCATTTTAGAGTTTCTTAATTCTTTAATGTCATATACCGGAATGTCACTCTCGTCTTTGAATGACAATTCATACTTCATTTGCACAGACTTAAGATTATTCACAAACGTCCAATGACCTGAACCTTGATAAACAAATGGTGTTTTTTCAGCACCTATTTCTTTTGATGCATCTTCATAGATTGAATTCATTCCGGTTCTATCTAAGATTTTACCATCTTTATCCCTATAATTAAAACCAAATCCACCATCACGTAATACTTCAAAAGTTATCATAAAGTTTGTTCTATTGTACTGATCGGTAATCTCAGTTCCATCAAGTGTAACCTTTGTGAATTTCCATACATTGGTAAATCTATCAGCTTTATGTCTTAGCGACATGAAGGGTCCATCCTCATACTTACAACCTGAAAAGGTAACTGACATGACAATTACAGAAAGGATTAGGTAAAAAATACTCTTTTTCATTGTGTTTATTTTTTGCGTGGCAAATATAATTCTTTTATTAATGTATATTATTTAATTGTATATTTCTTATTTGGAGGTCTTCGCATTTGCTCCTTTAGAGAACGCTTCCATATCAAGAAGCAAAGAAAATCGTAACTGGTTCTGCAACGGATGAGAACGTTGAAATGGAGCCAAATAAGCAGCATCGATTCCAATCACATTATATCGCAAACCCATTCCAAATGAAATGTATTTTCTCTGTCCTTTTGTATTTGCTTCATGAAAATATCCCATTCGTAATGCAAAAGTCTTTGCATACCAATACTCTGCACCTAAGCTGATAGTAATCTCATTTAATTCCTCTTTAAATCCACCGGGTGCATCAAAAAATGATTGAAAAGCGCCTTGCAAAACTGGCACTCTCGGATCTCTTCCTATGATTGAATCCGGATTAGTGGGGCTTCTGTAATTTGGGGTCGGCACTAACAATTTATTAAAATCACAAGTTGCCATAAATGAGTTAAACTCGTCAATATTAAATGTCCATGCTGTACCAAGTCTTAAATTCATTGGGATAAAGTCAGCTTCTTGTGCATTGGTATAAGTAATTTTGGAACCCAAGTTAGTAATTGCTACCCCAAAAGCGTATTCTGTCGGTGTTTTGGATTTTTTAAGTTTATCTTTATAATACCAAGAAACATCACCGGAGCCGGCAATTCCAGGGCTTGCAGATGTTCCACTTCCGGTTCTTGTACCTACTAAATTTGAATATATAAACCTCAGCGTTACCGCCAATGACATTTTATCTGACAATTTTGTGGCATAGAAACCATCAATAGCAAACTCATTGGGTTCAAAACTACCCATTGGATTACCCGTAATATCTGTAAAATTAATATTACCTAAGGAAAAGTATCTGAAAGAGCCTCCAACAGTACTATTTTGATTAATCCTCGAAAAACCTGATAAGTATGAAAGTTGCACGTCAGGAACTATATGTCTAAGCCAAGGAGCATAGGATATACCAAAACCAATAGGTTTTTCAACAAAAGCCAATTTCGATGCGTTCCAATGGATTGAATTCGCGTCAGGACTGATTGCAACGCCTGCATCTCCCATTGCACCTGAACGGCTATCGGGTGTAATAGTTAAGAAAGGTACTGCGGTTGTGATTACGTTTTGTTGACCGGCTAATTGATTTTTGGTTACTTGTCCATGAACAATTGAATTACAAAGAGTAAACGTAAATAGAACTATGAAACCTATACTATTCTTTTTATTGATTAACATTCGTTTCTGATAAATATTAAATATTGAGGGGGCAAATTTATTTAAAATAATTTCAAAGTCAGATTTAATTTAGCAGCATTAACTTTTCAAATTTCTCAACCCATTTTCCATCTCCTGATTTTACTCGAAGCCTATAAATATAAACACCCTTAGCGAGTTTATCTCCATACTCATCTCTGGCATCCCAATCAAATATTTGGATATGCGACTCAGCACCGATTATTTCAGAATAGAAATTCTTAACTACCCTACCACTAATGGTCATTATTTGAATTTGAACAGTTAAATCTTGTCCCGGCTTGTTATGGTCAAAATGGAAATTTGTGTGTGTGCTAAAAGGATTAGGATAATTCAAAATATTGCTCAACACTATGTCCTCATCTTTGTCAACAATAAATTCAAGTGTGGCTTCTGCAGAGTTATTATAAACATCCCAAGCTTTCAGAGTGATTGTGTGCTTACCGGCAGGTAGATTTGCCAAATGATACTTCAATTCTCCTTCTTGATAGCTATCAACTTTAGTCTGAAAAAATTCGTTGAGCACAATACTTCTTTCTTGCTGGGTTCCTTTGTCTAAAGTTGCAATAATCTCCCTGCCAATACCGGAACCGGCTGTATTGATGCCATTTTCATCATATAGAGTTGCCAAAAACACAGGATTTGCAGTAGTCATCCCTCCATTTACAAAACTAAAATCATTCATAAAGAGCGAAATTGACGGTCCTTTGTTATCAGTTCCAGCAGAATCCGCAGATCCTCCTACTATGATTCTATTTTCATATCCGGCAGCATCTATCTGCTGATTTTCGGCATAGATTGATATTCTTGAGCTATCAAATCTATAGTTGATGTCTTTTGGAACAATAAATGAAAAAGTAAATTCTCCATTCGTTGCCTGCACTCTTCCTCTATATATAATGTTATTCTGAATCTGGTAATCAAGTTGTTTTGCGTTGGCATCGTTTGCACGTGTTTGCGCAGTCGCAGGCTTGTCCAAAACAGTCGGATATACAATACCGTTAAAATCTGTTTTTGTAGTACTATCGTCATTTATGACACGTCCTTTTAAGGTAATTTTTGACAACGCCTTCAATGTATCTACATTGCCATTAGTAAGAGAAACACCATTCAACGAATCAAGCATGATACGGTATCTAGGGATTGCTAATCTCAATGCCGGATCTCCAAGAAATGTAAAAAATCGGTCGCCACTTCCCGGGCTTGGGCGATTCTTGGTTGCCTTATAAATGAAACCCATGGGTGTGAAACCTTGGTCATCAACTGCATAAAAAGAATTGTCATACAAGTAGTTTTGGATTGCAATATTGGTAGAAACTAATACCAATCGGGTAGTAGTGAGCAAGCCTATTGCACCTCCATAAGGATTTAACAAGGTGTTTTCACCTCCTGAAACCATGGCAGGGTCATCATAGCGAGAAAACTCACAAGTTGCGGTTACAAAAAGAGGCAATTTGTTGATATTCCGCCAAGCGTTAATTTGAGGAATAACAAGTACTCTTTCCGATGCTAAGCCGAATGTTCCTCCATGTCCGTTATACGACCAAAGCAATGTTCCTTTTTCAATATTGTTGTTTATACTCTCAACAGCATCAGGATAACGTTCCCCTCCGCCCATTGACTTTTGAGGATATGCATCCAAATAGATTTTATTAAACAATCCGAATGGAAACTTCTCTTCCACTACTTCAGTATATCGTTCATTATCCAACACAAATCCCTTCTCCCAATCACTATCCATATCATCAGCTAAAAAAGTAAAGCTTGTTCTCCAATTACCAAACGAGGTCTTATTGTTATAATTTACAAGCTTATTCACTACAGCATCAGCTTCACTAATTGAATTCACTACAAGTCGTCCTACAGCCAAATCCAACATTCCAATATTTGAAATCCCATCCATATTCCCTTCACTGTCATCCATTAATGCAAAATAATCATCAGAACAATAAGACACTCCCGGATTGTGAGAATCAACTGATTCAAAAGTGGGTACTCTATTGGTATTATTCTCTGTAATATCAAGGAAATCATAACTTGCATCCCCAAACAGCAATAAATATTTAGGTCTCTTAGCAGGTGTGGAAGCCTCGTCCCACAACATTTTCATAAAATCTCTGATAGCCGTTACATCTTGAATTCCGTGTGAAAACTCATTATAAACTTCTCTTGTTGTAACAACTTGAACATTCAAGCTCGTGTTATCTCTATGAAATTGTGCCAAACGCTCAGCAGCACTTTTAAAATCCGGATGTGTAACAATGATATAATCAACATCTCGAACACCATGAATATTTTGATTGAAAACCTTTGAACTACCTTTAGGAATCAAGTATGAAGTGGTGCTAATATACTTGCGCAAAGTAGTTTTTGTATTTGCAACAAATTGATGTTTATTATTGGAAAAGTCTGTTTGCTGTATTTGCATATCAAATGGGTCTGAAACATCCCAAATGACAATATTTTCTGTACCTTGCAACTCAAATCTGGTTTTATTCACTTGGGTAGAAGCTAAATTCGCAAACACGGTTTGACCACCCGATTGTACTAATTTTCTTTTGACATGAAACTCCACATAATCACACCAACCTTCGCTGCTTGACAGTGGCTTATTGTATGTTACAGTGAGGTTTAATGTATTACCGGAAACTGATGCAAAATTTAGCACACTCTGAGTAGGTGTTACAATTACAGGGCTTTCATAATCCAATGTACCTAATGCTCCAATAGAAATTTGTTCATTTACTCCATTTAAGTTTAGTTTAAATAAAGATGGTGTTAATGAGCGTGCAACCATAATTGTTTTAATTTTAACTGCGCTTCCTGCAACTCTATTGGGAAAATCATGTGAAAACGTATAAGAAAGCACCCTGTCAAAATGCTCGCCATACCATATTTTGCCGGATTTAATTAAGTTCGTCTGGTCGGTTTCGCTTCGAAAAACATCATCAAACTCAGACACATCCAAATCTGAATTATCTGCATTATTAGATAACTTGCTTGCCACCCTTTTACCTGCAACTCCTCCATATGTAATAAAATACACGGTCTCTTTTGCATAGAAATTTTTGCTATACTTATAATCATTCGCAACCGAGTCAAAGACAAATTTACTAGGGGCATTACCATAGAAAAGCACATAATCATCAGCATCAAATTTACCATCTTGTTCACCTTTGACATAGATAGCATTCTCAACCAAGTCTTTGGGTCTATCAACTGAATTCTTTTCCGGCAAGATATTTCCATGTCCACTATAGATTTTAATAGTTCTAGGGTCTAACCCTGACAGCTCAACTCCAAGTCCTTTCAGAAAATCAACATCCATTTTGTAAATCCCTTCTTGTGCAACAGTCACTCTAAACCATGTTCCGGTTGCCAACACACTTGTATTGGTCCACCCGGATCTTCGACCAGGGCGAACGATTGGCGTAGTCGGCAGCGATACTTTTCGCAGCGTTATATTGATTGTAAAACTTTCCAACTTTTCAATTGTTGAACCAGTTTTTCTCAATGTTCTAAATCGAATAAACAAATACGGATTTCCTGATTCATATTGTGTAACAGCTTGTATAGTATCAGCCTCATCAACCACGTTTTTCGACATTTCATTATATATTCCACCATTAAGATTTACAGCAGTATAGATTTTATCTGAGATTATGGCTTCAAAATTCTCATGCGAATAACCTTTAAATCTTTCGCCATAATAAGATATATAACGATCTTGACCATCAAAACTCAAATCACATTGTTCGCAAAACGGAATGGATTCGTTATTTACATTAACATAGGATTTCCAACTTAAGACCCTTTTCTGTTCTTGCGCATGCAGTATGCTAAAACAAAATACAATTATCAATAGAAGAAAACACCCTCTCTTACTTAGGAAACTCATTCAACCGATTTTAGTTTTCAAATAAACGTATAATCTGAGTAATTAGTACACAATATCGACAAACAAATACCGTTACATCAATTATCGCAGAATATTTGACAAAGCCCCTATCTATTGTTATTTAATTCTCTTATCTTTGCCACCCATAATTAATTATGAAGAGACATTTACTTACATTTGGACTCATACTATTCCTCAACGGATATATTTTTGGTCAAGACCCTGAATTAACACAGTTTTACGCTGCGCCTGTTTATACGAACCCTGCAATGGCAGGAAATGCTTTTTGTGCAAACAACGCTGCCGGACGATTCTCAATTAACTATCGTAACCAATGGCCCGGACTACCCGGTACATATAGAACCATGGTAGCTTCATTTGACCAACACGTTGACGAAATTAATGGAGGATTGGGATTTATGGCACTCTATGACAGAGCCGGTGCAGGCAGATTAACTACTGTATCCTTAAGCGCAATTTATGCTTATGTATTACCGCTGAATGAACGTAGAGGATACTATCTACGAGCCGGAATTCAAGGAACATTTACTCAAAAAAGTATTGACTGGGACAACTTAAAATGGGCAGATCAAATTGACCCTATTAGAGGATTTATATACCAAACACAAGAGAAACACTCTGTAGATCGCGTAAACTATCCAAATTTTGCAGCAGGCTTAATTGGTTATTCAAGTAAGTTTTATGCAGGACTGGCTGTTCATAATATCACAGAACCTAAGGAATCTTTCTATGATAATGACGCGGCAAACACAAAAGTGCCAAGACGACTCACTTTCCATTCAGGAGCTGTACTGCCGCTTGATAAACGCAAAAATGCACAAAGCACTTTTTCTCCCAATATTCTATTTATGAACCAAGAAACATTCACACAATTAAATCTTGGTTTTTATATAAACAGAGGACCCCTTGTTACCGGATTGTGGTTCCGCCAAGCTTTTGGACATTACAAAACTTCTGATGCATTGATGATTCTATTTGGGTTTAGAAAAGATCGATTTAAATTTGCATACAGTGCAGACATTACGGTTTCATCAGCTCGTAGTGCAGTAAGAAGTTCACATGAAATTACAGCGACTATTGAGTGGTGTATTCCTAAGATTCCCACAAGATTCAAACCAATGAGATGTCCTGAATTTTAACTTTTTCACTTTTTTTTAACACAAAAAACAATATTTTTGCCCCCTTAACAGTTATTAACAGACTATCAAAAATAGCATGAAAACAAAATTTATTTCTGCACTGATTCTTTTTTCCTCAATTGCATTACTTGCCTCATGTAGCAAAAAGCGTTCTGCTACAACAGGTTGGGGTTACAACGACCCTCGTTGGGGAGGTTTTGAAGACCATGACTATCCTGGTCAAGAAACCGGACCCGGTCTTGTACTAGTTGAAGGTGGAACTTTTCTAATGGGTACTAAAGAACAAGACGTAGAATGGAAATATGACAATCTTGAGCGCAGAGTTACTGTTCAATCATTCTACATGGATGAAACTGAGGTTAGTAACAAACAATACAGAGAATACCTCTACTGGTTATTACGCGTTTTCCCTGACTACGATGTTTACAAAAAGGCATTACCTGACACATTAGTTTGGAGAAGCAAATTAGCATTCAACGAACCTTATGTTGAATTGTATTTACGTCACCCTGCATACAAAGATTATCCTGTTGTAGGTGTAAACTGGCTGCAAGCAACTGATTTTGCAGCATGGAGAACAGATAGGGTGAACACAATGATTTTAGACAGAGAAGGTATTATGATTTATGACCCGGTTCAAGAGTTAGAAGAAAACAACTTTAACACTGCTGCTTACCTATCAGGGGTATATGATATTCCTAAATTAGGTAAAAAGAAATATCAACCAAGAGATTATAAGATGAAGAAAAAGGCTACCCGTAGAGTTATGGTTGAAGATGGTATCTTATTACCTGAATACAGACTTCCAACTGAAGCAGAATGGGAATTTGCTGCAAAAGCCTTGATTGGAAACTCAGAACACGAAAATGTTGAACAAGACAAAATTTACCCTTGGAATGATTTAACTGTCAGATGGGCAAGAGGTTCTAGAGAAAGAGAAAGAGGCATGATGCTTGCAAACTTCAAACGCGGTCGTGGAGACCAAGGTGGTATTGCCAGCCAACTCAATGATGCCGGTTTTATCCCTACACCTGTTTATTCATATTGGCCTAATGACTATGGCCTGTATAACATGGCAGGTAACGTTTCTGAATGGGTAATGGATGTTTACAGACCTTTAAACTGGGAGGATGTGGATGACTTTAATCCATTTAGAGGAAATGTTTTCAAAACTGTTCTTCTTGATGAATATGGTGATCCGGAAGAGAAAGATTCTCTAGGTCGTTTGCAATATAGATTGGTTTCTATTGAAGAAAACACAAAAAGAAGAAACTACAAAAAGGCAGATAATATTGGATACAAAGATGAAGAGACATATATGGGAGGCGATCAACTCTATGAATATGGAACAACTTCATTGGTTAATAACAAAGCCAGAATTTTCAAAGGTGGTTCTTGGAATGACAGAGCATATTGGATGGCACCCGGAACGCGCAGATTTCTTGATGAAGAACTTGCACTCCCTACCTTAGGATTTAGATGTGCAATGATTCGCGTAGGATCCCCTGTTGGTAACAATCCAAAGGCTAACAAAAGATTGCCTTCAACCGGTTCAAAGAAAAGACGTTAAAAACAATCTTTATAAACATTAAAAAAGCAGGATTTAAATCCTGTTTTTTTTTTAATAATCATTCAGGGTGGTTACGGTATATCATAATAAAATTCTACTTTTGCGCCTCATTTAAACAATTATGAGAAGCAAATTTATTTTAGGCATTGCATGCACAATAGCAATTGTGACATCCATGATTTCATGTGGTAACAAGAATCAAACTAATGGAAAGGCGGTTTTGAAAAACCTAACAGACTCTTTCAGTTTCGCAGCAGGTTTCAACTATGGCTTACAGCTTAAAGAAAGACAGTTGACCGATTTAAACTTTGATGCGTTAGTTGCAGGTATGAAAGATGCATTCAGCAAGGATTCAGGTTGGATGATTACTCCGGAATTATATGAAGATATTGTTAAACGACATATTGACATTATACAAGAAAACCTATCTGAAAAAAACATAAAAGAAAGCAGCGATTTTATCAGCAATAAATCTAAGGAAGAAGGTGTACATAAATCAGAAACCGGACTATTGTGGAAAGTCGTAAAAGAAGGAGAAGGACCAAATCCAAATATCACAGATACAGTTGTAATCCATCTGAGAGTGGAATTACCTGATGGCAAAATTTTCGAAGACACAAGAGATATAGAAGATCCTATTGAAGTACCTGTATCTGCTGCATGGCCCGGCATGGTGGAAGGATTACAAATGATGAGAAAAGGTGCAATATATGAGTTTTATGTACCTTATGAATTAGGATTTGGCAAAACACCACAGCTCAGAGGAATGCCACCTAACAAAGCTCTTATTTATAAAATTGAGATGTATGCAATAAAATAGCATATTCGATTTTAGCATAAAAAGTCAATTGGAGAAATGTAAATACTCATCATCCTCTTGACTTTTTTTGTTTATATAAAATAGGTGCAAATCCTTTCCGGGTCCTTTGTCTCGCCATAAAATTGCAGCAATCAGACCGGATATTGCACCAAACAAATGTCCCTCCCAACTTACAGTAGGTGACAGCGGTAAAACACCATACAATGACCCTCCATAGAAAACTACTACCAATAAAGACACTGTCAATAACGTGCGATTCTGTCTGACAAATCCACTGATAATCAGAAATGCAATTAATCCAAAAACAAGTCCACTTGCACCAACATGATACCCGTCAGCACCAAAGAAAAACACCCCTAACCCGCCTACAAGCCAGATAAACAGGAGCACTCTTAAAAACACTTTCATATAGAAATTTAACAAAAGTGTAATCAAAACAAAAAGTGGAATAATATTAAACAGCAGGTGCTGCGTGGACGCATGCACAAAAACAGTTGTGAATATTCCATAAAAATGATACCAATCACCGGGTTGGATTGCCAATGTTCTTACTTCAAACAAGCCAAATAAATGTTGTAATAGAAAACACACAAGCACTATGCAATTAAACAGCATTGAGACAATAATAGAAAACTTAATTTTAGCCAAAACTCCTTCTACAAAGGTACGCTTATTAATAAAATATTTTCACTGAATAACCATACTACCAATGAGAAAAAAACTAAGTTTGAGGGCTAAATGAACACACGTTTTGCTGTTATCGGTTTGGGACGATTTGGGTCAAAAATTGCTCGATACCTATCCTTAAGAGGTGCTGAAGTTATAGCAATTGATGAAGATGCCTTTCGTGTTGATGCACTAAAAGATGAAGTGGCTCATGCTGTTCAAGCTGATGCAACTCATTTGCGTTCTTTAGAGTCTTTGCGCATTAAAGAAATGGATGCGGTCATTGTGGCTATTGGTGAAAATTTTGAAGCACTACTACTTTCTGTTGTGAACCTTTTAGAACTGAAAGTAAATAGAATCATTTCCAGAACAGCCTCTGAACACCAGACATTAATCTTACAAAAAATAGGCATCACAGAAATCTTTAATCCTGAAGAAGAGGTTGGGCAAATTGTTGCAGAAAGATTAATTCACCCTAATGTTAAAACATTTTTACAACTACCTGATAATTACGAGATTGTTGAATTATCTCCGCCTAAAGGTATTTGCAATAAGACTATTGGCGAGATTAAATTCTCTGAATCTTACAATATGAATTTAATTACGATTAAGAGACCTTTTGAAATTGAAAAAGGTGGATATCTAGAAACTGAATATCATTTATTAGGTGTACCACAAAAAGATTTAGTTGTGTATGAACGTGATGAATTAATTGTTCTAGGAAAACAAAATGACATAGAGCGATTTATAGAATTTAACTCTTAACTCAACAGTATGTCTTTCGATATTCTTGAAATTTTAAAAACACGAAGATCGCACTTCAGAAAAGAGTTTTCCGGACAAACGGTTGATAACTCTGTTATTGATTACTTGTTGGAATGTGCACACCAAGCACCCACCCATAAACTGACTTACCCCTGGAGATTCAAGGTTTTTCATAAAGAATCTCTGCAATCCTTAGTCAACAAATTTTTGGAAATAACCATCAAAAATTCTCCCTCCGACCCTTTGACTAAAGCTCAAGTCGAAAAGATTGCCAAAATACCCCATGAAGCCTCACATATTATTGCTATTTGCATGAAAAGGGACGAAGCATTGAGGGTGCCTGAAATAGAAGAAATTTGTGCGGTTGCTTGTGCAGTGCAGAATATTTATTTAGGGTTGCTGAACTTTGAGCATGTCGGTGGATATTGGAGTACAGGCACACTTGCCCATTCAATGGAAGTCCATTCGTATTTAAACTTGTCAGAACAAGACAAATGTCTAGGCTTTTTTTATGTCGGACATATAGAAAATAAAAGAACCCAAGCAAACAGACCTCACGCAACTGACTACATTGATTGGTGTTGAGGAGACTATACGCTCAGAGTTTGTCTGCCAGCTTTTCCAAAATCTTAATTAGTTCGGGTGGAAATTGAATATTAACCACATTACCGGAGTCTTTACAATTGGTAAACTCCTGATTAGTTGGCAAGTCCAAGAATTTGTTTAGAGGTTCTTTCAGTATTTCTGCAATGCGAGATAATTCCAATACGTTTGGGATTTTTTACCTGCCTCTATCTAGTGTACCGCATTTTGCGATATACCCAACAACTGACTAAGATACTCTTGCGAAATACCTTTGTCTGTGCGGATTTTCCTGATTGTTTCGCCTGTTTTCATGGGTCAAATAAAGCATATTGCTATAATTTATTGCGCTGCGCTGTAATTTATAGCTTGCGGGAACGGGCAAGATGTTTTTGATTTGCCGTAGTAAAAAAATGGTTGCGGTTGTCATATTAACCGCTTTCACAACGCCAAGTTTCGCTGCTCTATCTGTTTTAAGCAGAAAAATTGATGCTTGCAGCAAAAACTTCAGATGTTATAGTGTTTCTAAGGAGTTGTGTACCTACCAAACCTCTGATGGACCTTTAGTTGAGTGGTGTATTGATTGTGCGGGTGCGGGAACAACAAAATGTCCCAATTCCATTGTGTACAATCCAACGGCTGATTTAGACCATGTTGATGTTGCGCAAGGCAATTTCTTACTCAACTATGCAATTCAACAATTTGAGCTTGGGAATTTGGCAGGATTACATCAGATTGTAGTATCCGTTCAAGGGGAAACCGAATCTAGAATTTACAGGGTGGAATGGGACCATACAGAAAATGATGAAGAAACAGACACAGGAGAAATTACAGTAGAAAGACTAAATTAAAACTTAAAACACCCTTTAAAAAGCCGTATATTATACGGATTTTTTGTCTAACTACCTGATACTATGAACACAACACATTCAAATTTTTTTTTAATGTTGGGTTTGTTTCTATTGTTTAACAATTACACAACATTCGCTCAAAACAAGCTGACTTATAGTCATTCTATTGATTTAACGGGAAGTGATACTAGAACAATTACTCACATTGACGGAGTATCGGACAGCAAGCGCATTGCTGCCCTTGTTTATGACAGAAATACGATAGGGGATACCATAATTATGGTTTCTAAGCAGGACGGTAAAATTCATGGCAGATACGCAATAGAGAATAAACCCCTAAATATTGTTTCTGTAATTATAACGGATTCTTTTGCTTGCTTTTTGGATTGGGGTAACATAATTCAAGTTTTCAGAAGATTTCAAGACACCTACAAATACACTTGTAAAATAGAGGTTAAAGACAAAGCCTTTGTATATAATGAATTGTTTTTAGCTCAAAATTCTCAAAGGGTTTATGTGGCAAGTGCTCAGAGCCCTGTTTCTTTTAAAGACGGTTTTCTCAAAGTTATAGAGATTGATATTCAAAGTACGAAAAAGGACACAACAATCAGTCATTATTTAACATTGTACAACAAAATTGATTCCCTGAACTTTCTATCTATCTACAAACCTTTATGGCTAATGGACAGAAGCGAAAACGGAACGCTCGGCATAATAGATTTTGAGGGCAATATGGTTTTGATAAACAACGGCAAGACATATAAAACCACCTTTTTTGAATCGGAATACACCACCGCGATTAAAAGTAAGGTGCTTGCAATCCAGAAGTCCTACAAAAAGAACCCTCAATATGAAACACTTGAAGAAACAGACGATATTGTTATACAGAACAGACGTTCTGTGGGAATATTGCTAAGTGATTCGTTTTTTATTCTTACCTATCACCATTATGATACTGGTATACTCCACAACGGTATTCCCATAACATTTGTCAGCGAGGTTTATAAGTACCATTTGGATGAAGAAACCAGAGGCATTATAGCTGTTAGACTATATGAACACATAGATAATAATAACAAACGCAACTCAAAAGAACCTTCACTAGAAATAAGCTCTTATATAGATTTAAGCAGAGTAAATATAAAGAGTGAGGGATTTCTTTGTGGGGAATATCTGTTAATTTATTGCGAAGACATCCTTGATTTTTTGGAAAATAATGAGCAGGAAAACCAAACTCCTCACAGTTTTTACGCTTATAAAACAAACGAAAACAAGAAATTAAAACTTCTTGTTTTCAAAATCTATTAGACTTTTACGAGGTGTACTTTAGGGCATTATTCTAAAGGTATTAATGTGAATGGTGCAGAAACTATTACTGTTACTGTAAATCATTTAGGGTATCAAATATTTATCGAAACTCTTTTAATAGACTCAACAATTAGCACAAGTGGAACATTTAACATACATTAGCACCCAATTGAATAGAAAAAACACCATGACAAAATCACTAAAAACAGATGCAGGAGTCTTGGCGTTTGCCATTGTATTGTATGTTTCCATGTCGGCATTTAACATGAGTTCGCTGCTGTACATTGGCTATGTTGTTCTTGCGGGATTGTATTTCTTTCCGGGAAAACTCTTTTTAACAAAGGAAAGTATGAGGATTGACACTACTTTATCTTTCCTAGTACTTTGCAATACGCTTATTCTTTCGTATCTGTTCTTTCTGGTTGGCGGCAAGGGAAATGAGGCTATGAAAATTGTTGCGATTATTTACGGGCTGCTGAACATTTTCTTTTTGGTGTATTTCAGGGTTAGAAGAGATGACAGCCGTTTTGTACTGCACCTGATAGCCAAGATTTTAGTGGCATTCGGCTACCCTTTTGGATAAGCCAAAAATAATCTTAATTGCATAACCACGATTTAAATCGTGGTTATGCAATTAACCCTCTCTTGGGGATAACTGACTACTGCCTAATATCTCGGGAAAAGACTGGTTCGGAGTAGATGAAGATTTTGGCGGAGGCACGCAAGTTGTTATAGGTGGCGGGTCAGGAATAACCATTAGTTGCCCATGAGAGAACAACTCAGGAGGCGCATGCGAAGCAAAAGCGGTAAGTACGGGAGACGGAACCTGTATAAAATGTTATGCCGTTAATTGCATTATGTGTGGACGATCCACAGCACAGGGCGGCACTAGCTCTTTTGTTCCTCTGGTAATCAATGCCTCTGATGTTACCTTTGATACCGTCCCCGCTATCACTTCCACAACCCTGCTGTTCAGAAAGATAAATCCTGAGGATTCCCTGCAAACCTTTGTATATACTGTTACCCTCTACAGAAATAACAGCGTAAATGTTATCAGGGCTACAGATGTAGCAACCTCATGAGATAAAGAGGGAGTGCAAATAATAGGAGAAGGAGCGAGCTTAAATCCATTAACAAATGAACTGTATTTGCCCCAAACCACAGATATGTACTGGCATTTTATTGATAACAACGGCACAGGGGATGTCTATGCTGTCAATGGTGGAAATCTGACTGTATCATGTCCTTGTAAGAAAATAACAAATGATGACTATGAGGTTGCCATGCAAATGGACGGTTGTTTGGATTGTGTAGCCGCAGGTCATTGTATGAAATGCAGTGATTTGGTAATTGAAGACACTCAACAGGTGGATAATTACCCCTATTTGATGATCCGTGCGACTTCTGTTACTTTTGCCATAGAATAAATGAGGAAAACCAACTTATATCAATCTTTACTATATACCCCCACAGCCAAAGTTATTTGCCTGTGGCTGTGCTGGTATAGTTTTGTTAGTATTCATGCTCAATCCCACTATGACAAAGCCCTTGCCCTGATTAGCAAGCTAGATTCTTTTCACTAAAACAGCAGCTTCTATGTGGAATGGGACTATATGAGACATAATGATGCTTATACAGATACCACCCTGCACACTACCGCCTTTTACTCCGACAAGAAAAATTCCCTTCACTATTTATATGAATATGATTATTCAGAAAGAGATGATTTGGATGAATTCATAACTTTCCAGTTAAAAGACAACTATTGGTATATCAGTTTACTTGATAGTGAGCAGCTACAAATTTGTAAAAAAAACTCTACTGAAAAACGGTTTAATTATGTACTCAAGAGAGAAGTCTTGCCCTATCTCCATCTGAAAGCGGATAAAGTATGGAAAGATTCTAGTATTTACAATTTTGACGTTATTTCTACAGAAATGGGAGATTCTCTCCTGCTCACTAAGAAAGACAGCTCTGTTTACCACAAATATTTCATCGACAAACAAGGGCAAAGGATCTATTGTAGTACAAGAATTTGCAGGCTTGGCTGTTACGCAAACTGAGATTTTTTCCAATATCCGCTACAAGGACACTGTTATAGATATTTATCCCTATTTTGAGCTTGACACATGCGAAAGGATTAATTACAACAACACGATACCTAAATCAGAAGTTCCCACAGTATCCAACGATTCCTTTTTCCTAAACAACAAATATGATACCGCCCCTTTTGCCGACTACATGGACACTTTGGTTTTTACCAAACCCGATAAAATAATTCTGCTGGAATATGATTTTTTGTCTTGTTTCCCCTGCCTGATTGCTATGCAAAGTTATTCAAGGCTTTTGGATTCTTTAGGAGATAAAATACAGATCATAATTATAGCCCCCATTGACCCCATTACAAAATCGCCTTTGGCGGACAAGCTTATGGAAAAATACAATATCAAAGGGCGGGTGGACTATCACTTATTGAGAGAAGGTGCTGACAAAATAACCTATGTGCGGTATATAAAGAACTATCCTCTCCTTCTCGTAATAGACAAAGACGGGATAGTAAGAGCTGTAAAAGTTGGAATAAACAAAGACGAAGATTCTTTTGAGGCTATTTACAACCTAGTAAAGCCGTTTGTGGAATAAAAAAATTGCTTCTTACTCTTCCTCTATCCCATATTTCCTTGTGGTATGATTCCAACAATGCCAGAATTGTCAAATCTTCAAATCAATTTTCAACTTTTTAATTTATAATTCATAATTACATTTGCAGTATGCTAAACAAGAAAAATGACAAAACTCCAGAAGGAAGCATAGAGCTAAACGTAATAGGAAACGGTGTCAAAATAAAAGGGGACATGACATGCGACAATGACTTTCGTCTCGATGGTTTTATTGAAGGAAATTTAAAAGTCCAAGCAAAGCTTGTGATAGGCAAAACCGGTAAAGTAACAGGGACTATTTACTCAATCAACGCTGATATTTCCGGAGAAATTCAGGGAAATATTGAAGTAAAAGAAACATTGATTCTTAGAGAAAACGCCCTTATTAATGGCGACATCAAAACAAACAAAATTAATATTGAAAATGGTGCTGAGTTTAATGGCACTTGTACAATGAAAGAACCAAAAAGCCACAATACACCAACAACTCCTTCAACAAGCACACCTTCACAGAACAATAACTTGGAAAGTGCTTAAGTTTCACTTTCCAAGCAATTACTATGGAAAACAAAAAAAACAATTCAGGGTTTAATTATATCAAATATTCGGGAATTGCTTTCCAAATGGTAATTATCATCCTATTATTTACTTTTATAGGTTTCCGGTTAGACAAACATTTTACTACTAAAATCCCAATCTTTACACTCATACTATCATTATCAGGAGTTGCCCTTAGCATTTATCAATTAATCAGGACTATCAAATGAAGAAATTTAGTTTCATTATAACCTTGATTTTTATTGCGCTCACCATTATTATTGAGACGGTAAATTATCTTATTATCCAAAATCCTGAGACTATAAAATGGCTTCGTATTAGCAATATATTTTACTTTATTCTGACACTCATATTATTTTTCATCACTTCATTTGGTATCAAAGCTCATAATAACAAAATATTTGTCAAAACACTTGGCACAAGCATGATTTTGCGATTATTATTTACGCTTTCTTTTATTGCTATTGCGCTAATTATCAGCGACATAGGCAAGATGCAATTTGTCATAGGAAATATTCTCTTATATTTTATCTACATGGCTTTTGAAATTAAATTTTTAGCATTTAATTTGCGGCTCGATTCAGAAACGCGCCAAAGATGACGAAAACTCCCATAAATAAAGGACTCACACTAAATTTGAATTGCAAATATTTGCTTTCATTTGTGCTACTCTCGCTGTTTTTCTTATCAACTCCATCCATTCGAGCAAATTCTGAACCGGCACACCATGAAAAATTTGCTCCCGGCAAAATGATAATGGGTCACGTAAAGGATGCATACGATTGGCACATCATGGATATAAATGGCACTCCTGTTTCCATTCCTCTACCAATCATTGTTTATCATCCGGAGAAAGGCTTTGATTTTTTTCTTTCATCAAAATTTCATCATGGACACGAACCATATCACGGTTACAAACTTGCATACAAAGACGAGCAATATCGGTATGTGTTAGAAACTGAGGACGGTAGCAGTTTTTATAATTTTTCACTTACAAAAAATAACACCTCACTTATAATAGTTTCCATCGTAATCTTGTTGGTGTTTTTATCTGTTGCAAAAGCATATAAGAAGCGTGAAGGCATGGCTCCTAAAGGATTTCAGTCACTGATAGAGCCAATTATTCTTTTTGTAAGAGACGAAATTGCAAAACCCTCTGTTGGTAAACATTATGAGAGATTCCTTCCTTTCCTTTTGACAGTCTTTTTCTTCATTTGGATAAACAATTTGTTTGGCATTATACCATTCTTCCCAGGAGGAGCCAATGTTACAGGTAATATTTCTATCACCTTAGTTTTAGCAGCATTTACTTTAGTAATTACCATATTCTCCGGTAACAAATTTTATTGGAAACATATATTATTACCGGATGTTCCTGTATGGATGTATCCAATCTTAATCCCTATTGAGATTATGGGAATTTTTCTTAAACCTTTTGTGTTGATGCTCCGACTATTTGCGAATATTCTTGCAGAACATATTATAGCATTGGGCTTCTTCAGTTTAATTTTCATCTTTGGAGAAACAAGCCAAGCTATAGGAATGAGCGTTGGAGTATTTTCTGTATTGTTTACCATATTCATGGGTCTGTTATCAATATTGGTAACATTTATTCAGGCTTATGTGTTTACATTACTATCAGCACTGTATTTCGGAATGGCAACAGAAGAACATCATTAAAAATAAATCAAACTAATAACAACAAATAAAATTAATTAACATGTCAATTTTAGAAATTATCCTACAAGCTGCCGCAGAAAGCGGTCTTCCAAAATTCGGTGCTGCAGTTGGTGCAGGCTTAGCTGCAATCGGTATTGGTATTGGTATCGGAAAGATTGGTGGTACTGCACTTGAATCAATCGCACGTCAACCTGAAGCATCAGGTGACATTAGAGCAAACATGATTATTTCCGCTGCTCTTATTGAAGGTGCGGTATTCTTTGCCCTAGTTATTTGCCTTCTAATCGTACTTTAATAAGAAACCAACAGGCTTTGCCGGTAGCCTAAATACCGGCATTTTTTCAAATTATTAAAAAAAGAGACTATGGATTTAGTAACTCCGGAATTTAGTTTGGTTATTTGGATGACCATTACTTTTGGGACACTTGTGTTTATTCTAGGCAAATTTGCTTGGAAACCAATCATGAAATCATTAAAAGAAAGAGAAGACACTATTGAGTCTGCACTCAAATCTGCCGAAGAAGCCAAAACTCAAATTGCTCAGATGAAATCTGACAATGAAGCACTTCTACAACAAGCTAGGGCTGAACGAGAAACCATTCTCAAAGAAGCTAAGCAGATGAAAGAGCAGATTATTGCTGAAGCAAAAAAATCTGCTGAAGTAGAAGGTGCAAAGCTCATTGAAAGAGCAAACCAAGAAATAGCAAAAAGCAAAAATGCTGCTATTGATGAACTAAAATCTCAAATTGCCGGATTCTCAATTGAACTTACTGAAAAGTTACTCAATAAAGAATTAGCTTCAAATGACGAGCAAAAGAGATTGATAGACAATCATTTAAAAGATATTGAAGTTAAACAAACTGCCAGTCTAAACTAATTATGTCTGATATTAAAATAGCAAGAAGATACGCCACTGCTTTATTCCTGAACGCAAAAGACGGAAAACAAGAAGAGTTGCTTAATGAAGTAAAAACATTAGAAAATGTTATTGCTGATAATAGTGCTCTAAGTGCCTTGCTTAAAGACAAATCGATTGATTCTTTAACCAAAATGAATTCATTAAAAAAGATTTTTGGTGGTAGTTCTCAAATCATACAAAATACACTGAATCTTCTTTGTGAAAAAAGAAGAGAAAATATATTAGAAGACGTAATAAGAGAGTTTTATGAAATCTATGACACTCAAAATAAAAGAGTAAAGGTAACTGTAGTTTCTGCTCTTCCGATTGAAAAAACAACTCAAGATTCAATTGCATCTTTAGTCAAAGAAAGAACCGGTGCAAATGAAATTGAATTAAATAACACAATAGACAAATCAATACTTGGCGGATTTGTCGTTCGCTTTGGGGATACACTGATTGACTCAAGCATCAGCAGCCAATTAAATAAAATTAAAAAAGAATTTAAAATAGCATAACTAATAGTATGACAACAGCAATAAGACCCGATGAGGTTTCAGCAATTCTAAAAGAACAAATCGCAAATTTCCGTTCAGATATTGAATTGCAGGAAGTTGGTACCGTTCTTCAAGTTGGAGACGGAATTGCCCGTATTCATGGTTTATCTGAGGTTCAATCAGGTGAAATTATTGAATTCTCCAATGGTGTAAAAGCAATTGTGCTTAACTTAGAGGAAGACAACGTAGGAGCTGTACTTCTTGGTAGTTCATCACAAGTAAAAGAAGGTGATACAGTAAAGCGTACAGGAACCATTGCATCTATCAATGTATCAGAAAAGATGCTTGGTCGTGTTGTAAATACACTTGGAGAACCAATTGATGGAAAAGGAGCAATAGAAGGTCCTTTCTTTGAAATGCCAATTGAAAGAAAAGCACCCGGAGTATTATATCGTGAACCTGTAAAACAACCCTTACAGACCGGTATCAAAGCGATTGACGCTATGATTCCGATTGGTAGAGGACAAAGGGAATTAATCATTGGTGACAGACAAACCGGAAAAACTGCCGTTGCTATTGATACAATTATTAATCAAAAAGAATTTTACGAAAAAGGTCAACCGGTTTATTGTGTTTATGTTGCCTGTGGGCAAAAAGAATCAACAGTAAAACAAATTGTTAAGACCTTAGAAGATAGAGGTGCAATGCCTTATACAGTTGTTGTATCTGCAGCAGCATCTTCTCCTTCCCCTTTACAATTCTATGCTCCAATGGCTGGATGTGCTATTGCTGAGTATTTCCGTGATACCGGTCGTCCTGCACTTATTGTGTATGATGATTTATCTAAACAAGCAGTGGCATATCGTGAGGTGTCATTATTGTTAAGAAGACCTCCGGGACGTGAGGCATATCCGGGTGATGTGTTTTATTTACACTCTCGTTTGCTTGAAAGAGCTTGTAAACTCAATTCATCCGATGAAATTACTGCAAATATGAATGACCTTCCAGTATCGCTAAAAGGCATGGTTAAAGGAGGAGGTTCTATTACTGCGCTTCCCATCATTGAGACACAAGCAGGAGACGTTTCAGCGTATATTCCAACAAACGTAATTTCTATTACAGATGGACAAATATTCCTTGAATCAAACTTGTTTAACTCAGGTGTAAGACCTGCAATTAACGTAGGTATTTCTGTATCTCGTGTGGGAGCTAGTGCACAGATTAAATCAATGAAAAAGGTTGCAGGAACATTAAAGCTTGACCAAGCGCAATATCGCGAACTTGAGGCGTTTGCTAAGTTTGGCTCTGACCTTGATGCTGCAACTAAATCTGTTTTAGAAAAAGGTGCAAGAAACGTAGAGATATTAAAACAAGGACAATATAATCCTTATAGGGTTGAACAACAGATTGCGATCATCTATTTGGGTACCAACGGATTATTAAATAAAATTCCGGTAAATAAAGTGAGAGCGTTTGAAGAAAGTTATCTTGATACACTTAAAAACAAGCATAAAGAAACCTTGAATCAACTTGCATCCGGCAAGATTGACGATGCAATTACAGGAGTTCTTACATCTGTAGCAGATGAAGTGTCAAAAGGGTTTATTTGATTAAGTTAGCATACAAATGGGAAGTTTAAAAGAAGTAAGAGGTAGAATTTCTAGTACAATCTCAACACAGCAGATTACCAAAGCAATGAAAATGGTTTCTGCTACAAAGTTGAGAAAAGCGCAGATAGGTATTATGCAAATGAGACCTTATGAAAAGGCTCTAAGCAATATTCTTCAAAATCTATCTGATAGCGTTAACGATGAAAGACTTTCTGCATTTTTTAAACAAAAAGAAAAAGGTAAAACACTGTTGGTGGTTATCACCTCCGACAGAGGGCTGTGCGGTGCTTTTAATGCCAATGTAATTAAGAAAACTAAATCTTTGATTACAGGTAATTATGCTGATCTTGTTAAAAATCAACAGCTAGAAATACTACCAATTGGAAAGAAAGGATATGATACGTTAAAAAAAGATGGCAATCTGAATATTAACACTAAGTATATCAACATTTTCCAAGATTTAAACAGCAACAATGCAAATGCAGTTGTAGAGACAATATTGAATGCATATTTGAACGATGAATATTCAAGTGTTGAGATTATTTACAATCAATTTAAAAATGCTGCTACTCAGGTCTTGGTTCATGACAGATTTCTACCTGTAAAAATTACAGTCTCTTCAGAGACTACGCTCAATAATGACTATATTTTTGAGCCCGGTAAATTTGAAATTTTACAAGAGCTTATTCCAAGAACGCTTAAAACTAAATTCTATCGTTACCTCCTTGACTCTTTTGCTTCTGAACATGGAGCAAGAATGATTGCGATGGATAAAGCAACTGAAAATGCGGGTGAGCTATTAAAATCTTTGCGTTTACAGTACAACCAAGCACGTCAAGCTGCCATTACCAATGAGATATCTGAGATTGTTGGTGGTGCAGCTGCATTAGCCGGTTAACATTTTGTAGCATCTCGACTTCTCGCTTTATCTAATAAATGATTGAGGTCTTTTGCCTCTTCTTCAGTTAAATTAAGAAGCTTATTAAATTGGGGTTGTACTATCTCAGTTATTTCTGTAATAAGATTTAAGCCTTTTTCTGTAAGCAATACCTCATTGGCACGTTTATCCTCATTCGATGGACTTCTACGTACATAATGATGGGCTTCGAGTTTGTCAACAATACGACTGACATTTGAATTTCTATCTATCATTCTGCAAGTAATATCTCTGATACATAGATGAGTATCGTTAGCACCTTTGAGAATACGCAACACATTAAATTGTTCTACGGTAAGTTGAAATGGCTTGAGAATTTGTGCAATCTTCCCATGTATATATCCCGAAGTAAAAAGAACATTCAAATGCGCTAAATGGAGCGCAGAAGTTACTTTCAGTAATTTAAGTTCTTGTACGATAGACATGTTGCAAAGATAGGCCTATGACAATATACAAATGAACAGTTATTCTATTGAGAGACACATTTTGTGTATAGATAAAAACCAATTTAATAACAGATATTTGCACAACTGTTTCAAAGCAGGCAACACATTATAATGAGTGCTAAAAGACACCGAAAGAAAAGTAGAAAATTATGGGTTTTGATTCTCTTGTGCATAATTGTAGGTGGAGCATATTATATATACAGTCATCGCACTCAATCACTTAAATATTTTGAGACACAATTTAATCCTTCCGGATTAGAACAAGTTGAAATCAATTATGGAAAAAGTATTGACTTGGCAGCCGGCACATTCGACCTTCCACCACATTTTCTGAAAGCACTCTGCATGCTGGAGTGTTCCGGCAGGAAAATAGTAAAACCTCGTTTTGAGAAACATGTGTACAAAAGATTAATAGAAGTAAAAGAGGGCAAGATATCCAATTATGAGCACGTTACCCCTTCAATGCTCTCAGACGCAACTGATGAAGCTCTCAGAAACTTAGCGAGTTCATGGGGTCCTTTTCAACTTATGGGATATAAATGTTTATTGCTAAACATTAAAATAGCGGATATCAGGGGTGATGACGGTGTGTATTGGGGAGTTAAATGGATCAATGAAACGTATGGCAAAATGCTGAGAAAAGGAAGATTCAAAGATGCTTTTCACATTCATAACACCGGCAGACCGCACCCAATAGGAGCACCACGTACTTACGATCCTAATTACGTTACGAATGGTCTAAAGTATATGGAATACTTTAATAAACCACAAATAATGCAGCCTTCAAAGGATTGATTTTGCTCCTACACATTATGCGAAATCCCCAGCATCTCCTTAACTGAGTATGTATTTCTGTCTTTACTTTCTCTAGAAATTAACTCTCCTAAAAAACCTGCTAAAAACAGCTGCACACCCAAAATCATACATAGTAGAGCTAAATAAAAGTATGGGCTTGAAGTAACCAAAGGCGCTTGACCGCCATGATAAAGCACCCATAGTTTGTGAATGCCGATTCCTAAAGAGGCACAGAAACCCAAGAAGAAAAATAATACCCCCCAAACTCCAAAAAAGTGCATAGGTTTTTTGGAAAATCTACCCACAAATGTCAGAGTAAGTAAATCAAGAAATCCATTTAAGAACCGCTCAATACCAAATTTGGTCTTACCGTATTTACGTGCTCGGTGTTGTACTACTTTTTCGCCAATCTTTTTAAAACCTACATTCTTTGCTAAAACAGGAATGTATCTGTGCATATCACCATATACTTCGATATTTTTCACAACCTCATTCTTGTATATTTTGAGACCGCAATTCATATCGTGTAATTTCAGTCCTGAAATTTTTCTATTTACACCGTTATATAGTTTAGAAGGCAGATTCTTTGTAAATGTATTGTCATATCTTACTTTTTTCCATCCACTTATCAAATCATAACCCTCTTCCTTCATCATCTTATATAGTTCTGGAATTTCATCAGGACTATCTTGAAGGTCAGCGTCCATAGTGATAACATACTCTCCTTCCGCTTTAGCAAATCCAATATTTAACGCTGCTGACTTACCATAATTTCTTCTAAATCGGATTCCTTTTAGTTGAGGATTTTGTGCATTGAGTTGAGAAATTATTTTCCAACTATGGTCAGTACTGCCATCATCAATCATGATAATTTCATAAGAATATTGATGTTCTTGCATTACTCGCTCTATCCATGAGACCAACTCCTGTATAGATTCTTCTTCGTTTAAAAGCGGTATGACAAGTGAAATATCTAACATTCAATCAAGCGTTAATCTTGTGGAAATTCTTTTTTGAAACTTAATCCAACTAATAGACTTAGAATAAATGACCAAAATGTAGAAAAGAGTATAGACATTACCAACATCACCGGTGCAGAGATAAATATTTTGGCAAACTTGATTGCCATATCTTTTGCCTTTTCATACTCCTCTTCAGACATTGTAGAAGCAGTTTTCTCAAGTTCTTCGGTAATCCTTAGTTCTATGTCTAAATTTGGATCATACATATATTTTGACTTGAGAACAGCATACAAACCTGTAACTACACCGCTAAACAACCCAACTAAGGCACCCATACCCATAATGCGTTTATACGGTATATAGCCTTGTAAATCCTTCATGGAATGTTCTTTAGATGCAAGATAGATTGTGAGTGCTCCCAAGACTACCATTTGTAACACAGATAATCCGCCACTGCTCGTTGCGGTTGGATCATTTGTAATAATAAAGAATACTAAATCTATAATAATAGTAACCATCGCAAGCAATACACCATATTTCAATGCAATCTTGAAAGGTTTATGACTTTTCAATAATGCATCATAGTCTGTTACTTCAGGATTTTGGTTTTCCTCCATGTTTTTTATTTATTAATGGTTAATTTATTTTTAGCAAAAACCAGTTCAACGCGATACTGGTGTGTCTGGTTTAAAAATGGAGAGTTATCAGACAATGAATGATTGTTTGCATTGTCTAAAATCCATTTTTGCGGGCTGGTAACTATAAAGTTATCAATAGTACCATAATCAAATTTAGGGGATTGAATTCCTAAAATTAGTTCGGGTCCCAATGATAATGCCTCAGCAATTTTTGATGCTTGAATTTTACCTTTTAGCTCTGTAAGTAGCTTTGACCACACTGATTGCAAGGTATTTGCACCATATTTTGCATAAATAAATTCAACATCCTTCACCTCTGCATCCAAAGGTCTGTGTCCACTGCTGATTGCGTCAATAGTACCATCCTTTAGTCCTGCAATCAAGGCTTTTCTATGGGTTTCGGATCTGAGTGGCGGTATCACTTTGAAAGATGAATCAAAACTTCTAAGACTCTCATCCGTACAAAGGAGATTCAAAGCGCGTACATCACATGTAACATTCAGCCCTTCTTTTTTTGCTTCTTTAATAATAGAAACAGACTCAGCACTGCTAATTCCTGAAAAATGCAGTCTTCCTCCGGTATATCTGAGTATTTCAATATCTCTTTTAACCATTAAGAATTCTGAAATTTCGGGTTGTCCTTTCAACCCAAGACTCACAGAAACAGTTCCTTCATGCATTACACCTCCGATAGAAATAGATTCATCAAAGGGGAAGCTAAAAATCAAACCATGAAACGGTTGCACATATAACAATGCTCGTTTTAACAATCCTGATTGCTTAATTGCTTTATCTCCATTACTAAACGCTACTGCTCCTGCCCGCTTCATGTCAAACAATTCTGCTAACTCTTCTGACTTTAACTCTTTGCTGATGGCTCCTAACGGAAGAAATTCTATTTTTGATTGTTTGCTATTTTTGATATAATAATTGACTTCCGCTTTTCCGTCAATCACAGGCTCTGTATTAGGCAAACAACACAAACGATGGAATCCGGCAGCTAATGCAAGTTTCTCTGCGCTTTCAAAGTTTTCTCTAAATTCAAATCCTGGGTCAGGAAGGCTAAAACTCAAATCAGTAAAGGCCGGAGTAAGTAAACACCCTGAATAATCAATTTTTTCAAAATCACCCTTTTGGCTGTTATGTTTTACAATTTTAGCTTCTGAACCTGCAATTAAAACATCAACCTTTTCACCATCAATCTTTGATTTTGAGTGAGTTACGGTCAACCCTTGTAGTAATTTTACTTTACTCATTTTACCATTGCAATATTAAACTTTCCAAATTCGTAACAAAATCATTTCTGAAATCAAAAACAATAGCGCAAAAACAATAAAATATCGCCACAAAGGAGTCCCTTCGCCTTCCTTCTTAATTTCATTGGCTATATATGCTGCCGGCTCATACAATAATTTCACACCCCATTCATCGGCTTTCTTTTTTAATGTCTCTTTGTCTTCTACCGCTGAAACAGATTCAGACCTGGGCAAATTAAAAGCAAAACGATATTGCTCTTTGTTTTGGTTAACAGTCAAAGAATAAATACCTGGTTCTTGAATGATACCATGAGTAAGTAAATAAGTATGATTATCACGCATGACAATTTCAGGCACTAACTCAATTTTATTGTTTTTTAACTTCCATATTGCATCCTTAGTTAGCTGTAATCCTTTCAGAGCAAGCATTTCATCCTTTCCCGTTTCATAAGCTATATTAGCATCTGTTTCTTTGAAAGATGCTATACGCAACATAAAAGGCACAAATAGCGGATGTGTTACCAAATTGCTATACGCTTTATCTAAAGGGACTGCAATGGAGAATACCATACCTGAACCGCGCTTAGTTCTTACAGCAAGAGGGCTTCCATTTTTTAATTTCCAAAATGCTAACTGTCCGGCATTTGATAGAATAGGGTTATATTCATAAATGACAGGCAAATCAATATTTTTGGGAACATTCTGAAAAACACCATGAAGCAACGGATCGTTCATATTCCATAATTCAGCAGATATAGCTTGTTTAACCGGGTTGGCATAAACATTTGTTTGACATCGTTCCAGTATTTGATTTATTGTCGTTTGTGTTACACCTGCATTGGGAAACACAATGAGTGCCCCCCCTGCATTTACAAACTTATTCAACTCATCTGCTAATCCTGAGCTCACATTAACCAAGTCATGGCAAATGATAAAATCTACCTCCTTTAACTTATCAAAAACAATTTGAAAGGGTGTTATAAAATTGACATGAAATCCCGCCTCCTCTGTAAATAAGGCTTTAAGATACTGAGAAGGTCCGTTATCACTTATGATTAATCCATTAGCACCTTTTTGAATTAGATAGGACAAAAAATATTGATCATCATAATGTATGTCATTACCCGGCAATCCTAATGTTGCATTTTTCCAACCTTCTGCACCTGCATTAAATGGGATCTCAGCAATCGCACTTCTTCCTGCTTCAACATTCACATTGACTACTCCCTTGACTGCATTATTTTCTACTAATCTCAGACTGACATCTTTTGCATTGTCCTTTCCATAGTTTGTAACTTTAACCATCAATTTTAACATCTGTTCCGGTTGTAATTGAGGTGAAAAAAACCACGCAGAATCAATAGCCAAATTTTCAACTTGATTGGCAGGCACATTTAACCAATAAAACAGCCCTTTCAATTCGGGATTTTCAGGCAGTTGCTTGACAAATCCCTTTCTAAAATCAGATATATAGGCACAAATGCTATGATTATCAGTGAGAGATTGCAGAATTGACAAAACATCTTTTTCCGGAAGTGTTGAGTTTGTAAGCGAGAGTTTGTCAATAGCTTGCAGCATCTCGTCCTTATCTAATGCTTTTGAGAAATCTTGATTCTGTGCATGACTTACAAGAAAAAAGCTAAACTCATTTGATAAATCATTGACCAACATTCTGGCGCGATTTTTTGCAGCCTCAAAAAGGACACCCTCTGCTCCTTCTCCACCCATGCTCAACGAATTATCAAGAAAAACAATTAATTTATTTTTTGGATTATTTGCCACTGCAGTACGGCTTGGAACAAAAGGCAGGGCAAATGCAAAAACAAGAGATAAAATCCCTAATACCCTGAGGGTCATGAGAACGATTTTGCGCAACCGATTTCCCAAGCCTGATTTGATTGTAATTTGCTTCAGCAAATCAACCCTGGTAAACATTACTTTTCGGTAACGCCTAAAACGAAATAAATGAATGATAATCGGAATCAGCCCTAATAACAAAAACCACAATAGATAGGGCGCATGAAATTTCATCACGGCAAAAATAGTGTTTAGATAACAATATTTTCAGGTAGTCCAATATTGAGGCAATCTCTGCAATTAATTGCATAAGAACACAATTAAAAATCCTTGACTAATCTATTTTTTTCAAATACTCTTCTTGAATTGAACCAATAAATCAAAATAGAGAGCAAACAGAAAGTTGCTGTAAATAAGTACGTATTTGCTAAGCCATATTTACCGTTCAAATAGGCTCCCAACAACATTCCAATGCCTATGCCTAAGTCAAATCCCGTTAGATAAGTAGAATTAGCAGTTCCTCTTTTTGCTGCCGGAGCCATATCTATATAAATGGTTTGAAGTGCTGGGAATAAAGTTCCATAGCCTATGCCAATAACAAAGGCAAATGCACAATAATAAAAAATACTATGCAAGAGTGCAAAACCAACAAATCCGATTGTAATAGCTGACAAGGCAATAATCATGACCGAATGAAGATAGCCTTTATCTACAAACTTTCCTGAAGTAACCCTTGACAATACGATACCTCCTGCAAGAAACAAAAAGAAAACACCCGCATTTTCAATTCCGATTGATTTGCCATATAGAACTGCAAAGGCTACCAATGTTCCCCAACCAAAAGTGAGAAAAAGTTGATTGATTAAAATCGGAATACCTTTCACAAGTATAAACCTATCCAACGAGATAGGAGGTACATTATCTTTCTTATGATCCCGTTTAGGGGTTTGAATAAAAAGTGCTACCAAAACCGATAGCAAGCCCATCAGCAAAGCACAAGTAACCAAGAAGTCAAATCCATAAGCATCATAAATATACACTGCAATATAGGGAGCCATTGCCATTGCAATATTTGTGTTCACTCCAAAATAACCTATACCCTCAGACCTTCTTGACGAGGGAATAATATCAATGGCTACAGTATTTGCAGAGACGGTTGAAAGTCCCCAAAATGCTCCATGTACAAAGCGTAGAGTAACAAAAAATGCAACAGAAACAGCATAATAGTATCCAAAATAAGTTAAGACAAACAACAGAGTCCCTATAATAAGCAAGGGTTTTCTTTCATAAGAATCAACTAAAAAACCACAAAACGGACGCACAAACAACAATGCAATGGCATAGGATGACAGGACTATTCCAATATTTGAAGGTGTAACATGCAATACCTCTGATAAATAGATAGGCAAGGTTGGCATGAGCAAGTTAAACGAGAATGCAAAAAGAAAATAAGATGCTCCTGCAATAATAAAATCCTTGTTCCACAGTTTCCGTTCTTCTGTCATTGCAATTACGAGATGAGGGCGCAAAAATAGTGAACTAATCAATCATCGACCGGTCAATTGAACATACAATTGGTACGTTCGTCTTAAAGATGCCTTATTGCTCCCAACTTATCCAAATTTTCATCTCTCCATTAGATTCATAAATGAGCACTCCATCAAGTGAACTATCACTCAAAATCATCCTTTTTGCATCCTCAAACCCCATAACCATAAAAGCTGTCGCAAGCCCATCACAGGTTGCACCGGATTTTGAAATTACAGTTGCACTTAGAAGATTGTTATGAGTGGGGTATCCGGTTGTGGGGTCAATGGTGTGTCCATATTTCTTTCCATCTATTTTGAAAAAGTTTCTATAATTGCCACTGGTTGCCATTGCCTTATTATTCAGTTCCATTGTAAACATGCCTGCATTCATTTCTTTATTATCAGCAGGTTTTTCTATACTGATTTGCCACAATTCACCACTTGGATTGAACCCTTTAGCTTTTAGCTCTCCGGTAATATTGATAAGATAGTTTTCAATACCAAGAGAGTCAAAAAACAAAGCAATCACGTCAGTCGCATATCCGGCCGCTATTGCGTTAAAATTAAGCTCTGAATTTGCATTCGGCTTTTGAGGAAAACAACCTTTAAAACTAAAATTCTCATAGTTGCAGTAGCGCAGCATGCTGTCAATCACTAAAGAATCAATGTCATCAGGATTTTTAGAGTTGTCGCCAAAACCCCAAAATCTGAATAAAGGACCTAACGCAGGATTAAAGGCTCTTTCTGTTTTGTGATAGATAACTAATGATGTTTTAAAGATATCTGTCATCCATTTACACTGTCTTTCTGTTAGATGTTGTAAGTCAGCATCTGTCAATGTGTTATGATTGAATTTATATAGAAATGCATTTTCGTCATAAGTAGAAAACAGTTGACTAAATTCTGACAAAAGTGAATCAATTCGGGGCTTGAGTCCTTTTTCTCCTTCAAGTTTGATTACATAAGTTGAGCCCATGGTTTCACCCGTTATTTCAACATAACCTGTATCTCGATTACAAGCTATTAAAATGACAGAAATTGAAATAAGTGCAAATACTTTCATGCTCCTCATTGTTGACCTCCTGCTTGTAATCTATAAAACTCTTGTCTGTATTTTTCAGCATTTTGCTTATCGCCTCTTAATTCAAAAGCACGTGAAATATCGGCATAAACATCAGCTTGATTTGGTGATAACTGCATAGCATAGTTTAGATAATACAAAGCACTGTCGGTTTGTTGCAAATTCATGAAAACCCTTGCTACACCTTGATATCCCTGAGCGATGTTAGGATTGTTCTCAATCATTTTTTTGTATGCATACATAGCTTGGTTCAAATCATTTTTGTTCATAGAAATTACTCCGAGATACATGTAGGCTCCGGTATAATTCTTCTTTAGACTGATTGCTTCTTTGAACAAGCCCTCTGCTCTTGCAAGCATAGCCTGGTCAATATTCTGCTCATTTGAAGTCGCTTGCGTAAAATAAATCTCACCTAAAGAAAAATATGCCTCATAGTTTCCATCTCTAATCTCTAACGCGCGTTTAAACTCAGTAATAGCATCATTAAATTGCCCCAAAACTCTATAACAAGAGCCCAAGGCTCGGTGATATTCCTCTTCCAAGGGTTCTGCTTCAATGGCTTTTTTGAAATAGATAATTGCACTGTCATATTTCTTTTCAGAGAATGTTCTATAACCATCATAACCCGTTGTCGCTTTTCTTTTGACAACTGCACAAACCGGTACTCCTGCCACATTAACTGTATGCACCGTACCTTCAGGTGTCCAATAACCTCCTAAAATTTGATTTTTATTCAAAGTTCTACTGGTCCATATTGCATATTCCCAATCATTTTTTGTCCATTCGTATTCCCTTGTCCAGCGATATTTGATACTGTCACTTCCTTTGACAAAAGTGGTTAGAGTTTCAACAGGGTTGTTGCTATTTACCTTTATCTTCCCATCAAATAATTCAGGTTTGTTCTTGCTTATCCACTCCATAGCAGCACGCGGAGTCTGATTCCAGTAGTCTAATTCATAGTTTCCGTTTGCACCCTTTACCCCTCCTGTTAGTTCGTTGAAATACATGTATTGATAGGGATGATTGGCGAAAGACCAAATAATAGCCGGTGTACTCAATCCAACGAAAGCAACCAATGCAACCCATTTCAAAGGAGGATTTTTTACAAAATCAACCAATTTGCTCCATCCCACAGCCGCTAACACCACCAATCCCGGATACACAAAGAGCATGTGCCTCCATCCATTATATAGGTATGAACCTTTGTAAACAGTATATGCCACAGGGAAAACAGAAGAGAAAATTACCAATCCCAATACAATTTTCTGATTTTGAGTAAGCTTTCCTTTGGTATAGAACAATAACACCAATGGCATACCAACCAACATCATGAGAGGCGCAGTTATGAGAATCAGTTTAGGTATGTAATACCAAGGTTTAATGTACATTCTCACTCCTTCAAACAACTCGTAATAGGTCAGTGCAGAAAAGTTTTCAAACTTTCTCAAAGCATTCAAAACTCCATGCAAAGGGTCGCGCAATGCGTAAGGCCATATTGAAATTCCCAGCAAATAACCCACAATCAGGATAGGTAGTCCGAATTTCAAATAGGGTTTGAGAGAAGCTGATTTTTTAAAATTCAACAACCATAGAATCCCAAAAAACATGATTACAAAAGCAAAAGACATCAATCCTCCTGCCCTCACACTCAATACAATTCCCAATGATATGGCAAGCATCAGTCTGCTTTGCAAAGTGGGTTTAGGAAACTCAAGAAGTGTTCGTGCCAAATAATATACACTCATAATAAAGCCCAGCGCAAAAGGTATGTCCTTAGGATTGTTAAAGCTATGCCCAAAAAAAGAAGGTGAGAAATACATGATTATCAATGCCAAAACACCGGCACGCACATCCAATAAACGCCAAGCAAGTAAACCCGTAAACAAGATTATCAGAAAGCCAACAAAAGCATTTAAAAAGTGCCTGATAGCATATATATTGGCATTAGGACTAAAACTATGAACTATTTTTTGAACCATCACCGACATCACGTCAAATGACATCCCATAATGCTGGTTGACATCTCTGTTTCGACCTTCGGCAAAGTTGAACATGGTAGTGTCCGAACCAAAAGTACTCAGATAATTATAAACAAGTTCCGCTGACTCTTGATTGGTTTCTTCGTCCCATGTTACGTTGTAATCCTTGCTAATAAACAGCATAAACAACATGCCTACAACTGCAAGCACAAAAAACTTGAGGCGATAAATCAGCGAATTTCCGTTGGTTAAAGCATCTTTAACAGAAAAACCACTTTTCAAGGGTGTAGAAACAAACTCTTCTTTTACAAGATTTGCGGTTGTTCCCCAACCTTTGAAGAACTCAAATATTCCAAGTTTTTTGGGAATAATAAGCGCGGGAGTCTCAAGTGCTTCAATCTCAATATTTTTTCTCCTACATTCACGTGCAAGAGAAAGTGGTGACAGCTTTGCAAATGCAGGTGTTAGGGTTAAAATTTCTTTTATTTTTTCTGTCGGAAACAGGATGCAGGAATTCAATGCGTGGTGAGGCTCAATTCCGCTGTACAATCTTTCTAAAACACCCTGAAACCAGAAGCCTGCTTTTTTGCTAAAATTATCTTTAGAACCGGGTTTGGGTACTACGGGAACAAATACTGCATTAGGAGTGACAGAAACCCTGAGAACATATTCAATTACAGCATTTAGTTTTCCTTGTGTTTCAAAATCAGTTTTGGAAGGAAAACAAACCAAGTCATTCTTTGCATTTTGCAAATCATTCACAAAATCCACCTTATCCGCATAGGGTTTGAGAATTTCGGACAGAGATTCCACTGTAAACCCTTGGGGCATCAGTACTGACAAGCTCAGTTTCTTGCCATGAACATGAGAGGGGGCAGATTGCTGTGGTTTTATTTCCTGTTTCTTCTTACTCATTTTATTTCTGCAATTTGAGGGGCGAAAATTAAGTTAAAAATAGGAAAGTGAAGAGAATTGAACATGACGATTTATGAAAGGACAGAATAAAATATGCAAGAATCATCTGTCTTCGTTATTTTTCAAAAATGCGTCTTGTCCGTGAAATTGATAGGGGGTGTGTAGAAATAGCTCTTATTGAAATTAGTAAGTCCTAATGAAGCAGAACTCCCCTCTAAGGAAATCCTTTTGCTTATTATAATGACTGAATCAGCTATTGCATGGTCATTCAATACAGCCAAGTAAAAGGAATCAAGAACTCCAAGAGCAAGCTGATTGGTGTAAGTCAGATTTTGTACTTCATATTTAGACATAGAAGATGAATATCCCTGAACCTGTAACTGTTTTTTTGAGTTTACGGTACGGGTGCTGTCATCCGGATAGAAGTTAAATACATTGATATACATATCTCGCTCAATAATGTAAAGATTGTTATAAGTCTTTGAAAATGCAATACCATTAACAGGGAATTGCATACCATCTATGGTATATGATACTATAAAAAAGCTGCCTTTTCACAGACAGCTTTTTCTTTAGGTCAAAATACTTTTCCTTATCCTCTATCTCACGATGCTAAACTTCCTCAACACAACTCCGTCTTTTGTTTTTACTTGGACAAGGTAAATACCTTCAGGCATATCAACGGTATTGATACTTGCAGAGAGAGCCTTCACCTTTTGGCTCAAAATTACTTGCCCATTGGGGCTGTAAACCACAAGCTCAGATATCAAACCGCATGGGAGTACTAATTGCACTCCCTTTTTGCATTCATTTCCTACCTTACCAATACCGCCTTTCTGACCTGATGCGTGGAGGCGGATTGATAATACACAAAGTAAACCGCTTCTGCAAGTTCGTGAGCAGGGACAGAGAGTGTGTAACCGCTCGGAGAAGGTTCTTTGGGCAGGGTTGCTTCAAATAATGTCTTTCCATTGATATCCCGCAAGGTAATTACAGCTTCCGGTTCATAATTGGCAGCAAAAACAGTCAGTTCGCTGCTGAAAGGATTAGGAAATACATTGAACACGAGCGAAAGCTCTGTTGAGGGAGGTGTTGCCACAGATAATTGACGATTGACCGAATTGTCATTAAACTGCTTATGGTCTTGGGTATGGCTATCTTTTTTATCCCCTTCGGGAACTTTCATAGACAGACCCGGCAGATGAGAAGTGGTGTGTAGAAAAAGTTCCCCTGTTTCCGTCCCATCCTGCGACATAAACACTCTGAACATACTCTCTATTGCTGCACCCGAAGTGTCAATACCCGGTTTGTAGTAAAAGGCAAAACCAATATGCCCTGTACTGTTGACATCCAACATAATATTGTCCCAAAATACCGTAGCGGGGGCATCTATCCTGAACACTCCTGTTTCAACAAGGCTGTAGCCGCTTCCGTTGTAGCCTCCTGCTGCATAAGCATCCCAGAGCGTGTCATCAAAGAACACATACATCTCTCCTACCGAAAAGAAGAAAGGAGCGGAAGCCAAATCCACCGAAATCTTTGTAGGAACAACAGATTTTACACTAACAATGTCACTAATGAGGTCGGGTTTGGGGGCAAAAGGTAGTGAAGAAGGCTCACGGGTAGGCAGTCTGTGCGAATGGAGTGCAGCAATGCGGGCATTGTTTCCAATATTTTTCCGTGCGGTATTTGTTTGTGTAGGAGGACTGAAAAATACCTCATCAAAAGTCATATCATAAGGAGAACTGCTGCACTCCTCAATGCGAGCGAGATAGAGTACGGAACGGGGACTTGGGCTGAATGGAACTCCACCATGAACCAAGCTGTAATCCACAAAGTGGTCAGGAGGGTTTGTCCATTGAAAGTAAACAATCACAGAATCATTGGGCGGAATAGGCGGTATGTCTGTTCCTCCCTTGTTAATGGGTATGCCGGATGTAACAAGGTTATAGGGAGGATTAGGGCTGGGGGCAATATTGCCAAGCATTATAAGCGGTCCAAGTGCAACAAATCTCACCTCATCCGTAAAACTGAAATCCCATTCGGGATTTAATCCCGTCAAACTTGCATAAAGAAACAATTTTCCGCTCCTGCTTGTGTCTGTTCCTTTGTTGCGCACGGTAGTGTACAGGTGAGCAGTGCCATTTAACAATGTGGTGGAAACACCCCACGAATAGGTAGTTGTAGTACTGTTGGAAACAGTCATGTCGGGACTTGCAAATGCAGAAGCCGAATTGTTTATTATCGGGCTGTGTGGTTGTTCTGCCGTGTCGGAAGGCAGGTCTTTCAGCCAAAGGAAATAATCTGTTTTTTGAAGATTGACTCTGGGAGAGATGCTGTCGGTAAAGGCTTCTGAATTGTTACAATCATCAAAATATTTAACTCTGTACAAGTCATTTGCACTGCACTTATCAACTGTTACAGCAAACTCTGTACTCACTGCGCCCTCTATGTCCAACCAATCTGAGAGTTCATCATCATACTTCTGCCATTGTACGGGCGGCAGCTTAGTACCCGAATATGTGAGGTGCAAAACAGCAGAATCTCCCACCCTGACAACAGATGTGATTAAGTTAATGTTGGAGAAATCATTTAATACAACTACGTTACTGTATAGAGTGTCGCAGTACTTCTCGCCTTGGTAGGTAAGTTTGACAATCTTACGCCTGATTTGGGTGTTTAATGATGTGTATGTATTGGCAAAATAAAGTGTATCGTGATTGAAACCGGAAGTGATGTCTGTCCACTCCGTGCCACTGCAACTCATTTGCCACGTAACCGAGAAAAGGCTGTCGGGCTCTATGGGGATTTCTCCGTGAATGATGTCGGAATATGTGTCATGCACCTTTATTGCCCTTATGCTGTCAATGTTGTAGTTTACTATTTCTACTACGTTGCTTGTGTCATAACAAGGGTAAGATACAGCTATTTTCCGTACATATAAAGAATCCTGATTGTATATAAACATACGCTCCAATGAACGTGGTGTGTACCGCCAATCCGACCAGAAGTATTCGTTGTTTCTCAGATAATCGGAAATATTAGTCCAGTCTTTGCCATTTGTACTTTGTTGCCATTTGAAATAGTACTCCTGATTCTTGTCATCAAAAGCTACAACAGTATCGCTCCTGACTGTTGTAATAAGCCCTCCTAGATATATATTAGGCGAACATATATTCTCGTCATAAAGTGGCATAAGCATAAAAATATCATTGCCCACAATTCCAGGTGTAACCTTCACTATATTGCTCCAGTTATTAAGAGTATCATTATAAATATTACGTTTAAGATATATAACAGTTGTTGGAATTGGGTATAAATAAATATCTTTATTGTTGCCATGTGGCAACTCAGACCAGTTTGTCTTGTCGTATGAATAATACCATTTATATTGAGCCCCATCGCAAATAGTCGACTCGTAACCATGTACTAAAACGCTGTCAGTATGGTTGCAAATAAATATATTGTTCACATTGTAATTAATAATATTATCTGTTATTTCTTTAAAAGTGGTAACTATGAGACTGTCAGAAGCATAGCATTGATATACTTCATCATAAACAGAAACTTTGATGATTGCAGGAAGTGAATCAAAGTTGGGTACAATACTTTTGGGAATAGCAGGATGGTTGTAAAAGCTGCCGTTTCTTACCTCCCATGTTAAGTGTATTCCAGAAGAAAAACCGTTCATATTGACTACTTCATAGACCTCGTATTGCTCTTTATTGCATAGTTGTGTTTTGCCATTAATTTTGATTTCTGGTGATATACTGATTATAACTGACAGCGTATCTGTATTGTCTAATACAAGTCTGACATTATAATTTCCGGAAGTGGCAAAACTATGTTCTGTTTCCTTTTGTTGCGATGTGTCCCCATCGCCAAACAACCAAAGATAAGAAGTTCTGCAACAGGCTGTTGTGCTGAATGTTACTGTATTGCAGTTTTTGATTGTATAATAAATTGTGTCTTTAATTTGGTCAGGACGGAGAGCATCTATCATATTAGGCAGTCCATATTGTGAACTACCTCCTGTACCCCCAATTTGCAAAGGTGCTCCGTATGGTTCATAACCCAAAGGGTTAGCCTGCATTTTATCCCACTCTTTATCGGGATAATTGATTACGCCCAATTCGCCAGAACTATGATTTGCAATGTAAATTTTCTTATCAGGACCTAACTGTAGAGCATGGAAGTATTCATTACCTGCGTGCTGACCAATAACCTGTATTTCCTGCAACGGGTCTGCTATTGATAAATCAATACGCCTTATTTCTGCTAAGTCGTTAATCGAATCAAGCCAATAAAAATATTGCGAATTAGGACTAAAAGATAAGCCGTAAACATCACGTGTGATATGATTAGAAGCGTAAAAACCTTCGTTGTTAACGGAATGGATATTCAGCTTTTTCTTCAACTTGCCAGAAGCACGATCAAAGTCGAAAATATGTTTTCCGACTGCAAAAAAACGAGCATCGGGCGAGAATTTGGCATGACCATAGCCGTCCTGAAGCTTAAATGGCATTTCTGATGAATATACTGTTTGGCTCAACAAAACAGTGTCTGCAAGGTTGATTCCATTTGTGTCCACAGACAGCACGGCAAGAACCCGAATACTGTCATGATTTTGAGGTGCCACAACTACTGCCCAGTAGCCTTTGTTATTACACTTTGGTGCAACAGTGAGTGCTTCACCCACCAAAAGGCTTCCACTGCCAAGCTGAGGAATATAAATTTCGGTGTTTACCGAAGGGGTGTCAAGTTCATAGAAACCGCTTGTTCCTTTTTTGAGCAGAGTGTAACTAAGCCTGCCTGTATCACGGGAATTAACCTGCATTAGCATCATTCTGTCTTGTGTAAAGGGGCAGGGAAAAGCAACCGAATTTTGTACACTGTTGCCACCAATCTCCACATTATAGTTGTTATTAATTTTCTCGTGATTGCCGTTAAAAATAGTACCTTCGTTATTTCTATGAGTATAGCCACCTGCATAAAAAAGCAAGTTGCCCAAACTGTCGCTCAGGCTTATGCAGCCTTCCGAACTGTTGATAGAATTTGGCGCACGAAAAGAAGCCTCTGTACTCGGCCTCACCCCTGCTTCGGTAAATACAAGTCCCGCATATTTCCCAAAGAACCAGTTGCCGCCCTCGTGTCTAAGGGGCGATTTACAGTCGATAACGGCTATTGCCTTGTTCATATATTCAACAGCAGTATCCGTGTCATAAACCACCTGAAGTTGCACATCATAATAACCGAACGGCAGAGAATGTGCTACAGTTGAAAAGCTGAAAATGTTTTGGTCTGTATTCGTAGTGTTTAGTACGGGATTTTGATCTTGGTCAAAGACAGTCCAGATATAGGTAACTCCGGTATTGTCAAATGGGAGTGCAGTCATTGACACAGTGCCTGTGTCACACACGAGGTTGCCTGAAAGTTTGAATCTTGCACTGAACATACACACATCAGGTTTGAGAGAAATAATCCAGTCTATGTCAGTCAAATCCCTTCGCTGATTTTCAAGAAAATAGTGCATCCGCTCCGCTTGGTTTCGTGTGAAAAAGCGGGTGCAGGACTGGGGAGAATAACTCATCAGGTTTTCTTTCTGGTCAGGATTGTTTGGAAATTCGCTACAGGTATTTGTGGAATTGCATGTTGTGTCAACAACACAAGGAGGAGTGTCGCAACATTCGTCTCCCTCTGTACTACAGTCTTTTCTTATGCTTACCGTTTCAGAACAGCCATCCTGATGAGTATGATATAATCCCAAAAAATGCCCTATCTCGTGGGCGGTGGTTTTGCCCGTGGAGGTGATGGCGAGGTCGCAGCCGTTGCATTCGTTATAATCGCCAAACTGCCTGCGTGAAATTACTACCATGTTATATGGTGAGCCTTCCGTCCGTGGCAGCATATTGGGAAATGCCGCATATCCCCCTACTTCGGGTGTTATCAATTTGTTGACAATAAAGACATTCAGGTATTTACCTGTTCTGTATTCGGGTGCAATAAGCCTGTACAGCGTATCCATATCGTTGTAATGATGATTACTCATAGCACTTTCATAGCGTACAATCCCGTTGCTGTCTGCACCCACCGGGGCGAGAAAGAACTGTATGCCCGTATTTACTGCCCTTGCATCGGTAATATCATAACCTGCAAACTTCCTGTTGAGCGAGGTTATGGCTTGGTAAACATGACTGTTGCTTATGTTGCTGCCTGTACCCTGAACGGTGTCGCCTTGCAGGTAAATGATGTGCACTACTATGGGTATATTGTATCTGGATTTGAAACAGATAGGTTCGATTAATATACAGTTATCACATCCACCATTGTTCACAAGAGGATTCGAGGGCGAGAGGGGTTTGGGGTAAAAACGCAAATTGGGGTTTTGTTCTCTGAATCTGAGAACTCCATAAGGCATCGCTTTCAACTCTCTTTGGTACTGCAAGTTGTCTGCAATATGTTTTTGCAAAATGGTGTCAAACAGACATTCGGGCATGTTAACAGATTGGGCGTTGCTGACTTTGAACGAAAAGAAAGCAACTGAAAGTAGTAGTAAGATTTTTGATTTCATAGGTTTTTTCTTTTTAAGGGCGCAAATGTATCCAGTAGAGAGTAATAAAACAAATTAAAATTGTTGCGTTTTGCAAAATGGATTTGCAAAACCCAGAAATTATCGCTAAAATTGCAGCGAAATTAAAGCGATTACGAATTGAAAAGGGTTACACAAGCTACGAAAATTTTGCAATGGACTTTGACCTTAGCAGGGCTTACTATTGGAAAGTGGAGAGGGGGCGACAAAACCTCTCAATGGATTATTTTTTGTCCCTGCTCAATATTCACAAAATCTCGCTTAAAGATTTCTTTTCTAATATTGATTAGCTTAATCAGCCCCTCTTATTTGTTTTCACAAAATGAAGCGGTTAAATGGTATTTTGGCGACAGCGCAGGTATAGATTTTAGTTCAGGTTTGCCTATTTCATTAACCGACAGTAGAATGTATGCCTTAGAATCATCAGGCACTATTTCAGATACTAACGGCAACTTACTATTCTATACTGACGGCAATACTATATGGAACAAGAACCACGAGATTATGGAGGAGGGAACAGATTTAGAGGGAAGTCAAGATGCTTCACAAAACGGCTTAATCCTTAACCACCCCGATAATGATTCTTTATATTATGTTTTTCTCACACCCTATTCCTACGATTATCTGAATGGGCTGAAATATTGCGTTGTCAATATAAAAGCCAACAACGGAAACGGAAAGGTTATTGAAAAAAATATTTTATTGCACCCTAATTCATCTGAAAAAGTAAGTGCGGTTTATCACGCCAACGGCAGGGATATATGGATAGTCGGGCATGAATGGGGGAATAATAACTTTTTCTTATATCTGCTTACAAATAACGGACTTAATAAATGTCCTGTTATTAACTCGATAGGGATTGAGTATAGTAAACAAAGTATATTTACTGATGGAAAATTTACAAATCAGGGATTTATTAAATTTTCATCAAACTCTAAGTATATGGCTCATGTTTTTACCCCGCCCGACCCCCTAAATATTTTTAGTGAACTTTACAGGTTTGATAAAACAAACGGTCATTTGGAATTGTTTACAACAATTCCAATGACCGTTTTAACTTGGGGAACTGAATTTTCAGACAACAGCGAGAATTTGTTTATTGGTCGGAGAGATAGCCCTGTTTTGGTGCTTAATATTCCTACTATGCAATCTAAAACTATTGATAGTTTAATTTTGCCTTACGCTGCCCCTCTGCAATTATCCATTGACGGAAATATTTACTTTGGATTGGCTGACTCAACTTTTGTGGGAGCAATGAAAGGCAACGATTTTAATAATATCCAAGTAAATAAAAAGGTTGTGAACTTATCAAGGGGAAAAATGCAGTATGGCTTCCCTAATATATTTACAGGCTATTTAACACACGGACAGCCAAGAATTATATATGAGGACAAATGTAGTAATCAAACATTTGATTTCGGGCTATCCTCTTTTGTAGTCAATATAACGAAATGGATATTTACGCATCCAAACAACGAGTTTGAGCGTACAGAAAACCGCCCAACCATTACGTTTGCCTACACAGGGCTTTGGGTGGTGCGTTGCGTGTTGGCAAGCAACGACACAATCGTTACCAATGTATTTGTCGAACCTGCCATAGTCCCCCACTTCTTAGGCAATGATACAGGTTGGTGCGAGGCGTTAGGCGCAAGCCTCACACTGCAAGCCCCAAGCGGAATGCACTGCTACCAATGGAACACAGGCGAAACCTCTCCGCAAATCACAGTAGGCACAGCAGGAACTTATGTTGCTAAAATTACCACGCCTAATTTCTGTGTACTGTACGACACCATAGTCATCATACTTTACACTCTGCCTCATACAGAAGCAAATTTTCTGGGCGATGACAGGCATTGGTGCGAGAACGTAGATACTTTCGTAACATTTAAAGCCCCTGACGGCTTTGCTTCTTACCTTTGGAACACAGGCGACACCCTTAGCGAAATCACAGCCGACACGGCAGGTGCATATTGGGTAACAGCCACAGCCGACAATGGCTGCGTCACAGCCGACACTCTTACCGTTTCCATAGACACCCTGCCCGATATTGCACCCAACTTTTTGGGCCTTGACAAAAACTGGTGCGAGAACTTAGATACTTCCGTAATCTTAGAAGCCCCTGCTGATATGCAACAATATCTTTGGAGTACAGGCGACACTTTACAACTAATAGAAGTCAAAGATGAAAATATTTATTGGGCAAAGGTAGCAGCATATAACGGCTGTGTTATGTACGATACCATCATTGTATCTCTCGATACTGTTCCCAATATTCCTACTCTCTACAAAGATAATGATACGCTGAAAACTGATGCCATAGCAGACCGCTACCAATGGCTAAGGGACGGCAACCCCACAGGCGAAAACAAGCCATTCCTAACCTTGTCTGCTACCGACACAGGCATTTACAGCCTTAGAATAATGAGCAATGGCGGTTGCTCCGCCATTTCCGATACGCTTCATGTCATTGCAGAAAAAGACACCGCTATTGACAACGTAAACACAATCCTGCTCAAAAGCATAAAACTATACCCCAACCCCGCCACCACCGAGCTAACCATAGAAGTTTTGGAGCATGGCAGCTACTCTTACCAAATAACAGGTGTTGCGGGCAACCTGCTATCAGGCGGAAGCCTGCGAGCGGGAGCAAACACAATAGACATCAGCCGCATGAGTACAGGAATTTACTTTGTCCATGTGCTTGCGGACAGCAACAGAATAACAACCTACAAGCTAATCAAAGCAGACGAGTAACAGCAAAGGGGCTTGCGCCCCCTTGCTCATCATAAATTCCCCTTAGTCGGGTATGGGAACAGGCGTAATCCCAAAGTTGATTACATGAACCAAATCAGGGGTAAGGCTGTGCGCCTCGCTAAGAGGCAGAAAGCCCACATGGGCTATTTCCACCATAACAGTTTCAGGTGCTTCCAACTCCACCTCGCCCGCATAGTTGCCTGCGGGGTCAGTGGTTAGCTCGGTATCGCCTGCGGAGGTGGCGAATACAAGCCTTACCCCGCCAATGGGTACACTCGTGGAAGCGTTGGTAACAATGCCCTGCACCATAGCCGTAATAGGGTCGGGCGTGGGGTTGGTTGGCAGAGAGGTATTTACCTCAAAGCCCCAGTCGCCAAGCAACTGCTCCGTACCCTTGTGGTTGCCCACAAGCACCTCCCTCACTGCAACCACATAAGTAAGCAGCGTACCCGCAGAACCCCGCTTCTGCCCTGTGCCATAGCCCAACGCCTTATTGCGGACTTGGTTTGCAGACTCCTTGTCCCTGCTTAGCTTTTGCGCCAGCTCGTGTTGGGTTTCGGCTTCTTCCGTGAGGTTGGCAAAGGCTGCCATGTCAAACGAACCAAGCAGGGTTTCTTCTTCATCTGCCTCATGTTTGGCTAAAATGCCTTTGGCTAAACCTATCAGGCGTTCCGCATTGCGCGGAACAACAACCCGACTTGTTCCCCTGCCGCCCAAATTGACTGTAAAAGTCCAGTCGCCAAGCAACTGTTCCGTGCCCTTGAACACACCCAAAAGGTGGTCGCGTATGCTTGTTACATAGTACAGCACCGTATTGGGCGTGTAGGACTGTTGCGTGTGCATGATGCCCAGAGCAGCATTGCGCTGTTCAAATGCGGTTTCTTTGTCGCGGTCAAACTGCCCTGCCTGTGCGTGGCGGGTGGTGGCGGTGGTGTATTTTGCTTGCATATCCGCCATGTTCAGAGGGGTTAAAAGGCTGTTTACACCATCAGCCGTATGTTTGGCGAGAATGTTACCCACCAGTGTGAGGAAGCTATCCACTTTCCTTGGGATAACTACTCTAAAATTATTTCTCATGATTAAAATATTTTAAATTGATATTATAAAAAAAATGTTGCGGAGCGCAATGCCCCGGCTTGCGGGGTCGCCCCCTGCCCTTGCAGGCGCGGGGGCTAACGTTGCGCCTCTGCCCCCCATACTTCATAATAAAAATTTTTGAATTTATCCATCACAAACACCCTTTGCAAGGCGGTTGTTTCTTTGACAAGCCTCATTTTTCTGATGGACTGACAGAAAATCGCATCTTCAAACCTCATTACTTCATTTTGAAACTCCAACAACGGAGTTTCAAAGTCCAATAACTCATTTGTAAACTCCAATAACTGTGTTGTAAACCTCATTATCTCATTTGTAAACTCCAATAATTGGTTTGTAAACCTCAATAACGGAGTTTCCAAGCTCGTAAACAGAGATAAGAGATAACGGAGTTTGAAAATGAAGTAATGAGGTTTGAAAGTGAGGTAACGAACTTTGAAAATGAGTTGATGAGGTTTGAAGATGGGGTAATGAAGTTTTAAAATAAGGTAACGGACTTTGAAAATGAGATAATGAAGTTTTAAAATGAGATAACAGAGTTTGAAAATGGAATAATGGAGTTTGAAACACCGATATTGCGCTCTGAAACAGTGCCGACAGCCTTAGAATGTTATGTTTTGTCCTGCGCAACATAATTTTACAACTTAACATTGCTAAGAAATATTGTACCAAAAGGATAAAATTGTAATAAATTTTTATAAATCGCTCTGTATTGTGGGAGATTTGACTAAGTAAAGGGGTGTACCGTTTCTTCTGCGCCCCTGACGGTAATGTCATAACCTGCAAACTTCCTGTTGAGCGAGATTATGGCTTGTGCCACATGGCTGTTGCTTATGTTGCTGCCTGTACCCTGAACGGTGTCGCCTTGCAGGTAAATGATGTGCACTACAATGGGTATATTGTATCTGGATTTGAAACAGATAGGGTCGATTAATATACAGTTATCTCATCCACCATTGTTCACAAGTGGATTTTTGGGCGAGAGGGGTTTGGGGTAAAACGCAAATTGATCAGATTACAACCACTTCAGCATTTCCTTTCACCCTAAACTGCCTTCCGGTGCCGGGTTCCTTGCACATATACCACGTGCGCAGGCGTGTTTCCTTTATAAGTTGCAACCCATTGTTAAGTTTAAATTGCGCACCTGTCGGAATTTCATCGAGAGTCAATACATTATCTCCTTTGTCGTATTTCCTAAGAACCTTTGTTAAATACGGGTCAGCAAGGAAAGTTGCAGGGGTTTTAGTAAAGAATTTGATTAGTGCTGAATGCAAATCATCCGGCAACAAACCGGAGTTCAAAACAGGTTTTGCCATTTCTCTGAAAATTCTACGCCACTCCTCACCATGCGGATCCGCTTTTCTGCCATAATCTTCCCACGTTTTGACATGCGCCATTTCATGAATATAAACCAACAAAAAATAATAGGGGTTAAGGTCAGAGTTTACCGTTACTTCATGTTTTTTTCTGCCTTGAACAGGAGGACGATAATCCCCTGACTTTGTATTGCGAGGGCGTTTTACTCTCAAATCTACTTTGTATTGCACAAGCAAATCGGTACAAAAAGCTGCAAACTCATGCGGCACATACCTTTTAAAACCCGCTATAATTTGGTCTCTGGTCATTTTGAAAGCTCCTGCTGTTTGCGGGCTTCATAGACAGCCTCCATTTCATCATAAAAATCTTTTCCAAAACCTCTGATAATCGGCTCTTTGAGAAATCTAAAAACAGGTATTCCCAATTTTTTCCCCAGTTTGAGTGCCGGTTTACATATATCCCATTCGTGATAATTCAACGCGGTATAATCCCCCACTTTGGACACCCTGATTGGATACAAATGACATGACAAGGGCTTATTAAAATCTGACTTTCCATCCCTTTGAGCTTTTTCCAGCGCGCAACCCAGTATTCCTCTTTCATCTCTGAATGAGAAAACACATTCACCCGTTGGCAAACAGGTTGTTACCAATTCTCCTGTATAATCCTCTTCATAAAATCCGGATTTCATTAAGAGTTCTTTTTGTTTGGGTGGTAAATAAGGCTCAACTGCTTTGAGGTTCCTGCTGATTGGCTCAAGTTCTTCTTTATCCAAAGGTGCACCAGCATCACCCTCAACACAACATGCTCCAAAACATTTGTCCAAATTACAGACAAATTTTACATCAAATAAATCATCAGAAATCAGCTTATCTCCAATCAGAATCATTATTTCATTCCTTTCAGATATTTTTCAAAACCTATTTTTTCAATTTTTTCGGCTTTTTCAATGACAGACTTCTCAAGGTCTTTCTTGTATTTATCAATTTTAGCCAGTGTTTTTGAATCAGAAGCTCCAATAATTTGCGCAGCAAACAACCCTGCATTGGTTGCCCCATTGATAGCCATAGTTCCCACCGGCACTCCGGGAGGCATTTGCACAATACTATAAAGACTGTCCACACCGGACAGATTAGAAGATTTAACAGGAACTCCAATCACAGGCAGAGATGAAAAAGAAGCCAACATACCCGGCAAATGAGCAGCACCACCGGCTCCGGCAATTATCACCTTAAAGCCTTCTGCAGCTGCATTTTTTCCAAAATCGGCAAGTCTTTTCGGGGTTCTGTGTGCCGATACAATGGTAAGTTTAAAAGAGATTTTCAGTTTTTGTAAAACATCCGCTGCGTCTTGCATAACCGGCAAGTCACTGTCCGACCCCATTACTATTAATACATCTGCCATAAGCGTATAAATTAATTGCCGCAAAGATAGAAAAAGTTAGGAGTTTGATTGGCTGTACAAATACAATCACATACAAAACCATTTAAACACAAAAAGCCGTAAGTAACTTACGGCTTTATAAAAATATTATAAGGTTGTGATTAATCTTGTTTGTTTGCTTCTTCAGTATCGTTTGCAGAATCTTCCACATTATTTTCATCTGCAACATCTTCTACTATTGACTCCTCAACTACTTCATTTGTAGGAGTTTCTTCAACCTTAGGTTCATCAGCAGCAACTGCTTCTGTTTGTTTAGCCTTAGTTGCAGAACGACCTCTTCTTGTAGTCTTTTTCTTTTCTTTCGCAGGTTTAGGCTGAATAAACTCATTAAAGTCCACTAATTCGATTAGTGCCATTTCTGCATTATCACCCATACGGTTACCAAGTTTTAAAATTCTTGTATAACCTCCTTGTCTGTCGCCAATTTTTGACGCCACTACTCCATACAATTCTTTAATCGCTTCTTTATCTCTTAAATAAGAAAATACAGTTCTTCTGTTATGTACAGAATCAGATTTTGCTTTGGTAATAAGAGGTTCAACATACACTCTTAAAGCCTTAGCTTTGGCAACAGTTGTAGTAATCTTCTTATGTTTAATCAGCGAAGATGCCATGTTTGACAACATTGCCTTCCTGTGTGAAGCGGTTCTACCTAAATGATTTATTTTAACTCCGTGTCTCATCTATACTAATATACTATTTATTATTCTTCAACTAGATTATACTTAGAAATATCCATTCCAAAGTGTAACCCCTTTTCCTTTACAAACTCTTCCAGCTCAGATAGAGATTTCTTACCAAAATTTCTAAACTTAAGTAAATCGTCTATATGGTAGCTAACTAACTCACCTAAAGTTCTAATTTCAGCAGCTTTCAAGCAGTTATATGCTCTAACTGATAAATCTAAATCAGCAAGTGGAGTTTTAAGTACTTTTCTCATTTGGAGCATATTTTCATCCACTTCTTGAACAGGCTTTTTCACCTGAGTATCCAATAACATATTATCATCAGAAAACAATAAGAAATGTTGAATAAGAATTTTAGCTGCTTCTTTCAACGCATCTTCAGGATGAATTGAACCATCTGTAGAAACTTCCATCACTAATTTCTCATAGTCAGTTTTTTGCTCAACTCTAAAATCCTCCACATGATATTTAACATTCTTAATGGGAGTAAAAATAGAATCAATTGGAATCACTCCGATGGTAGTATCTTTAGGCTTATTTTCTTCTGCAGGTACATATCCGCGACCTTTTTCAATTGACAATTCAATTTCTAATTGAACAAATGGTTCCATAGTGCAAATCACTAGATCAGGATTTAACACTTCAAAGTTACTACTGTAACGGCTCATGTCACCAGCTAAGAATTGTTCTTTACCTTTGATTGAAATAAAAATCTTTTCTGAATCATCTGCAGAATGAGAAGTTTTCTTAAATCTTACTTGCTTTAAATTCAGAATTATTTCTGTTACATCTTCAATTACACCTTTAATAGTAGAGAATTCATGTTCAACACCGTGAATTTTAACAGAAGTAATAGCATATCCTTGAAGAGAAGATAATAATACTCTTCTAAGTGAATTACCGATGGTAGTTCCGAAGCCTTTTTCAAGTGGGCTGAATTCAAACAGACCATAGAAGTCTGTATCCTTCTGCATGATTACTCTTTCAGGTTTTTGAAAATCCAATATTGCCATTTTTATATTTATTTTACTTTTAAAAATTATTACTTAGAATACAACTCAACAATCAATGTTTCATTAATATTCTCAGGTATTTCTGAACGTTCAGGAAAATTTAAGAAAGTACCTGACATAGAATTACCATCCCATTGCAACCATGAATGCTTAAGCCTTCCTACGGACAATGCATCACTAATTAATTCTAAAGACTTAGATCTTTCTCTAACCGTAATCACATCTCCTGGTTTTAACTGATATGATGGAATGTTTACTATCTCATTGTTAACCAGAATATGCTTATGAAGGACTAATTGTCTTGCAGACCTTCTGGAAGGAGCAATGTTCAATCTATATACGGTATTATCAAGTCTTGCTTCCAAAAATTTAAGGAAAGTTTCACCTGTAATATCTCTTTTTGCAGCTGCTTTCTTAAAAAGGTTCAAGAACTGTTTTTCAAGAAGTCCATAAGTGTATTTTGCTTTCTGCTTTTCGGTAAGCTGGATTGCATACTCAGATTGTTTCTTCTTTTTTCTTGAATTGCCATGCATTCCGGGGGGATATTTCTTTTTTTCAAAAGATTTATCAGGTCCAAAAATAGGCTCTCTAAATTTACGTGCTATTTTGGTTTGGGGTCCAGTATATCTTGCCATAATTGTTCTTTTCTAAATATTAATAATAATTACACTCTACGTCTTTTAGGAGGTCTGCATCCATTGTGTGGCATTGGAGTTACATCTTGAATAGATATTACCTCAAGTCCAGCAGCCGCAAGGCTTCTGACAGCTGAGTCTCTTCCTGATCCAGGTCCTTTAACAAAGACTTCAACTTTTCTCAATCCCATGTCATAAGCCACTTTAGCGCAGTCTTGGGTTGCAGTTTGTGCTGCATAAGGAGTGTTCTTTTTTGAGCCTCTAAAACCCATTTTGCCGGATGAAGACCAAGAAATAACTTGTCCAGTTGTATTTGTAATGGAAACAATAACATTATTAAAAGAGGCTTTGATGTGTGCTTGACCTTGTGCGTCTATTTTAACTTTCCTCTTATTAACTTTTTTTGGGCTATTCATTGTGTGATTTGTAACTTAATTATTTAGTAACTTTTTTCTTGTTTGCAACAGTTTTCTTCTTACCTTTTCTGGTACGAGCATTATTCTTGGTAGTTTGACCTCTTACAGGCAATCCTTTTCTGTGTCTAATACCTCTATAACATCCTATATCCATGAGTCTTTTGATATTCAACTGTGTTGCAGAGCGAAGCTCCCCTTCAGTTTTAATATTCTCAGAGATATAGTTTCTAATGCTTGTTATCTCATCATCTGACCATTCAGACACCTTTTTATCTTCAGAAATACCTGAAGACTTTAATATTTCAGAAGATTTATTTCTTCCAATACCATAGATGTAAGTGAGTCCAATTACACCTCTCTTATTACGTGGTAAATCTATTCCAGCGATTCTAGCCATAATACTTTATTATCCTTGTCTTTGTTTAAATTTCGGGTTCTTTTTGTTAATGATGTAAATTTTTCCTTTACGTCTAACAATGATACAGTCTTCACTGCGCTTCTTTACTGATGTTTTTACTTTCATTTTGTCAGTTTATTTATATCTAAAACATATTCTTCCTCTTGTAAGATCATAAGGCGACATTTCCACTTGAACTTTATCTCCGGGTAGTATTCTTATGTAATGCATCCTCATTTTTCCGCTTATTGTAGCAATTATTTCATGTCCATTAGCTAATTTAACCCTAAACATAGCGTTAGAGAGTGCCTCTGTGATTTCACCATCTTGCTTTATTGAGGATTGTTTTGCCATATTATAATTTTGGGGCTGCGAAATTACTATTTTATTTAGTAATTACAAATTATCAAATTGAGGCTCCGATAGCTCCTGTTCTACCTTTAATTCTGCCAGTTTTCATTAATCCATCATAATGTCGCATCAACAAATAGCTTTCTATATGTTGAAGTGTATCCAAGACAACTCCTACCATAATCAACAATGAGGTTCCGCCATAAAACTGTGCAAATGCATTTCCGACATTAAAAAACACCGCTATGGCGGGCATGATGGAAACAAATGCAAGAAATATAGAACCCGGTAAAATTATTCTTGACATAATGGTGTCAATATATTCAGATGTTTTTTTACCCGGTTTCACTCCCGGAATAAAACCTCCATTTTTCTTTAATTCTTCAGAAATTTGCTGTGGGTTGATAGTAATTACAGTATAAAAATATGTAAATGCGATAATCAATACAGCAAAAATGACATTGTATGGAATAGAAGTCCAATCATCCATTGAGTTTAAAACTGATGAAGTTGAATTTGGAAACATCTGTTTGATATAAGGAGGAATAAACATTAATGCTTGAGCAAAAATAATTGGCATAACTCCGGCTGCATTAACTTTTAATGGGATATATTGTCTAGAACCTCCATACTGTCTATTACCAACTACTCTCTTTGCATAATTTACCGGAATCTTTCTTGTTCCTTGTACCAATAAAACACTTGCAACAATCACTGCTAACCATAATGTAAGTTGAACAATAAATATCGGTAATTGACCGTCATTAAAACGCTGAACTAATTCAAAAGTCAACGCTCCCGGCAACCTGTCAACGATACCAATCATAATAATTAAAGAGATACCGTTACCTAATCCTTTATCTGTAATTTTCTCTCCAATCCACATCACAAAGATAGTTCCGGCTGTTAATATGAGCGTATTCACAATCATAAACATACTTTGTGACATCACATCAGGTCTAGAGATAAACAAAAGCGCACCTGAGTTTCCAGGGTTAGATGTAATGTTAATTAAGTATGCCACTGATTGAACTAGCGTAATTGCAACCGTTAAATATCGGGTAATTTGGTTTAGCTTACGTCTTCCGTCTTCACCTTCTTTCTGCATTTTTTGAAATGCCGGTACAGCAATCCCCATCAACTGAATTACAATTGATGCGGAAATATATGGCATGATACCTAATGCAAAAAATGCACCTCTGGCAAATGCTCCACCTGCAAAGACATTAATTAATCCTAACAAACTACCGTCAGTTTGTCCTTGCAAGCCTGTCAATTGCTCAGAATCAATACCCGGGAGAATTACAAAAGTTCCTAGTCTATATATTAATAGGAAAAATAGGGTATTAAGGATCTTTGTTCGAAGTTCCTCAATACTCCAAATCTCTTGTAACTTTCTTATTAGTCTAAATTTACTCATTTATTTATACAAGTTGAGTTGTACCACCTACTTTTTCAATTGCTTCTTTAGCAGTTTTAGAAAAACCGTTTGCAGTAACAGAAAGTTTTACTTTCAGCTCACCTCTACCAAGAATTTTGAATAAATCTTTCTTAGCAATTAAGTGATTTGCCAACAATACTTCTTTATTGATTTCGGTAACACCTTTATTATCCACTAAAGATTGAAGTACATCCAAGTTAATACCCACGTATTCTACTCGGTTAATATTCTTAAATCCACCTTTAGGAACTCTTCTTTGTAATGGCATTTGTCCACCTTCAAAACCTCTTTTTCTTGAATAACCGGATCTTGATTGTGCACCCTTATGACCACGAGTTGAAGTTCCTCCGCGTCCTGAACCTTGTCCACGACCAACTCTCTTATCTTTTTTTATTGAACCTGCAGCAGGTTTTAAATTACTTAAATCCATTCTCTTAAATATTTTCTACTTTAACTAAATGATTAACCACTCTCACCATACCCAAAATCATAGGGTTTGCTTCAAACTCTTTACTTTTGTTAATTTTGTTTAACCCCAATGCAATCAAAGTTCTCTTTTGATTCTCGGGTCTGTCAATAGCACTTTTTATTTGTGTTACTCTAATTTTGCTCATGATATTAATAATTAACCGTTAAAAACATTTTCTAATTTAATACCTCTTTGTTGCGCAATTGTATAAGGGTCTCTCAACTTTAACAATGCATCAATAGTAGCTTTAACAACATTATGAGGGTTTGAAGAGCCTTTTGATTTTGAAAGAATATTTTCTATCCCTGCGCTTTCAAGTACAGCTCTCATTGCACCACCGGCAATAACACCGGTACCGTGTGCAGCAGGTTTCATAAACACATGACCTCCGCAATATCTTCCAATCTGTTCATGAGGGATTGTTCCATTGATGATTGGAACTTTAATAAGATTTTTCTTTGCATCTTCAATTCCCTTTTGAATAGCAGCTTGTATTTCGCTGGCTTTTCCGGAACCAATACCAACAATGCCATTTTTATCGCCTACGACTACAATAGCAGTAAAGCTAAAAGTTCTTCCACCTTTTGTAACCTTCGCTACCCTTTGGATAGCAACTACATTCTCTGTAAGTTCCAGGTCGGATTTGTTAATTCTTTTAATATTTTGTGTTGCCATTATTTTTATTGTTTAAAATACCAATCCTCCCTCTCTTGCACCATCTGCAAGTGACTTAATACGTCCGTGATATAAATATCCGTTTCTATCAAATACAACAGTTGAAATACCTGCGGCTTTTGCTTTTTCAGCAATTCTTTTCCCAATTTGGCTTGCTATTGCTGTTTTTGTATTCTTTAATGTTGATAAATCTTTCTCTTTTGAAGAAGCAGAACATAGTGTAACTGATTTAGTATCATCTACTATTTGAGCATAAATTTCTTTATTGCTTTTAAACACTACCAAGCGAGGTTTTTGTTGAGTTCCACGCACCTTGGGAGCTATGCTTCTTTTTATTTTTTCTCGTCTTTCTACTTTAGCTTTTGTACTCATTTTACTTATTTTTTAGCTGCTGATTTACCTGCTTTTCTTCTTACTTGTTCACCTACATAGCGAATCCCTTTTCCTTTATAAGGCTCTGGTGGTCTGAAACTTCTTATTTTAGCTGCAACTCTTCCCAATAATTCTTTATCAATACATTCCATAGTGATAAATGGAGCTGCACCTTTAGGAGCTTCTGCTTTAATTTTTATTTCTTTTGGAAGTTCAAACATAATTTTGTGCGAATATCCAATTGACATATCCAACACTTGTCCTTGTACAGTGGCTCTATAACCAACTCCAACAAACTCTTGGCTGATTGTATGTCCATGAGAAACACCAACAACATGGTTGTGAATCAAAGAACGATATAAACCGTGCAATGCTTTATCCTGTTTTTCATCCGATGGTCTTATAAGTTGAATCTGATTACCATCAATTTTGAGGTCAAACCCTTCTTTTAATTCTTGTTTTAATTCACCTTTCGGACCTTTCACAGTAACAACATGTTTATCTTGTGAAACTGTCACACCTGCAGGTATTTCAATTATTTTATTTCCAATTCTTGACATAATATCTTCCTAATTAATTATGAAACATAACATAAAACCTCTCCACCTACATTTAGTTTTCTGGCTTCCTTGTCAGTAATAACTCCATGAGATGAAGAAATAATTGCAATACCAAGTCCATTGATTACTTTAGGCAGGTTGTCTGCAGGAACATATTGTCTGAGACCCGGCTTGCTAATTCTTGTCAACTCAGTGATTGCTGATTGTTTAGTAACCGGATGATATTTCAGTGCAATTTTAATGCTACCCTGTCCACCATTGGTATTGTCCTCAAATTTATAATTCAAAATATAACCTTTTTCAAAAAGTACTTTGGTAATTGCCTTTTTGATATTAGATGCAGGTATTTCAACAACTCTATGTTTGGCGATTACTGCATTTCTTAATCTGGTTAAAAAATCTGCTATTGGATCAGTCATCTTATTATTTTCTTTATTTAATTTATTACCAACTTGCTTTTGTTACACCGGGAATTTTGCCTTCAGATGCCAATTTTCTCAATTGGTTTCTGCATATTCCAAAGTGACGTATATATCCCTTTGGTCTTCCTGTTAATTGACAACGGTTTCTCAATCTTACCTTTGATGAATTCCTAGGTAATTTTTGTAGTTCTTCCCATTCACCGGCTGCTTTCAATGCAGCTCTTTTTGCTGCATATTTTTGAACTAATTTACGTCTTTTAACGTCTCTTGCTTTTATTGATTCTTTTGCCATTGTTATTATTTAGCGTCTTTAGTTTGAAATGGCATACCGAAACACTTTAGCAACTCTAAACACTCTTCGTCAGTTTTAGCAGTTGTAACAAAAGTAATGTCCATACCATTAATTCTATTAATCTTGTCAATGTTCATCTCTGGGAATATGATTTGTTCAGTAATACCCATATTATAATTTCCTCTACCGTCAAAGCCTTTTATTTTAAGACCTTGGAAGTCTCTAACTCTAGGTAGCGAAATTGAAATTAATCTTTCAAGAAATTCATACATTTTATCTCCGCGCAATGTAACCTTCACTCCAATCGGCATTTTTTCTCTAAGTTTGAAATTAGAAATTGCTTTTTTGGAATAGGTAGGACATGCTTTTTGTCCGGAAATAGTAGTCATTTCTTCAACTGCATTGTCAATAAGCTTCTTGTCAGAAACAGCAATGCCTACTCCTTGATTTAAACAAATTTTTTGTAACCTTGGAATCTCCATTACATTCTTATAAGCAAATTTTGCTGTTAGAGCTTTCGTAACTTCTGTGGTATATCTCTCTTTTAATGTTGGTTTGTATGCCATAACTTTAATAATCCTCTTTAAAATTAATCAATAAATTCACCTGTTTTCTTAGCATATCTTTTAAGTTTTCCTTCAGCATTTGCTTTGCGTCCAACTTTAGTAGGCGTACCTCCTACAACTAACATTAAGTTAGAAATATGGATTGGTGCCTCCTTTTTGATAATCTCACCATCAGGTTTTTGTTGAGTAGGTTTTACATGTTTAGTTACCAAGTTAAACCCTTTAACCAAAGCTCTATATGTCTTTGGATATACAACCAACACTTCTGATGCAGGTTTATTCTTGTCATTTCCGGAGATTGCTTTAACAGTATCTCCTTTCTTAATATGAATCTTCTTTATTTCTGAAGTCTTTTTCATGATTTTACAATACTTCTGGTGCTAATGATACAATTTTCATAAACTGTTTATCTCTCAATTCACGTGCTACCGGGCCAAAAATACGTGTACCTCTAGGTTCATCATTATTATTTAGCAATACGCATGAATTTTCATCAAATCTGATATAAGAACCGTCCGGTCTTCTAACGCCTTTTTTTACTCTAACAATAACAGCTTTAGAGACAGCTCCTTTTTTTATTCCGCCTGAAGGCAATGCTTCTTTCACAGAAACAACAATTTTGTCTCCAAGACTTGCATATCTAGTTTTAGTACCTCCTAAAACTCTAATACAAAGCACATCTTTTGCTCCACTGTTATCAGCTACTTTTAATCTTGATTCTTGTTGTATCATCTTATTATTTTGCTTTTTGAATTACTTCTATTAAACGCCATCTTTTTAGTTTGCTCAATGGGCGTGTTTCTTGGATTCTCACTATATCATCAATACCGCACTGATTGGTTTCATCATGCGCATATAGTTTTTTGGTTTTAGTAAAATACTTCTTGTACTTTGGGTGCTTAATTTTATTCTCCACTGCAACAACAATGGATTTATCCATTTTGGCACTTGTTACTTTACCAACAAACTCTTTTCTTGAATTTCTTTCTATTGCCATACTTATTTAGCCTTGTTTTGAATTGCCTTTAATTCGTAATCCTTTCTTCTATTGTTTAACTCTGTCAGGAGCTGTGCAACAGTTCTTCTAGTTTCTTTAATCTTGTGAGGTTGGTCTAAAGGAGTAACTGCATGATTTATCTTCATTTTAGTCAACTTTAGTTTTTCCTCTCTATACCTTGCAAAAAGTTCTTTTGTAGGTAATGCTTTAATATCTTCAAATTTCATAATTACTCTCCTGCGTAATCTGGTTTAACAATAAATTTAGTAGCTACGGGTAGCTTTTGGGCTGCCAATCTCATACCTTCTTTTGCAACTTCCATAGGTACACCTCCAATTTCAAACATAATAGTTCCGGGTTTCACAACTGCTACCCAATATTCAGGCGCTCCTTTACCTTTACCCATCCTCACCTCGTTCGGTTTTTTAGTTACAGGTTTATCCGGAAATATTCTAATCCAAACCTGACCTTCTCTTTTCATATAACGAGTAAGAGCAATACGAGCTGCTTCAATTTGGCGTGCAGTTATCCACTTTGGTTCTAATGTTTTTAAACCAAAAGAGCCAAAACTCAAGAGATGACCTCTTGTAGCAATACCCTTTACTCTTCCCTTCTGTGTTTTTCTATATTTTGTTCTTTTCGGACTTAACATATTCTCTATTTTTTATTTACGAGGGGTTCTATTTCTTCTTTTTGCATTTTGTGCATTATCTCTTTCATTAAATCTGCTACGTCTATCATTATTGATACCGGCATTTAACGAAATATCCTTTTTCCCAATGACTTCACCTCTACAAATCCAAACTTTTATACCAATTAAACCATAAGTTGTTAATGCTTCTGCAAGACTATAGTCGATGTCAGCACGAAGTGTGTGAAGCGGAGTTCTACCTTCTTTATAATGTTCTGAACGCGCAATATCAGCACCATTTAATCGACCTGAAACCGATACTTTGATCCCTTCTGCTCCCATTCTCATTGTGTTCTGAATTGCACTTCTTACAGCTCTTTTATATGCCATTCTGCCTTCAAGTTGTTGTGCAATATTTTCAGCTACTAATTTAGCATCAAGTTCCGGTCTTTTAATTTCAAAAATGTTGATTTGAACATCCTTGTTTGTTAATTTCTTAATTTCTTCTTTCAGTCTATCTACCTCTGCACCTTGCTTACCAATAACAATTCCCGGACGGGCTGTATGGATTGTAATGATGAGTCTTTTGATTGTTCTTTCTATCACAATCTTAGAAATGCCACCTTTAGCTATTCTAGCATAGATATACGTTCTGATTTTCTCATCTTCGATCAATTTTTCAGCAAAATTTTTGCCTCCATACCAATTAGATTCCCATCCTCTTGTTATGCCTAACCTTAATGATACTGGATTAACTTTTTGTCCCATTTAAACGATATTGCTTTTGTTATTTAGTATTTTTATCTTCTTTATTTTCAGAGGCTACTTCTGTCTCAACACTTGCATTACTGCTATCCACTACAAGTGTGATATGATTAAATCTCTTTTTCATTCTGTGTGCTCTACCTTGAGGTGCAGTTCTTAGCCTTTTTAATGCATAGGCTCCATCAACCATCACACTTTTCACAAAGAGTTCTGCATCTTCTGCACGTTCGCCATCATTCTTTTGTTCCCAATTAGCAATTGCACTTTTAAGCAATTTCTCAACGTAGATTGCATAATACTTTCTTTGACTGAACTGAAGTATGTTCAATGCCTTATCAACTTTTTGTCCCCTTATCTGGTCAACAACCAATCTCATCTTACGAGGTGGTAGGGGACAGTTTCTTAATTTAGCTACAGCTTCCATTATATTATTAATTATCTATTACCACTATGTCCTTTAAATGTTCTAGTTGGTGCAAATTCACCTAATCTATGTCCAACCATGTTTTCAGTTACAAAAACCGGAATAAACTTATTACCATTATGCACAGCAAAAGTATGTCCAACAAAATCAGGACTAATCATACTTCTTCTTGCCCAAGTTTTAACCACAGATTTCTTTTTAGTTTCGTTCATCTGAACGACTTTCTTTTCAAGTTTGAAATCAATAAATGGTCCTTTTTTTAACGATCTTGCCATATTCTTTCAGCTATTTTTTAGTTCCTCTTTTAGTTTTACGTCTCTCTATAATATACTTATTTGAAGCTTTCTTAGGAGTTCTGGTCTTCTGTCCTTGAGAATAGATACCGGTACGAGACATAGGCTGTCCTCCTTTAGATTTACCTTCCCCTCCTCCAAGTGGGTGGTCAACCGGGTTCATAGCTGCAGGTCTTGTTCTTGGTCTTCTTCCTAACCATCTGCTACGACCAGCTTTACCCAAATTAATATTGAAATGCTCGGAGTTTGAAACCTTTCCTACCGTTGCCATACAATTACCTAAAATCATGCGTGATTCACCAGAAGGTAACTTAATTATGCAATATTTATCTTCAATATTTTTGAGAATAGCTGATGACCCAGCACCTCTACAAATTTTTGCACCGGCTCCGGGCGCCATTTCAATATTATGAATTTCAGTTCCTTGAGGAATCTCTCTTAGTGGTAGTGTATTTCCAACATCCGGAGTAACTCCTGAGCCTGAAATAATTTGCTGACCTACTTTAATTCCTTCTGGGGCAATAATATAACGCTTTTCTCCATCTTTATACTGCACTAAAGAAATATATGATGTCCTATTGGGATCATACTCAATAGTTAATACTTCAGCAGGCATATTATATTTATCGCGTTTGAAATCAATAATTCTATACTTACGCTTGTGACCTCCGCCAATATTGCGCATAGTCATTTTTCCTTGGTTGTTTCTACCTCCTGATTTCTTTAATGTAACAAGTAACGATTTTTCTGGTTGACTTGTAGTCAATTCAGAAAAGTCATTAGCTACTCTAAATCTTTCCCCAGGTGTTATCGGTTTTAATCTCTTTAGTCCCATTTAATTAGTTGTTCTCAAAAAAGTCTATTTTATGTCCATCTTTAAGTTTGAAGATCGCTTTTTTATAGCTGTTTGTTCTTCCTGTAACCTGACCGGTTCTGTTATTTTTTCTCTTCTTAGTAGGTGCAACCATGGTATTTAACCAATCTACTTCAACACCATACAATTTCTCAATGGCTGAAATAATTTCTTCCTTAGATGCTCTTCTATCAACAATAAAACCGTATTGATCTCTTCTTTCTTTCAGAAGGTTCAGTTTTTCAGTAATAAGAGGTTTAATTAATATTGAAGTCATGTCTGTTATTTCTTATATGTATCGTTAATAATATTAATTGCAGCTTCTGTAAGAATAAGGTTATGAGAATTTACGATTTCATAAGTATTTAAACTATTAGCTTGAGCAATCTTATTGTTTGGAATATTTCTGCCACTTAAAATTGTGTTATTATCTGAATTATGAACTAAAAACAAGGTTTTTGTGCCTTCAATATTCATATTCTTTAACAAATGAGAAAATGCATGAGTGCTTGGTTTGTCAAAAGACAAATCTTCAATAACCATTACTTTATCTTCCTTTGCTTTATATGATAGTGCAGAAATACGAGCAAGATTTTTTAGTTTGCTATTTAATTTAAAACCATAGTTTCTTGGTCTTGGTCCATGTATTCTACCTCCACCTACAATGGTTCCGGATTTTCTACTACCGGCCCTTGCTCCGCCCGTACCTTTCTGACGCTTAAGTTTGCGTGTGCTATATGCTACTTCTGATTTATCTTTAGATTTATGAGTTCCTTGTCTTTGGTTAGCCAAAAACAATTTCACATCTAAATAAATAGCATGGTCATTAGGTTCAATACCAAAAACTTCGTTTGGTAATGTTACCTTTCTACCGGCAAATTCGCCTTTACTATTATATACTTTCGCTTCCATTTTATTTTTCCAATATTACAGTTGAACCATTATATCCGGGTACAGCACCTTTTATAAGCATAAGGTTTCTATCAGGATAAATTTTAATAATTTCTAGGTTGGTAATTTTAACCCTTTTATTTCCGGTTCTACCTGCCATTCTCATTCCTTTAAATACTCTTGAAGGAGTAGAACAAGCACCAATAGATCCGGGAGCTCTTAATCTGTTATGTTGTCCGTGAGTGGATTCTCCAACACCGGCAAAACCATGTCTTTTTACAACACCTTGGAAACCTTTTCCTTTTGAATTTGCCACAACATCAACATATTCACCTTCATTGAAAATCGTTGCATCAATCACTTCTCCAACTTTTCTTTCGATTCTTGGATTTCTAACATCTACAACAACTCTTTTTGGGGTAGTACCAGATACTTTGAAATGTCCAACTTCAGTTTTTTTCCAAGTTTTTTCTTTTTTATCTCCCCAAGCAATTTGGAAGGCATTTACCCCTTCCTTTTCCTTAGTTTTAACTTGAGTTACAACACAAGGACCTGCCTCAATAACAGTACAAGGAATATTGTTCCCTTCACTATTGAAGACACTTGTCATTCCGATTTTTTTTCCTATTAATCTTTGCATAGCTCTGATTCTTCTTTAAACTAAACTTTAATTTCTACATCTACTCCGCTTGGTAACTCCAACTTCATAAGAGCTTCAACAGTCTTAGATGAAGAAGTATAAATATCAATCAATCTTTTGTAAGAAGATAACTGAAATTGTTCTCTTGCCTTTTTATTTACATGTGGAGAACGAAGTACAGTAAAAATCTTCTTTTGAGTAGGAAGTGGAATTGGTCCACTCACAACTGCTCCGGTGATTTTAACTGATTTAACAATCTTTTCTGCAGATTTGTCAATCAAATTATGGTCATGAGACCTTAGTTTTATTCTTATCTTCTGGCTAACCATTTTCTTAAGCGTTAGATGTATTTCCTTTTACAGTTTTTAAAATATTTTCAGCAAGATTACGAGGTACTTGATCATAGTGAGAAAACTCCATACTTGAACTTGCACGTCCTGAAGTAATTGTTCTTAATGAAGTAACATATCCAAACATTTCACTTAGTGGAACTTTAGCTTTTACAACTTGTGCTCCGGCTCTTTCATCAATTCCCTCAATCATACCTCTTCTTCTATTCAAATCACCTTGTACATCACCCATATAATCAGCAGGTGTCAATACTTCAAGTTTCATGATTGGTTCAAGTATCACAGGTCCTGCATTTTTTGCAGATTCTCTGAACCCGGCTTTTGCGCACAATTCAAATGACAATGAATCTGAGTCAACAGCATGGAATGAACCGTCAAATAAACGAACTTTCATTCTGTCAATAGGATATCCTGCTAATGAACCGTTTTTCATGGACTCAGCAAACCCTTTTTGTACTGCAGGTATAAATTCCTTTGGAATAGCACCTCCAACAATTTGATTAACAAACTGTAAGCCTTCTCCTTGGAAGTCTTCGTCTGCGGGACCAATTTCAAATTGAATATCAGCAAATTTACCTCTACCTCCTGTTTGTTTCTTAAACACCTCTCTGTGAGTAAAGATCTTTGTAATAGCTTCTTTATATGCAACCTGTGGGGCTCCTTGATTAACCTCCACTTTGAATTCTCTTTTTAGACGATCAACAATAATTTCAAGGTGTAACTCTCCCATACCACTAATTACAGTTTGTCCGGTTTCTTCATCAGTTTTAACTCTAAATGTTGGATCTTCTTCAGCAAGTTTAGACAATCCATTTGCTAATTTGTCAACATCAGCTTGTGCTTTAGGCTCGATTGCAATACCAATAACCGGTTCAGGGAAAGTGATAGATTCTAAAATAATAGGGTTTTTCTCATCACATAATGTATCCCCTGTTTTAATCTCTTTAAATCCGACTGCTGCTCCAATATCTCCGGCATCAATTCCATCAATAGGATTTTGTTTATTTGAGTGCATTTGGAAAATACGAGAAATTCTTTCTTTCTTTCCGGAACGTGTATTTAAGACATAAGAACCTGCATCCAAATGTCCTGAATATACACGGAAGAATGCAAGTCTTCCTACATAAGGATCTGTAGCAATCTTAAATGCTAAAGCAGCAAATGGTTCATTGACATCAGCTTTACGTATGACTTCTTGTTCGGTATCAGGGTTTGTACCTTTAACAGCTTCAACATCTGTTGGAGCAGGTAAAAACTTAATAACTGCATCTAATAATGTTTGAACTCCTTTGTTCTTAAAAGAAGAACCACACATCAAAGGAACAATTTTCAATGAAAGTGTTGCAGCTCTTAATGCATTATTGATTTCTTCTTCTGTAATAGAATCCGGATTATCGAAAAATTTCTCCATCAAAGAATCATCGAATTCTGCAATCGCTTCTATTAATTTTTCACGATACTCATGAGCAACTTCTTTTAAATCTTCAGGTATTTCAATTTCAGTATAAGTAGCTCCAAGCGTTGCTTCATCCCAAATAATAGCTTCGTTTTTAATTAAGTCAACTACACCTTTAAAAGTTTCTTCAGCACCAATTGGAATTTGAAGAGGAACAGGTTTTGCTCCTAATCTATCTTCAATTTGTTTCACTACTTTTAAGAAGTCAGCACCGGAACGGTCCATTTTGTTTACAAAACCAATTCTTGGAACACCGTATTTATTCATTTGTCTCCATACAGTCTCAGACTGAGGCTCTACACCACCTACAGAACAAAACAAAGCAATCGCACCATCCAATACACGCAATGATCTTTCTACCTCAACAGTAAAGTCAACGTGTCCGGGTGTGTCAATTACATTAATTTGATATGTCTTTGAGTCAGGAGTTTTCTTGCCATCATGGGTAGGAAAATTCCAAAAAGTAGTAGTAGCAGCAGAAGTAATGGTAATCCCTCTTTCTTGCTCTTGTTCCATCCAGTCCATTGTCGCAGAACCATCATGAGTCTCACCAATCTTATGGGTTTTACCGGTATAGAATAAAATCCTCTCGGTAGTGGTGGTTTTGCCTGCATCAATGTGAGCAGATATTCCAATATTTCTTACAAAACTTAAATCCTTGTTTGCCATCTAATATAATTCTCTATTTCTATCTTAAACTTTAAAGTGAGCAAAAGCTTTGTTTGCCTCTGCCATTCTGTGTGTATCATCTTTTTTCTTCACAGCAGCTCCTTCACCTTTAGAAGCAGCTATAATTTCAGAAGCTAATTTCTCAGCCATTGACTTTTCATTTCTCTTTCTTGCATAGCCAATCAGCCATTTCATTCCCATAGCGATTCTTCTGTCAGGGTGAATCTCAATCGGAATCTGAAAAGTGGCCCCACCTACTCTTCTTGATTTAACCTCAACAGTAGGAGTAACATTATTTAAAGCCTTTTTCCATGTCTCTAAGACAGGTTCTTCAGAAATCTTCTTTTCAACTATATCTAATGCATCATAGAAAGCAGCTTGTGATACGCTCTTCTTTCCGGAATACATCATATTATTAACAAAACGAGTTACCAAAGTGTCGTTGAACTTTGGATCAGGTAACAATACTCTCTTTTTTGCTTTTATTTTTCTCATGCTCTTAAAATTCTTATATAATTACGCTTTCTTAGGTCTTTTTGCTCCGTATTTAGATCTTCTTTGCATTCTTCCGTTTACACCTGCTGTATCCAGTGCGCCACGAACAATGTGATAACGTACACCGGGCAAGTCTTTCACTCTTCCTCCTCTTACTAATACAATTGAGTGCTCTTGTAAATTATGACCTTCACCAGGAATATAAGCGTTAACCTCTTTTCCATTGGTTAATCTAACCCTTGCAACTTTTCTCATTGCCGAGTTTGGTTTCTTTGGGGTAGTTGTATAAACACGTGTACACACTCCTCTACGTTGTGGACAAGAATCAAGTGCAGGAGACTTACTCTTTGAAGTGATTGTCTCTCTACCCTTTCTAACTAATTGTTGTATAGTTGGCATATTTCAGTATTTTCCAGTTGTCTAAAAAAAGGACGGCAAAGGTAAGAATCTTATTTTTCTAAACAAACGGTTTATAGAATTTTTTTTTTGTCTTTTTTGATACGGTTTTTACTCGCACTTTTGCCCTGACAATTCTACACATGAAACATAGGAGTTACATACGTAAGATACTGATGTACAGTATTTTATTATCACTCGTTATTTTTGAAATCAGCAGAATCATCTTCTTCATATTTAATTGGAGCGCTTTTAGCCATTTTGGTTTTGTCCAAATCTCAAAAGCCCTATTTTCCGGAATTTTGTTTGATTGTGTTTATATTTTTTATGCGTTCTCACCTTTCATTATTTTTCATCTGCTACCATTTAATTTTAAAATTAAACAAAGTGCACAATGGTGTGCCAAAATTTACTTCCTTGTCATTATTGGGGTCGGTATTCTGCTTAATTTAATTGACTCCGCATATTTTAATTATTCGCATAAGCGAACGGGAAAAGAGCTCTTTTACATGCTTACAGACAGCGCCAATCCGATTGGAAGTTATTTTCTGAATTATTGGTATCTCCTTGCTATTCTTGTATTATTATTATTTATAGCTGGAAAATGGTACCCCAAAATACAGAATCAGAAGCTGGAAAAATTTACTTACCGGGACATTCCTCATTTGTTTTTCATGATACTTATTTCCATTCTCGGGATGAGGGGTAGTGTTGGTCTGAAACCACTCCGTAGTGTAGATGCGTCAAAATTTGTTGAATCGGGATTGGAAGCACTGGCATTGAATACACCTTTTCAAATTATCAGCTCTCTCGAATCCGACAAACCTGTTAACCCATTTCAAACACAGATAACGAGCAACCTTTCTGACAATTCATATATAAAAAACTACAAGCACAAGAAAATAGTTAATGGCAAAAAGAATATTGTACTAGTTATCTTAGAAAGTTTCGGTCGCAATCGGATTGGTTTTATGACTGAAACACCAAACCAAAGTATTTCTGTAACACCTTTTATTGATAGTTTTTCCAAATCATGTTTAGTGTTCCCCAACTGCTATGCTAACGGGACGAAATCTATTGATGCAGTGCCCGCACTTTTTGCATCCCTGCCTTCGTTATTACAACAACCCTTTATTTATTCTTGGTATCAAGCCAATATAATTCGAGGTATCCAATATTATTTGAATAAAGAGGGATACAACTGCTCTTTCTATCATGGCGCAGCCAACGGCACGATGGGTTTTGAAAGTTTTTTGAAAAAAGCCGGTGCAATTGAATATTTTGGCATCAATCAATTCACAGGTAACAAAGAGAAGGAATATGATGGAAACTGGGGAATATATGACCACTATTACCTTCACTATTTTAATCAAGAGTTAGCACACAAGCATCAACCCTACTTTAGCACAGTATTTACATTGTCTTCTCATCCACCCTATAAAATCCCTAAAGAGATTGAACTGTCCCTTCCAGGCATTTCTAATCCAATGCTCAAAAGCATTGCTTATACTGACTATTCTTTAAAACTCTTTTTTTCTGAAAGAGCAAAATCTCCTGACAATGAAAATACTATTTATATATTAATTGGAGATCATACTGCGAATGCAGACAATGATTACTTCTATTCGTCTAAGGGACAAATGGAGCTCTTTTGTATGATATACGACCCTTCGGGAGAGATAAAACCCGGTATTAACAACAGGATAATCCAACAATTAGACATTATGCCATCAATTTTGAATTTATGTAACTATCCCGACAGTTTCTTTTCTTTAGGAAATAGTATCTTTGATGACTCAACAAAGGGAATGGCATTTTTTGAAATGTATGGCTCTTATCATATTATAGAGGAAGAGCACATGTTGAGCATAAGCTCTTTGAACGAGAAAAAATTCAGATTTTTTCCAAAACAATATTACAAACTCGATATTCCATTTTCTGAAAAAAGTTATCTCGAGAATGATTTGAATAACAATCTCAAACACTTGATTTGGACCTTCTTCAACAGACTTGAACAAAATAAGTTCTATTGACAAAGAGATAATATCAGTTAAAAGATAATCACAATCTAAACTCTCATCTTCAATAAATGCCTACTTTTGTTTCACTTTAGGATACTTAAAGTAAACAATTGGCGGCAATTTGTCGAAAGGTTTTGTGAAACAAGGCAGTTTGAGGCAAAAGAAAAGCGGTGGGGGAAAACTACCAAATCGGAGCAATTCAAGGCAAAGAGGAGTAAAAACAAAGGCTTAAAAACAAGAAAAGCCAAAACAAACAATCACTCCAACTCTGCAACAGACATAAGGTCACAAAAGGTGAAAGGCTACTAAGCACCAAGCCGATAAAAAAGAGTACCCCGAAAAGAGAAACGGCAGTTCTCACAAGTAAAACCTAAAAAATACAAAAATGAGAATCAAGAAAAACATTTTAATGTCAATTGGAGTCAGTCTATTCACACTTCTTTTCTCAATGCCTAGTTACGGATTAGTTGTTATTACCCTAGGAAAAGGAACAAACCAAGGAGACCTTAATAGGAATGTTTACATATCAGATTATGTACCCAGCACTGAGGAATCTACCATTACAGCATCTTGTTCTGGAAGTGGTTCTACTAAATGTCCCACAACTGCCGAACTAAGAAGCCTCTGTCCAAACGCTATTGTAATTCCATGGATCCCAAATGAAGGAGCTATGGGACTGGATAATACTATCTCATATATTATGCTTCAGTTTAATAGTGGCACAAACACTGGCACTATCTTCAGAACTTACGTACACAGTGAAACAAGTGAAAGTATTGTTTTTAAATTCACCTGGCAAGTTGACAGCGTAAACTCTGATTTAGTTAATATCACTGTACAAGAAATGATATAATATGAAATTTATTCAAATTAGGAAGGTCGTATTAAATGCGACCATCCTTTTATGTATCAGTTGTGGATATACAAACAAAACGGGAAATTCTGTTTCATTAGATGATAACAAAGTTACAGAAAGTGAAGATACTGTTTGTGCTTTTGTACTTTCCGACATATACAAAAGACCTGAAGTCCGAGTTCTATCTTTTTTTCATCTGGGTTACCCTGATTTCTATATTACCACTTATGATTCCACAAAGTTTATGATTTTGAATGCATACAGCAGTCTATATCTAGATGACATTAATGACAAACTGTTGCTCACAATATTTGATTATAGTACAGAATCTTCAAATGCTATTACTTTAAGACGCAAGCATTACATTGACCTACCAACAGACGCAAGGGTCAACAAAATTGAAGATGCCATCTTTAAGAACAATGAATTGTTTGTTTTATATCAGCATGGAATAATGAGAATTAAGTATAACAGTACTAATGATAGTTTTAAAGTTGCAAGATTCTTTAATTTTGATAAGTTAGAAAACACGTATTACCGACCTTTTAAATTTAAAATTGAAGAAGACGGCAGTTTTACAATCCTACACTACAGAGACTTGTCATATATTTCAGATACTCTAAAACAAAAGTTTCCAGAGAAAGGAGGATGGTTTATTTTTGATTGGGAAAACGGTATCAGAAGCAAAATTCACCCGCTAAATATAGAAATGATTGGAATGAGCTATATCAATCGCCAATACTTTGCCAATTTTATTCATGGCAAATTGATATATACTGATGGTTATAGCGGAAAAATATTTGTGGTTGATACTGATAAAAATATTGAAACGGAAACAGATATTGAACCTTCGCTTTCCAAACATCCACAATGGAAACCCTTACCATTGGATTCCATAAAATATATGCAATCTTTATCACGATATATTCATGCCGATTTAATCAAGAAACTAACGTTCAGTTGGTCTAGAAACTTCTCAAGGATAAGAGAGTTTTTTGAGATTGGAGCACCTTCAGATTCATGCTTTGCCATAGTTTGGAAAAATAGCATTATCAATGTTAATCACCCCCCTACCTACGTTACTGTTTGTAAGTTTATTAATGGCAACTTAACCTTATTGCATGAGAATTTACCATTTCCTAACAAGCCTAATTACATGTTTAACAGCCAAAGTCATTTTATTAACACCTCTGCCATTTTTACCCCCTTGTCAGATAAAGGTTTAGTATTATTCAGCTATCAATTAGAATTAGATTCTTTTGTGTATTATGTATTAAACCCCAATATTGAAGAACAAATTACGACAGATGAATATTATGAAAAACGAAAAAATTGGAGCAAGACTGATAACATTGAGTATGAGCCTGCTTTACTCTTTTATCGATATAATTTTAATTGGCGGCAAGAGTAGTCAAATCACAGAAGAAACAAAATCTAATTCAATTGTTGAAATACAAGTTGACAGTAACTCCTTTTATGTATTTTCGGGCAGCTTATTTTGCAAGCCTTGCATGAATACCGCAGTAGCATATTATGAAAATTATCACAATAATTTTGACTCTTTGATTTATCTTTACTTTTACGGGACAAAGAACGAATTGATTATATTAAAACAAAATATCAGACTGGGGTACGGACATAAGAACATCAAATTCAAGTTTATTCACATGGATAACTTAGATATAAATAACAGTATAATAAGACTTGAAACACCTAAGAAAAAATATGAGTACAAGGCAAAGGAACTATTCAATAAAAGCCCTCTCGTAATATACTTAGATGTTACAACAAATCTTGTCTTAAATTATTTTGACAGATAACAAGCAGTGGGAAAAGCATATTTCGGGTAAAAGAGGCTTCCCATTTCGTAAGAGGTGAATATTTTATAGAGAAAACAGCGCAGACAAAAGAAATTTCAGCTTTCAGCCCAAAACAATAATATAAACGCCCTATCACTTCAGCGAAAACAGCAATTAAAAAAAGAAAAGAGCAATGAGCTATAGCAAATGGCTTGGCAATGCCACAAAGGGCGTAAGGAGAATAGACTTTATTGAGATAATACAACTATTGATAATTTGTTTGTAAGCAAATTTGCATTATTCATCTCCTTGAATAAATAGGCTATTTTCGTTCACTAAATAACCTTACTTAAGGTATTAAAAATAACAATTGGCGGCAATTTATCGAAAGGTTTTGTGAAACCAAGGCAGTTTGAGGCAAAAGAAAAGCGGTGGGGGAAAACTACCAAATCGGAGCAATTCTAGGCAAAGAGGAGTAAAAACAAAGGCTTAAAAACAAGAAAAGCCAAAAACAAAAATTAACTCCAACTCTGCAACAGACAAAGGGGCATAAAAGGTGAAAGGCTACGAAGCACCAAACCAATGAAAAGGAGTACCCCGAAAAGAGAAACGGCATTTCTCACAAGTAAAACTTAAAAAATACAAAAATGAAAAATTTAATTTTATCGTTTACTATAACCGCCTTAATAGCAGGTGGCATGATGACGTATTCTTCCTGTAACAAAGATAAGACTGTTTCTGGTAAGGAAGTAACAGAGCAAAACACAGAAGAAAATTCACCTACAACACCAAATTGTTGTACCGTAACTTGCAAAGCAGGAACATGCAGTGCGACAGAAGCACCTTGTAATTGCACATGCTCTTTTTGGGGAGATCCTAAATGCAGCGGAGGTTCTGATACTTATACATTGTCTCAAGTACACCTCGACAATATTGTCAACATGATAAATTTTTTAATTTCCTTAGAATCTTCTAATACAGGTAGTGCCGCAGTCCATCTCTACAATTACAAAGATGCTGTTTTGGCAAATAACCAAGCACTGGCAAATACTGAAATTGAAAGCTATCGTTCAGCATGCAAACAAATGTCAACATCTCACCAAACTGATTATAGAAGCTTTATTGAAACCTTGCCATTCTAATCAATTATATTTTTTTCATTATGAAACAAAATTTATTGAAGCGTGTCTTCAATGCTGCTAACGAAACAGTGTAATTCTTATGACAAAAGTCGATCATTAAAATTCAATATCTTACTCTGGCAATTAACTCTTACTTTTGTTCCCTATGCTGATAAAAACATTTGGCGCTGCAGTATATGGAGTAAATGCAGGTTTAATCACTGTTGAAGTAAATTTGGGTACCGGTGTAGGTTATTTTTTGGTTGGATTGCCGGACAATGCCGTTAAAGAGAGTCAATTAAGGATCGAAACAGCCTTTAAGAATTCAGTGTTGTCAATGCCGCGAAAAAAAGTCGTTATCAACATGGCTCCGGCCGATTTAAAAAAAGAAGGCTCTGCTTATGACACCACCATTGCAACTGCTTTGCTTGCTGCTTCAGAACAAATAAACTCAGACAGCATATCGGATTATATAATCATGGGTGAACTTTCATTAGATGGTAGTCTTGTTCCAATAAAAGGTGTATTGCCAATTGCAATCCAAGCAAAAAAAGAAGGTTTCAAGGGATTTATTCTTCCAATTCAAAATGCAAAAGAAGCAGCCATTGTCAAAGGATTAGAGGTGTATGGAATGGAGAACATTCTAGATATAGTTGATTTCTTCAATAATGTTCGAGAATTCGAACCTGCAACTGCGGATCCACGTGGGGACTTTGCCAATATGAGCGATTCGTTTGACGTTGATTTTGCTGATGTGCAAGGACAAGAGAATATTAAAAGAGCGATGGAGATATCGGCAGCCGGAGGGCATAATATTATTTTGATTGGACCACCCGGTGCAGGAAAAACAATGTTAGCCAAAAGATTACCTACCATACTTCCGCCAATGACATTGCAAGAGGCGCTTGAAACTACTAAAATACATTCGGTTGCCGGAAAGTTAGGTAACAACGCATCTCTTGTTGCTACACGTCCATTTCGCTCGCCACATCATACGGTTAGCGATGTCGCGCTGGTTGGAGGCGGTAATATTCCTCAGCCGGGTGAAATTTCTTTGGCACATAATGGGGTCCTATTTTTAGATGAACTACCCGAATTCAAACGAACTGTATTGGAAGTATTAAGACAGCCACTAGAAGAAAGACGGATAACAATCAGTAGGGCAAAGTTTACAGTTGAATATCCCTCTAGTTTTATGTTGGTGGCAAGCATGAACCCTTGCCCATGTGGATATTTTAACCATCCTGAAAAAGATTGTGTTTGCGGACCCGGTGTAGTGCAACGATATTTGAGTAAAATTTCAGGTCCTTTGCTGGACAGAATTGATATCCATATTGAAGTTACTCCCGTTTCTTTTGAGCAACTTGCTAACAGAGAAAAACCTGCAGAAACTTCTAAAGATGTAAAAATGAGGGTGGTAAAAGCTAGAGAAATACAAAAGCAAAGATATGAAGGACAGGAGGGAATTTATTGTAACGCTCAGCTACAATCAAACAGAATCCATGAAGTGTGTGCAATTCCAAAGGCTGGACAAGCATTACTAAAGACAGCAATGGAGAGATTAAATCTTTCTGCCAGAGCTTATGATAGAATACTCAAAGTAGCACGTACCATTGCTGACTTGGCAGATAGCAAGGATATCCAAGTAGAACATTTGGCAGAGGCAATTCAATATAGAAGCCTGGACAGAGAAAATTGGGCGGGTTAATTGTTACATTGATGAGAAGCCATTCTTTGTTTCTTATTGTTTTTGTTCATATTTGCAGCTCAATATTTATTCAACATGAAAACAGGATTTATTCATCTTCATAACCTCATAGCATGGTTATTAATTGCTATACTCATCGTTTCTGTAGTTCTTTTCTTTATTAACCATGCCGGCAAAAAAACTTTCAGCAAGTTGCAAAACAATCTCAGACTGTTTGCAGTGGTGGTATCAGGCTTGCAATTAATGGTTGGTTTCGCGGTATATTTTATGAAAGATTGGTTCTATGGTTTTTCACAAATGTCAAACTCAGCCATACGTTTTTATGTTGTTGAACACCCTTTGATGATGTTGCTTGGAATATTATTTATCCATATTGGAAGCAGTAAAATCAAACGAGCTCCTGCAGAACTAAAGAATAAAAAGGGTTTAATCTTTTTTGGTATCAGTTTAGTGCTGATTCTGAGCAGAATGCCTTGGGACAGATTGGCTATTTAACAGTCACTGATGCGTCATAAGATTGATTAATCGCATTCCACAAAACATCTTTCAGCTCCTTAATATTTGTTCCCGTAAAAGAGGAAATAAAAATAGGGTTCAATTTTTTAATCTTTGTTTCAATCTTTTTGCGAGTTTTCTCATCAAGCAATTCACATTTACTAATTGCCACAATCCTATCTTTGAGAAGCATTTCGGGGTTAAATTTTTTCAATTCATTCAAAATGACTTTGTGTTCTGCCAGAATATTATCTGAAGTTGCGGGAATAAGTATTAATAAGACTGCATTTCTTTCGATATGTCGCAAAAAACGATGTCCTAACCCCTTGCCTTCACTTGCTCCTTCTATAATACCTGGAATATCTGCAACAACATAAGATTGGTAGTCATAATATTCTACCACACCCAAGTTGGGCGTAATAGTCGTGAATGGATAATCAGCAATTTCAGGCTTTGCGGCTGAAATAACAGATAGCAAAGTTGATTTCCCAGCATTTGGGAAGCCCACTAAACCAACATCTGCCAACACTTTTAATTCTAAAATCACAGCTTTTTCAATACCTGCTTGTCCCGGTTGAGCATAATTAGGAGCTCTGTTTGTTGAGGATTTAAAATTAACATTACCCAATCCACCTCTACCTCCCTGAATTAAAATGTGAGTTTGTTCATCTTGTGTAATTTCACAAAGAATTTCACCGGTTTCAGCGTCACGCGCAATCGTTCCTAACGGCACTTCTAAAATTTCATCTTTACCATCCGCACCGGTCTTTTGGTTGGCATTTCCAACAATACCGCTTTGTGCAAAAACATGTTTACGGTATTTCAAGTGTAGTAATGTCCACAAATGTCCGTTACCTTTTAATATAATATGCCCACCTCTGCCACCATTGCCTCCATCAGGACCTCCTTTAGGGTTGCCTTTTGCTCTGTGAAAATGCGCACTTCCGCCACCCCCTTTTCCGGAACGCATATAAATTTTAACGTAATCAATAAAGTTCTCTGCCATATTCACAAGTGTATCTGCTTCTTAATTAAGCAGTCGTAGGTAAACATTTTTTAATTTCTGCAGACAACAAGTCAAAAATAGTTGCTATTGCACCCACGCCATTGATTCGCTTGTATTTGTTTTGCTTTTTATAAAAATTCGCTGCTACAGCAGTTTGCTCGTTATAGACTCTAATTCTATTTCTAATGATTGCTTCGTCATTATCATCTGAGCGTCCACTGCTTTTACCTCTTTCTAACAATCTCCTTGTGAGTTCGTCCTCAGGTACATCAAGCGATAACATAAGCGCAATGTGGGTTTGTTTTTCAGCTAACAGAGAATCGAGTGCTTGGGCTTGCGGAACTGTTCTTGGAAATCCATCAAAAATAAATCCTTTAGCATTGGGATGATTGTTCAATTCGCTTTTAAGCATATTAATTGTAACCTCATCGGGAACTAACTCACCTTTGTCAATATAGGATTTAGCAAGTTTACCAAGTTCAGTTTCATTTTTAATATTAAAACGGAAAATATCACCGGTACTAAGGTGAACAAGATTGAAGGTGTCAACAAGTTTTGAAGATTGAGTGCCTTTGCCCGCACCCGGAGGACCGAATAATACAAGATTTAACATGAATTTTTTTTAGGAGGCACAAAGATAAAATTAAAAAACAGAAATACCATGCTTTAAGCTAAACAGTTGTATTTTAGCAGCCTTAAAAAATCAGTGTGGCTGACATCTTAAAAGACATAAAAATTGAGCTAAAAGACGAGTTTGCCAAATTTGAAGCAACCTTTTACAAAGAGGTAAAGACCAAAATTTCGCTTCTTGATACGATTTTAGGATATATTGTAAAGCGTAAGGGCAAACAAATTAGACCTATTATGGTCTTGCTTACTGCCGGAAGTTGCGGCTCTATCAATGAAAAAACATATAGAGGGGCTTCCTTAGTTGAATTATTGCACACTGCAACATTGGTGCATGATGATGTGGTGGATGAAAGCTATAAACGCAGAGGTTTTTTTTCTATCAATGCACTTTGGAAAAATAAAGTAGCGGTACTTGTTGGGGATTTCTTATTGTCGAGAGGGTTAATTATGTCTGTTGAGAATAAAGATTTTGAAATGCTTGAGATTGTTTCAGACTCTATGAAAAGAATGGTTGAAGGAGAACTCCTACAATTAGAAAAAGCTCGAAGGTTAGACATCAAGGAAGAGGATTATTACCAAATCATTTCAAACAAAACAGCCTCGTTGTTTGCCTCTTGTTGTGCCATAGGTGCAGCTAGTGTAACAGATTCAAAAGAAATCATGGATGCAATGAGAAATTTTGGAGAAAGTGCCGGTATGGCTTTCCAAATAAAAGATGATTTGTTTGATTTTAGTGATGAAGATTCAGGAAAACCAAAAGGCATAGATATCAAAGAACGTAAGATGACACTTCCTTTAATTTATGCCCTAAACCATGCAGATAAGAACACCAAGAACAGAATAATCAAACTGTTTAAAACTAAAAAAATCAGCAACGAACAAGTGCAAGAAGTAGTTTCATTTATTTTGAATTCAGGTGGTGCAGATTATGCAAGAAATAAAATGAATGAATTTAAAAATAAGGCATTGAAATGCTTGGAAATATTACCCGAGAATAGACATAAAACCAATCTCATTACTGTTCTAAACTACATTATAGAACGCAAAAAGTAGTGTCAGTTTGAATCAATAGCTTAAACACAAGGAATATCAGCCAAAATAATTTATTTTATATTGCGTTAAGAGTATAAATTCGCGGGTCAAATCTTGATAAGATAGAGCAAACACATGAAAAAACATTCCACTTTAGCACTCAAAGTCTTTACGCTTAGTTTTTCACTTTTATTATTTGACTTGAGTTCTGCCCAAAACCCTTTGCCTTCAAAGAGAGAAACAGCATTAGATTTCGGTATTTTAATTGGCGGTTCTAATTATATGGGAGAATTAACTAAATCAATCCTGCCTGTTTTCAAAGAAACACATCTTGCTGGAGGATTGATCATTCGTTATAATTTAAGTCAGAGTATCAGCCTTCGAGCAACAGCCATGTACATGCGTATTAGCGGGGATGACAAGAACTTTGATAGCGATGCTTTTAGAAGAAGAAGAAACCTGAATTTCCGTTCAGATATATTTGAGTTTTCTGGTGGTTTTGAATGGAATTTGCTTGGATGGTATCAATCTCGAACCAGATTGGCATCAAGCCCTTATTTGTTTGGGTCTGTTGGGGTATATAGATTTAACCCAACCACCCAATTCTTTTATTATGCCGGATTACCTAATCAAGACCCAAGCTTGGCGTCACAAAACGGAAATTGGATTGAATTACAACCTCTTTCAACAGAAGCACAAGAAACAACAAAAAATAACGAACAAAAAAGATATGCGCTAACACAAGTGTGTATTCCTTTTGGAGTAGGTTATAAGTTTCAATTAAGCGACAATTGGACTGCAGGTATTGAGTTTGGAGCGAGAAAAACATTTACTGACTATTTGGACGATATTTCTACAAAATACTGGGACCCCATTATAGTTGGTGGCGCAGGTGGATATATGGCTAATGCTGTAAGGGACAGATCTTATGAAGTAGGCGAAAAACCTTTTATGGAGGAAGATGCCAGAGGAAATAAGAAAACTAAAGACTGGTATATGTTTGCAGGAGTGCATATCACCTACCGAATTCTCGGAGGCAAGGTTCCCTGCTTTAATTTTGAATGATAAAACAAGTTTCAAAATATCTCATCCTTGCAATCTTTCTGTCTTCCGGGTTACAATCTGAAGGTCAAAGATTTTTTGCAGGAAAGATGGAATTTGGGTTATTGTTTGGAGGTTCTAACTATCATGGAGATTTAGCAAAGGAAATCATTTTTTCTGAGACCCATCCTATGTTGGGAGCTTATTATCAACAGAACTTTAATGAATGGTTTTCACTAAGATACCAAGCTGCTTATGCTAAAATCTCAGGTTCTGACAGAAATTTTGCAGCTTACTCTCAACGCAACCTAAGTTTTTACTCTCATATTCTTGAAGGAGGAGTTATTGGAGAGTTTAATTTTAACCCATTTGGACTCAATCCTAATATGTCGTCATTCTCTCCTTATGTTTTCACCGGATTTACCATCTTTCATTTTAATCCCAAAACAAAATATAACAACGAAGTAATAATGCTTAGAGATATGGGCACTGAAGGTCAAGGGATGGATGGCAAGAAGTATTACAGCCTTATTCAACCCGCAGTTCCATTAGGGTTTGGACTAAAATGGAAGCAAAGTCAGAGCTTGGTTGTAGGGTTTGAAGTAGGATTTAGAAAAACATGGACGGATTACTTAGATGATGTTCAGGGAGAATATACCTCTTTTGCCCGCATGAAATCCGAGAAAGGAGATTTACCCGCAATGCTTTCACACAGATATATGGAAAATAAAGATGCAAATATTGCTGTACCGGATAAATTTATGAGAGGAGATCCTCACCTAAAGGATTGGTTCTTTTTTATGAACTTTCGAATTGGCTTTAAGTTCGGCAAGGTTCCATGTGCAAACGATAAATCATTTTAATATAAATTCGCCCGACTTTTTAGAGCCTTGGAAAATAAAGATATTGATATTACCAGAGTCCCTCAACATGTAGCAATCATCATGGACGGGAACGGTCGTTGGGCTAAAAAACAAGGATTATCAAGATTAATGGGTCATGAAACCGGTGTTGGCTCTGTTAGAGAAGTAATTGAAGCTGCAGGTCAAATCGGAATAAAATACCTCACACTCTATACTTTTTCAAAAGAGAATTGGAATAGACCTGTGTTTGAAGTGAGTGGGTTGATGAACTTGTTGGTCAGAACAATTAGAAAAGAGATTAAAACGCTGGCTAAGAAAGAAATTAAATTACTGACAATTGGCGACATATCAGGACTATCGTCAGATGTTCGCAAGGAGTTAAATGAAGCTATTGAAACGACAAAACACCATTCAGGAATTACGGTTGTGTTAGCACTTAACTATAGTGCAAAATGGGATATTGCCAGAACAGTCAAGGTAATTGCAGAGAGATTTAAGGCCGGAAAAATCAAAGAAAATGAAATTAATGAAGAACTGATTACCAAAACACTTTGTACTGCACAGCTTCCTGAACCTGAACTAATTATCAGAACAGGTGGCGAACAGCGTATTAGTAATTTTTTGCTTTGGGAAGCAGCATACTCTGAATTTTACTTTACCCCGATATATTGGCCCGAATTTAAGAAACAACATTTTATCGATGCAATTAAGGACTATCAAAGTAGGGAGCGGAGGTTTGGAAAAATAAGCGAACAAATTCTGAATGAGAAATAAATTAACATATCTGCTATTATTGACTACACTCCTGTTTGTAGGCAATATATATGCTCAGAAGGATAGTGCAAGCATATATCCTCTTGAGTTCTCTGCTCAAAAGGAGATAATCATCAACAATATAATTGTAGAAGGAAATGTATTTGTTGAAACACCTTTGATTGTGGTGTATTCTAATTTATCAATTGGTCAAAAAATTAAGATTCCCGGAACGAAAGTAAGTGAAATCATTAGCAATCTTTGGAAGCAGGATTTATTTTCAGATGTCAAGGTATATATTCAAGAGCTACGCACAGATACTGCAAATATTATTATCTGGGTAAAAGAACGTCCCCGTCTGTCCAAATTCACCTTTCCCGGACTTAAACGCTCGGAAGCTCGTAATCTTAAAGATGAAGTTTCTTTAGAAGGGAACATGATAATAAATGAGAATCTGATTAACAGTACTACTGCTCAAATCAAGAAGTATTATTATGAGAAAGGATACTTTAATACGAAAGTGAGGATTGAGTCTATACCAGATAAGGATAAGAGTAATGCTAATATTTTCAAGATTTATATTGATAAAGGGAAGAAAGTCAAACTTTATGACTTTGAATTTACCGGTAATGTGGTACTGACTGACAGGGAATTGAGGAAGAGTTTTAAAGATTCTAAGAGAAAGAAAAACAAGATAAATATCTTTAAATCAGCCAAGTTTATTGAAGATAATTATGAATTAGACAAGCTAAATTTGGTGGGGCTGTACTATTCAAAAGGTTTTAGGGATATGCATATTGTGTCCGATTCTGTAGTACTAATCAGCGAGGACAGAGTAGTAGTAAAGATTAAAATTCAAGAAGGTGTTCAATATTATTTTAGGAATATTACTTTTTCGGGAAATACAGTATTCCCGGATGAGATTCTTCATAAAGTATTAGGAATCGAAAAAGGAGATATTTATAATCAATCAAAGTTTGACGAAAAATTATTTGCAAGCCCTGACGGATATGATATTACCGGATTATATATGGATGACGGTTATCTGTTTTTCCAAGCCATTCCTTTAGAATTAAATGTAGAAGGAGATTCGATTGATGTTGAAATAAAAATAATTGAAGGAGAGCAAGCGACCTTACGTAATATGATTGTTCGCGGAAACTATAAAACCAGCGATCATGTTATTATTAGAGAGCTGCGAACAAGACCTGGACAAAAATTCTCTCGTTCTGACATTCAACGAACTGTACGAGAACTGGCATCTTTAGGATTGTTTGATCCTCAACAAATCAATGTTGTACCCAAACCCAATCCCGCTGATGGCTCTGTTGATATTGAATATACAGTTGTAGAAAAAGCATCAGATCAGATTGAATTATCAGGCGGTGTGGGTCCAGGATATGGAGGTCAGAGTGCCCAGTTTGTTGGCACATTGGGCTTGGTTCTAAATAACTTTTCTTCGCGTAAAATGCTCAACCCAAAACTTTGGAATCCTATTCCAGTTGGTGATGGTCAGAAACTTTCACTCCGGGGACAAAGCAGCGGGTTCTTTCAGGCTTATAACTTGTCATTTACTGAGCCTTGGTTAGGTGGTCGCAAACCAAATTCTTTTACTACCAGCTTATTCCATTCAATCTATAATTTTAATGGACGACCCAAATCTGATCCTAACAGGCAGTCAATGTTGACCACGGGAGCAAGTGTTTCTTTAGCTAAAAGATTGAGATGGCCGGATGATAATTTTTCCATTATGTATTCTGCTACCTTCCAGCGATATAAAATTCAAAATGGTAAGAGCTTTTTTGAATTAATAGATAACGGGAAGTCAAGAACACTGGAGTTTCAGACTGCTTTGTCGAGGAATGCTTTAGAAGGCGGATTTATTTTCCCAACCGGTGGGAGTAGTATTTCGCTTTCATTAGCGTTTACCCCCCCCTTCTCAATGTTTTCTAACAAAGATTGGAAAACAGTTCCGAATGATGAAAAATATAAATGGGTAGAATATCACAAATGGAAATTTGATGCAGAATGGTACCTAAAACCATTTAATAAGACCAAGTTTGTGTTTATGGCACGCACTCGTTTTGGAGTAATGGGAGGATACAATAAAGATATTGGGGTATCCCCATTTGAGCGGTTCATTGTAGGAGGAAGTGGTTTATCAGGATTTACTTTTTATGGTACCGAGATTGTTTCTCAAAGAGGATATGATGAAGGTGAAATTTCCACTTCTGTTTCTGGATATCCAAATATTGGCGGAACAATTTTTACGAAACACACATTGGAACTACGCTTCCCGATTACAGACAACCCAAGTGCAACTATTTATGTACTTTCATTCCTTGAAGCCGGCAATACTTGGACTAAATTTAACAACTTTAATCCTTTTGATTTGCGCAGAGCAGGTGGAGTTGGTGTTAGATTCTTCCTTCCCATGTTCGGTTTAATTGGAGTTGATTATGGTTATGGATTTGATTGGCAAAAAGTGAATCCAAGTGGTAAGCCCGGGCACTTTCATTTCTACTTAGGACAACAATTCTAAGTCTATAATAAGCTTCAATTAGTTTTATAACTTCGCAGCGGTGAAGCAACTTCTCAAAGAAACAAAGGGATTATTCTTACTTAGCAAGAGTATTTTTATCCAACTGCTACTGATTCTTCTTTCATCTTTTGGAGGTTCCATTGTTGCTTCAATAGTTGTGTTGGGTGTGATTGGTTGGAATCTTAGCAAACAGCGATTGGGAGACGCACTCATTCTCTTTCTTGTGATTCTGTTGTTCTCAGACAGCGTAATGCCTATGTTTGAAAATGCCGGTAATGCAAAAGAATTAGTTGCTATCTTGATGTTTCTCTACATTCTATTTAAGACTAAGAATCCTATTCAGCACTCTTTTATTAACTACTTCTGGGCATATTTATTAGTGGCTTTGATTGGATTGTTTTTAGTGAACTTCGAATTTATCGGGTTGCAAAAACTCATTTCCTATGGACTCATGATTATCATAGTTCCGGCAGCGCTAACACACATATTTAACCGACCGGGTGGAATAACTTTCCTCAGAAAATGGCTTTTTGTTTTTGTAAGTTTATATGCCATTAGTATAATCATGTCGCGTATAAATCCTGAAGGCTTTGCTCACTTTGGCAGATTCAATGGAATTCATAGGAATCCCAATGGTGTAGGGATATTCTCTGCGTTATTTATAATGAATATTGCACTTATAAAGGATAAATTTCCAAGATTGTTCTCGCCTAGGATGTATTGGATTTTTATAGGCATTTTTCTATTTACAATTTTACTTAGCGCATCTCGAAGTGCTTTGATGGCATTAGGGGTTTTCATGTTGTTTAGAACCATTAGGGTAAAATTCTTTTCCGGTTTGGTATTAACATTAGCGATTGCATCTGCGTATGGGGTTCTTACAGCATGGATTGAAACACTGATAATAGATTTCGGTTTACAATCTGAGTTTAGGTTAGAAACCATTTCTTATGCATCAGGCAGGATTTATGTCTGGGATGCATGTTGGAGAGAAATTCAAGGAAATTACTGGCTTGGCTATGGGTTTACTTATGCAGAATATTCTCATTGGGATAAAAAATGGTATGCAGAAATCCCCATGCTTATTCATAATTACGGGAATATTCATAATTCTTACCTCACAATTTGGTTGAATACCGGCTTGTTGGGGCTGATTGCTTTTTTATCGGGAGTAATTATATTGGTATATCGTTCGCAACATAAATCTCACACTATTGCTCCTTTGTTCTTTGGTGCACTTGTTATCGGCATTTTTGAAAGTTATATGGTAGCATCTTTAAATCCTTATACCTGGCAACTATGGTTTGGATTTACAATTGCTGCCTTAACACCAAAGAAGTTTATTAAGAAAAGAAAAATACCGATATCAAATATATCTTTGCCACCCCAAATTCAATCCACATAATGCGTCCTATTGCAATGGTTGACCTACATGGTCAATATCAAAAAATTAAAAAAGAGATTTTAAACGGTATCGAGTCTGTAATCGAATCAACAGCATTCATTAACGGCAACGATGTACTGGAATTTTCGACAGAACTCGCATCTTTCATGCAAGTGCAACACGTGATACCTTGTGCTAATGGAACCGATGCTTTGCAAATTGCATTGATGGCTCTGGACTTAGAACAAGATGACGAAATTATAATCCCATCTTTTAATTATGTTGCGTTGGCAGAGGTGGTCAAACTGCTAAAACTAAAACCTGTTTATGCAGATGTTCATCCAACGTATTACACACTTGACCCTCAATCTGTAAGAGATAAATTAACAAGTAAAACGAAGGTTATAGCTCCCGTACATCTTTTTGGGCAATGTGCACCCATGGAAGAATTACTGCAAATCGCAAAAGAGCATAATCTTTTTATAATAGAAGATAATGCCCAAGCCATTGGCGCTGAATATACGTTTTCTGATGGTACCAAAATAAAAGCAGGCACTATGGGTACAATTGGTACTACATCTTTTTTCCCTTCAAAAAACTTAGGTTGTTATGGTGATGGCGGTGCTATCTTCACGCAAGATGCAGAATTGGGCAAAAAGATTAAGAGTATAGCAAATCATGGTCAAAGAGTGAAGTATATCCATGATTTAGTCGGTGTAAATTCAAGATTGGATACAATTCAAGCAGTGATTTTGAGAGCTAAGCTACCTCATCTTGTTGAATATAATCTTGCAAGGAATCAAGTTGCTGCATTTTATGATACTGCTTTTAAACATTTAGCTCCTTTTATAGAAATTCCACAACGAGCCCCATACTCTGACCATGTATTTCATCAATATACATTGGTGTTGAATGGAATAAACAGAGAGGATTTCAAAACGTTTTTGGCAACACATCATATTCCAACCATGGTCTATTATCCAATTCCCATTCATCAACAGAATGCATATCAAACGAAAGACATACTGCCGGTGTCTGAACACTTAGCTAATTGTGTTGTGTCTCTTCCCATTAGCACTGAAATGGATGAAGAACAATTGAATTATATAGTTGAGTGCGTCAAGTTGTTTGTACAACAAGTAAAGTCCGCTTCAGAACGTTAAGTAAGAATTACTTTTTTTTGATTTTTTCATTATTGCGGAGCTTTCGCAGCCGTACAATAAAAAATAAAGCACAAAGCAATAAGAGAAATAGAAGTATAGTCTTGAAACTCGCAATTCCATTATCCAAATAAGAAGCTGTTAGCTCTACAACCGCAATTGCCGCTACAAACATCCATAATATCAATAAGAACCAATTGGCTGTCATACTTGCGCAAATTACTCTAAATTAAACTCACCACTTGCTTTTTTTATTACCCAATTACTAAAATCCTCATCAGCTACAAGTCCATAGCCTGTAAGAATCTCTGTTGGTGTGGTTATTTTTACAAATTTATCGGTATAAATTTTCTTAGTATTTTGGTCCCAAATTAACTCTTCGGTGTTGAGCCTTTCATTCTTAACATTTACTACGTCAACATTCTTTCGTAGGATTATCTTATGTTCTTGCTCATATTTTATCCCATACTCCGCAGAAACAGTACTTTCAATTTCTTTTTTTTGGTTGTAAAATTTGGCTAATAAACCTGTTGGCATTTCTGTGTAGGAATTTTCATTCCCACGTCTTGAAATTGCTTTCGGAGAGGTAAGAACAGCTTTGAGAAATCCTGAATCTGTGTATTCAATTTCAATATCATCCGCTGTCTCTGTTGTAAGCATTTCTTGCAACTTATCCATTTGGTTGATTTTTTCCTTTTTATTTGATGAACAAGAGTGAATTAACATCATGCACAGCAACAAAAAGTAGGATGCCAATTTAGATTCAACCCATATTTTACCTTGCAGAATTTTCATTCAAAGTGCTTAGTCATATTCAATTTATACTTGAATTACCTTTAATATGTAATAACGCCTTCAGGAGAGTGAATGTGTAGCTCTTTTTTATTTGACTCTTCGACCCTCCCAATTATTTTACCTTCAATATTAAAAGAACCCGCAATATCAATCAATGTATTGGCAGTATTGACATCAGTATAAATTTCAAGTCTATGTCCCATATTAAATACTTTATACATTTCCTTCCAAGCAGTACCGGATTCTTGCTGGATTGTTTTGAAAAGAATTGGTGTTTCAAACAAATTATCTTTTATGATTTTCAATTTATCAATAAAATGTAACACCTTTGTTTGCGCACCACCTGTGCAATGTATGATACCACTAATTTTATTGCTGTGTTCCTGAATTATTTGTTTAAGCAGAGGTGAATAGGTTCGTGTAGGCGAAAGCACCATTTTCCCAGCATCATACGGGTAGCCTTCAATTTTGTCGGTCAACTTAAGCGATCCTGTATAGGCTAATTCAACTGGAATTTGTTCATCAAAGCTCTCAGGATATTTGGATCTATATAAAGAATGAAACACATCATGTCGGGCAGAGGTAAGTCCATTGCTACCCATTCCCGCATTATAGAAACTCTCATAAGTAGCTTGTCCAAATGAAGCAAAGCCCACAATTACATCGCCCGGTTTGATTTTTATTTCAACTACATTCTTGCGAGGCAGTCTGGCAGTCATTGTGGAATCAATGACCAATGTTTTAACCAAATCTCCAATATCAGCGGTTTCACCTCCACCTGAAATAATATTGACACCGTATCGGCTGAGAGAATCAATAAACTCTTGTGTTCCATTGATGATAGCACCAATAACTTCACCGGGAATACGGGATTTGTTTCTACCTATAGTACTAGAGAGCAGGAAATTATCAGTTGCCCCTACACATAACATATCATCAAGGTTCATCACTATAGCGTCTTGTGCTACACCTTTCCATACATTTAAGTCTCCGGTTTCTTTCCAATAGATATATGCTAATGATGATTTGGTACCTGCACCGTCTGCATGTATAATATTGCAATACTCTTTGTTCCCACCTAATACATCAGGTATAATTTTGCAAAAGGTGTTGTTATAAAGACCTTTGTCAATGTTTTTTATGGCTTTATGAACATCTTCTTTTTGAGAAGAAACCCCGCGCTTTTCATATCTATCGCTCATGCTGCAAATGTAGAAGATTATAGGCTAATAATAACAAAAGGGGCAATGCCCCTTTTGTTATTATCGAATGATTTAAAATGATTTTTAATTATTTTTTTCCGCGTTCAGGTTTTGGTACAAGATAAATATACCCTCCTTCTTCATGCCAGTCTTTAAAGTTTCTAAAGAATGCTTTTCCTAATGCAGGATAATCCGCTTTATCCGAAATTTTAAATTTCACACCGGTAACTACAGCTTCGCCTAATTGCATTTTTTCAAATTCAAATTGATTGCTTGGGAACTTAACGCCTTCAGCTTTAAACTTATCTCCATCAGCAAAATCCTTCTTAGTAATAGTTTTTGATTGATATAATTTTACTGCGGAAGGAACATCAATCCATGTGTTTCTTCCCATAAAGTCAAAACTAAACAACATGGGTTCTTTATCATTTAACATAACAGAGATGTACTTCACACCGCTTTCTTCAACTATTTTTAGCTTTATCACTCCGGGTATTGCATTCCAGTCAACTTTTGGTTCTTCTTTCGTGGTCAATTTTGAATTTATAGGACCTTCAAGCAGTGCTTGTTTGTTTATGTGTGTTAAAGCTAGCTCACTTTCTTCTTTGTCAAAAGTAGCTCCAAACAACGAATCTAATGCTTTGAAACCAAGTCTAAAAGAAGCAGGGAAAGTGCTTATTTGTAATTCAACATTATCGTAGGTTTTGCCTGATTCTTTAGTTCCGATTAATAACGAAGTTACTTTTACAGAAGCACCCGGAGGCACTTTGCCACTCAGGATTTGTTGTGGAGAAACACCTTGTAATGCTTCTGGTGTAATAGCTTTGCGTTCAATCAAGTTTTTAAGTTCTGTTAACGATATCTCTAACTTATTAGATTCTATAAACATGGAAGGACCTGCAGGAGGTGCATTATTTGCAGACACTTGTCCTTTATAGATTTCACCTGCTTTCTCCAGTTTCACAATTACAATTTGAGCATTTTTATTGTTAGGGTCGTCAGAGTTTAATACTTGAACACTTGAATCAAAGTTCACGTCCAAAATTCTAAATGTTGTTCTTCTGTTTTGAGAGTGTTGAAACTCATCACAAGGTACAAATTTTACATTGTTTACAACCTTAATCTCATTGGGTGCATAATCTTTATAAGTATATTGATCACCACTCTCAATTTTCTTCTTTGCAACTATTGGCAGATTATTAATTGGACTAAGACCCAAGTCATATTTTGTGTTTGCTACAATGTCTCTTCCTTCGCATGCACAATCATTTATTAATTGAGATTCGCCATATCCTTTTGCAATAATTCTGCGAGGGTCAATTCCTCTGCTGATTAAGTATGATACCGCTGAATCTGCTCTTCGCTGAGAAAGTGAAATATTATACGCATAAGATGAACGACAGTCTGTATGAGAGCCCAACTCAATTCTGATTTTTGGATATTTTAATAATAAAGGTAATAATGAGTCTGAAAGTACTTTAGCAGCAGCAGGTTTGATATTCGCCTTGTCTAAGTCATAGAAAATAGGAAGCACCTTTGCAAAATCTAACTGAGGGTTCAAACAAAAATCTTCTATAAACGTGTGTGATTTCTTTAATCCTACAGTGGTAATCACTCTTGGATTGTCTTCTGCATCAAAGTAATAAGCTTCTCTGTTAGTTACAGAGATTTTGTAAGTTGCTTTTTCTGCTAATACTACGGTGTCATAATCACCATCCTCATTTGTTCTTAAAGATATTTTAACTGTATCTAAATCGTTTGTGATTTCAACTAAAGAGTTAGCTAATGGCTTTCCTGTTTTACAATCAGTTACTGTTCCAACCAATTTAAAGTACAAAGGCAATATTTTAAACTCATAAATATCTTCTGCACCTCTTCCGCCCGGTCTGTTTGATGAGAAAAATCCGTGAAATTGGTCATTGTTGTCAAACGTGATTCCAAAGTCATCTGCACCGGTATTCAAAGGAAACCTTAAATTTTCGGGTTCTGACCAATCGTTACCTGTTCCTTCACTTTTAAATATATCCAATCCACCCATTCCAATATGTCCGTTTGATGAGAAATAGAGGCTATTGTCATGGCTGTTGTAATATGGGAACATTTCATCTTTCTCTGTATTGATTGTTGTGCCTAAATTAATTGGGTCGCTCCAAGTGTGTCCTCTTTTTACATAATTAACCACATACAAATCGTATCCTCCATATCCCCCTTCTCTATCAGAAGTGAAATACAATTTGTTTCCATCGGGTGAAAGCGCAGGATGTGCATAATTGGCACTGTCCACATCACAGAATGGGAGCACTGTTACCTCAACCCAGTCATTACCGCGTTTTTTGGCTTCATATATTTTACAAAAAGGTGTTTTACCATCTGTGCCATTACATCTTGTGAAATAAAGTGTAGAATATCTTCTGTCAAAGTCTTGAACGCCATCATTAAACTTGGCGTTGATTTCACCGGTAACTAGTCTGGGTTTGCCCCATTTTTCTTTTCCTCTCTTTAGTTTTTCTTTTTCCATTATCCAAACATCAGAGTAAAATCTACCGGTACCACCATAGATTTTTTTCTTATTGTAACCGCCTTCTCTATCAGAAACAAAGAACATAGCATTGTCTTTTTTATCTGAAATCATGGGTGAATAATCACTGTATTTTGTATTGACCTCTCTAAAGTTTGTTACAACAAATCTGGATTCTTGGGTAAGCCAACTTTCTGCCGAATCACAACTTGCAATTTTGCGATTCACATTTGCATCACCGGGAACTTCTGCCAGATATTTTTGAAAATATTCTTTTGCACGTTTGTAAATGTCCAAATTGGTTTGTTCTGCTGCCTCTTTCATAGTAAGAACGCCCAATTGATAAAGTGCTTCACTATTTTTTGGTTCTTTGCGCAAGATTTTTTCGTAAGCACGTTTTGCTTTTCCAAATTCATTTGCTTTTCTATAACATTCAGCGGCTTTGTAGGTTGCTTCTTGTTTTAAGTCTTTAGAGAGCTTCTTGCTCGAAGATAGTTTTGTGTACATGTCGGCAGCCTGGGCGTATTGACGTGTTTCTCTCAACTCATTTGCTTTCTCCATTGACACTTTGCTGCAACCTTGTTGAATAACAAGAGTGCCAACCAACATAAAGATACTTAACAGTAGGGTAAATTGTCTTTTCATTATCAGATATAATAGCTGTTTATTTAGGTACAAATTTTAAAGAAGCAAATATATAATCAGTATTTAATATACAATGCTTTGCCCTCAAAATTAATCAAAAATATTGCGGGCAGTGTGTTATAACTCCTTACTTGCCTTGAAAAGTAATTCTTTCTCTTTTTTAGATAAAGAGTCATACCCCGATTTAGAGATTTTGTCAAGAATAATATCAATCTCCTTTTGAGATGTTTCAATGCTACTATTTGTTTGAGGCTGTCTATTGGGATTAATATGTACTTTAAAATTACGGTTGGGTTTTGTACCTCTTTTTTTGAAATTAAAAATCCCTGTGAAATCGGGTAAAGGAAGTTGTCCACGCATCCATTTCACATATAAATAGCCAAAAATTGCACCTCCAAGATGTGCAAGAATACCACCATCATTGTCTCCGGTTCCTAAAGATAGCAAGTTATAAACTATAAATGCAATTGCAATCCATTTGAGTTTAATGTTGAATAATCCAAATGGTCTAATCTCAAACTCTGGTGTAAAAACAGCAGCAGCAACAATGATTGCAGTTACTCCACCCGATGCACCTACTAAGTGGATTGACGAAGTCATATCTGCATAATGAGGCAAAAGATTAAGTACGAGTAAGAATAGTATGCCGCCTGTAATTCCACCCCAAAGGAAAGTTCGGTAGATGTGTTTGTTGCCAACAAAACTTCGGAATATTTCTCCAATAAAATACAACCATAACATATTGGATAATATATGCCAGAAACCAGCATGTAAGAATATATAGGTCAAAATTGACCATGGTTGCAAAATAAAGTCTTGAAATCTATGTGGCAGCGAAATGCTTTCTAACAAAGTCTTTATCCATGATGAAGGAAACTTCCCTAAAATGGCTGTGATAATAAATACAACAGCATTGATGATAATTAGTTTGCGTAAGGCATTATTTCCTTTATTAAATCCGGCTTTTATATCTTCAATAAGACTTCTCATCTTTGACCTTGCAAAGATAAAACCTATTCTACCAACTCAATAATTGAATCAGAAATTATGTGAGTTGTTTTAAAGTAAGGTAGTTCTGATAAAATTTATTTACTTTTCAACGAAGCAGCGAGGTACTCTCGGTTTAGTCGTGCAATGTTTTCTAGGCTGATTTCCTTAGGACATTCTGCAGCGCAATCACCTATGTTGGTACACGAACCAAAGCCTTCTTGGTCCATCTGTTCAACCATTTTCAGCACTCTTTCTTTTCTTTCAGTCTCACCTTGGGGCAGTAATGCAAATTGAGAAACTTTAGCACTGACAAATAAGATTGCAGAAGAGTTCTTACATGCTGCAACACATGCTCCACACCCTATGCAAGTAGCAGAATCAAAGGCTGTGTCAGCATTTTCTTTTGGAACCGGTATTGTATTCGCATCGATTGTATTACCGCTGGTGTTAACTGAGATATAACCTCCGGCTTGTTGAATTCTATCAAAAGCAGAACGATCCACAACTAAATCTTTTACAATTGGAAATGAATCTGCACGGAAAGGCTCAATATAAATTGTATCTCCGTCTTTAAATTCACGCATGTGTAATTGACAAGTTGTTATTCCTTTGCCGGGTCCATGAGGTTGACCATTGATTACCATCGAACACATTCCACAAATTCCTTCGCGGCAATCGTGGTCAAATGCAACCGGATCATCATTCTTTTCCACCAAGTCTTCATTTAATACATCTATCATCTCAAGAAAAGACATATCATCAGAGATGTTATCCACTTGATAAGATTTCATTTCGCCATGAGCGTTTTTATTTCTCTGTCTCCAGATTTTTAATGTAAGTTTCATGATATATTATTTATAACTCCTTTGGACTAATTTTATGTTTTCAAATTTTAACTCTTCTTTGTGTAGCAGTGATTGGCTTGGCTCACCTTTGAATTCCCAAGCAGCAACATGGGTGAAGTTTTCATCATCTCTCAGTGCTTCACCATCAGGTGTTTGATACTCTTCGCGGAAGTGTCCTCCACACGATTCATTTCTGTTGAGCGCATCCATACACATCAACTCTCCAAGTTCTAGAAAGTCTGCAACGCGCATTGCCTTATCTAACTCATTGTTCAATTCATTGGGCTGTCCGGTTACACGTACATTTTTCCAAAACTCTTCTCTCAATGCACGGATTTCTTCAATCGCTTCTTGTAATCCTTTTGCATTCCTTGCCATTCCACATTTGTCCCACATAATTTTGCCTAAACGTTTGTGGAAACTATCAACGGACTCGGTGCCTTTGATGCTGAACAATTTCTCAATAGTGTCCTTAACCTTTTGTTCTGCTTCAACAAATTCGGGCAAATCGGTAGATATTTTGCCGGTTCTGATGTCATCAGCTAAGTAGTCGCCAATTGTATAAGGCAAAACAAAATATCCATCAGCCAACCCTTGCATTAGAGCAGATGCACCTAATCTATTGGCTCCGTGATCTGAAAAATTAGCTTCTCCGCATACATATAAGCCGGGCACGGTACTCATTAAATTATAGTCAACCCATAGTCCACCCATAGTGTAGTGAACTGCCGGATAAATTTTCATAGGTGTTTCATAAGGATTTTCCGCAGTGATTTTCTCATACATCTGGAAAAGATTTCCGTACTTTTTTTCTACAATTTTTTTACCTAATGCAATGATTTCTTCTTTGCTTGCATTGTGAAGTCCTTGTACATGGGCTTCAATTTGTCCATATCGTTCGAACGAACTTGCAAAATCAAGAAATACTGCTTCTCCGGTTTTGTTCACTCCAAAACCTGCATCACATCTTTCTTTTGCCGCTCTTGATGCAACATCTCGGGGAACCAAGTTTCCGAATGCAGGATAACGTCTTTCTAAGTAATAGTCTCTGTCTTCTGCAGGAATATCTTTTGGTTTCTTTGATCCGTTTCTAATAGCTTCGACATCCTCTTTTTTCTTTGGCACCCAAATCCTTCCATCATTTCTCAATGACTCTGACATGAGTGTAAGCTTTGACTGGTAATGCCCTGAAACCGGAATACATGTTGGATGTATTTGCGTATAACAAGGATTAGCCATATAAGCACCTTTTTTATGTGCTTTCCAAGCAGCAGTTACATTGGAACCCATTGCATTTGTAGATAAGAAGAAAACATTACCATAACCTCCGGTACATAGTACAACAGCGTGTGCAGCATGTTTTTCAATTTCACCTGTAATGAGATTTCTTGCTATAATTCCACGTGCTTTTCCATCAACAACCACTAAGTCAAGCATTTCATGTCGTGTATATGAAGTTACATTGCCTTTACTGATTTGTCTATTGAGTGCAGAATAAGCTCCTAAGAGTAATTGCTGCCCTGTTTGACCTTTTGCATAAAAAGTTCGGGATACTTGCACACCTCCAAAAGAACGGTTGTCAAGTAATCCACCATATTCACGAGCAAATGGAACACCTTGTGCAACACATTGGTCTATAATATTAGCAGAGACTTCTGCCAATCGGTAGGTATTTGCCTCGCGTGAACGGTAGTCTCCTCCTTTAATCGTGTCATAAAATAATCTATAAGTGGAATCTCCGTCATTTTGGTAATTCTTAGCAGCATTGATACCTCCTTGAGCTGCAATAGAGTGAGCTCTTCTGGGAGAATCTTGGAAACAAAATGTTTTGACTTTGTATCCCATTTCTGCCAAAGAGGCTGCAGCAGATGCACCTGCTAATCCGGTACCCACAACTATTACGTCAATTAAACGCTTATTTGTAGGGTTTACTAAACGGATATGATCTTTATAATTAGTCCACTTGTCTGCTAATGGACCTTCTGGAACTTTTGAATTTAATTTATTATCGCTCATGATTAGACTTTTCTTATTTGATTATTGATGATAAAAAAACATAATAATAGGAATCAGGGCAAAAAGTATTGGAACTATTATAGCAAATGCCTTGCCTACTCCATGAATAAGTGGGTTGTATTTTTTGTGATTCAATCCAAGTGATTGAAACGCGCTTGCAAATCCATGCCATAGGTGAAAAGCAATTGCCAACATTGAGATTACATAGAACAACACAAAGAAGATGTTTGAGAAAGTCTCAACTACTTTCTTATATAAATCTTTTGCTATAACAATCTCAGTTGCAGAAATTGGGTCAACAACTTTAGTGAAATGAATAACACCTAAGTTTGTAGCGTCTTCAGTGTTTTTAAGTTCACCGGTTGCAAGCTCTATTGTATATTTTGACCAAGGTGTTTCTCCAAATTTATATTTCCACCAAAAATCACTCATGTGCATAATGATGAATAATAGAACAATTACGCCTAATAGCCCCATTTTACGCGCAGTCCAATGGGTACTTCTTTTATAGTTTGCTACTACATATTTTGTTGAACGTTTTGCACGATTGGCTCTTTCTATTGTTATTCCTCTTATTGCGTGAATGAGAATGATTATATAAGTACCCCATGACACAATTTTGATTAGCGGATTGCTGGTCATAAATGCTGCATAACTATTAAAAGCTAAGCCGGCATCATTTTTTAGTAATTGTAAATTGCCTATTAAATGGATAAGTAGAAAAAGAATGAGAAAAAGTCCGGTGAGAGCCATCAGAACCTTTTTCCCAACAGATGAACTGAAAAAATTTGAATTTGCACTCATTTTGTATGGTTATGTTTTTGACACGTGCAAAATTATAATTATAGTCTAATGGCAAATTCTTTTTTCTAATTTAAAATCATTCTATGTAGAATGCTTATTTTAAAACCTATTTACCGCAAACCACTTCTTTCATTATTTTTGCAACCCTTTTAACTCAACAAGAATGTTTAACCTTGTCAGAAATATCTTGTTTAAAATGCAAGCCGAACGGGCACACCATTTTACAATGTCGTTATTGGCATTTTTAACTAAAGTTCCATTCGGGCTCTCCATAGTTAAGAAATCATTGGGTAATTGGAGTACGGGTAAACAGCCAAAACTGATTGCAGGCATTGAATTTCCAAACATTGTTGGATTAGCAGCTGGTTTTGATAAAGATGCCAAATATCTCAATGTATGGCAAGCATTGGGGTTTGGTTTTGTTGAAGTTGGAACTGTTACACCAAAACCACAAGACGGTAATCCAAAGCCAAGATTATTTAGATTAGTTAAAGATGCAGCAATTATTAACCGAATGGGGTTTAATAACAGCGGACTGAATGTTATCAAAGAAAGGCTTAAGAAAAGACCTAAAGGTTTAGTTGTTGGGGGAAATATCGGCAAAAACAAAATTACTGAAAATCAATTTGCTGTCAATGACTATCAACTCTGTTTTGATGCTTTGTATGACTACGTGGACTATTTTGTTATCAATGTAAGCTCTCCTAACACACCGGGACTAAGAGATTTGCAAAGCACCAATGAGTTGGGACATATAGTTACTCCTTTATTACATACACGTGAATTGCTCAAAAAACAAGGCAAGCTACATGTACCTGTGTTCGTAAAATTTGCTCCTGACTTGACTGATGAGCAACTTGCTGATGTGATTCATTTTGTCAACCAAACTTCTCTAGAAGGTGTTGTTTTGACAAATACTACTATAGGCAGAACCGATTTAAAAACATCTAAAGAAGAATTGGAGACAATAGGTGTAGGCGGTTTGAGCGGCAAACCGCTTTTTGAAAAATCAACCAAACTTTTAGCCCAAGCTCGTCAAATGCTCAATGAAGAAAAAATAATCATCGGTGTCGGAGGTATTTTCTCAGGAAAAGATGCTTTAGCAAAATTGAATGCCGGAGCAGAACTTATACAGATTTATACAGGATTTGTGTATCAAGGTCCGGCACTAATTGGAGATATATTAAAAGAGTTACAAAACAGATAATTTACAATGGCATTTACACCAAAATATAATCTTGTTGAGGAATTGCGCTGGCGTGGGTTGGTTCACGATACTTTTCCTGAAACTGAAAAATTGTTACAAACCGAAAAAGTGAGCGGATATATAGGGTTTGACCCTACTGCGGACAGCCTACATGTGGGAAATTTAGTTGCAATATTTTTACTTAGAAGACTACAAAAAGCTGGACATAAACCCTATGCTCTTGTGGGTGGTGCCACCGGAATGATTGGAGACCCTTCTGGAAAATCGGCTGAAAGAAATCTCCTTGATCAGGATGTACTGTTGCGCAACCAAGCTGCCATCAAGAAACAATTAGAAAAGTTTCTTGATTTTCAGTCAAGCGAAAATCCCGCTCAAATGGTCAACAATTATGATTGGTTTAAAGACTTTAGCTTTCTCGAATTTATTAGAAAAGTAGGTAAACACATTTCCATCAGTTATATGATGGCTAAAGACTCGGTGAAAACCCGCTTGGAGACAGGAATCTCATTTACAGAGTTCTCTTACCAACTGATTCAAGGATATGATTTTTACCACCTTTATTCAAATTTTGGTGTCAAACTTCAAATGGGTGGTAGTGACCAATGGGGAAATATTACCACCGGTACTGAATTGATTCGCAGAATGGGAGGAGGAGAAGCTTTTGCTCTCACAGCTCCTTTGCTCACCAAGTCCGATGGTACTAAATTCGGCAAGTCTGAGGGCGGTAATGTGTGGCTTGACCCCGAAAAAACCAGTCCCTTTACTTTTTACCAATTTTGGTTAAATGTCAGTGATGAAGACGCAGTGAAACTCATTAAAGTATTCACAGATTTTGACAAAGAAAAGACAATGGCTCTCATTGCTCAACACGAACAAGAGCCGCATTTGCGACTTCTTCAAAAAACACTGGCTCAGGAATTAACAACCTTAGTACATTCATCCAATGAATATGACACAGCAGTAAAAACATCTCAAATTCTTTTTGGAAATTCTGACCCAAAAGATGTTTTGTCTTTGGGAGAAAAGACGTTTAGGAGTGCGATGGAAGGTGTGCCAACTTTTGAGACTTCAAGTTCAATCATGGCTGCCGGAATCAACGTACTTGATTTATTGGCAGTAGAAACACAAATCTTTCCTTCAAAAAGTGAGGCAAGAAAAATGATTCAAGCAGGTGCATTAAGTTTGAACAAAGTCAAACATACTGATACTGATGCTTCTATCAATAATAACAATTTGATTTTTGATAAATTCTTGTTGATTCAAAAAGGCAAGAAAAACTACTTTTTAGTCGTTGTGAAATAGCACACTGTTGCATTAGCACAGAAGAAACCAAGCGTCTATCCGATTGTATTGTTGTATTCAATTATAAGCCCTTTATTTGTTGCACTTTATGAAATACCAAGAACCTTTTAAGGGAGCTAATCGCTGGTTTTTATTTGTCTTCTTATGGCTGGTCTTTCTTATTTTAATATTCGGGTTGTTCACCTATTCATTTTCGTAAACTATGTCTTGGATTGATTGGGCCGTATTATTATCTACACTCACTTTCATTACCGTTTACGGAATATATAAGAGCCGAGGTCAAAAGGATTTAAAAGGCTATTTCTTAGGCGATAATTCATTGCCTTGGTACACCATTATGTTTTCTGTTATGGCAACCCAAGCAAGCGCGATTACATTTCTGTCGGCTCCCGGACAAGCTTTTACTGACGGAATGCGATTCGTTCAATACTATTTTGGATTACCCTTAGCAATGATTGTGGTGTCTGCTGTTTTAGTTCCGGCATATCACAAACTCAAGGTAATAACCGCTTATGAATTTTTAGAACAACGGTTTGATGTCAAAGTGCGGGTGTTTACTGCCTTTTTGTTTTTACTGCAAAGGGGGCTTGCAACCGGTTTAACGATTTATGCACCGGCACTGGTAATGTCTTCCTTATTGGGTTGGAACATATATCTAACATGTGCTCTGACGGGATTGTTAGTTGTGATTTACACCCTTAGCGGAGGCGCTAAGGCAGTTGCACAGACTCAACTTCACCAAATGATAGTAATCCTTGCCGGGATGTTATTTGCCGGGTATATGATCTTTAAGTTAATGCCTGATGATATTGGCTTTATGGAGACTCTGCATATTTCAGGGAAAACAGGAAAGTTAAATGCGCTGGTAACTACTTTTGATTTGAATGATAAATACAATCTGTGGAGTGGTTTGTTAGGTGGTTTCTTTTTGGCATTAAGTTATTTTGGAACAGACCAATCTCAAGTGGGACGATATCTTGCGGGCAAATCAGTCAAAGTGAGCACTCAAGGATTGTTGATGAATGCCATTGTAAAAGTGCCGATGCAGTTTGGAATTCTGTTTATTGGGGTGGCGTTATATGTATTTTATATTTTTAGCCCGCAACCGCTTGTTTTTAATAACACCTTGATTGAAAAGGTTCAACAGACTCCTTATGCACAAGACTACCAAGAGTTAAATGCTCACTTTGATAAATTAGGCGATGAACATCGACAAATTGCCAGACAATATTTAGAATTAGAACAACAGGGAAGTAAAGCCGAAGCAACTATTGTGGCTGCGCAACTCAAGGAAATCGAGCATAAAAAACATTTAGCGCGTATCGATGCAAAACAATTGATAAGCAAAGCAATTCCTACAGCTGATGTCAATGACACAAATTATATCTTTTTGTATTTCGTATTGCATAACCTCCCGATTGGGTTGATAGGGTTACTGATTGCTGTTATTTTCTCCGCTTCTTGGAGTTCAACTTCTTCTGAGCTGAATGCACTGTCCGGTATTGTGGTGGTGGATTTTTATAAACGACTTTTCAAACCTAATGCCAGCGACAAACACTATGTTATTGTATCAAAAATTGCCACAGCGATTTGGGGGGTGATAGCGGTGTTATTTGCGTTCTTAGCAACGCATTTAAACAGTTTGATTGAAGCTGTAAACCTATTGGGTTCGTTATTCTATGGAACAATATTGGGTGTGTTTGTGGCAGCATTTATAGCAAAACATTTACAACCAAAATCAGTATTAATAGCTGCCGTACTCTCAGAAGTGATTGTTATTGCTTTGCATCAAGCGGATGTTGTTGCTTTCCTTTGGTTGAATATGATAGGTTGTGCGCTGGTAGTACTTCTTGGACTATTAGTTAATTTGTTTATGCCAAAGCTAAAGAAGAATTAGCCTGATTATTTTGCCCAATTAATCTCTTTAATACTGCTGTTATTTTTCAATTCAGATACAAGATTTTCAATCTTACTGATGTCATTGTTTTCTAATTCAATCAGATACGTAAACGCAGAATCGCTTTTTTCAAACGAAAAGGCATGAATAATAATATGTTCAGAGTTGAATAGACTTTTGAGCATATCTGTATCTTTTGCATCAGGAGTGGTAATAATACTGAGATTGACTCTTTTTGATTTTTTGAAATAAACCTGTTCAAATCTTTGCATACCCCAAAGAACAATCAAAGAAATAAGCGTAGTCATACCTGCTGCAAAGTACATCCCTCCACCGGTAGCTAATCCAATTGCTGCCACAGTCCACAATCCTGCAGCTGTTGTCAATCCTCTAATGACACCTTGTTTTAAAAATAAAATTGTACCTGCACCAATAAAGCCAATACCACTGACTACTTGTGCTGCCACACGCGAAGGGTCTAACTCTACATGGGGAGTTCCTAACACATCACTAAATCCAAATGCTGACACTATCATTATCAAACAAGCACCTAATGCAACCATTGTGTGAGTACGCAATCCTGCTGACCAATTTTTGCGTTCTCGTTCTAACCCAACCAGTGCGCCAAATAAAGATGCTAAACAAAGTCGTAATAATATTTCTGTCCAAGGAAGCATGTTTATATCAAAACTTTTTCAGGTCAGCAAAGATAAAGAATATTGAAAGGCGCTTTTTTACAATGATTTAAAAACCTGTTAAATTTATCTTAAATAATAAGCCTGAGTGCTTACTTTTGTACGCTTATCAAAAGTCCCTTATGCACCAGAAAATATTAGTATTAGACTTTGGTTCTCAACTTACTCAACTTATTGCAAGACGACTCAGAGAACTTAATGTTTATTGTGAAATTGTACCTTATAACAAAATTCCTCAGTTGGATGAAAATACAAAAGGGATAATACTCTCCGGAAGTCCGGCTTCCGTTCATGATATTGCAGCACCACAGATAGATATAGAAAGTTTGAGCAGCAGATTTCCTGTATTAGGGATTTGTTATGGCGCACAACTGATTGCACACAATTTAGGAGGCGTGGTCAGCAAAACATCCAACAAAGAATATGGACGAGCAATTTTAGAAGCAAATACTTCTTGTGCCTTGTTTGCCGGTATTGCACAGTCTTCTCAAGTGTGGATGTCACACGGAGATACAATTACTGTGTTACCGGACAATTTTGAAATAATTTCCAACACAGATTCTATTCCAATAGCAGGATTCCAAATCAAAGGTAAGAATGTATTTGGAATCCAGTTTCACCCCGAAGTTACACATAGCATTGAAGGTAAATCAATCTTGCAAAACTTTGTGTATCATATTTGTGGGTGCAATGGTGATTGGACTCCTGCAAACTTTGTTCAAGAAACCGTTGAGCAAATAAAACAAACGGTAGGCAATGACAAGGTGATTCTTGGATTGTCGGGAGGTGTGGATTCAAGCGTAGCAGCGGTCTTAATTTCAAAAGCAATTGGAGTAAACTTACATTGTATCTTTATTAATCACGGACTATTAAGGAAAGGTGAGTTTGAAGAAGTATTGCAAGCGTATCAAAGCCTCAATTTGAATGTAAAGGGCGTGGATGCATCAGAGGCTTTTTATTCACAGCTTGAAGGAGTGAGCGACCCTGAACAAAAACGCAAAATCATTGGCAGGGTGTTTGTAGAAATGTTTGATAAAGAAGCTATGCAAGTAGAAGGAGCACGGTGGTTAGCACAAGGAACTATTTATCCTGATGTTATTGAGTCTGTTTCAGTGAACGGACCTTCTGCTACCATTAAATCTCACCACAATGTTGGTGGCTTGCCTGAAAAAATGAATTTAAAAATTCTGGAACCTCTACGCAATCTGTTCAAAGATGAGGTACGTAAAGTTGGTACTGAGATGGGATTATCTCATACAATCATTGGCAGACATCCTTTCCCCGGACCCGGATTAGCTATCAGAATTTTGGGAACTATTACAAAAGAAAAGATCAAAACACTGCAAGAAGCAGACAGCATTTATATCAATGAACTGAAGGCTTCAGGATGGTATGATAAAATATGGCAAGCAGGTGCTATTTTCCTACCTGTACAAAGTGTTGGTGTGATGGGAGACGAAAGGACCTATGAAAATGCGGTATGTTTGCGTGCAGTAACTTCTACAGATGGAATGACAGCAGATTGGGTGCATATTCCTTATGAACTTCTGGCTGCTATTTCCAACAAAATTATTAATAATGTGAAAGGTATAAATAGAGTAGTATATGATATCAGTTCTAAACCACCTGCAACAATTGAGTGGGAATAAATCCCTCTTATATATTTCTTGTATTCTGCTGATTGTTTCTTGCGGTACGCTAAGTGCTACAAGAAAGAGCGAGGTTGTATTACAACCGGTTGAAGATATTCAAACCAATCACAACACGCAATCCAATGGTGTGGTGGTAGTTACCGACAACAAAAAAAATCAGAAGCATAATAAAAACAATACCGTTGTTTTTATGGGACAAACATTTCAAGTTCCTGCTTCCAATGTGGACGAATATAAAATCGCAGTGATACTGCCATTTTGTTTTAACAAAGACGGCAAGCTGAGTGAACAACTCAGAAGTGTATCTATGGAGTACTTCGAAGGAGTGGAATTGGCATTAGAAGAATTGAGAAATAAAGGTGTTAATGTGCATACAGAAGTTTTTGACTCCCAAAATGACTCCAATGTTGTTGCAAACCTTTTAAAACAAGACTATTTAAAAAAAATACACCTCATCATAGGTCCAGTGTATGACCATGAATTAAGATTAGTAGAACGACACTGTAGCGTATATGGAATTCCACTTGTCAGCCCCCTTAGGTTTTATGCAAAAAAGAACAGAACTTCAGTTCCGGTTTTCAATCCTGTATCCGATGACAGCAACCGCCATTATTTTGCTGCTTTACAATTAATTCGATATTATGGTTCGCATAAATTTGTTTTATATAATGACAATACTGCTGAGGGTTTCCCCGCCAGAAGAGCGTTTGTACGTGCTTTTACTGAAATGAAAAAAACACTTCCTACTGTAACACTTGATGCATTAAAATCTACGATTGCAGATGGAAAAGACATTATTGTAATCGCACCTGTAAAATCGGATGTCTCAGTTCATCATTTATTGAACTTGGTCGCAGGCAAGAAGCATGTACAGGTTGTGGGATTAGACGATTGGTTTGATTTCCCTATTATTCCTTTTGCTACTTGGGCTAAATGCAACTTGATGTTTTATAATAACAACACGGTTAATCAACAAGATTCTGAGATATTATTGTTTAATGAAAATTACTCTTATAAATATGGCGGGATGCCTGGGAAATTATCCTATATAGGATATGACCAAGCACTTTTCTTTGTAGAAGCACTGTCTGCGTTTGGAAGTAATTTTGGCGCATATATTCAGGACAATATTTTTCCTTTAAAACATACTTCATTTCAATTTACCCATATGAGCAATGATTCATACGCGAATAAGTTTGTGAATCTACTAAGGCTTAATGCTGATTTTGAATTGGAAAAAATTAATTAATGCGTGGCAATCATTGACAAGCATATCAGTACAGCAGTGGAACTTATTGCTGCGTATGACTTTAGCCTACCCTTTCATTTATTTTTATCTAAATTTTTTAAGAAGAATAAAAAGATTGGAAGTCGTGACCGTAAAAATATTCGCGAAGCGTGTTACTGTTATTTTAGATTTGGAAATACGTTGCCGAAATTGGGAATTGAAGAAAAAATCAGACTTGCATTTCGCAGCAAAGGACTGATTCAAAGCACTGATATACCTATAAAAGATGAACATTTTGAGAATATAGAACAAGCTATCTTACATTCTGAGCATGGATTTAACGACTTTTTCCCATGCAGGATGTATTTCAGCAAAGAGCTTGATGTTATTGAGTATGCCAAAAGTGTGATACAGCCGGGATTGGTGTTCTTTAGAAAAACAAAAAAAGGCATGGCAGAGACGATTGATTTATCAGTTTTAAGCAATGCAAAAGAAGTTGCAGATAATACATTTTCAGTTGGCACTGCAACTCCCTTAGAACAATTGATAAATATGGGATTGATTCAAGTACAGGATTTATCATCCCAAGAAATTTGTAAGCACATAGAAATTAGTGGTAAATGTTGGGACGTATGTGCAGGAGCAGGAGGCAAAGTTTTACACCTGCAAGAACGTAACTCTGCTTGTCAATTCTATGTTTCAGATGTGAGACGCTCTATACTTGAAAATTTGCAAGAAAGAGCCGCGAATCAAGGTATAGATGAATTTTTAGCTGCTGAAGTCAATGTTGCAGAACACCTTCAAGACATTACATTTCAAAATAAAACAAAGCAAATAACTGTTTCAAATCCATACTTTGACACAATCGTTGCAGATGTGCCATGTTCCGGCAGTGGAGTATGGCGTAGAAATCCTGAAAATATACTTGGATTTAAGTGTAACAAGGTCGAACATTATGCCGGATTGCAACGAAGTATTGTGAAGCATGCACTTCCTTTTCTGAAAAAGGGTTGTGTGTTACATTATATCACTTGCTCTGTATTTGAAGCAGAAAATGAAGGGCAGTTTGATTATTTCAATGCAATGGGATTGACAGTTCAAGAGCATAAATATTACAACACCATACAACAAGGAGGAGATATTTTGTTTCATGCAACTTTAATAAAGAATGAATAAGGCAAGCAACTCTTGCACAATCTTCCCTAGACCTTAAATAGAGCCTTGAAAAAAGTATATTGATTGCAGAACTGTTTTTTCTTAAAATCATACCTTTGCCCCCCTTATGGAATTGATAGAAGGAAAATATTGTATTGGAGGTGTAGCAGTGAATGACTTAGTAAAAGAGTTTGACACCCCGCTTTATGTTTATGATGCAGCTATCTTTGAGCGTCAATATAAGAGATTATACAAAGCATTTCCAGGTATAAAGGTACGTTTAAATTATGCTTGTAAAGCATTGACAAATATTGCCGTGTTAAAAGAGTTTAACAAAATGGGTTCAGGATTAGATGCAGTTTCTATTCAAGAAGTATGGCTTGGACTTAAAGCCGGATTTGCTCCGGAAAGAATTCTTTATACTCCAAATTGTGTTTCAATGGAAGAAATCGACATGGCAGTAAAAGAAGGGGTAAGAATCAATATTGACAACCTTTCGGTTTTAGAGCAATTTGGCAATAAATACGGCAATAAAATTCCTGTTTGCGTTCGACTAAATCCACACATCATGGCGGGTGGAAATGCACATATCTCAGTAGGTCATATTGATTCAAAATTTGGTATTTCCATTCATCAAGTTCGACACATAAGCAGAATCGTCAAAAGCTACAACATCAAGGTAGAAGGACTACACATGCACACAGGTTCCGATATTTTGGATGCAGACGTATTCTTATATGGCGCAGAACTCTTGTTTGATGCCGCTGCTGAATTCACTGATTTACAGTACATGGATTTTGGTAGTGGTTTTAAAATTGCATACAAACCGGATGAGGTCATTACAGAGATTGAAGAAATTGGAAATAAAATAGCCGATAGGTTCAAAAAGTTTTGTAAAGAATATGGAAGAGAACTTGAACTATGGTTTGAGCCGGGCAAGTTTTTAGTAAGTGAAGCCGGATATTTTCTTGTAAAAACGAATGTTGTCAAACAAACAACTTCTACAGTGTTTGCAGGTGTTGACTCAGGATTTAACCATTTAATACGTCCCAAATTGTATGATGCTTATCATCATATTGTCAATGTTAGCAATCCTGAAGGAAAACAACGTATATATTCTGTTGTCGGATATATCTGTGAAACGGATACTTTCGGTATGGACAGGAAAATGAGTGAGGTACATGAAGGAGATATTTTGTGTTTCCTTAATGCGGGTGCTTATGCATTTTCAATGGCATCGAATTACAACTCTCGTTATAGACCTGCAGAGGTGATGATTAAGAATGGCAAAGCTAAATTGATTAGAAGAAGAGAGACTTTGCAGGATTTGTTGAACACAATGGAAAATCTGTAATACTCTTGGATAAAACCACATGAAAAATAAAACTTCTAAACTTATCATTTTTGTTCTCTTTATCTGTCTATTGGTGGGTATTGGTATTTGGCTAAGTAACACTTTTGACAAAGATTACTCTATTATTAAAGGCAAGTATCCTGTTCAAGAACAAGACAGTATGAGTTTGGATAGCAGTGATTTTATGCTACCTGAAAATCAATAAAGTCAGGTACTCAAGGTTTGATAAACTGAAAGTATAATCCCGTATGATTCTTGTGCAAAAGCATATAAGAAGCATTTTTTGCATCATCTCGTAATGCGTCTAAGACAATGTATTGTATATTCCCCAGTTGTTTTATGTCGCGTTTATGGTCATGCCCTGTAATGACCATATCAACCTTGTACGTTTCAAAAATATCCAGCAATACAAACAACTCATCCATTGTAGGGCTTGTTGATGCTGTATGGTGTTTGCGAAACAAATTACTATGGGAGTAAACAATACAGCGGTCATATTGAGAGCGCAACTTATCGAGCATTTCTTTTAGCCAAGCCAATTGACTTTCTCCATGTGTACCGCCTCCTGAATCTAAGCAAATGAACAAATCCTTTTTGTTTGGTGTAGTAATAGTAAAGTAGTAGGTAGAACTGCCAAACAGATTGTAGAATGCTTTCCACCCATCAAAATACAGTTCGTGGTTACCTACCATAACGAAGTTTGGTGTAATAGAGTCGGAAGGCAACAAGGACTGAAAAAGTGTAATATCTGATTCTCTTCCTGTTGCTAAATCACCAACATAAACAGCAGCTGCAATGTCGGGTAACTTAGCACGATTCACAAAACTCAATAAATTTTGATGTGTTTTGGGTCCTCCTATATGCACATCAGCCGTGATGAGAAGTTTGTAGTCATCAGAAGGAAAAACAATATTTTTGTATGAATGACTTTGATTCCATGCCATTGATTGCTGAAATCTTTCTTCCACCCTGTCTGTAGAGCGAATAAATCCGGAAAAGTCTGCTTCTTTAATACAAGAACTTAATAAAACACACAATACAGGCAACAATACGAAGGCTTTCTTATGGTGTAAAGTTGACTCTGAATGTAGTTTGAAAAACACCATGTCCTTTCTCTTACTTATTTGTAATACCGTATCTAAAACCAAGCCTAATATAATACCCAAATGATTGAACCCGTATGTTTAACAAGCCTGCTTCTTGGTATGCAACATCAAGAAATACAATTTGTTTAGGATTGATGTTATAAGAACCACCTAAAAGGATAAACGGATTTGTTTCTTGATAAATCAAAAAATAGTCAAAATTGGTAATGGTAGCTTTGACGTCAACTTTCTTATGAATAGCTTGTTTGTATGTAAGGCTATACAAAACATTGAATGGCTCCCAGAGGGTTTTGCGGAATGAATTTGCTGTTTGATTCTGCTTTCGCAATTGTATAAACATTGAATTAACCCCTAAGATATAATCCCATTTTTTATGTTGATGTTGTAGAAGCATCCCAAACTGATTGACATAAAAATTCTCAGAATATGGCATCCACTGATAAAACAAAGAAGTGTTAAAGTTTATATCCTTAACTTCAACTTGTCTTGATAATTTAAACCTCATTGCTTCGAGGCTATTTTGCATTGTGCGGCTATATACCAAGCCTAATCCTCCCTCAATATTCCAATCCCGATATTTCTGACCTGCAAGGACATTCATTTTGCCAAATTGCCCTATTGATGCATGGTTTCTACCGGTAAGCATAGAAACATCTCCGTATGACAATGCTTGGAAAGAAGTCAAAAGTGCAAAGCACAAGAATAGGACAATACGAACTCTCATAGTATAAGATACAAGCAAATATAGCGTTCAACTTTCGATAAAAAGGCTACTTGCAGCAATTTTATTTCTTTGACTTGTATTGAAATGAGCAGCATATCTGCATTGCTTACATTGCTATTATGCAAAAGTGTTTGTTGTCAAAATACAAAAATGTATTCTTAATGTTGGAACAAGGGAAAATTAAATCGAATAAAAAGTTTTAACGTTTTATTCGTAGAACCTAACCGTAGTAGTAGCATTCATACAACCTACGGTGTATGCCTGTCCTTCTGTAATGCCTTTAAAGAAAGCAAGCTCCTTGTCAGGTGCATGTTTTTGATAAGTATTAATGCGACTTTGTGCATCATCTTTCACAGAGGGGTCAACGCTAATTGCTTTTTGCAATAAATCAATTACCACCCAAGCAGCAGCCTTTTTGTCAAACGGGTCAGTGCAATTGGTAACAGCTTCGTTGTATTTTGCCATTGCAATTATTATAAGCGCATAGCCATTTTGACCATTAATAGACAATACTTTGTTTGCATAGGTTTGAGCTTGTGCATAGTTATTTGCTTTCAACATATTAGATGAAATTCTGATATACAATGCTTCTTTTTTCTTTGGATCGTCAGAAAGGTCAGCCGCTTTTTCGTAATAAAGATTTGCAGCTTTTAAATCATTGTTGTTATCAAAGTATTTGGCAAGCTCTTCAGCAGTTTTAGCATCAGGATTCCTCTCAAATATTGTTTTAAGCACTGAAATATAATTTGGGTTGTTATATGCTTGTGCTCCTCTGTATAACTTGACTATTTTTTCTTGCAGATTTGTGTCATTTGGATTGGCTTTCAGACGCGGAAGAAAAATTTGATCGATGTCTTCACTCTGAATAAAGCCTTTTAGGTTGTTTTCTATATAGTCTTGTGTTTGCTTCCAATAAGGTACATAAGGACCGTTTGCGTTTACATTAAAATCCATGATGTTCCCTATCTTATCATACGCGTTCAGTATATCTTCTTTGGTAGCTTTTTTATCAATAAACGCACTAAATATCGCACTCATGTAGGTAGAAGGAACAATATATTCAAGTTTGTTTTGTTCTAATGCAATGGCACGTTCACTGAGTTCAATAACTTTTTGGTATTCTTTGGGACGGTAAAAGCTTAAATAATATGCCCATCTTCCTTTTACAACTCCTTCATCTCCGTGAAATTTAATACGTTGAGGAAATACACCCAAGAATGAGTCTAATAGAATTGCATGTCTGTCTTTTAATGTGCTGTCAGCTAGAAACAGAGGAAAAAATGTTTCTGCCTCAACATAAGGTCCCAATCTTGCACAAGGTGCTTTAGCCATAATTTGTTGCCAAAGCGGATAAACACTCATGTACTGTTTGTTTCTATATCCTTCTTGATATAGAGAAAAGATTCTACGCATTTCTAACGAATCTTCAGGATTTTCTCCAAAAGGATGTAAGCATTCAACCGGTCTATTAGCCGGAGGAGGATTCTCAGTGATTTGCGTGTCGGTACTATGTTGGTTTGTGTTGTTGGGTGTTGCAACTGTCTTGTTGCCTGCACACGCCCATAGTGGAACCAATGTTAAAACAATAACTTTGTTCATTTTAATGAATATGCTGTGGGTCTTTTTCATGTTACTTATCTGTATTTTCTCTTAATAAACCATAAATCTGTAAGTGATAGTCCTACAGAGATTCTAAATAAGTCTTCTCTAATTCTTCCGTCTGTTATTTCTCCTCTTTTAAGGTATTCACCAGAAAGATAGAGCATAGACTTGTATTTTTCTCTTTTACCATCCATTGTAAATACATCTCTTACGATAGGCAAACCTATTCCAAAAGATATGCCAGTCTCTTTGATTGGTTCAATTTTGCCCGCTGCATTATGATACACTGCGCTCAGCTTAGCAGATGTAAAACCAACATATATTTCGGGATTATGCATGCTCAATGTTGGTTTGGACTCAGGATTAATGGTTAGTCCGATGCTGATTCTCGAGTATTTAGCAAACTCATCCGTCCAGCCTTTGCCAATGACACTTGACCAATCTTGGAACGAATATTCTCCACCAATACTAAATTTTTCTTTAAGTGTATAGGTTAAGCCAACACTCATAAAAGACGGTATCTGCGAACTACTTCTGTTGCCTTCGGTAAATAAAATTGTGTCTAATGGAACCAAAACACCTTGTATGTTATAATCAGAACTTCTGACAACCCGCGTTTGCGTTGTATTTAAATAATGAGAAAGTCTATAGCTCATTCCTGCACTGACAATTGATTTGTTTTGAATAGGAATGTTAAATCCTAATCCAAACTTATGTTCAAAACCATTGTATTCAGTGAATTTCAAATCTTGAATTGTAGTAATGTTTTGTGAGTCAGGAAATGTAACCAATTTGTTTTTGTTTACTTGCCCCCAAATAAAAGAGAGCGTATATCCCAAACTTGCATATTCACCAATTTTAAAACCATTATTAAATCCAACACTAGTCAAATCTCCGGATGCATTGTGCAGTATCAAGGATGATGCAAAAGAAGTGTCATGTTTTTGTTGAAAATCCCCTCCTATATTGCTATAAGGAGAAATAGAAACACCGGCAACCCAACTAAAAAGATTTTCTGATTTTCTGATTTTTTTAATTGATTGATCAGCATTGAATAATGTGTCTGTTTTATGCCTGGTTTTAAAGTTCAATGTTCTAAAAGCCAAACTAAAATAATTAAAATTTCCATTGTTGAAATCGCGGTGAGCACTACCTGTTGACAGGGTTCCTTTTTCAATTTTGAAACCAAAATCTATGATTGTTTTGTCAATAAAACCCAAAGTCGCAGGGTTTACCAAATTGTAACGATTATTTGAAAAGACTGAAGATGCAACACCACCTAATGCTTTGTTATGAATCATATAGCCATATTCTGTTTCGCCAATACCCGAATATGCATAAGGAGAGTTGGTGTTATTTTGAGCATGCAGCAACCCGATTGTAAGAGTTGAAAAGACAGCAAGAAGTGTTTGTTTATATGATGCCATTAAATTTTGCAATATTGAATAGTCCGTACAGGGTTAAATAGGGCGCTGCGAATATCTTTGTTTTTAGTTGCTTCTCAAAATAAACTGCATCCCCTCCGGTCAAAAATATATTAAGCTGAGGAGCGGTACTTGCAAACCTATTAATATAGAATTCTAATTCAGCCAATAATCCGTTTTGAACCCCATTTGAAATGGCGCTAGAGGTATTTTTACCAATTAACTCTGTTGAATCGGTGGGGGCAATCATGGGTAATTTTGCAGTAAATTCATGCAAAGATTTATATCGTAACGTCAAACCCGGTGAAATATTTCCACCTTTATAATTACCTGCATCATCAATAAAATCAATGGTAAGACATGTACCTAAATTAAATACCAAACAATTACTTTGGGGTTTTAAATATGACGCACCGGCAATACTGCACAATCGGTCTGTGCCCAATGTTGTTGTTGAATTATATCCTATGCTGAAAGGCAATTTTAACTCCGCATGCACACGTGTGATTGTATTTTTTAACTCCATTGAGTCTGTAATTCCACTCACATCAGAGAGGATGATTGGAACTTGGTTTGACAGTGTGTCCAGTATTGAAAGTGAATTTGTTTTTGGAGTTGATTGCACTTCAATCATATCTCCATTTGCGCTGAACTTGGCAAATTTTAAGTTCTGGTTGCCAATGTCAACACAAATCAAGGCAACCATTGATAGTTTTCACGAGTAAGTTTTTTGAAAATTCCGTTATGTTTTACAAGCAAACGGTGGTCAGAACAAAACTTGTCAGGAAATGCATAAATCTTTTTATTTGTGTCTCGTTCAACAAACTCCTGTTGCAAGTTTCTATTCCAAAGCAGTTGACTTATTTTTTCTTCTAAAAAATTTAAAGAAGAAAAAGAGGTCTTGTCAGTAACTTCACGCAAATTTTTTAGAAATTCTTCAATAACAAGCGATATATCAAACTCTTTGCCTGCATAGTCTTTCATACTAATTGCAGGGAATTTGGATTGTGTGTCTTTGAAAGTCTGATTTACATTCAAACCAATACCACCAATTATGGTGTTAATTTTCTCTCCGGCAATGGTGGTCTCAGCCAAAATCCCTGCAATCTTTTTATCTTCAAGAAAAATATCATTAGGCCATTTTAGCTGTGCAGGCATGTTAAATGCACTACGTAGTGTGCAAATCATGCTATAGGTCAATATATAATTGATTCTAAAAAGAGCTTCCGACAGGCTGAAGTTTGGCTTCATAACTACGGTTAGCAATAAATTTTTGCCTTCTTCAGATTCCCAGTGATTGCCCATTTGTCCCTTGCCGTCAGTTTGATGATCGGCAATAATGGTAGCAGGTAGGTAGGCTGTTATTTCCTCTAAAATTTCTTTTGCGAAATCATTGGTAGAACCTACTGAATCAAAAAACTTGCAACGATAACCTGCAATTATCTCTTCCTTGTATAAATTTGTCCCTTTCAAAATCAATTAAAATTTATGGGCGCAAAATTAATATCTTTATATGAATAAAAAGAAATCTGATGAAACCGACCTTTTGGTCATGGGGATAGTTGCAGAAATGCAAGAAAAGAAAGCAAAGAGTATTAAAATTCTTGACCTTAGAAAACTCAAATCAGGCTTCACGGATTGCTTTGTTATTTGCCATGGCACTTCTGACAGACATGTAGAGTCTATTGCAGACAGTGTTGAAGAAACAGTTAGAAAGAAACTCAAAGAAAAACCTTGGCATATTGAGGGAACTGAACGAAATGAGTGGGTATTGATAGATTACATAAATGTAGTTGCACATATTTTTGTTGAGCCCAAAAGAAATTTTTATGCAATAGAAGAATTATGGGGGGATGCTGAAATTACAGAATTTGACGATGTCCTTTAGAGTGCATTGAGTGTCTGTTCTTTGATTTTTTCTAAAACATCTTTCATCTCTACAACATGTTTTTGCATTGAGAAATAGTTAGCCTTAGAGCCAAGAGTATTAATTTCTCTTCCCATTTCTTGGCTGATAAAACCTAATTTTTTACCGGATGCTTCTCCTTTTATTGTGTCTAAAAAATATTGGATATGATGACCCAATCGGCTCACTTCTTCTCCAATATCTAACTTTTCTAAATAGTACAACAATTCGTATTCAAAGCGAGTGGGGTCTGCTTTGGCTTTATCGCCAATCTCCTCGATTGACTTTTGAAGCTTAGATTGTATATTGGTTTTTCTCTCAGGATCTAAAGCAATGATGGATTGCAAGTGTTTATTGATAGCTTGGGCATGTTCTGAAAGATTTGTAGCCAAAGCAACTCCTTCTTTTAATCTAAAATCATCAAATTGTTCAAAGGCATTTTCCAACACTTGCATTACCAGTTTCCAATCTTCGCTTTCTGTCTTATTCTCTTCAATTTTTATAACTTCTGGCAATTGCATTATATATTGAAAAATGTCGGGTTGTGGTATTTGTAATTGAGTTAAAAATTCATCAATCTGTTTCTTGTATTGCAGCGCAATTGCATGATTAATAGAAAGTTGGCTAGAAAGGTTTTCTTGATTCAAAAACTCAGCAGTGATATTGATTTGAATACTGCCTCGACCAATTTTTTCGGTTGCCCATTGTCTTATCTCGGTTTCTTTATCACGGAATATTTTAGGAGTACGGATGTTACATTCAAAAAACTTTCCATTGAGAGAACGTATTTCAACTTTAATATTCAGATTCCCATTTGAGCCTTCGGCAAATCCAAATCCTGTCATTGAGCGTAGTGTGGACATGGGGGCAAAAGTATATGATGTGCGATAAATGTTACTGTTGAATTTTCCCTTTCTATGGCAAAATCTAACATTCTAATCTTGTGAAGTATAGAAATGTATGTAAATATTATGGGCGTTTAGCCTCGAGAATCCAAGTTCGAATCCTTAGCAATATTTGTTTATTTTTGCACGACCTTAAATAAGGTTAAGGTATAAAACATCAGTTATGACTAAGATGCAAGCTACAGATTCAACTCTATCTTTTGAAGAGTTCAAAAAAGAAGTGTTGGAAGATTACAAATGGGCAGTTAAGAGCCGTCATGCAAGTTTGATAGGCCGCAAAGAAGTGCTTACAGGAAAAGCCAAATTCGGAATTTTTGGAGATGGCAAAGAAGTGCCTCAAATTGCAATGGCTAAGGTTTTTAACAAAGGTGATTTCCGTTCCGGCTACTACAGAGATCAGACTTTTATGTTTGCCAAAGGCATAAATACTGTAAAACAGTTTTTTGCTCAATTGTATGCACACCCTGATATTGAGGCAGATCCAAATTCTGGCGGAAGGTCTATGAACGGGCACTTTGCATCTCAGTTTCTGGATGAAAATGGGCAATGGCTGTCTCAAACTGATAAATATAATGTATCTGCCGACATTTCACCAACCGGAGGGCAAATGCCGCGTTTGCTTGGGTTAGCGTATGCATCTAAAATATACAGACAAAATCCAAAGTTGAAAGACAGAACAGATTTCTCTATTAATGGCAATGAGATTGCGTTTGGCACAATCGGCAATGCGAGTACTTCTGAAGGAGGGTTCTGGGAGGTAATGAATGCTGCCGGAGTTATGCAAGTACCAATGTTGATGTCCATTTGGGACGACCAATATGGAATTTCTGTACCTGCAAAATACCAAACAACCAAGGAAGATTTGTCTGCACTTTTGAGCGGGTTTGTTACTGATGGCGACAAAAAGGGCATCAGGCTTTTTACTGTCAAAGGTTGGGATTATGCCGCGCTTTGCAAAGTTTATGAAGAAGCAGCTGCAGTTTGCCGTTCTGAACATACTCCGGTCGTTGTGCATGTAACAGAATTAACCCAACCTCAAGGGCACTCTACATCAGGTTCTCATGAAAGATACAAGTCCAAAGAAAGATTAGCTTGGGAAGCTGAATATGATTGTAATCTTCAAATGCGCAAATGGATGATTTCAAATGGAATTGCAACGGAAGAAGAAGTGCTCAAGGTGGAAGATGACGCATTGGAGTTTGTTAAAAACCAGAAGGATGAAGCATGGAAAGAATTCATGGATTCCATGAATCAAGATAAAAACACAGCAATTGAGCTATTGCAAAACTTGGCTTCTGATTATGCGCCAGCTGCAGATTTAGCCAATGAATTAAAAGCTGATAAAAACGCAATTCGTAAGGAAACATTGACTGCTGTTCATCAAGCACTTCGAGGTACACATCTACAAAAAGTGCAAACAAATGCAAGGCAATCTTTACTTGATTTCTATCATAAAATTATTGCACAAAACAAAGAGAGATATAGCTCAAACTTGTATAGTCAGTCTGACAGCAATGTTTTTAATCAAGAAATAATTCCTGCAGAATACAGTGATAACTCTCCTTTGTTAGACGGACGCGAAATCGTCAATGCTTGTTTTGACAAAAATCTTGAAAAGTATCCTGAGTTTATTGCATTTGGTGAAGACGTTGGTAAAATTGGAGATGTCAACCAAGGTTTTGCAGGGTTGCAAGATAAATATGGCGAATTAAGAGTATCAGATGTAGGAATTCGCGAATTGAGTATAGTAGGTCAAGGGCTTGGGGCAGCAATGCGAGGTTTAAGACCCATTGCAGAGATTCAATATTTAGATTATTTGCTTTATGCTCTGGAAATTATGAGTGATGATATTGCAACAGTACAATATAGAACCGTAGGCAGACAAAAAGCACCTGTTATTGTTCGTACACGTGGACACAGATTAGAAGGAATTTGGCATTCAGGCTCCTATATGGCAGGTATTATACATCTCGTAAGGGGAATGCATGTGTGTGTGCCAAGAAATATGGTGCAGGCTGCCGGAATGTATAACTTACTCTTTAAATCTGACGAGCCTGCTTTAGTTGTTGAATGTTTGAATGGATACAGACTAAAAGAAAAACTACCGGATAATATTGGTGAATTTACAGTGCCATTTGGAGTTCCAGAGATTTTACATGAAGGAACTGACGTAACTATTGTATGTTATGGCTCTAGTTTGAGAATTGCTCAAGAAGGCATAAAACAATTGGCAGAATTTGGAATATCTGTTGAGTTGATTGATGTACAAACCCTGCTTCCTTTTGATATTCATCACAGCATTGCAGCATCTGTAAAGAAAACCAACAAAGTTGTGTTTATGGACGAAGATGTACCCGGTGGAACTACTTCATTTATGATGCAACAAGTGTTGGAAGTTCAACAAGCCTTTCAGTACCTTGATGCTGAACCCGTTACTATCACAGCGAAAGAACACAGACCTGCCTATGGCTCTGACGGAGATTATTTCTCTAAGTGCAATGCAGAAGATGTATTCAACACCATTTATACAATGATGCACAACTATAATCCGGAAAAATATCCGGCTTTTGGAGTGTAATCATAATCCTTTTAAACCTTTAATCGCCATGAGCTATGTTCAATTGGCACAACATACATTATATAAGGATGATTATTCCCTATATATTTGGTGTCTTCACAGCTCTTTATCTCGTAGATGATGCGAATCAAGGGTTACTTCTCTTTATTCCGGCATTCATATTAGTACCGGTTTATTTTTTCACTCGAAAAAAGCCTCAGAAATATAGTCTCGATGTCTTGTATGGCATCGCATTGTTTACACTATTATTTGCATTGGGAAGTTTTAGGCAATTGAATTATAATGAACTCAACTCACCAAATCATTTTACAAAAAATGATAATTCAGCGTTTTTATTGACTCAAGTAAATGAAGAACCTTATGATAGAGAAAATTTTGTAAGGGTCAAGCTGAAAGTCAAAGGCACTATTGACTCTGTCGGACAAATTGTTAAAAGTGCCGGTAGTGTACTTGCTTATTTTAGAAAGCCTGTAGAACAAAATCTTAGAATAGGCGATGAAATAATTATTCATGCTGAGAATATCCAAGAAGTACCAACGCCACGAAACCCTGGTGAGTTTGACTACAAGAGATTCTTGAGTTATCAGAATATTTACTACCAAGTCTTTTTGAATGAAACAGATTGGAAAACTACGGGTTCATTTCAAAACTCGGTAACACGAGTTGCATCCGGAGTGCGTCAGTCGATTATAGCGACTATTGGAGAACTCTTTCCAAAGACGGAGCACAAAGGATTTGCAGAAGCTCTTTTGGTTGGATATAGAAACAATTTGAATACAGAAATAGTAGATTCTTTTTCTAAAACGGGCACTTTACATGTATTGGCAGTGTCAGGTTTGCATGTGGGAATTATTTTTTTGATTCTTAGCAATTTGGGAAAGGTTTTTAGCAATTTCCGATATGAATCAATATTGAAAAGCATGTTGGTTATTGTAGGAATCTGGGCTTACGCATTTGTAACCGGTATGTCGCCTTCAGTGCAACGTGCTGCGATTATGTTTTCAGTAGTGCAACTTAGTGTGATTTTTAAGCGAAAGCCAAATATTTACAACAGCATTTTTGCATCTGCATTTCTTATATTATTGGTAAATCCTTTGTTGATAGTAAGTGTAAGTTTTCAACTTTCATATACTGCGGTATTAGGAATCGTATATTTTCAACCCAAAATCAGACATTGGTATTTACCCAAGACTAAAGTTACAAAATATATATGGGAATTGATTGCAGTTTCGCTTGCTGCCCAAATTGCAACTTTTCCCTTAGGTATTTTCTATTTCTATCAATTTCCATTGTATTTCCTGCTTTCTAACTTAGTGGTAATTCCGGTTATTTTTATCGTCATGCTGGCGTTGATTACTAGCGTGTCTTTCTTCTGGATACCTATACTTGGCAGTGTGATTGTTTGGGTTACTTCTTTGAGCATAGAATTTATATTGTGGACTGTAAGAACAATGCAAGCGTTGCCTTATTCGAGTTTTGAGCATTTGTATATCACCCCACTTCAATTAGTTCTGATTTACTTATTTATTTTAGGATTAACAATGTGGTTGTATTCAGCACGGAAGTCATATTTGTATGTAACAATGTGTGTGTTGTTGCTCTTTATGTCCACCGCTGTCTTTAGGATTTATAAAATAAATCATCAAGATTTTGCTGTATTACATTCTATCAACAAACATAGGGTAATGAGTGTTGTAAAAGGGCGTGAAGTGCATTTTATTGCGGATGCAGAATTCTTAAATGATGAGTATAGTCAGCGTTTTTACCTTCGCCCATATATTGCAGAAAACGGATTACGAAAAATCTATTTTCATACATGGAATGACAGTGTTAGCGCAAGCAATTTCAGACTTACAGACAATGCATTGTATTTGCAAAAACATATTTTGATACACAAAAAAGATTGGCTGTTTCACCATCAATTCTCTTCTGAGAAATATACAGCTCTTATTTTTGAGCACTGGAATTTGAAGAGATTGCGCTATTTGGCACAACGGGAACTTGAAATAAAGGAAGTAACCCATTGGCTAAGGTTTGAATAACATTATTCAAATCAACAATTGCATCTCATTAATTGTGCTGTTAGTGTTTCATTAAATTTCCTCATATTTGAAACCACACTGTAATGATGCAATATGGCAAAACAACACCCCATTAAACATAAAGTTCAGGACAAGAAATTCACTCCAGTTCCGCCAAAAAAAACAATATCTTTTTGGGCAAGCGTAGAAACTCGTACTTGGTGGTTTTTAGGCACATTCACTCTCTTGGCTCTCATACTCAGGGTATGGGGTGCAGGCAGGGTCTCATTTTGGTTTGATGAATATTTACATGTTTTGCCTGCTGCTGATTTTTTGAGAGGAAAAGGATTGCATAATATTGACGGTTTCAATGGCATTTTCACCACATTAGTTGAAGTTGTAGCAATGGGCATTTTTGGGGTGAATGAAACAAGTGCCCGTGTTGCAATGGCATTGTTTGCTGCTTCTTCATTGATACCAATGTATTTTGTAGCTAAGAAACTGTTTGACAGTAGGATTGCTTTCACTGCAATTTTCTTGTTTGCAGTTTCCCTATATGCCATTTATTGGGGCAGAACTGTGAGAAACTATGCTACTTTCTTGCCTTTTTATCTTTGGATGCATTGGCTTTTATTGAAGATTTTTGAAGGAAATATTTCTATAAAAAATGATTTCAAGATTGTATCAGGTATTCAATTGGACATAAAAACCTTGTTATTATTACTTATATCATTCGTATGCTCTCTGCTCAATCATCAACTTACTGTATTTATTGTTTTTGGATGGTCATTTTATGGGGCCGTTGTGTGGATAGGAAATCTCTTTACGGGAGATAAAAAAATATTGAACAAGTATTTAGTTTTTGTTCCACTTTTCTTGTCCTTTGGCTTTTTATTTACCGGAGCTGGCAATGCTATGGCAAAGAAGTTTCTTGGAGTGCTACTGCCACCCAATATCGTCAATGGGGTTGTTCCTGATTTAACTAGAATTTTGTCATTATGGAAGTCAGACCCTTATTTGTCTTACGACTTATATATGAATGTGTTAAAGACAGATGGAAATTATCTCTATATATTGGCTAGCATCGGTTTTGTAGTTGCGTTCATTAAGAACAAACGTTCTGCGCTATACCTAACAGCACATTTTGTATTCCTATTCATTTTATTCTCCTTTGTTTTCAGAGAGCCTGCGGTGAGCCGATATTTGTATTTCATAATACCTTTTTATTTTATTGCGGCTGCTTACGGTATATGGTGGATCATTGACAAAGTATTTATTAGCTTACTAAAGAAACCTAATTTTCCTCAAACTTCTTTTGCATTTATGGCAGTGCTGGCTTTAGGCATATTTCTATTAAATCCCAAAAATATCAAAGCGTTTTTAAACAACACAAATCACGGTCAAATTGTAGATAGGCAAATATCTGAATGGTATTACACAAATTGGAAAGACCCAATTGCATACGTTAAACAGAATATGGCACCCGGTGATGTTGTGTTATCTACAGTTCCCAATTCTATAAGACTTTATATGGGGATTGATACAGCAAAATTAGGATGGTTTAGGCAAATGATATATGATGGCATACAAAAGAAGTATGTTCAAAATCAACCGGATGGCAAAAAGGTGAGCGGATATACAACAGACGAATTTATTGCCACCATTAAAAACAATCCGCGCGGATGGCTGTTGGCTGATTACTATTTTTACAATGTAATGACCGATCCACGTGCTAGACAATATGCTATTGAACATCTTGATTATCATTTTGGTGCAAGTATGGATGGGAGTGTACAAGTATTTAGCTGGGATAATTCCAAACCTAAAACAGAAGAAACTCCGATACTGGTTGAGTTGGGAAAAATCTTGGGTAGGACCGAATCGGATGATTTAAGTTTTAACATAAACCTTATGGGTCAAGATAAAGTCAGTTTTATTTTTGATGAAGAAGGGATTGATGTTTCAGGTGAAGCGGTTGTACAGATAAATGGCGGGCAAATGTTTCCTATTCCTAAACCGGAAAATAGCAGAGGCTGGGGCAAAGAATATACAATGGTAGAAATTCCTGCACAAAATCTTAAAAATGGCACAAATACAGCGAAGTTCTACTATAATCCGCAAGCTGCACCACAAGATATCAGACCCGGATTTGTAATCTACAATGTGAGAATGAGATAACCGTCAATCACAGACAGCATCCACCCAAGGCTCCATTTGGTTTTGCAAAAATTTTGCAGCTCTTTCTGCCTTTTCTGCATAATCTTCCTCGTTTCCGGCATATATAATTCCCCTTGAAGAGTTTACAAGCAAGCCCAACTGTTGATTAATACCCTTTTGAGCCACTTGACTTAGGCTACCACCTTGAGCACCTATGCCCGGTACTAAAAGAAAGTTCTCAGGCACAATTTTTCTGATTTGTTCAAATTCCTCCGTTTTGGTTGCCCCGGTAACAAACATAAGGTTGTCTTCATTACCCCATTTGCTCACAGTATCAAGAACTTTCTCAAATAATCGCAAACCATTATTTGCAAAATATTGAAAATCTTTTGCTCCAGAATTAGAGGTAAGCGCAAGAACAATTACCCATTTGTTTTTAAACTCTAAAAAAGGTCTAAGACTGTCTTCTCCCATATAAGGTGACACAGTAATAGCATCAAAGTTAAGTGTTTCAAAAAAAGCTTTTGCATACATAGCGGAAGTGTTGCCAATATCGCCTCTTTTAGCATCGGCAATGGTAAAAATACGTTTTGGAATAACTTTCCTTGTTTCTTCTAAAACCTCCCATCCTTGTTTGCCATACTGCTCAAAAAAAGCGGTGTTTAGTTTGTATGCAACAGAATATTGCTGCGTGTATTTAATGATTTCTTGATTGAACTCTAAAATTGAGTCTGTTGTTCTGGGTAAGTGAAGAGGGAGCTTGTCGATTTCAGGGTCTATGCCTGTACACAGGAATGACTTCTTTGTGCAAATTTCGTTGAAGAGTTCTTGTCTGGTCAATTTTCGTTAGTTTTTAAATTACTTTTGCCTCTGTTTAGAAAAGGCATTGCAAAAGAAATCAAAATGAGAGGAAGAATATTTATACTTAGTATAATTTTATCCGCACCCCTATTCACATTGGCGCAAGAAAGCGGGAATTTTTCAGGAAATTTTCAGACCAATGTTAATTTCTATCAGAAAGACGATAAAATAGGTGCCAATACGGAAGTTTATAAAAACCAACTTTCGAGCATTGATGCTTGGTTGTATCTGAATTATGAGTACAAAGGGTTTAATTTTTCTGCTCGTTTTGACGGCTTTCACAATTCCCCATTATTTAATCCTCAATCTACATACAGCAAACAAGGACTTGGATTTTGGCAAGTATCTAAAGACATCAATTGGCTTAACATTACTGCGGGATATTTTTACGAACAATTTGCTAGTGGTATGCTTTTTAGAGCTTATGAAGACAGAAATATTGGGATTGATTATGCTATTCAAGGTGTAAGAGTGAGAGCAAATCCCATTAAAAATCTAAGATTGACTGGGTTTTCGGGGCAACAAAAAGGTAATATTTTCACAAGTGACAGATTTGGTGTTGCACCTCAAATTATCAGTGGCTATAATATGGAATACAGAATTCCGCTCAAAGAATCAATGACACTTGATTTGGGTGCTTCTGTAATTAATAGAGTGTTGGACAACAACACTTTTGAAAGGGTAAAATCCGAAATATTATCATATCCGGACAGTCAGCGTTTTAATGCATTTTATAATGTTTTCGGGTTTAATGGTTATGGCACATTTAGCTGGAAAGGTTTGTCATTGTATGGAGAGTACAATTATAAAACACAAGAGCCGATTGCAAACGAGGACGGAAGCAAGTTATTTTCAGCACCCGGAAATATTATTTTTACTTCTGCATCTTATTCAAAAGGGAGATTCGGAAAGAAAAAACAGATGTCGTTTGGTGTCAATGCACAATATAAAAAGATAGAAAATTTTAGTATGCGCACCTCACCTTTTGAAACATTGTTAAATGGTCAAATTTCATATCTGCCTTCTATTACAAGACAGAATGCATACAGACTCTTGGCGCGATACAATGCTGTAACACAACAACTCGGAGAACAGGCATACCAAGCAGATTTTATTTTTACTCCCAAGAGAGGTACTTCTATCTTGCTAAACGTTTCACATGTGGAGAGTTTGGCAGCGAATGGGCTTAATGGAAAACCTGAAAAGCTGTTTGAAGAAATTTACATAGAATTACAACACAAGTTTAAAGTATCTGCCAGTGGAAGGCAATGGATGTTTAAGGGAGGAATTCAAAGCATTTTTTACAACCAAAATCGTTATGAAGTTAAACCCGGATATCCAAATGTACATGCTTTGACACCATTTGGTGAACTTACATGGAAGTACACTCGCACCAAATCATTGCGTTTAGAATGTCAATACCTTGACACCAAACAAGACTTAGGAAGTTTTGTGAATGCAATATTAGAATGGAATCTTTCCTCCAAGTGGTCTTTTGCAGCGGGCGACATGGTGAATGTGAAACCACATAGACAGCCCGGGTCATCAGTATCCAATGAAATAATACACTACTACACAGCCTTTGCTGCCTATACTATGGGAGCAACGCAGTTCACTTTAGCATATATCAAACAAGTAGAAGGAGTAAATTGTACAGGAGGAATATGCCGCGTAGAACCTGCATTTAGTGGTGTCAGATTTACCCTTGTAACTTCATTTTAGAATCAAATCTTACCTTTTATTTTTTGGTGATATTCTCACCCTGAACAATAGTTTTTGTTCCAACTTTACCAATATTGTTGTCCGACTTTTGTCCGAATTAGAAACAAAAAAGCCTTCACATTTCTGCAAAGGCTTTTCTATCAATGCTCCCCAGGCTGGGCTTGAACCAGCGACCCCATGATTAACAGTCATGTGCTCTAACCAGCTGAGCTACTGAGGAATATTTTCCGTGAACGGGGCTGCAATATTAAATTTTATTAATCAAATCAACAAATCAAAATTTGAAAATTATGATGCGAATTTTTGTGGCATATTTGCCGACAATTAAAATGTCCTTATGAGTTTACTTGTTATTGGTTCTGTAGCCTTTGATGCTATTGAAACTCCGTTTGGCAAAACCGATAAAATAATCGGTGGCGCGGCTTCTTACATTTCACTGTCCGCTTCATATTTTGTTAAACCTGTTAACCTTGTTGCAGTAGTGGGAGGAGATTTTCCTCAAGAGTACATAAATAGTATTCAATCTAAGGGAGTTGATATAACTGGATTGCAAATAAAAAAAGAAGAAAAATCATTCTTTTGGTCAGGTAAGTATAATTATGATTTGAATTCCAGAGACACTTTAATAACAGAGTTAAATGTATTGGGTGATTTTGACCCAATCATTCCTGATTCTTATCAAGATTGTGAGTATTTGATGTTGGGCAATTTAAGTCCCGATATTCAACTCAAAGTATTGGAAAGACTAACTCACAGACCAAAACTTGTGGTACTAGACACAATGAATTTTTGGATGGATATTGCAATGGATTCTCTTCTGAAAATTATTTCCAAAGTGGATGTACTCTCTATCAATGATGAAGAAGCACGACAGCTTAGCGGTGAATATCAATTAAAAAAAGCAGCCCAAAAAATTATGCAACTTGGGCTCAGATATCTCATCATTAAAAAGGGTGAACACGGAGCAATTCTCTTTCATGAAGATAAAAGTTTTTATGTTCCTGCCTTGCTGTTAGACCAAGTATTTGACCCCACCGGTGCAGGTGATACATTTGCAGGAGGCTTTATTGGATACATTGCCGGACAAGGAAAAACAGATTTTGAAACTTTAAAAAAGGCGTTGGTGTATGGTAGTGCAATGGCAAGTTTTTGTGTTGAAAAATTTGGAACCGAGAACTTGCTTGAATTAAATCAAGAAATGATAGATGCTCGATTCCAACAGTTTAGAGTGATGGTAGAGTTTTAACTCTGTTCGCTTATTATATTGAGTGCTACTCTGCATTGTCGCTTATAACTCATGGCACAATAATTGGAAATGATTATTTTGTAATTAATTTTTATAGCCATGAAAAAAATAATGCTTGTACTTATGGCACTTGCTTTTACAACTTTAAGCAATGCCCAACAAAAGCCCTCAAAAAAAACAATGAATCCTGAGGCAAGAGCATCCAGGACTGTCAATCTAATTGCAGACTCAATCGAGGTAACAGAGTCGCAAAAGGAGGAACTAAGGGTTGTATTTATGGATTTCTTTACAATGGTTCATGCTATTCAAGAGAAAGACTCTGTCACACAGGAAGATCACAAAGTCATGATTGAAGCAAAAAGACAGAGGGATGAAAGGGTTAAATCAATTTTGAATGATGACAAAAAGTATGAAAAGTACCAGAAAATAATTTCAGAAAAGAAAGCCGAAAGAAGAAATAAAAGAGGAGATAAAAAAGGCAAAAAAGGTGCTTTTGTATCACCGGAGAATGCTTCTGAACTAGCAACAAAGCAAGTAAAGAAAATCTCTGAAACTATCAGTTTAACTTCTGTTCAACAAGACTCGTTAAGAAATATCTTTTCAGAAAGAAATATTGCACGTGCTCAATTCAAACAAAATCCTAATAAAAATGAGGCTGATAAAGCCGGATTTAAGGCTACTATGAAAAATTTTGAAACACGAATTGAAAAAGTAATGGCAAGTCCGGAGAAATATGAGCAATACAAAAAAATGAGAAAAGAAAAGATTGCGAAGGTTCGTGAGCGCAGAAACCAAATAAATAAAACAGAAGAAGAACCAACCCAAGATTAAAAAAGTCATACTTTTGTTTCGTATGACTCCCATTCCTTCGAAGATTAAAAAGAAACGAACTAAAGCAGTACTCTACGCAATAATGTGGGTACTGCTTTTGATTTTAATCACTACCCAGATTGGAGATTTTGACCTCATTGACACCCTAATTTGTTATGTATATTTTCTCATTAACTATGTATTTCTCATTCGATTTCTGCTGGTCAAGAAAAAGTTTGGGGCTTTTATTTTTTCAAATGTCATATTGTTTTGTGGATTTGCGCTTATTGGATATAGCACAGACTCTATTATAACCAGTGAGTTCGCCTTTCTTTTATTGATTTCTCTTGGCTTTAGTTTAGCCATACGAGTAACGCAATATTTTATCATTTCTGAGATAGAAAAACAAGAAAAAGAAAATCAATACTACAAAACAGAGCTAACCCTACTCCGCTACCAAATTCAGCCTCATTTTTTCTTTAACTCACTCAACAATATATACTCACTTATCGACATATCACCCGAAAAAGCGAAAGAAATGGTATATGTTTTAGGTAAACTTATGCGTTATTTGCTTTATCAAACCTCAACAGATTATATTGACTTAGAAACTGAAATTAATTTTTTGAAAAACTTCATTAAACTAATGAAACTGAGAACAAACGACAATGTCAAGATAACTGCTGAATTTCCATCAAATGCATATGGTGTCAAAGTGGAGCCATTTTTAATGATACCTCTGGTTGAAAATGCATTTAAACATGGTATTTCTTCTAATGCACCCAGTGAAATATTGATAGATATGAGGATTGAGAATAACACCTTACTCTTTATTGTTCAGAATACATATTTTCCAAAAGGAGATAGTGATCGAAGCGGTTCGGGTGTCGGCATCGAAAACTTGATGTCAAGATTGAGATTGATGTATCCTAAAACACATTCATTTATCCAAAATAGAACAGACAAATATTATACAAGTACTTTAAAAATTGAACTATGAAAATAATCAAATGCATTGCTATTGATGATGAGCCATTGGCGCTACAATTAATTGAAAGTTATATTAAAAAAACTCCTTTTCTGGAATTAGTAGGGACTTATGGGAATCCTTTGGATGCGCTTAAGGTATTAGACTCTGACAATATTGATTTACTTTTCTTAGACATTCAAATGCCTGATATATATGGATTGGATTTTTCAAAAAATGTAAAAGCAGATACTCGGATTGTTTTCACAACCGCATTTGATAAATATGCATTGGACAGTTATAAATCAAACGCCCTTGATTATCTCTTAAAGCCTTTTAATTATAATGATTTTTTGAATGCAGTTTTGAAAGCAAAAGAATGGTTTGATTTAATTGAATTAAAGAAAAGTCCTAAATCTGAACAAATGCTGTTTATCAAATCAGGGTACAACAATGTACAAATCAAGATTTCTGACATAAGCTATTTGCAAGGATTTAAGGACTATATCAAAATTTATACAGACAATAATCCAAGCCCGATTCTTACATTAATGACCATGAAGTCAATGTATGACACCCTGCCAAAAGATAAGTTTATCAGAGTACATAGGTCATATATTATTCCGGTTGATAAAATTAAACATTCCGATAAAGCCCATGTTTGGATTAAGGGAGCAAAGATTCCAATCTCAGACTCATACAAAGAATCATTCACGGAATTCATTGCTACTCGTAGAATCAGATAAGAACATTACATCTTTGCCCTTCGCTGTGTTATTTGCTTTCGCAATAATTCTTGTTGCTTGTCAGAAGTAAGGAATACTCCCGTAAGAACTATCAGCCCTGCGATAACTTTCATCCAAGTAAAATTGTCTGTACCCCATAATATTGCAATAAATCCTGCTAATATGGGTTGTAAGTAAATATATGTTCCTACCAACACAGAACCCGCTTTCTCAATTGCCCATGTATTGAACAAATAAGCAAGAAAGGTTGTACAAAAGACAACAAATCCTATTTCCCACATGATATAAGTCGGAAATGAAAAATGGTTAACTCGCAACACATCCTTACCGATCAATGGCAATACAAGAAAAAACCCAAAAAGAAAAGTCCATTTGGAAACCGTTACTACGGTGTACTTTGCTAATAATTTCCTGACATATACTAGATAGAATGCATAAAAAATTGCGTTCACTGTAACCAACATATCTCCCTTGAGCGTTGAGCCCGTAAAACTGAATTGTTTGCCATACATTAACATAATTGCGCCACTTGCAGCCATGGAAATTCCAATCACTTTTTTGATGGAGAGTTTTTCTTCGCCTAAAATCAATGCAAATATCAAAACAAAAACAGGGGTGTTGAGCATCAGGACTGCACCGTTTATAGGAACAGTATATTCAAGTCCTTTGAAAAACATGTACATATTATAAGCAACACCAAATACGCTGGCAATAAAAAGGGGAATGAAGTCTTTTGGCTCAACGTGGCGAAGTTTATTTGAGGGTAATAATTTAGTTTCCCAAGGTGATATTAACCAAAAAAGTAGCAGTGCTCCACCAATCCTATAAAATGTAAACACTTCTCCATTAATAAAGCGAGGCATTACATCTTTGGCTATGCTAAATGTAACTGCATAGAACAGCATTACCAAGAATAAAATAAGATGAACTTTGATTTTGGACATGTGCACTCAGACAGGTTTTATCTTCCTATTCTAGTAAGAAGTCGGAGGCTTTTTTCATTACTTTGCCAAAAACATAGTCTTGAACCATAAGGAGTTCCTTGGAATTGCTATTAAAGAATGCATAGTAACTGTCTATGTCATAAGGCATTTGAACACCTTCTCTATCCAATTGCATTTTACTGTTCTTTTTTAAGCCCTTATAATGGATTTGTATGGTTTGTTCCGGCTTACCTTTAGGTTTCAGTGTCAACACAAAAAATGCTCGTGTTTTGTTATAGACAGAGTCAATATCGTGTTCGCGCATATCAATTGGGAAACCTTCATACGCCAAACGATCAAAGTAATTGAGATAAGAGCGTAATTTATTTTCGTTGATTTTGCCTTTCCCAAATGCTTGAGATTGAATTGAGGGGGTATTATTTTCATTTGTGATTGTGAAAGATTGAGCAACATCATCTGTCCAATCAACCTTAACCCATTCAATATCTTGAGGTTCATAAGCAAAAATGATTTTACTGCGCCAGTCTCTTTCATTGACAAAGAATCTTGGCGAAAGAAACCCTTGAAAACCTTCGATGTAAACAACATAAGGTTGAGAAGCATCTTCCATCCACATAAAAGTACCCATTTGATCCGGTGTAGGACCTCCGACATAATAGGTCTTTAGTTTGTTGTTTTGGGAATAAATCTCCACTTTGACTCCCTTAGAAGAAAGGTTTTTTATTACCATATCCCAATAATCTTTGCTCACCGGAGTCTTAACCTTCATGTTTTTAACTGCATTCAATAGCACATCGACTTTGGCGCCATCCGCTTCATATTTGTCATTAATCATCCAAACCCCTTTATCGTTTTTTGTTAAGGTTGCGCTTGTGTTTTGAAATCTTGAACGGAGAAAAATCTTGTCAATATTTTGAGTTTTCTCTATGGCAAAATTTGTCTCATCAATTGCTAGAGTAGTATTGGTATTGCGTTTAAAAAAGAAATATGTACCTATGACCAGCGCAAGGATTAAAAGTGATATTAATGTCTTTCGAGAAATCATGCCGTAAAATAAAGAGTGTGCGAATGTAGCAAAGGTTAATCTACTTTGAGATTAATATTTGACTAACGGATACATTCTTTAATATCAGCGGATATTTGTTATTTCTTGCTGATATAGTAATCCAACATTTCTTCAAACTCTTTGGATGCCTTATAGCCTACTGCCATTTCTACATTTTCGTCTTTGTGAGGCGCAACCCAAAAGAAAGTAGTTGGATAACCATAATTTCTGCCTTTGCCTAACCAAAGCAAGAGTTCATAACCGCTCATCACTTTTTCGCCTACCATATAACGAGCATCTAACTCAGGATTTAATTTTATGGCAACAAAGTTGGCATTGACCTTTTCAATAATTTTTTTGTCGGAATAGGTGTTTTTATCCATACGTTTACACCATCCACACCAATCTGTATAGGAATCAATCAAAATCATTTTCTTTTCTTTGACTGCTTTGTCATATCCAACTTGGAAATCTAACCATTCAATTTTTTCTCCTTCAGAGGCATTTTGATTAGCAACTCTGAATGAACTAACAAATAGAAACGCGGTAACGAGCAATAAACTAATAATGATTGAAACTTTTTTTGTCATAAGGAATGCAAATTTAACGATAAACCTTTAGAAAATAGTGTGCCATTTTTTATTAAAAGCCGGGTTTGAGGAAAAATCTCAAATAACTCAACATGGTCTTTAACACCTTCATTTTTGATTTGCCTTTGCGTTTCTTTGAATGTAGAATCATAGGCACTTCTATGATGGATGCTTTAAGTCGGATGGCTTTAACCAAGATTTCAACTTTACTTATAAATCCTTTTTCCTTAATCAAAACGCCATATTTATTTCTAATATCATGCAATAATTGAACAGAATAAATCCTGTAAAAAGAGCTGAGAGTCAAGACTTTGACATCAAACCAGAGCCTGAGCAATAAATTTGCTGTAAAAGAGGTCAATTTTCGCACAAAAGTTGTTTCATCAAATCCTCCACCTTGTGCGTATGGAGAGGCTAAAACTAAGCTAAAGCCATGATGATGTAAATCCATCATGATAGGCAGAATAGAGATGTCTGATGTGTTATCACCTTCCAATGTAATCACAATATCCTCAGGTTTTGCCCGTAATTCATCCAAAATAAAATTAAATCCCGCATTAAAAGAATATCCCGGACCTTGATTACCGGGGTTTTGAAGCAGGTGTAAATTGTTCCCCTGAAATAATTCTAGTACTTTTTCGGGTGAGCCATCCGAAGAACCATCATCAACAAACACAAAAGTCTTGTCTTTGTTTGTCAAAGCTACACCAAGTGTTTTGGCAAGTTCCGACAGGTTTTCTGTTTCGTTATAAATAGGAATCAGAATAAAAATCATGCTTGTTGTTTAAATAATAGAGTTTGCCATTCAATGGTTTTGCGTAAGCCATCTGCCATTTTCCATTGTGGAACAAAGCCAAGTTTATTCTTAATCTTATTAATATCCGGCACTCTGCGCATCACATCTTCATATTTGCCGAACGTCTCATAAGGAATGAGTTTCATATCAGGGTTGTTGCGATCGCCTTTCATCAGTTCCCAAATTAACAACCCTAATTCTTTGATTGTTATTTCCTCATCAGGTTCATTTGCAATATTAAAAACATCATTTAAAGATTCAGAGTGAAAGATACACTTCTCAATTCCTTGAACAGTGTCTTCAATATATGTAAAGGTGCGCGTTTGCAAGCCATTCCCATGAATTTCAATACTTTTCCCTTCGAGAATATTTTGGATAAAAACGGCTTGAGGTCCTCCCCACCAGGTTGTATTCTGATTAGGACCATAAGAGCCGAAAAAGCGCATAATTGTATATTGCAAGCCAAGTTCGTCATGGTTGGCAATAATCTTGTGCTCGCTGTACATTTTGGACACAGAATATGCCCACCTTTTTACATTGGTTGGACCCATCACTAAATTTGATTCTTCGTTAAAGGGCAAGTCTGTGTTTTTGCCATAGACATCGCTTGTTGAAGCGAACACTAACTTTACCTTGTCTTCCAAGCATTTTTGAATCAGATTGTCGGTCATCTGATGGTTGTCATTCAGAGTATAAAAAGAGCTGCTATATCTTGGGATTTTTTGAGATGCTAAATGCACCCATACATCTGCTTTGATATCGGCAAATGATCTATAATCACGTGCATCTCTTTGATAGAAAGTAAAATGATTGTTTGTTGAAATTGGCTCAATATTTCTGCTGTTTCCAAAAGAATAATTGTCAATGCCTATCACCTCATGTCCTTCTGAAAGTAATCTTTTGGCAAGGTTAGAACCTACAAATCCTGCCACACCCGTAATCGCAATTTTCATCAGTGCAAACATAAACAAAATAGGATTTTTTTAGCAGTTAATTCACTGCAATTATGGGGTTTGCAAATGGTTTATTTAAGCTTTTTTTGACCTGCCAAAAATAGAATTAGAGCTACTGCTAATATTAACGTAACATAAAACAATGCAAGGTTAAAACCGGGCATTGCAATAGCAAAGAAAACTCCGAATGACTCGGTAAACAACAAGAGTTCTGTTAAAATTGTAGCAATTACGAAAGTGCATGCCCCGATTTTTGCCATTGTGTTTTCAGCAAATTGATAAAGTCCTTTTTCTATAAATAATCCTAGAATAAAGAAACTGATTACACAGAGAAAGATTAAATGCAAGAAACCAATTACAACCGGTCTGTAGTTAAATGCAAATACTGTAATCTCAGGCTCAATTGAAAATGCTTGCATCACAGTTTTGCCGGTAAAAGAAAGCAAAGCAATCCACCACAATAGTTTTGTAAAGGAACTCAAGTGAGCAGCTATGGTTTTATAAGTTTTGAAATAAAAGATTATCAAAAGCACGCCAGCTATTAGCTGTGCTAAGACAGAAATTTGAGCACTGAAAACGATAGGGTAAGCATCCGTCAATCCTATAATTGACAAAGCATACCCCGGAAATATGCTAAAGGCAAGGAGTACAAAGAACTGGAATAGCAACGCAGTGTCAAACTCAATTTTATGACTATTCAACCAATGTATAAAAAGGGCAAAGGCAGCAAATGGAAACCAGCCGTCATATTGAAAATGCAGATAGAAGTATAGTGCACCATTAATATACAACGAGTCTGTTCTTCCGGTTGCTGAAAAATATGCTAGGAAATACGGTCCTAATGAAGAAATGACAAATGAAACAACCGCAATGTAGGAGAAATATTTAACCAATTTATGGTTTGAGGATTTGCGAATATCTTTAATAAAAATGACTGCAAACCAGTAGAAAACAAAGGTCGCAATGGAGGAAAAAACAATAGAAGGCACTTTATATCCTTGTAAAATAAAAGTAATAAGCATGCCATAGGAACTGAAATACAAAATCCAAAAGATCAAACCGTAGGAAGTTTTTTTTCTTTTCTCTTCCGGCAAAAGATATACTACCATAGCGGTTGAAAGCGCCATTGTCGCCCATGCATAAAAAACAAAATGAGAATGAGAGTGTAATAGAAATTCAAAGTTTAGAAATGGAATCGGGAAGTTGAGAATGTACCGCATTGTTAGTCCTAACAATGAAGCAACAACAAAGTTTATAAGACAAATGATTGCCCAGTTTTTCGGAATAGTTATTTTCATTATTTAACCCATCAAAAGAATTGGAGAGCTTGCTTAAAGCTAATATCCGACTAAAATCAGAGCGCAAAATAAACGCTTATTTTGAATGATTTTAAATAAAATGAAAAAGTAAGTAACAGGGTAAAGAATTCAGCAGCAAGTAACGTTCTACTTCAAGTACCTTTTAAGCTGCCCAACAACAAAGAGCAGCAGGGAGGCAGACATCAGTAATGTGATAAAATAAATAATCATAGAAACATGGGGTACGGGGAAGTAGAAATAATTTCCGGCAGCCTGCACAAACAGTAATAATTCGCTGATAATCGAAAAAACGAAGAATGCAATAATCCCATTCCTTGCAGGTGAAGAAGTCTTAAAACTCAATTTCTCTTTCTCAATCATATATCCAAACAAGAAAAAGCTGACAAAACAAATAAAAATCAAATGCAGATAACCTATAACTAATGGGCGCAAACTAAAAGCTACAATTGCCAAGCTTGGGTTCAACGAACCTATTTGCATTCCTGTTTTTGCAATCAAAGATAACAACGCAATTCCCCAAAGTAATTTTGAAAAGGGGGTAAGAGATTTAGCAATGTATTTACGTGCCCTCCAGATTATTTTAAGCAAGTAAATCAAAGCGAGAACCTGCGTAATAATAGCAAAATATGAACAAACATACACCCATGCATCATTTACATAACCGATTAGAGAGAGGGCATAACCCGGAATCAAACCCACTGTCAATAATATGAATACTTTTAAAAGGTTTTCGTGTCTATATTTAATTTTGTTGGTAGTGAGCCATTGAAAGAAGAGCGTAATAATTGCAAATGAGAACCAACCATTATAGATAAAATGAAGTTGAAAATACATTGCACCCCTTGTAATTAATGGAGTAGAGGGTCCAAAAATGGAAAAACTTGCAGAAAAATATTCACCCACCGATGCGACAATATAAGAGATGATAGAAACAATAGCAAAGTATTTCACAACCTTATGCGCTTCAATCTTTCTTAAATCCCAAATAAATTGAATTGCAAACCAATAGAAAACAGCTTGGACTGCTGTTGTAAAAGCAATTGAGATATGAGAATAGCCTTGCAATGAATAACTAATGAGCATACCCCAAGAGAAAAAGAGATAGAGCCAGAAAATCGTAAAATAGCGAAAAGTTCTCTTAATTTTTTCAGGCAAAATCAGACTGATGAAGGCTGTCATTAAAGTTAATGAAGCCCATCCATGAAAAACAAAATGAGAATGAGCATGCAGCATATTTGCTTGTGTAATTTCCGGAAGCGGAAAATTGATTTTATACCGCATGATAACACCCAAAATAGAACCGATAAAAAGATTAAATAGACAGATTGTGCCCCAAGCGGTTGGTAATTTGTAAATTTTCACGATTGTTGATTCTGTTGAATTTTCAGCTTACAAAGCAAGCAAAATATTTATTTCTAAATTATGACTAATGTCATTTTCTATTGAGTATTATGGACTTAACTTTGCCCCAGATAAAATATATTAAAGACATGAAAAAAATAATTTTAATCGGATTTGCAGCATTAATATATGCATGCGGAGGTCCTCAAACTTCAAATAATGAAGCAGAAAATGCAGGAACAACTACTGAACAAACAACTACTACTAAAGATGTGAGCGAGTACGACCCACATAGAGGCGAGGGCAAGTTCAAAGACGTTGAGCTGGGCGCACTTGATTTAGCGAAAGCAGAGAAAGGTAAAGCAATTTACGACATGAAATGTCAAAGTTGCCATAAACTAACAGACGAGAGATTAGTTGGTCCCGGATGGCATGGTGTAACCCAAAGAAGAACTCCTGCTTGGTTGCTAAACTTTATCACAAACCCGGATGCAATGTTAGACAAAGACCCTGAATTGCAAGCACAGTTGGAAATTTGTTTGGTAAGAATGCCCAACCAAAATGTAGCAGACGAAGAAGCTTATGCATTGGTTGAGTTCATGCGTAAGAATGATGGAGTGAAATAAAACACTCTATAACAAATAGAAAACTTATATAAATTTAATATTCAATAATTATGTTTCACAAGAAATTCAAATCGAGATTTGTGGCAGTTGCCATCCTCTCAACGTTAGTTGGCTTACAAAGTTGCAAACCCAAAACTGCAGCAACGGCTGTAAGTGGAGATGCTGCACAGAAAGTGTATGTTGCACCTGGTCAACATGATGAATTCTATGCCTTTGTTTCCGGTGGATTTAGCGGACAAGTTTCTGTATATGGAATTCCATCCGGCAGGTTATTCAAAGTACTACCTGTATTCTCAGCCGACCCTGAATCCGGATATGGATACAGCGAGGAATCAAGAAACATGTTGATGACCTCTCACGGATATATTCCATGGGGAGACGAACATCACTTGTCTTTTTCTCAAACTAACGGAGAATATGATGGCAGATGGTTATTTGCAAATGAAAACAACACTCCGCGTGTTGCAAGAATTGATTTGAAAACCTTTCATACTACCGAAATTATTGAAATTCCTAATTCTGCAGGTAATCACTCTTCACCATTCATTACTGACAACTCAGAATATGTAGTTGCAGGAACCAGATTTAGTGTACCTTTTGATGAAGATGAAAAGGATATTCCGATTAGTTCTTATGCAGACAAATTTAGTGGTGCAATCAGTTTTATCAGTGTAAATCCTGAAAGCGGCAGAATGGATGTTGCTTTTCAATTAAAAACACCTCCTGTAAATTATGATTTAAGCCACACCGGTAAGGGTCCAAGCAGTGGTTGGTTCTTCTTCTCAACTTATAATACTGAAAAAGCATATACACTGTTAGAAGTGAACTCATCTCAAAGAGATAAAGACTTTATTTTGGCTGTTAACTGGAAAAAAGCTGAAGAATATGTAAAAGCAGGTAAAGCAAGAAAAGTAAAAGCAAACTATGCTCATAATATTATGGACGAACATTCATTTACTGTTCAATCAACAATCAAAGATGAGGTGTTAGTATTGGATATTAAAGACTTAGACGGAATTTGCTATTACATTCCTTGCCCAAAATCTCCACACGGAGCAGATGTTGACCCAACCGGTGAATATATCGTTGGAAGTGGTAAATTAGCTTCATTAATTCCTGTTTTCTCTTTCCAAAAAATGATGAAAGCAATTGAAGAAAAGAACTATGAAGGCACATTTGATGGTGTGCCAGTATTGAAATATGACGCAGTGCTTCACGGAGAAGTTAAAAAACCGGGATTAGGACCTTTACATACCGAGTTTGATGCCCATGGCAATGCTTATACTTCATTCTTCGTATCTTCAGAAGTGGTTAAATGGAACGTTAAAACTCTTGAAGTAATTGATAGACAACCTACTTTTTACTCTACTGGCCACCTTACCGTAGCCGGAGGTGATTCAAAAACCCCTTATGGCAAATATTTGGTTGCATGGAACAAAATCACTAAAGACCGTTACTTACCAACAGGTCCCGAGTTATGTCAAAGTGCTCAACTATTTGATATTACCGGAGACAAAATGCAGTTATTACTTGACTTCCCTACTATTGGCGAACCACACTATGCAGTAATGATTCCTGCTAGCAAAATCAAGGATAACCAAGTGAGAATTTTTGATATTACAAAAAATAATCATCCTTTTGTTGCTAAAGGCGAAGGCGAAACTAAGATTGTGAGAAATGGTAACAGAGTTGATATTTACATGACATTAATTCGTTCACACATTACTCCTGACAATATCGAAGGAATCAAAGTTGGAGATGAGGTTTATTTCCATGTTACTAATTTGGAACAAGACTGGGATTTGCCACACGGATTTACAATCTTAGGTTCAACAGCTGCTGAGTTGTTAATACTTCCGGGTGAAACAAAAACCATGAAATGGATGCCGAAAAAGACCGGAATCGTTCCTTTCTATTGCACTGACTTCTGTAGTGCATTACACCAAGAAATGCAAGGCTATGTTCGTGTGTCTCCTGCAGGAAGTAATACTCCTTTGAGATACGGCACTGGCGATACTGCGCCAAAAGCAGAATAATTTTTCTTTTTATGTTTTATCTATGTATGGGTTGCCTCTCTGAGGCGACCCATCTTAACTAACTACTTTTATTTTAACTTTATGACAACTTCAAAAAAAAATTCTTTATCCCGTGTTACCAAAATACTTTCATTCTTAGGCGGATTAGCACTATTTGCAGTAATTTTTGTTCCTATCTGGAAAATCGAATTAGATGCTCCTCAGTATCCGGAAGGGTTAGAACTCAAAATTCATGCTGACAAACTTGCAGGGCAAGTAGATATCATCAATGGATTAAACCATTATATTGGAATGAGACATCTTAGCGAGAACGACTTTATAGAGTTTCAGTTTCTTCCATACATCTTTGCAATTCTTGGATTTTTTGGAGTATTGACAGCAATTATTAATAGAAAATGGTTCTTCTATATATGGGGTGGCTCCTTTATTGCTTTTGCTATTGCTGCTATGGTGGACTTTTATATGTGGCTTTATAATTATGGACACAATCTTGACCCGACTGCACCTATCCAAGTACCCGGCATGACATACCAGCCACCATTGTTAGGTTTTAAACAATTACTTAATTTTGGAGCATATTCCATTCCCGATATTGGGGGTTGGATTATGGCAGGAGTGGGAGTGCTGATTGTGTTTTGTGGATTTATTGAAATTAGAAAAAAATAGAATAATAACAAATATGCGTTTTGTTCAAGTAATTGGGTTGTTTGCTTTCATGATTAGTATGGGTGCATGCAGTATTAGCCCCAAGCCTATTGTATTCGGAACGGATGATTGCGACCACTGCAAGATGACCATTAGTGATACCCGTTATGGAGCTGAGTTAGTTACAAAAAAAGGAAGAATATACAAATTTGACGACTTGCATTGTCTCAAAGGGTTTATGGACGAGCAGGTTGTTCCCTTGGATAATATTCATTCTTTGTGGGTTATCGATTTTTCTGTACCCGAAACACTCACACAATTAGAACAGTCATTCTTATTACATAATGAACAACTGCAAAGCCCAATGGGCTCTAATACTGCTGCGTTTGCAATACAAGACAGTCTGGATGTATATTTCTCAAAGTATAAAGGCAATAAACTCAAATGGGAAGATTTTATCTCATCGCACTAACAATCTTCGGTTGCCTTGTTGCTGATAATGCTGTTGCAGTTACACACATTGCAAATCCTGATAACAACAAAAAAGTACTTACACATATATTCGAAATCGCAAATGATGGCGATACAGTTCTGATAAAATCGGGACTTTATCAGGAAGGTGCTCTTCTGTTAAAAAAGGGATTGGTAATCATTGGTGAAAATTTTCCCGAAATTGATGGTGAGAATCAATATGAAAACCTTTTCGTAGAACATGACAATGTTGTAATCAAAGGAGTCTTGTTTACAAATTCGGGTAGCTCAGGATTTAATGATGTGGCTGCTCTAAAAATCAATTCATCAAAAAATATCTTGGTTGAAAATTGTCGTTTTGAGAACAATTTCTTTGCTATCCTCGCCATGAATTCTGCTTATCTATCATTTTTAAATAACTCTTTAGTATCAGGCAAAGTCAAAGGCAAACCTTCTGCCAATGGCATCCACTGTTGGAAATGCAATCATCTAACCATTAAGAATAATACCATTCAAGGACATAGGGATGGAATTTATTTTGAATTTGTTACTAATTCATTTATCCAACACAATCTTAGTGAAAGAAATAGTCGTTATGGCATGCACTTCATGTTCTCACATGACAACGTATTTAGACAAAATACTTTTAAAGGAAATGGAGCCGGAGTAGCAGTGATGTATAGCAAGAGAGTTGAGATGTACAACAATATCTTTGCCGACAACTGGGGTGGAGCCGCGTATGGCTTGCTACTTAAAGAGATTAATGACAGCAAAATTGTAGATAATGACTTTAATACAAATACCATTGCAATATTTGCTGATGGAGCAAACAGAATAGAAATGAAACAAAATAGATTTTCAAAAAACGGTTGGGCTTTGAAAATCAATGCAAGCTGCAGTGAGTTTGTCATCAATAGCAATAATTTTATTTCTAACACATTTGATTTGGCTACCAATGGCAAGCTGATTGTCAAGTCTCTTGATGGAAATTATTGGGATAAATACGAAGGATATGATTTGAATAGAGACGGTGTGGGAGATGTTCCATACAGACCCATTACTTTTTATTCAATTATTATAGAAAGAAACCCTGGAGCATTAATGCTTTTTAGGAGTTTTTTTGTCAGCATGATGGACAAAGCAGAAAGTGTACTTCCAAGCTTAGTTCCTGAAAATTTGAAGGATAACAGCCCATCCATAAAGAAAATTAAATAATATGAGCATGATTGAGTTTAAAGACATACGCAAGCAATTTGATAAATTTAAGGTTCTAAAAGGAGTGAATCTTCAATTTGAAAAGGGCAATATTGTTGCACTCATTGGACCTAACGCTTGCGGTAAGACCACATTGATAAAATGTTTACTTGGGATGGTTATTCCTAATTCAGGGGATATCATGTTTAACGGAAAATCGATTAAAGGACAGTGGGATTATAGAACACAAATCGGTTATATGCCCCAAATCGCACGTTATCCCGAGAATATGAAAGTGGGGCAAGTGCTTGAAATGATTGAAGACTTGAGAGATAAGACAAATATAAGTTTAGATAAAGAATTATATGAAGCTTTCAAGTTAGGCAGTATCTTACAAAAGAGAATGGGGGCTTTGTCAGGAGGTACAAGACAGAAAGTGAGCGCATATCTTGCTTTTTTGTTTAATCCACAAGTATTAGTGTTAGATGAACCGACTGCCGGACTTGACCCTGTTGCTTCTATCATTTTGAAAGATAAGATTCAAAAAGAAAAACAAAATGGCAAGCTAATCATAGTTACCTCACATATTTTGAGCGAACTTGATGAGATTATTAACCAGATTGTCTATATGGAAGAAGGGAACATCATTTTTAACAAACCAATTGAAATGGTGAAAGAAGAAACCGGCAAGTATAAATTGACTGAGGCAATTGCACACATTATGAGTATAAAAAACAAAAACTGAGTATGAAAAAGATTGTTAAATATGTTGTTTCAGATATTCTGAGAAATAAGATTGTAATTGCTTATACCCTCTTTTTACTGCTTTTCTCCTTGGGTTTATTTATGTTAGAAGATGTGCCGGAAAAAAGTTTGATGAGTTTACTTACATTAAACCTCATCTTAGTTCCCTTGGTAAGCACCATGTTCTCTACAATTTATATCTACAATTCCTCTGAATTCATTGAGTTACTGGCAGCACAGCCAATTAAAAGAAAGCGATTGTGGATGAGTGTATTTTTGGGATTGACTACTGCCCTAACGATTGCGTTTCTCATTGGGTGCGGACTCCCGATACTGCTTTTCTCTCCCACAGGAGTAGGGATTTCGATGATCATCACAGGTGTTTTTCTAACGGTGATTTTTATATCAATCTCGTTGTTAACCTCTGTATATATTCAAGATAAGACTAAAGGAATTGGCGCAGCATTATTGCTATGGCTGTATTTTGCCCTTTTGTTTGATGGTCTGGTTATGTTTATCCTCTTTCAATTATTAGAATATCCTCTTGAAGGAGTAATTGTTGGGCTTAGCATATTGAACCCCATAGATTTGGTGAGGATTGTGGTCTTGATTAAAATGGATATTTCTGCATTGATGGGAGTGACAAGTGCGGTATTTAAGCAAAGTTTTACCGGAAGCATTGGCTCCATTATCTCATTCTCTGTTTTGGTGTTATGGATAGCAATCCCCTTAGTACTTTCTTTGAGAAAATTCGCCAAGAAGGATTTATAAACTCATTCAAACACCTTATGGTACTTTGAGTTGTTTGCTAATTGAAGGATTGCAAACTTTGAATGTAACTTTTACAGATTTTAGGAAAAGTATTTTTTAGGGAGCGACTCTTTAACCAGACAGTAAGAATGATCTATCAACTCAAGTAGTAACTGATCCGGCAGATGCGTTAATACTGTATTCCAATGATTCTTATTCATGTGATACCCCGGCAGAATGGTGTCAGGATATTTCTCTCTCAGAGTTACTGCATATTCAGGGTTACATTTTAAATTAATACTTTCAAAGGTGTTGATATCACATAAACTAAATATTTTTCCTCCCACCTTAAATACCAATGTATCCGGACCAAATGGCAATTCTTCTGTAACCAGGTCTTTAGTCAAACAATATTCTCTAAATGTTTCTATGTCCATCGTATGGCTTGCTTTTTGGATGAGAAGGTCAAATTGTTTATAAAAAACCTTATTGAAATCACTTTATTATAATCTATTTTGCAACAATGCGAAACTATGTTTTTTTAATCATTTCACTGCTTTTGACAGTGTATTCCGCTTCTGCACAGAAGAATGTTTATTTTGACAAACTGCAAAACATTGATGATGTTTACTATTACAACGGCAAGCCATTCACAGGATTATCGCTGGTAAGACATGATTCTACTAAGAAAAAAATGATTCAAATTCAATGGAAAGACGGTCTTATGGATGGACAAAAAATAACTTGGTACAAAGACGAAGTACTCAAGCAAACAATGAACTTTAGTATGGGTAAAAGACATGGAGAGTACGTCAATTATTATCATAATGGAAAAGTAAAAGAACGTGGCAACTATCTAAATGACACAATAAACGGTTGGAATTTTGGCTATTATGAATCAGGTCAAATTAAATTTTCTTTTTATTATGACAAAGGGGTTCAGAGTGATACCAACACGATGTTTTTTGAGAATGGTCAAATGGAACAACAAGTAGTGTTGAAGAATAGCAGAATTCAAGGCGCTTTTAGATCTTGGTATCCTGACGGCAAGATGATGAAAGAGATTTATTATAAAAACGGTGTCTTAGATGGCAGCAATAAAGAATGGTATGCTGATGGCACATTGTCAAATGTTGGGAATTATAAAGACGGACTAAAGGATGGCAAATTTGAAACTTATGAAATTTTAATCAATACGCCACTCAAGATTGAAAATTATAAATCAGGTAAAAAAGAAGGTGTTTGGATGGTGTTTGGGTTGGAAGGAGACACTACATTAATTGCACATTATAACAATGACACCTTGCATGGAGAGTATGTACAATTGATGGAAGGGCGTGTAGAGAATAAGGGTAATTACATTCACGGTGTGAAAGATGGTTTCTGGCAACAAAACCTTGTAACATTGGTTGGAGGTTCTGAAGGCACATACAAGATGGGTGTAAAGGTAGGAGACTGGAAACTCTACGACTTTAAAGGAAAATGGCTCGCTACCATTACATTTGATGATAAAGGTGAGATTGTAGATGAATATTGGTATGGAATGAAAAAGAGAAAAGGTAAAAAATAAACGAATTTCAAAGTCAAATAATAGAAGTTCAATTTCACTTCAAGTTTAAAGGCTTAATTTTGCCCCATCATTTATTTAATTTTTATCGTGTATGAACTTCCAAACTTATCTTAATCAATTTACTCAAATTTTAGAAAACCCAAATCCTGCTGCTCCCTATGACGACCCTGCTTTTGTGGAATACACAAAACTGAATTGGTCTCGTTTAAACAGATGGCTGAAAGCCGGTGAGATTACTCCTGAACTGAAAGAAACTGTAAGTGCAATAAATAAACCCTTAAATTGGCTTGTAATTACCGAACCTTGGTGTGGAGACGCAGCCCATATTGTTCCGTTTTTTCATATGATTGCCTCTCTCAACCCATTGATTCATGTAGAATATGAATTAAGAGATTCTGCTCCTTTTAGAATCAATGATTATTTAACAAATGGCGGTAAATCAATTCCTATTTTGGTTGTACAAGATGAAAACCACAAAGACATTTTCAGATGGGGACCCAGACCTAAGTCCGCTCAAGATTTCTTCTTGGATTTGAAAGCTAAAAACACAGACCCTAATGAAGCAAAAGCAGCTTTACAACAGTGGTATAACCAAGACAAAGGCAAGGCTTTGCAACTTGAATTAGTTCAGCTTCTGAGCACAATCAACAGCGCGAGTTCAAGTAAATAATTTTCATTACTTACTTATTTGTAACCAAAGTGAATCCCCATGTCTTTCGATATTCTGCAAATTGGGGTGATTCCATATTGGCGAAATAATAGCAGCCAATGCTGCGTCTTGACTGATAAAATAGTTGGGCAGAATTGGTTTGTATTTTTGTGCGTCAGATATTATAAATGCACCTAAAGTATATTGCTCATTGTAGAACCTATCACACATAAACTGAGGATAGTCATAGGGAAGGTAGATATCATGAAAATGTACAATAACTCCTTTTTTGAGTTGAGGCAGGATTTCCATAAAGCATACCATGGCATCAGAATTTGGAAAAACTCTGTGTGAGTTGTCAATAAACAAAATATCATTTTCAGTCAAGGTATCTACAATGAAACGATAGTCGGATAAATCTTCAAATGGTTTCCTGATGACGTTATCGGCTAAATGGTCAATATGCGCACGCGGATAGGGGTCGATTGAAGTGATTTTAGTATTGAGTTGCTTATCTTTAATGACCTTACGGGCAATTTTAGTGGAATTGCCTGATCCAATTTCTATGTACTGAGCAGGTTTGTAGTGGGCAATCATTCCATAGACACCTATAATGTCCAAACCGGGCAGGTATCCATTGTTCCAAGCCGGTTCATTGATGTTTGTTTCAATACGGCTTTCTTTTATATTGTGAATATTGCCCTTATAGCTAAGAAAAGTGTTGAGATGCTCTTCATAGATATTCCTGTTATGGTTCATGATATTGTTTAAAAGAGAATTTGCCGGCTTTCCATGTCCAAATCTGGGTTTAGGATGAACTGCATAATCTAAATGTATGGTCTGGTATTTTGCAGAAAAGAATCGGTATAAGTTTTTCAATTTCTCTTTAATCATTATGAATGAGTTTGGTTAGATGGTCGTTCTTGACAAAGCAAAAGTATTCATTTTATACACCCGGAATGAATGAGACAAATGAAGATTAGAATTGAAAGTAAATAAAAGGAACAAAGCCGGCTGTAACAGTTTGCCAAATCAAGAAAACCGTAACCACAACAGCCAACAGTTTAATCGGAATAGGAGCTTTAATAAATGCAAACCGATACTTGAGTTTTAAAGAGCGCGGCAGCCAATGTACAATCATCCCAACAACAAAAAGTGCAAATACTTTCCAATATCCTTCAATCACTTTATCAGCCAGAGACCAGTCCATATCTTGAAAGATTTTGAATCTTACAGTGTCTGCCACTTCTTTGTTGGGTGCTCTAAACCAAATTCGGGTATAACTCACAAACAAGAATGTAAGGGCAATTTTAAATGCCCTGATATACCAACCTTTTAGTTTTTCATAAGGGCTTATTTTCTTCCAAAGTTTATAGACAACAAGACCCAATCCGTTGATACCTCCCCAAATAATAAAATTCCAAGTAGAACCATGCCACAATCCGCCAAGAAGCATGGTAATCATAAGGTTTATGTTTAAATCCACTTGCTTCTTAAATGCAGGGAATAGCTTACTCAAAATGATAAAGACAAGTGCAATTCCTCCAAAAATCAAAAAGTAATTATAATCTCCAATTAGCAAAACTAAAATAGAGGCAACAAGCGCAATGATAATATAAGAAGCCCAAGAGCCTTTTCGATTTCCACCTAAAGGAATGTATAAATAATCTCTGAGCCAGGTTGAAAGACTGATATGCCAACGTCTCCAAAAATCAGCCACATTGAGTGCCTTGTATGGAGAGTTAAAATTTGTCATAAAACGATAACCCATGAGCAAAGCAACCCCTATAGAAATATCGGTATAGCCTGAAAAATCCAAATATACTTGCAGAGAATAACAGAGTGCAGCCATCAGACTGGCAAACCCCGGATAGGTTTCCGGTGCTGCATAGATTTTGTCTATGAAGTGTATTGCCATATAATCTCCAAAAACCATTTTCTTGAGCAATCCTTGCAGAATCATAAAAACAGCAAAACCAAATTGATAGCCGGTAATGTGATATTTGGAAAGCATTTGAGGAATAAACTCCGATGCACGCACAATTGGACCTGAAACCAGTGGCGGGAAAAATGCAACAAAAAAACCGTAATCAAAGATGTTGGTTAGTGGCTTTAATTTCCCTCTATATATCTCAACCGTATAACTAATTGACTGAAAGGTATAGAATGATATACCAATGGGAAGGATGATTTTATCAACGATAGAGCCACTTCCTGTCAATGTATGTTGGAACACAGCAAAGTAATTCAACACCTTGTAGTCAGTATTGAAAATTGCATTGTAAGAATCTGTAAAGAAATAAGCGTACTTAAAGTATGCTAAGATAAAAAGATTCAGGGTTACACTCAACACAATCCAGCATTTGCGCAGGAACGGATGTTGGGTCTTATACATGCTCAACCCTATAAAATAATCATAAATAATGGTTGCAAGAAGCAGTGTAAAATATAAGCCGCTGGTTTTATAATAAAAGAAAATACTGGCAACAAATAAGAAAAGATTGCGCAGTGTAATCCTTTTATGAATGACAGAAAAAACAGCAAAAACAACAGCGAAAAAGCCCCAAAAATACACTCCCGTAAAAATGAGTGGGTTCTTGGGCGAGTAAGTCAGCAGTTGTATTATGTATTCTTTAATAAATTCATTCATACGATAAAGTGGCAAAAGGAGACAAGATAAAATCTTCGTATTTTGTTAGAAATGCATCAAAGAAGAGATTTCCCAAATATGTATATCCGGCATTGTTCAAATGCACCAAATCTCTTTGCGCCAATCCATGTTTTTTCCATGAAGCAATAGACCCCAAGCCCCCCATCACAGAATACAAGTCCCAAACTGCAGCACCGTTCTTTTTTGCCAGATTATACATGGCGGTTCTAACTTCATTGCCGCTATAATTTTTATACACCCTTCTTCTAATTGTCTTATAACTGTCGGTATTGGTTGTAAATAAGATGGCTACATCCGGACAGGTCTTTCTGATTCGCCTGATTAGTTCTGTATAGTTGTACTCAAAACCCTCTCTTGAAAAGTTAATTCCAAAAGCATCATTAATTCCAATGGAAAAAATAATAAGATCGGGATGTAACAAAGCGAGCTGTTGTTCTAAATCCGGACAACTAAGGTATGACGGGATGGATGCGCCATTGACGCCAACCGAATGATATATTAAACCTGTATTGTGTAAGTCGGTTTGAATGCCATAAAGATTAAATGCAGTTTGTAAGGAATCCAATTTATGCACAGTCAAAGTAAAGCTGTTGGCAATCTCATTAAATAAAAACTTAGCACAACTGCATGAAGTGTCAAAGTCAGACATGTAAGCCATTGAATCTACTTCGATACTGAAAGGAAAATACATGACCCCTGTGTCATAAAACACCCTTAATTCATCAAAATAGAATAAACTGCTCTCATCATTTTTCAATGTAATTTTAATGTATTGACCGCTATCCTTAGCAGTAGCCCTCCAACCCATCAAACCCATTCTTTCTCCACTTCCGTTGAGCATAACATTGCGAAGTCCATTCCATGGTTTATTGTATTCTACATCATATTGAGATGAACCATTTGTTCTCACAGCTTTGTAGGGAAAGATAGTTCCTCTGCTTGCAAAGCGTTGGTTGAGAAACCTGTCAAAATGCTGTCTAATGGTTCTGGTCCACATATCCGCTTGTACGTGTGAACCACCAAAGTGAACAATATTAAGTTTGCCTTGTCCTGTACCCACAAGATGATCAAACTTTTTCATGAACATCATAAAGTCCAGACTGTCTCCCGGTAATTCTATTCGGTTGTTGTCATATTGAATAAAGGAATATTTATTTTCATATTGAATAAAATCTTGCCCCAAAGCGTTTTCGAGTAGCACACAAGACAATATCAATACAAGCAGCCTATTCACTATGATTTTCTAATCTTTTTTTCTTTTGGTAAATGTCATATTCACGCCAGATTGCTTTTTTAAGGATAAAGGCTATTTCTTGTGCACCCAATTGTGTGAAATGAATATAATCAGGTGCTCCTAATGCCGGTTGTGCTTTTACCCAATTTGCCATACTGTTGTAACCACCCATTGCATGATACAAACTCCAATATGCAGCTCCCTTTTGATTACTTACTTCTCTCATTCTGGTTATGAGTTTTTCAAGAAGCGGATATGTTTTCATTTCCCCCATCTCATTTACCGACATGTCCGAAGGTCCGATTACCAATACTTTAATAGTGGAATCAATGGCTCTGATATGGTCAATTTGTCTCGCAAAACGTTGCACAAAGTTTTCAATCATTTTTTCATCCTTAAGATGTGGGACACTATTGCCACCAAATTGCAGAATGACCATTTTGACACTCAAAAAATGATACGTTTTCTTAAGCGAAGATTTGCTGATTGAAGTAAAAGTTAATCCGGATGAGCCTCTCCAAGGAATATTATCCATCACGATTCCCCATTGGGGGTCAATGGCAATGCCTAAGATATCAGCAGTACTATCTCCTGTAAACCCGAAGTTGAAATAGGATTGAGCAGTGTCAAAATTCCAACGAATCATTTGTTCTGAATGATTGGGCTTCAGTGTTTGGGTATTGCTGCCACGCGGATAAGATATCTTCACTGTCAGAGGAGAGCTGAGCCTGCCTACAATTACTTTGGCTGATTCAAATTTCTGTAAATGAACAGACTTCTTCCTATTGCGTGGACTGATGCTCACATTGGCATATAATGAATCAAACCTGCATAAAGTCCCACTGATTCCGTAATGATTGTGCTCCACTCGGTCATTATTAACACCAAAAGAGACATAGCGTTTCCAGTTTTCAGAGCTGCTTTGTTGTATCGAATAAGATGGCACTAATTGCAATGCCGGCAACAACCCCGGACCGCCTCCGCCAAATTGTTTTTGCAGATTTTCTCGAATGTAAGCAGTGATTCTGTCCATTTCTATTTGTGAATCACCATAATGTAAAATCCTAAAAAGGGTCTTGTTATCTTTCAGTTTTTCCCACTGAGCAAACAATTCATTCCAGAAATTACGGTCATTGTTTGGCAGCCAAAAACGTGTTGAATCAAGGTCTGCGATTTGTTGTGCAACATTAATCGAGTCTGACAAAGTATGCATAGTTGCCAACAACTTTTCTTCAAAATCTACCTTCTCTTTTTCTGCTTTTATTTTTTCGTTGCCAGCCAACCTATCTTTCTTAAAACTTTCATACCCAACAATATCTTGGAGTGTGAAATATTTAATATATTCCTGATTGCCAAGCAATTTTTCAAACAACAGCGACATGGTTGCTATGGACAAGAATGAAGCCAGTACAAATGCAAGTACTTTAGGCGGTGTTATCATGCGGGTGCGAAAATATACCAAACCGTCAAACTATATAATAAAGAAATAAACAGGGATAGAAATGAACATGGTTATCTAACACCATTTTATTTCCCTGGCATTTTTGAAAAACTCTGCCCACTCCATTGCCAACTATTAAAGTCATTTTCTAACTAAAAATTGGTTTGACCGGTGTTTGGGGGAGTTGTGGAATGGGCACCTATGTTAACGGTTCGGTGGTCTTTATTAACAAGCATTACTTCTTTCTTGAATCTCACTACTCCTCCACTCCAATATAGACAAGTACTCCTCCAAATATATGAGTTTTTAAAACTATATTATATTGTACATTACAGTTCACTATTGTTGTAATATCGCCACAATGGGTATTTATACTACCTAAAAGACTCGTTGTTGTTTTCCAAAATCAACAGTATAAACTCGTAGGTATTTTTATTTACAAATAATTCTTCCGATAGTTCGATATTATGTATAAATTCTAGCGTTTCGCTGTACTAAATAGAGTCACCCCATAAGATCATTTTCATTGCTACTTTTATATAGAGTTTACTCCAAGAACTTTTCAAATATTACTATCTTTCTCACTCTTAAGGGCATACTCAAAGTAAAACATATTTCATGGGGAAAATAGTTAAAAAGTCCGAACGGCACGCACACTATAATGATTCGTCTTAACGTTGCCGCCTGCGCTGCCGTTGCTGAAGGTGAAGCAGAATGCGTATGGTGCACTGTACTCCGTACTACTCCAGTAGTTGGCAGTATTTGACAATAATGTAAAACCCCCAGCATTTAACGCTTTATTTACATGAAAACGGTTATGCAATAAAATAGAAAGCTCGTTAATAGTGGGAAGATACCAGTCGGAAAAACCACCATCTGTTAATCCATATAAACACAAAACCCTGCCTAAATTAAAAGACAAGGTTTGTGTTATCTATGAAAAAAATTACTATTTGTTCACTATAAGCGTCTTTTGTGCTACTGCTCCGTTTTGTTCTACTTGGATGATATACACTCCGTTTTCGAAATTCGTTAGTTCTAATTCTAAAGTTGAAGATTTTACCACAGTTTGATAAACAAGCTTACCTGTTACATCCATTACTTGTAGTGATTGACCAACAGCTAAGCCAGCTATTGTTGTAATGGTAGATGCCGGGTTGGGATAAACAGCTATGGTGTTGTTTACTTCGTTAAGTTCGTTAATACCTGTTGGAGTATTTACAAACTTCATTACAGTAGCTTTGCCTGAATTTGCACCATCCGCATAAGCCACATAAGGTTCGTTGCTGTTGCTGAAGGCAAGTGATGTGTAATTTGCATCTCCTGCCGAAAAGCCTGCTGTGCCCACTGTTTGCCATTGTGCGTTTACTGTTACAGCCATTATTGCTGTAAAAACTGCTGAAAGTACTGTTTTTTTCGTTTTTCTTGTTTTTTTAGTTATTAAAAATTAAGTTTTGCAAATATATTATTATTTTATGTTTCGTAGATCATTAATGTGTATAACGGCAGACTGTCTAATAACTTCCTTTCTCCGATAATTCCGCTGCTAAACTACGCATTTAGTTCAAATTTAGGCAACTTTAAAGAAGCCTTTTTCAAAGGTAGATTTCCCTAAAGTGAAAAATAAAATGCTGTAAAACGGCTTAAATCAGTGCAAGCCATGCAAAAAATAGAGGTAACTCCGCAAAACACCTTTCGTTTTTTTATTGACTACATCACAACGCTCACAACTCCTATATAAACCACCCAAAAAACCAACTTAAAAAACATAGAAAAAAAACCAATTGTGCTTAAAACGCTTCTTATGAAGCCGTTTTTGATGTTTTTTTCTTTTTTTAGAGAGTTGTGCAACAGCTACCGATGTTAGTGGCTGCCTTTCTTTTCTGTCAATGCACTGCCGTAATATTTACCTTTTCAATTCCTTTCAAGTGCAATTCAATATGTTTGTTGCGGGCTTTGTTTCCGTATTCGCTGATAATTTCTAAAATGTCGTGGTCAATAAAATTACATTCGCTGCCGTCAATAGTCAGCACACTGTATTCAGGCACTTCGTCTAATGTCTTTCTTAGTTCCACTTTGTTTAAAAATGTCACATTGCTGTTTAGTTTGATATAGTAGGTTTCAATTCCCTGCTGCTGTGTTTTGGTAATCTTATACTCCGCTCTGAAATTGTTTTGAATAATAAAATAAACGGAAATCAAAAGCCCGATGCTGACACCAATAAGCAAGTCGGTTGAAAGAATAACCACAACAGTAATTAAAAACGGCAGAAATTGTTTCCATCCTAAGTTCCACATGCTTTGGTAAAGTTTAGGCTTTGTCAGATTGTAGCCCGTAATAAGAAGAATTGCCGAAAGTGAAGCATAAGGAATTTTGTTGAGTAAAAAAGGAACAAATAATACTGCAAGCAAAAGAAAAACACCGTGTGTAAATGCTGAAAGTTTTGTTCTTCCACCTGCATCAATGTTGGCTGCGCCTCTTACCACAACAGCTGTCATCGGAATAGCCCCTAAAAGTCCGCAGGTCATGTTTCCAATTCCCTGTGCAACTAATTCACGATTGATAGGCGTAATTCTGTTTTGCCTGTCCAATTTGTCAACGGCTTCAATACAAAGTAATGTTTCTAAAGTCGCAAGTAAACCGATAACTACACCGTATTCCCAAATTTCCGATGTAGAAAAGAGTTTTGTGAAGTCGGGAAAAGAAATATTTGAGAAAACATTAGACGGAATATTTACCAATTGAGTTTCTTTAAGAGAGAAGGAAGAAGAAGCATTTGTAAAAATAATGTTTGCAACAATACCGAAAACCACAACTAAAAGTGGTGCAGGAATTACTTTTAGCTTTTTCGCAAACGGTTGTTGAAGCACAACCAAAACAATAAGAGAAACAATCGTTATTAGTATTGCACCTCGTGTGATGTTTCGGTTAAAATGATCAAAATTACCCAACAAATTGTCGGGAGAAAAAAGGTGAAGAAAACCGCTTGTCCAAAAGTCGGGTTGGTCGTAACCAATAGCCAAAGGAATTTGTTTTGAAATGAGAATAATGCCGATTGCAGCCAACATCCCTTTTATAACCGAAGAAGGAAAATAATTTGCGATTACTCCGAGTTTCAACAGTCCGAGAATAAGCTGAAACAACCCTGCAACCATAACGGCAAGCAAAAAAACTTTGTAATCGCCAAGTGAAACGATTGAAGCGGCAATTATGGTTGTCAGACCCGCAGCAGGTCCTGAAACTGCAAGCTGTGAGCCGCTTATTAAAGAAACTACAAGTCCGCCTATGATGCCCGATAAAAGTCCTGCGTAAAGCGGTGCGTCCGAAGCTAAAGCAATGCCCAAACAAAGGGGTAATGCAACAAGAAAAACAGAAAGTCCGGCAGGTAAGTCATGTTTAAGCCATATAATTCTATAATATTTTATTGTCCGTTTCACTTAGTTTTAAAAATTGTCTGGTCAAAGGTAAATGTTTCAAAGTTACACTGTCGTTAGTCAAGGTTGCCACTAACGGTTCGCGGCTTGACGCAGGGCGGATTTACCGACAAATGTTGATACGAAGATAATGCTTTTTTCTTACCGAAAATGTTTAATCGAAGCACTTTACCCGCCTTGCGTTCAAACCGCTTGTTATATGCTGTGGGCATTCATTCGTAGTCATTCGTCATTGGTTTGAGTGTCGGCAAAAAATAAAAAAAAAGAGAAGGGGAAGACAAATTTTATTAGGTTGGGGAAAGCAAGCTCTTTACGCATTTTTTGTCGGCTTCGTGCGGTTGCCAAAATGCGTAATGTGCTTGTCTGTGTGTCGGCTATTTTATTAGTATTATCAAAGTTTCTATAATAATCTATATTTACAATGTTTAATGCTTTTTTAAGCTAAACATAAATTCTAATCCACCGCCTTTACGATTCTTTACGGAAATGTTTCCCTTATGAAAAAGAACCGCATTTTTTACAATAGAAAGCCCTAATCCGCTTCCTCCTGTATCTCTCGTTCTACCTTCTTGAACTCGGTAAAAGCGTTCGAATATTCGATTGAGATGTTCTTCATTCCTTATCCCAATTCCAGTATCATAATAGGAAAAGTAGTAAAACTCATCGTCTTCATTCAGTAGTGAGATATTAATCTGAATTTGCTCACCAGCATAACGAATACTGTTTTCTATCAAATTTCTAAAAATGGAAGTTAGCAAACTTAAATTTCCATTTATAGTTAAATTTTGAGGAAATTGATATTGCATTTGAATTTGACTTCGTTCTAAAACACTTTTATGTTCTTCTTTTATTTCATTTAATAATTTGGTCAAATCGATATTTTCTAATGTAAATGAATCTGGAGCTTCTTCTAACTTTGCTATGATGCTCATATCTTTTATCATGTCAGATAAGGTAAGTGTTTGATAGAACGCTTGTTTAATGAAATGTTTTTGTTTTTCCTCTGGTAATGATTGATCTATAATCGTTTCTAAATAGGCTCGGATACTTGTTATTGGCGTTCTTAACTCATGTGCAATATTTCCTGTCATTTCTTGTTTTAACTGCTTTGTCTTTTCTTGTTGGGTAACATCTGTTATAATTACTTCCGAACTACCATCGTCAAAAAGATTGGCACGAAGTGAAAATATTTTCCCTTGCTTTTTTATTTCTGTTTCAAAATATTTTATTTCTGTTTGTTCTATAAATTGATGGATAGAGGAAAAAAATGGGTCTGTCAAAATAGTCTTTGGATTGCTCTTTGATTCATCAACTAATTGATTAAGGTATTGAATAAACAAACCATTATAGAGTTCAATTTTTCTTTCGGGTGAAATAAAACAGATACCTTCCTCTGAGATTTGGATATGTTGTAAGAGCTTTTGCTTTTCCAGAGAAATCTTTTTCTCGTTCAATTCTAGGAGATGATAGTTTTCAGAAATTTTTCGACTAATTTCACCTAATTCATCGTCTCCAAAAGATAAATCATTATGGTCTGAGTTTATTGCAAAATCGCGCAATTGCTTAATAGAATCACCAAATTGTCTTGTAATTCTGTGAATAACGATAAGTGTTAGAATAAATAATCCCAACAAGAAATATAAAAAGAGATTGTCTGTTTTCAGAAACCTCTGCAATTGGATGTCATAGGGAAGAGCTACTCGGATATAGTGATTGTTAAATTTTTTGGCATAATACAGATAAGGTTGATTAGTCGATTCAGATTTACGAATATCCGAACCATTACCTCTCAAATCAGCAGCTTTTATTTCATTTCTATTGGCATGATTTTCCATTCTTGAAAAATTTCCAAGCGCATTATCATACAAAATATTTCCTTGTGGATCAATGATGGTTATTCTTAAGTCGGGAGGAAAAGTTGATTCTAACTTCTGCACAACTTGTTTGTAATTATTCGAGTTGTCAGAAAGTGAAGATTGAATAAGTTGAGCATAAACATCTAATTTTTCTTCCAGCCCTTCTGTTTTAATGATTTTTTCTCTATAATGCTCAAAAACTCCAATTCCAATAGCGAAGACCGTAAAGAGTGTTGCAATGTATAGAAAAAGGCGATAACGAAAATTTAGTTTCATAAGATATCAGAGTTAAAATAATAACCATATCCCGCTCGGTTAGCAATTATATCTTTATAATCACCCAATTTTTTTCTTAATCTGGCAACGTGTACGTCAACGGTTCGTTCGGTAATATAGGGGGCTTCTTTCCATATTTTGTTAATAATTCTTTCTCTAGAGAAAAGAGAATCTGGGTTTTGAGCTAATAACATTAACAGTTCTAATTCTGTTTTAGTTAATGGAATTTCAACATTATTTAGATGTATTTTTTTTAACTCCAAATCTATCAAAAACGCTCCGATTTCTATAGAATTGGATTGAGATGGAAATGTTGAATTACTTCTTTTCAAAACAGCTTTTATTCTTGCAATAACTTCTTTGATGGAAAAAGGTTTAGAAATGTAATCGTCACCACCAACAGAAAAACCTGTTAACATATCATTTTCTGTATCCTTGGCTGTTAAAAAAATAATGGGAATAGAAATTTCATCGGTTCTTAATTTTTCTGCCAATTTGTAGCCTGAAATGCCGCCCATCATTACGTCTAATAAAAGGAGGTTAAATTGTTTTAAATCTAAACTTAGAGCCTCTTCGGCAGAATATGCGGTAGTAACTTTGAATCCTTCATTTCTTAAATTGAAATCCAGAATTTCAGAAATGCTTTTGTCATCATCTACTAATAATATTCTTTCTTTTTCCTTCATTTTCGTTTGTTTACCTGTTAGGACAGCAAAATTAGTGAATAACTACTCTATCTTTCCTTTATGTTTCAATACTTTTGCATCTGTGTAAAAAACAATTTCTTCTACTATGTTTTTGCAGTGATCTCCAATTCTTTCCATATTTCTAAGCACTAACATTAATTTCAATCCACAATGAATAGTACTACTTTCTTGTTTTAAAATTTCTTCTATTCTATAGATGGATGAACGATAAATTTCGTTTATTCCTTTATCTTTTGCTAATATTCTTCCAAATGATTGGGAGTTTTCGGAGTTTAAAATCACATAACTATCTGTCATCATGCTAATAAGAATATCTAACATTTTCTCCAGTTCTAATTGATTGATTATATCTTCATTAAAACGATTACAACTATCTTCAATAATATGCCTCGCTATACTATCGGCATAATCTCCAATTCGTTCCAAAGTAATACTAATTTTCATGATTGAAAGTACTAATCTTAAATCAATAGCAACCGGATTAAAGAGAGCTATATAATTTTCACAACTGCTTTCAACCTTTAATTCGAAAGCGTTTACCCGCTTCTCAGCACTTGTAATTTCCAATGCTAACTCTGTGTTGTTATGCAAAAAAGCCTCTTTCGACTTTTCCAATTGAGAAATCACCAATTGCCACATTTGGTTTATTTCATTTTTCAATTGTTCTAACTCTTGTTCGTTTTGTTTCATTTTAATATTCTGTTTTTATATCCTTCAATTTGTTCGTTTTCTTCTTTTTCATAACCCTTCTCAAATAATGGTGACGAAATAATAAAATCGGCTGTTGACCTTGAACAGGCATAAACTATATTGTACAAAGTTGCAATTCTTAACAACGCTTTTATATCCACATCGTGTGGCTGTGGTTCCATAGCATCCCAAAAGAAAATAAGTATATCTATTTCGTTTTTACTTATTGCCGCACCTAATTGTAAATCTCCACCAAGTGGACCAGATTTTAATTTAGTCATTTTAATGTGAAAATTTGACTTATTTTCTGCCATACAGCTCAATAGATGTTGTTCCACTAAGTTCCCCGTTGTTCCGGTACAAACCATCTCATATTTAACGAGTTCTCTCCAATGGTCGTCCACCCATTCCATTAATTCCTTTTTACAATTGTCGTGTGCAACAAGAGCAATTTTTTTAACTTTTTTCATATTTTAGTTTTTGTTCATAATTATAATTCATTACCCAAATCTTCCAGTAATATAATTTTGTGTAACTTCCTTTTCAGGATTTAAAAACATTTTCTTAGTATCCGTATATTCTATCAATTCACCTAACATAAAGAAACCTGTATTGTCACTTATTCTTGCCGCTTGTTGCATGTTATGAGTAACTATTACAACAGTATATTTTTTTTTGAGTTCGTGAATTAATTCTTCGATTTTTGAAGTAGAAATTGGATCTAATGCAGAAGCTGGCTCATCCATTAAAATAATGGATGGAGAGACTGCCAAGGCTCTTGCAATACAAAGACGTTGTTGTTGTCCTCCGGACAGCTCAAAAGCGGATTTATGAAGTTTGTCTTTCACCTCATCCCACAAAGCAGCACCTCTAAGCGATTCTTCTACTCGTTGATTAATAAAAGATTTACTTCCCAAATTATTGACACGCAATCCATAGGCAACATTCTCAAAAATTGATTTTGGAAAAGGATTCGGTTTTTGAAATACCATTCCTACCTTTTTTCGCAATTCATCAACATCAACTGATTTACCATAAATGTCATTATTATCAATCAAACATTTCCCTTCTAATTTAGTATTATCAATCAAATCATTCATGCGATTAAATAACCTTAAAAATGTTGATTTACCGCAACCCGACGGGCCTATAAATGCAGTAACTGTGTTGGCCTCCATTTTCATATTTATATTTTTTAGAGCATGAAAACTGCCATAATAAAAATTTATATTTTTCGCTTCTATCATTTTAATTATTGTTTTAAACTATTTTTCCCTAATCTTCGTCTTATTAAACTCGCTAGGAGATTCATAATCAGGACGATTGTAATTAGTACTAATGCTGTTCCATAAGCCATTGGTCTTGATGCTTCAAGATCTGTTCCGCTGGTTGCTAAAACATAGAGATGATAGGGTAACGCCATTGCTTGATCGAAGATACTTGTCGGTAGTTTAGGTAAAAAATAAGCAGCTACCGTAAAAAGAATGGGAGCTGTTTCCCCTGAAACACGCCCGACTGATAAAATTAGCCCGGTAATGATATTGGGCAATGCAGTTGGTAAAACAACTTTCCAAATGGTCTGCAATTTCGTTGCTCCCAAAGCAAGGCTTCCTTGACGATAACTATCTGGAACTGCTTTCAATGCCTCTTCTGTTGTACGGATAATTAACGGTAAAATCAAAAGACCAAGCGTTAATGAACCAGCAATAAGAGAATCTCCAAATTTTAATTTATTGACGAACAACGCCATTCCAAACAAACCGAACACAATGGAAGGAATACTCGCCAAATTGTTTGTCATCATTCGAATAAAGCGAACAATCCATCCTTTACCTACATATTCATTCGCATAAATAGCGGACATCACACCCAAAGGAAAGGCGAAAACTAAACTCCCTATTATCAAACAGAATGTTCCAATAATAGCCGGTAAAATACCTCCGGAAGTCATTCCGTCTTCTGGAAAGCTTGTTAGAAATTCCCAATTAATTACTTTCACGCCATTAAAAATGATGAAACCTAGGATGCTGAATAAAATTCCTATTACTAATAATCCGAAACCCCTAAATATAAAAAAGGCTATTTGTTGACTTATTTTTTTACTCATTTCTTATTTTGCTTTAGAATATTTATTGTTTGAAACTAACTCCGATGAAATAGAAATTATGGTTGTGAAAACAAATAAGATACATCCAAGTAAAAACAATGCCTGATAATGTGCTCCACCAACTGGTGCTTCTCCAAGTTCTGCTGCGATGGTTGCAGGAATAGTTCGCACCGATTCAAAAGCCGAATGAGGAATGACTGCTGCATTTCCTGTAACCATTAGAACCGCCATCGTTTCTCCAATGGCTCGTCCAATTCCTAAAACTATAGCTGCCGAAATACCTGATTTTGCATAAGGAATGACCACTTTGTAAATGGTTTGCCAATGGGTTGCACCCAATGCTAAACTTGCCTCTCGCATTGCTCTTGGTGTATTTCTCATCGCATCCTCTGCAACTGAAATAATCGTTGGTAATGCCATGATAGCTAAAATTATACTTCCTGTTAATGCAGTTTCACCGACAGGCAAGTGAAATGTTTTTTGTACCAATGGTGCTAGTACTACTAATCCAAAAAATCCATAAACTACGGAAGGGATTCCTGCGAGTAATTCAATAACAGGTTTCATAATATCCTTCTGTTTTATACCTGCTAATTCAGATAAATAAATGGCAACTCCCAATCCGAGCGGAACTGCAATTAGCAGAGCCATAAAACTCACCAAAAGTGTCCCTAAAACTAACGGCATTACACCGAACAAGGGAGATGGTGTTGCCGTAGGAATCCATTCATTGCCTGTTAGGTAATCCGATAAAGTTACATTGTCTGAAATCAACTCCTTTACATTTTGACCGTTTGGAGCATATTGCTTTGGTAAAAAGGCGATGATATTTTCTTCATTACTGATAAATGCAGTTAGTTTCTCGGGAAGTAATTCGTAATTTTCCCCCATTTCACTTTCAGGATAAATCTGAAAGATGTCGTCAATTCTAACTATTTTTATTTCTTCATCTTTTCCGTTAAAATCCTTCCAATTGGTTATTTCTCCATCAAATATCTTCTTTGTCTCCAGCGGAGTTAATTGATCAATTCCGTTTTCTGCATTTACATATAGCCCGTATCCTTCTTCTATGTTTTGATGAGTGAAAAGACCTGCACCTTCCTTAAATAAGAAAATAGTGATGAAAAGAATAGTAATAGTTGTTATGGCTCCACTTAATGTTAATATTTTTTCAATAATCTTCTCGAAAATATGTTTTGATTTTTTCCTTATCATTTCAAATGAATAATCTTTATTTTAGAGTAATGAATCCAACTTCTTCTACCAACTTTTGTCCTGAAGGAGATAAAATAAAATTAATAAATTTCTTAACCTTGTTTTCGGATTTCTCTAAATAATAATAGTACAAAGGTCGCACAATAGGGTAGGTTTGATTTTTAGCATTTTCTACAGTTGGTTCGCTATAAATTCCATCCTCAAACGAAACGGATATCGGTTGTACCGTTTGATTTAGATAAGCCATTCCTACATAAGCAATAGCACCTTTTGTTTGACTTACTGATTGCATAATGGCACCATTCGCTGGCATACTCATAATACCGGACATAAAATTTTTATTTTGCAGAACATGTTCTTTGAAAAACTCATACGTTCCTGATGAGGTTTCTCTTGAGTAAGGAATGATTTTTAGGTTTTCTCCTCCGACTTCATTCCAATTGGTAATCTTTCCTGTGAAGATGCCTTCTAATTGTTCACGAGTGAGTTTTTTAACCTTGTTTTGAGGATGTACAATAACAGCCAATGCATCATAAGCAACAATTACTTCTTTAATTTCTTCTCCGTCTTGCTGGAATTTTTGTTGTTCTGAGAATTTTATTTTCCGAGATGATTGAGCAATATCTGTATTCCCTGATGTTAATGCAGATAAACCAACGCCACTTCCTCCTCCTGTGACAGATACTAAATTAGATGTATTTTCTTTTGAGAAAACTTGTGCAGCTTTCTCAGAAATTGGAAGAACTGTTTCAGAACCTTTAATATTGATGGAGGTTGTATTTTCTTTTGTATTCTCCATTTTTTGCGTTTCAGAATTGGAATTACAACTCCACAAAACGAAACTACTTAGTGTTAAAATAATTAATTTTTTCATTTTTTTCTTTATTTAATTTGATGCAAAAATCGGTAGAGATTGTCACGATTTATTTGCGTTAAGATTACAATTTGGTTACGATTTAGAATTTATACTGTAATCGCAAAGTGAAAACATTATCGGTTATATCTTTTTCAAAACCATTCAGGTTAGAAGACCTTTCGTTATTAATCCAATCAAAGTAAGCGGTTAATCGCAGGTTGTCATTTACCTGCCACAATAAACCGCCTCCGATTGTTGTATAAGCAATATCTCCTTTACCTGTTCTATTCATTCCAATTTCATTTTTAGCGACTTTGGTGTTTGGGTCATAAAAATCATATTTTGCAACGACTGATAAAGGGATACTTCCTAGGTCTTGTACGAATGTGAAATAGTATCCATTGAAGTTTCTGATGTAGGTGTCGCTCGTTGGCAAGGTCGAGTAATTGGGGCTTTTAGAACTACTATTATTTCCTGGCTGTGTTCCGAAAAGATACTCTCCGAATAATTTTGTTTTTCCTAATTTTGTAGTTGCTTCAAACTGCAAATCAAGCCCAAAATATTCTCGTTTGGCAAAAGCTCCGAAATTAGAAGAATCATTATATTCAATAAATTCCTTACCGCTCATTTTGAAAATACTTGTAGAGCCTTGGTAAGTACTGCCTAAATAGTAGGAAATGCCTCCTCCAAACTTAATTTTTTCTTTAAAGATTTTGTTGGCTGATAAATGTGCGATAAAATCCTTTCGATTGTCCATATCTAATTTGATTCCATTTCCCGCTATTAGTGCAGTTTCTAATTTCAGGAAATTTACAGAGGATTCTTTTGGAGCTTGCAAGGTTATCATTACTCCTAAATCTCGTTCCTCTGGAAATAGAGTTGTAATCACAGTTGCTCGTTCGGGAGATTCTCTTCTTGAAGATGAATAAGAAACTTCATAGCCGAAAGGGCGATTGAATATCCCTGCTTTAAACGAATTACTTCCAAGCCAAGGGTCTTTTATAGATACATATGCATCTTTCAATCCTAAGCCTTTTTCAGTCAAATCTATTTGGAAAATACCTGAGATTATTCCTTTTTCGTATTCCATTTTAACTCGTCCACGTCTGATTCCAATGCGATTGAAATTATGGTCGGTATCTATATTGCTATTTCCAACTTTCAATGATGCTAATTTTTCTCCCCACTGAAACTGTGTCTGAATGTAGCCTGAAAATTTGACTTGTTTCATGATCTTAATTTCCTTTTCTAAGGATTGCATTCTTTGATTTAATTGTTGAATTGAATCAGTTTCCTGCTGTTGTGCGTAAATAGTTGTGGTCAATGTCAGTACACAACCTAATAGAATCATTCTTTTTTTCATTAAATTTTGTTTTTAAATTCAATGCAAAAGAAGATAGTACTTATTACAGGCTTATTGAGTAGAAATTAAGATTTGGTTACATAAATTAATTCACGGCACTCAATTTCTATTAGTTATTCATTTATTCTTCTAATATCTAAATAATGGGAGATTGATTGATCTGGATTGGCTCTTTTTGTTTTGTCGAAGGGTCGGCTTGTGTGTTGGGGCAAATCAAAATGTGCCAATACCATTGACTAAAATTTTTCCTTTCTTGTGCGGTGGACTTTTTTTATTTTTACTGAGTCGGACTATTGGTTTGTCTGTTGATGTTGGGTTGTTCTCCCATAGCATATAACGGTTCGCGGCTTGCTGTCAGGCGGGGCATTAGAAGCACTAACCTGTCGGCAAGCACAAATGTAAGTAGAAAACACAAAAGTTCAATTAACCACATCACCCGCCATTTCGCCAACCCGTGTGCCTGTTGCACAACCACACCCATAACTTCATTAGGCAAATATAAATCAATTATGCATGTATTAACAAAAGTGCAATAAGTGTGCATAATTAATTGATTGTCAGTGTCGTATATTTTGCCTTAAAAATTTCTTTTCTTATCTTTGATGCATGCAGGGACGTAAGGATATTCAACCAAAAATGTTGTATCAAGTAAGCATTGACAGCTTGGTACCAACTGACATTTTTTATCGCTTATTATCACAAACCCTTGATACAGCATAGCGCGAGCCATGCAAAAAATAGAGGCAACTGCGCAAAACACCTTTCGTTTTTTTATTGACTACATCACAACGCTCACAACTCCTATATAAACCACCCAAAAAACCAACTTAAAAAGCATAGTTGAAAAAACAAGTGTGCTTAAAACGCTTCTAATGAAGCCGTTTTTGATGTTTTTTTCTTTTTTTAGAGAGTTGTGAAACAGCTACCCTTGTTAGGTGCTGGCGTTTTATCCACCGTGTTGTCAAGTCCTTGTCTGCCGTGTTGTTCGCTGTCATTGTCAGGTTTGTATTTTGGTCTGTCTGTGGCGGCTGTGCGGTGGCGGTTTTAAAATTTTTAGAAGGGAAGGAGATTTTAAAAAATAATTTTTCTTGGGCGGTAAAGGTGGAAGCTCTTTTGCAAACTTTGGTCTGCGGGTTGGCTTGTAGCGGTTTGCAAATGTGCTTACACCTGTGCATGGGCTAAATGTCCTTTATAATATTCAAAAAGTCATCCAGTTTATATGCTCCGTCAACTGTACGCCTTTCGTAAACCATGAAGTAACGGTAATTATTACCTGCTTTACTTGCCCAAAGTCCGCCAAGTCTTATTTTTTGTTCTGCGTCCAAATGGTCGCCTTTTGTTTCCAATAAAATAGTCTTTCCGCTTTTTGTCTGAATGATGAAATCAGGATAATGGTTTACAAATCCGTTAATCCTAAAGCCTTTCTTTTCAATGTTTCTTGTCCAGAAAGCAATGTTATTCAAGTTCGCAATTTCATTAATTATCCTTTCTTCAAATCCATTCATTTTGCCTTCTTTCTCATAAAGAGTTTTAGGCATGTCTTTGGCAACTTCTCCGGGTGCAATATTTACAGGTAAGGTAAAAGAGGATTTGATAAATACTTTGTCCGTATCCAAAAAGTCTTTAAACTTCTTTTCCGCAAATGCTTCTGAAAGCGATTTGATTTTCTGCTTTATCTTGTCGGTGTAGGTGTATTCGTTATTAGCAAAATCGTTAAATTGTTCGTCTTTGAAATCTTCTAAAATCCGGTTGATGTATTTTTCAATTTCCTTGTCGGGAATTGGATACATATTCCCGATAATATCCATGATACGTTTTGTAAAGTTCTTTACCCGGCTTTCTTTTCGTGAGGGGTCTAAAATGTAGGCAATAATATTTTCTTTAACATCACCGTCAAGTCTTACGAAAGTTGGCGTATGTTCTTTTTTGGTTTCGTCCAAGTCAACTTTGTAGAGTTCAGAAGTAATGCTGTCAAAAGCAATGTTTGTATCTGCCTTACTTAATGCAAACCCTTCTAATAAGTTTTCTTTTTCCAAAGGCAACTCTTCTTCCTTTTGCCCGAATAAATCGTTGGCAGGAACTTTCAGATAAAACTGTGGTAAGTTTATTTCTTCCGCCTGTTTCCTGAAAATATCTTTTATGCTGTATGTTTTCACAAGCTGTTGTATTTCGTTTGGTAAAGCCGTTGTGTTGGTTGCTTCCATTTCTGAAACCGTTTTTTCAAATGCCTCATTTTGTTGTATCGCTGTTTGTTCAATTTCTGAAACTGTTGTGTTTGGCGTAGCTGTTTCAGAAGGAACAGAAATTCTTGTTGTGTCAATATCAGAAGTAATATCTTCCGTAGCTTCTTCACTTGTGGCGAAAGCGGTCAATTGTTGCAATGGGTCTTGTTTCTTTGCTTCTTCTAACATGTCAGGGTCTGCCAGTTTATAATCCTTTTCACTGAAACCGGCTTTGTTCAAACCTTTTACGATGTTGTCTAATGTGTCAAGGAATTTTGAAGATGCTGTTAAAACATAACTCAAATTCAGTAGTGGAAAGTTGTGTTTCATTACATAAGGTTGGCGTAAAACCCTGCCCAAAATTTGTTCAACATCCACTGCCGAACTTTTGTCTGCCAATGATGCTAAGATGTAAGCAAACGGACAGTCCCAACCTTCTTTTAGTGCGTTTATAGTAATGATGTAACGCACTTCACAATCTTTGCTCATCAAGTCAATACCCTTTATTTCATTGATGTTTGCCGTTTTGATTTTTATTTGTCCGGCAGGAATTTTTAACTCAATGAGTTTTTCTTTGAGTTTCTGAACATTCGTTTTTTCTTCTTCTTCGTTTGTAAAGTCTTTACCGTTTTTGGGCTGTGCCTGAAATAAAACGATTGGACGAATGTATTTACCGCCTTTCTTTTCTTCTTCAATGGCTTGTAGCTCCAAACGCTTTTGAAGTTGTAAACTGGAATTGATTACTTCTGTTTTATCCTGATGGTTGTACACAATGACAGGAAGCTTTACCATATTTTCCTTTTTCAATTCCAGGGCATCAATAAAGCTGATAATGTTGCTGTTGTTTCTTGGAGTTGCGGTAAGGTCAAGAATGAAACAAGGGTTTATTTCTTTGAGCATGTCCACACTCAAATCACTTTCTGCATTATGGCTTTCGTCCACCACAACCAATGGATTTAAGTATTTAATTACCGACCCCAACGTAATTTCAGTGTCTTTTCCTAACAGATTTTCAAAGGATTGCAGATTACCGTTTTCCTGAAATACTTTTCTGTCCTCTTTATTTTTGGCTCTCAAACTGTCGAAGCTAAACACCATAATGTTTAACTGCTCTTTTACCGAAGTGGCATTAAACCCGCTTCCCTGCAATAAGGCAGCTTTGTCAAATACTTCTACCTTGTTGCCGAAATGTGAATTGATTTTTTGTCGGTAAGGATGCGAAGGGTCTTTTAGATTTTTGATGGTTTGGTCTAAAATAGTAATGGAAGGAACTAACCAAACCACCGCTTTAGGTCGGTCATAATCAAATGCGTCAAAAATGGTTTTAATGGCATTGCAGGCAATAAATGTCTTTCCGCCTGCCGTAGGAACTTTTACGCAAATGTGTGGAACACGGGGAACATTGTTTTTGTATGGTTCAATAGCAGTTCCTGAAAAAGGGAAAAGAGGTGTTCTTGGGTGCTTTGCCCAAAAATTATAAAATGCATCTTTCGTGTCTTTGGTTTCCTGTATGTGTTCCAAAAACAAAGAAAGGTCATTGATTACCTGCTGCTGATATGGTTTTAATTCCATTGTTTATTTTTCAAAAATTAATGATTGAGGAAGCATAAGTAAGAACGGTACTGATTTTTCATAATCCAATGCTTCATAAAACAAGCCCAATCTTGCCAAGTTTTTATAATAATCGTTTACGTTTTTGTAATAGTATTTTTCCGATTGTATGTACCATGCTCTTTCGCCTAATTTTTCTACTAAAAACCATTTTTCGAGCAACCGGGAAATTCTTCCGTTGCCATCTCCAAACGGATGAATATTTACAAATGCCAAATGAATGAACGAGGCATAATAAAAAACTTCTTCAATGGTCAGTTCTTGTTTTAGCAGAACTTCAATTTCGCTCCACAATGCGGAATAACTGTCTTTTACCATGCTTAATGGCGCTGCTTCATATTGTATTCTTCCTGTTTTATGTTCCATTACCAGCATTTCCGTTTTTCGGATAGCTCCTCTTTGGTTTTCGGGCAACAGGTGGGCAGCAATTAGTTCGTGTGCCTGCAAGAAATTGTTTTGATTCAGCTTGTTTTCTTTTGCATACAGATAAGCGTTGTACAAATCGTTCGGCTTTTCGGTCAATTCCGGTAAATATTCTACATTCAGCATTTTGTGCTTTACATAGCTATCCACTTCCATTTGTTCGCCTTCAATTTTTGAAGAAGACATTACCGAAACAGAAGTATAGAATGTAAAGCTATGAGGCTCTAAGGCTATTTGTTCAATAGCGGAAAATTCCTTTTGAATATCTATGTCCAACATAGATTTCCACGTTTTGAAATATTCCGGTTTTATTAATTTTTCCATCGTTTAAAATCTTGTTATGTCTCTTGGTATTTTTTTGAAAATAATGTGATGCTTCGTCATGAATGATTTAGTAAGCAAACAATTATCAGCATAAATCACATATTGCTCTGCTTTGGTTTTCATGGTGGCTAAAAAAGCGTGGTCTAAGGTGGTTACTTCGTCTTGCTCGTAGTTGAAGTAATACGCTGTATCATTATGTTTGCCCAAGAAATGTTTATTGTCTTTGTGCTTTGTTTCAGTTAATGGCGTTTTGGTTTCGGTGTAATACACATATTTGCGTATTTTATCAATGCCTACCAATTCGTTTAAATTACCATCTTCTAAAAACATGGGTTGCCCTAATTCGTAAAAGTCAAAACTACCGCCTGTGCCTTCTATTGTTCCACAACCTTTGATAACTCTTTTAACTCTTTCGGCAGTGATTGTTTCGGCTATATCAATAGGTTGCCCTTTCTTATCAGTTTCGTCTACCTGAATGAGTATAAATTTTCTATTACCGTTGTCTTTTGAATTGAGTTGTAGTACTGAATGAGCCGTTGTTCCACTACCTGCAAAACTGTCAAGAATGATTGAGTTTTCATTTGTCACAAGTTGTAGCACATGGTCAATAAGTTTAGTAGGTTTTGGAGTCGAAAATCCCTTTTTGCTATCTAATAAAATTTCCATTTCATCGGCTGCATCTTTATTTGTTGTATCATTAATAATTGAACGAAATACTTTCCCTTCAGGCATTCTTACTTTTCTTACTACAGTATATCCGCCACTTTTATTTTGGATAAAACTTACATTTCCATTTTCTAATTCACTATCAAAAGTAGCTTTTGAAACTTGCCAAGTTCCATCTTTTATGACTGAACCATCTGGACAAACCACATCATAAATTATGGGGTTATTTAAGCCAGGTCTTGACAATGTGTCCCAATAAAATCTGCCGTCATTATCACTTTCCTTGTATCTTTTCAAATAATCACCTTCATAAGCAACTCTCCATTTTTCCTTTTGAAATGATTTATCTTTTACATAGCATAATAAATATTCATGGTCAACAGCTACATAAAATGAGTCATTCCCGCCACCTTTCCGCTTCTGCCAAATCATATTTGAAACTATGTTTGCACCGCCAAAAATTTCATCACAAACCAATTTCAGATTAGCTTGTTCATTGTCGTCTATTGAAATAAAAATTGCTCCATCATCCGCCAATAACTTATGAAGCAATTTTAAACGTGGGTACATCATGCAAAGCCATTTATCATGTCGGCTCAAATCTTCACTTTCTTTGCCAACAACTTGCCCAAGCCACTTTTTAATTTTTGGGTCGTTCACATTGTCATTATATACCCAACTTTCGTTTCCTGTATTGTAAGGCGGGTCTATGTAAATACATTTTATCTTTCCTTCGTATTCAGGAAGAAGAGCTTTTAAGGCTTCCAAGTTGTCGCCATGTATGATTTTGTTTCCGCTTTTGGTTTCTTCGGTGGTTTGTTTGCCATTGTCAAAGCCGTAGGAATGCTCCAATACTTTAAAAGGAACATCCATGTGATGATTGATTACCTTATCTTTTCCTATCCAGTGTAATGTTGGCATGTGTTAGTCTAATCCTGTTTATTCGATGAAAAAGCATTTACATATATATCCCGAAACTCGACAGGAACATCAGTAGCAAAAGCCTGATTAATTGCATTAAGTATTTTATCAGGTGGCACATTTAGATTCACTATATTGTCATGTGATATACTGATATAATTCGGGACAAGTCTTTCAATGCTTTGAACCAATGTTTTTAAACTGTCAACGCTGTGCTTTTTCAATTCTTGATTTCTTTCTCTCAAAGCATAAAGATTTGGTTGTTCTGTATCTGATTTGATATAGCTAAATGCTTCTTCAAGTAACTCTTTTATCGGGCCTCTGGTTACTTGTTTTGATTTTAGGGCTTCAATCCATGCCGTAGTCTCTATAACGGTATGGCAGTTTTCAAAAAAATCTTTCAACTCTTTTAATCCAACCTGTTTCGGACTGGATAACAAAACCAATACCATTAAGTCGCTTGCTTTGATAAGATTTATTTTATGCTTTTTAGCTTCTTTGTTTACTGCTGAATTTGGGTCGCTTGCACCTTCATAATCAATTGCGACAACACAAGCATAGTTTGCTTTATAATCATCTCGATGTCTGTCAACTCCCGAAATATGTGCCGTAGTTGCTTTTATCTTATCTTTTGCAGTGCTCTTGGCATCATATGTAATAGAATAGTTTTCCGGTGAATTTATAGGACCAAGATATGCAACTGCTTTACCATCAGGAGTACCTTTTCCACCTATTGGCGTACATTCATAGCCTAAAGAATTAAAAGCCTGTGCTACTGATTTTTCTAAACCGGAAGAATCTCCGAGTGATGCATTTAATAAAGAAGCAACAAAAGGAGCATTAGGCTTATCGCTGAAAGTAAGTTCACGCAATATTGCATCACGCTTAAACATTATGTCTTTTACTTCATCCTGACTAATGCCACTGTCAAGCAAAAAACATTCTGTTAGAATTTCTGTCAAAGCAATAAGCTGAAATGGCAAAAGTGATTTTACTTCGTCTAAAAAATTGGCAAAGAATGGATGCATTAAATTAATCTTTGCAAAACCTGTCATCATCTCAAATTTTGCAATTGGGTCTTCCGGATTTAAAGTAACCCATTCAACTTTCTGGATAATACCTTTATCGGTGGTTAAATCATTTTCAAGCCGGGTTATTAAATCTGTTTTTTCCTGTGCTGAAAGGTTATTGGGTATGTCTGTCAGCACTAAATCGGTTAATTCTCCCTCAAGAAATTTTTTAGCTACCACTATTAACGGTCTTCTTGACAAGCTTGCAGAAGCATAAGCGATTTTATGTGAAGCTCTGTTTTGCTTTTCTTCTGCTTCTATGGTAGCAAAATACCAATCCTTAGTTTGGCTAAACTTTCTTTTTATATACTCCCGTAAGTCTTCAAGAGCAGATGATGATTTAATTGATTCTCTTGTAGAAGTAATGTAGTCGTCTAATTCATCGGCATTAACAGAAATTCGCACACGATTAAATACCCCGTGAGAAAGGGCTTCCATTCCAATTAGAGGGTCATCTATGTTTATCAACCTATCTCTTACTGTCAGAAAAATACCGTTACTCCTACCTAATTCTTCTGATTTTCCGGTAAGAAGTGAATCTCTATACAGGTCTATTTTTCCAACTACATTTCTAAGATTGGGTAAGTGAACACATGGGTTCTCCTTATATTCTCCTACTTCATAATTGTATTTCGGATTTTTTGCCACGTCATCATCTTCACCAAATACCCACGTTTTCCACGGTGTAATATTTTCTTTGCTTGATTGAATAAGTGAACCATTAAAGCTTAGATTGAAGTTTGGATTTAAAGGCAATGCCGTACTTAATATCCACTTTAATCTTCCATCTTTAATTTCAGATGCCTTTGCTTTTAAATCGGATAGTATTGCAAAAGTCCATGTCTTTTCGCAATTATCATCCCATAGTTTGAAAGTCAATAAATCCTGACTGCCTTTCTTAATCAATGGGGACAATATAGTTTTAACCTCATCTAATGTTAGCTCTTTTTCATCAAGGGATATGGTTTCCGTTGAATCCTTATTGATGGTAGAATAATTCATTGTTACTGCATAATATTTTCCATCAATAGCTTTACAAATCAATGTTAGTTTATTGGTGAGAATGTATGTAGCAAGCTTTCCAATTCCGAATTTTCCAATAGGTAGCCGTTCCAGATTTTCGGCATCTCTCTTGTTTGACGAACCAATTTTCCAAAATTGTTTTAGCCCATCTTTATCCATCGAAGTCCCATTGTCGGCCACCCATAAAATGGAATCAGATAAAGTTTTGTCAAGCGGAACATATACAGATACCTTTGTTGCTCCCGCGTCATAAGAATTACTTACCAATTCTTCAAAAGCCTTGTTCGGGCTTGAATAAAGACCGGCAGAAAAAAGCTCAATAATTTTATAGCTTATTTCAACAGGTATGCTGTCAATTACTGTTCCTACGTTATCTAAAGATGTCATGTTATTTCTTTTTAGCGATTAAAATGTATTCTTCAGGATACACCAATTTGCTGTCTTTATTTTTGAGTTTGGAAAATCTGCCTGATTTTTTATCCCGGATTGTAGGGATAAGCTTATAGGGGATACTTCTCTTAATTATTTCAACCATTTCAAACCCCAAGGAAGTAAGTGTTTCTGCAAAAACTTCTGCTGATTTTACTTTTACATTTTTGAAAGTGGTGTTGCCAATCACTAAACAAACGTGTCCGTTCTTCTTTAAAACACGGTGCATCTCTTTTGCTACTGCCTGCATATCTTTAAAATAGTTGGCAACTTCTTTAGCGGTACGCTTGTCTTTCTTTAGAAGGTCGTTAATAATTTTTTGTGCAAGTTCCGAATCACTTTGGGTTTCTTGGTTCAAAGAATAAAATGTACCGATGAAATTTTTTCTAAATCCTGAAAGGTCGGTAATGTATTCGTACCAATATGCGGTAAGTTGATGTATGTCGGCATACTCATAAGAGGTTACATAAGGCGGTGAGGTAATGATAGCTCCTACCGAGTTTGCCCGGATAGATGTCTTTCTTGCATCTTCCAGTCTTATCTCACACTTGGTTTTTAAATATTTATTTTCAGAAAGCTGTTTATAAAACTCCGCATTCTTTTTTATCATTTGCCTGGTGTGAACCTGAAATGCTGTAAAAGGGTCGGTTGGGTTTTTCTTTGGGTCAACCTGTGGCTTGGTGCTTGATTGCAGCCACTTTGAACAATTTTTTAAAATATGCGACAATGACACAAGCAAAAAGTCTTTTACTGTTCTGTCTCGTGTTGTCAATATTTTGTCATACAAAAAAGCAATTTTTGCTTTGTGTTCTTTGCTAAACCAGTAATCAATACGTTCGTGTACGGCTATGTCTGTATAATCCTTTAGCCTGAATGTATCAAAGCTCTCAACGATTAAGTTGAATCGTCTTTCCAATTTATTTGGCTCAATCGGATTTGTTTTCGCTTTGGTAATGAGTTCGGCAACCGGGTTAATATCTACCCCAATAGATTTTCTTCCGTGAACCTTGGCTTCCACAAGTGTAGTTCCGCACCCGGCAAACAAATCCGCTACCAAGTCGTTTTCTTGTGTATATTCTTCAATTAGCTTTTTAACTAAGTTTGGAAGAAACTTAGCCGGATACCTGTGGTAGCCATGTGTCCATTGTTCAACAGAGCGAACATTTTTGAAACACCAGTCCGGGTTAACAGGTATTTTGTCAAAAGTTATATTTTGTTTTTGATTCTGCATACCTGCTTATTTTTTTGTCGAGTTAATAAGTTCTTTCACATCTATATTCAGCTGTTTGGCTATTTCGATAAAAGTATCCATTGAAGGTTGTGTTTCATTGGTACACCACCGGGAAATGGTCGTTTCGTTTTTGTCGAGCTTTTCAGCAAGCCATTTGTTTGTCTTACCCTGCTCTGCTAAAACTGCTTTTAATCTGTTGATTGCTTTTTTGCTCATATCAATCGGCATTTGGTGCAAATATATCAACTTTTGCCGGTAAATAATCTATTAAGACCACTTTATTGCGGGTCGGAAAAATTGGCTCTTTTGGGGTTTGCAGTGGGTCGGGTTGTGCGGTAGAGCAAACCCCAAATGTGCCAATGCGGGCTGTCTCGTCCTAAAAAAAGTTTACAGGTTACAGGTTAAATCCTATTATTAGTTTACAGTTGTTTTTTAGTCCTGACATTGGTTTACGAATATAGTTTTTTTCAGATAATAATTCTTCCATAATTTCTCTGTTTTTAGTGGGCTTTGTGAATGATGTACTTGATTGGGTGTATGGTTACTGATGCTCATATGAGGTCTGTCGTCATTATAAAGGTTTATTACGCTATCCAATAATTCTCTGGCTTCCTTGATATTATTGACTTCATAAGCATCTAAATATTCTTCTTTGATGATTCCGTTTACTCTTTCTGCAATGGCATTTTACTCATTTTGTTTTTATTGTTTTTTCAATGGTATTCGTGATTCGCTTCGCTTAATTCTAAAGGATCTCCGTTTTCAGTCATACTGATTTGTATGTTGTAATCCTGCAATAGCTTTACATACTCTTTGCTGCAATATTGTATGCCTCTGTCGCTGTGATGCGTGAGTGGCAAATGGCTCTCTGCCCCTCTAAAGGCAGAGAGAGCCATTTGCAGGGCTTGGATACTCTCAATGGCTTCTATGTTTCAGCTACTTGATAACCGACTGTTTTATGAGAATACGCATCAGTAATAAAACTGATATACAAGTGTTCTTGAGGATTAATTTTCCAATAAGTAATATCGCTTACCCAAAGTTGATTGGGTGCTGTCGGGACAAAGCCTTTTATCAGGTTAGGATATTTCCTAAGCCAGTGATAGGAGTTGGTGGTTGTTATTCTACGCTTTCGTTTTCTTATCAATAAATAATTGGCTGCAAGTAGATTAAACAAGGCATCTCTACCTATTTTAATCCCATTTTCAAGCATAAATGGTTGAAGTTTGTCATAGAGCTTTCTCGTTCCTAATCTTGGATGATTTGCCCTTATTTGTCTTACTTGTTGCAGTATTAATTCTTCTTCAATAGTAGTATCTATGGCTTTCCACGAGTTTTGATAATATGCCTGTCGAGTGATACCAAACCAAGAACATAGCTTGGCAAATCCTATATTCTGAAAGTTGTTTTTCATTTCTTCAATGGTTTGGTATTGTACTTTTTTCGGATAGGAATATTAAATTCTTTTTCTGCAATATCAACCATTGTAGAAAATGCAATAGCTTTCATCTCAGCATCTTTGAGCCGGTTTTCTAACTCCGCTATTCTTTTTTTCAACTGAAGCGTTTCAAAGGCTTCGATTACTTTATCTTCCACTTTTACTTTTTTAGCCATAACCATATCAGTATTATTGGCTGTAAAATTAGGCCTTCTGGTTTTAACAGAACTATCGTAACCTAATTCTCGCATCCAACGAAGTAGCTGACCGTGTTCTTATTCCTGTCCGGTATATTTTTCCCAAATCTCTCGTTTAGTACAACCCGATTCAAGTAATTCTCGTAGAATGTGATGTTTCTCCGAATCACTAAAATACTTGTTCGGCTTTTGAATGATGCTTTTTCCAGTTTTTAGTCCTGAAATGACTTTACTTTTTTTGTCCATTTTTACACGTTTTGGTGTAAACCTATTTTAGGACTAGACAATTAAACGGATTTTTGATGTTTTAAAAGGATTTTTAGGTTTACATGGGTGTAAATATCAGTTGTTTTGCAGCTACCGAAGCTAATTTGATGCCTTGTTAAGCCCACTGATTTTTTTATAAACCTAACTATACTCTATACCTTTCCTTCCTCTAATGGCAAACTATTCAAGCCGGCTTTTCTTTATTGGTTTCTGTTTATCTTGAATCTACCGGTGATTGTGTATTGAGCTCAGATGTAATGCAAAATGATGTAATTTTGTATGCACTATGTCAAACACTTTAATGATAACGCTCATACTTGCTATTGCAATTTCTATTCTTGCGGCAGCAGGAATCGGCATTAGAGCCATTTTAATAAAGGGTGGTGAAGTGCGTAAAAGTTGTTCTTCTGCCAATCCATTGCTCAATGATGGAGAAGGAACTTGCAGTTTCTGTGGCAGTGCACCAGGCGAAACTTGCGGAAAAGACAATCCTGAAAAAAAATAACCCTCAGATATCAAAGGCAAATGCCTATTTTCCTTTCATTACAAAAGAAACGAATTACATTTATACAATTTATTATCTGTCTCAATTGATTTTAGATGAAGTCCCACATCATGGCTTCATTCTAAGGGCATATTTTAAGTGTTGATTGATGTTACACACAACAAAAAAGCCTCTTGGAACTTTCCGAGAGGCTTTTTGTATTATAAACAAAAACACACATTATTTAAAGTGCAGCTTCGTATCGTTTGCTTACTTCTGCCCAATTAATAACATTAAAAAATGCACTTACATAATCAGGTCTGCGGTTTTGGTAGTTAAGATAATATGCATGTTCCCAAACATCAAGACCCAAAATTGGAGTTCCTTTACATTCAGCGATATCCATCAATGGGTTATCTTGATTAGGAGTAGAGCAAACTGCTAATTTGCCACCGGACACACAAAGCCAGGCCCAACCGGAGCCAAAGCGTGTTGCAGCAGCTTTGCTAAATGCTTCTTTGAAAGCATCAAAACCGCCAAGATCATTGTTTATAGCCTCAGCCAGTTTTCCTGTTGGTTGCCCGCCTCCATTGGGGGTCATAATTTTCCAGAATAAATCATGGTTATAGTGTCCACCGCCATTGTTTCTAACAGCAGCACTGTATTTGCTCACATTTGCCAAAATTTGTTCAATTGTTTTTGATTCTGCATCAGTGCCTGCAATGGCAGCATTGAGGTTGTTTACATAAGCAGCATGATGTTTGTCATGGTGAATTTCCATTGTACGTGCATCAATATGTGGTTCTAGTGCGTTAAACGCGTAAGGTAGTTTTGTTAATTCGAATGCCATAATAATTGATTTTTAATTTTTTAAACTCCACAAACTTACAACTTACTTTCATATCATGTCAGATTATCTTTATCAATCACTTTTTAGATTCGACATATTGATTATTTTTGAAAAATGACAACAATCAAACACTGGGCAGATGATGACAAACCCAGAGAAAAATTTGAGCGCAGCGGAAAGAACACTCTGAGTAATGCTGAATTGATTGCGATACTTATCAGGACAGGCTCTCGGAAAAAAAATGCAGTGGAGATCGGACGCAAAGTACTCAGTCTTGTGAATGACGATTTGAATGCATTGGCAAAGTTGTCTATCAAAGATTTACAAAAGACCGAAGGAATAGGTTTTGTCAAAGCTATAACCATCTTGTCTGCACTCGAATTGGGCGGCAGGCGCGAAGCTGCAGAGGTAAAACAAAAAGCAAAAATCACATGCAGCAAAGACATTTATACATATCTAAAAAACAAAGTTGAGGATTTAAGTTATGAAGAATTCTGGATTATCACCCTCAATCGAGCAAACAAAGTAATCAGCGAAATTCGCATTGGAGAGGGAGGATTTTCAGCCACAGTTGCTGACCCTAAAAAGATATTAAGGAAAGCGTTGGAAGACAATGCGTCCGGTTTAATACTATGTCATAATCACCCTTCGGGAAATCTTACTCCCAGCCAACAAGACATTGCTTTAACACAGAAAATTAAACAAGCATGTATATTCTTAGAAATTACTTTATTAGACCACATTATTATTGGTCACAAGCATTATTACAGCTTTGCTGATGAGGGAGCGCTTTAGATTCTTTATCAAATAAAGCAGGCTGTCTTTGAAGACAGCCTGCTTTGTATCAAAAAAATTCGCTTTAATTAGTAAGACCGAGTCGTTTTGCCAACTCACGATATTGAGCACTTTCTGCATCAATCTTATTCTTCATATCCTCCATACCCCATTTCTCAAATGCTTGCTTTGCAAGGTCAATAAACTGAATAGCCTCAGCATAAATACTCATGGCATAAGGCGTAAACTGTGTTCTTCCTTCAAATTGATGGAGGTACTTAACCATGCTCAGGTTACGATTATATAACTCGGTCATGTGGTGCACTCCTTTTTCTTTTTCATCTATATCATAATAGGTAAGAGCAGCATAGTACTTTGTTTGACTGCGCATTTGCAATACTGATTCAGGGATTACATCAAACACCTTATCCAATAACTTAGCCGCCCACTCTTTATTGCGATTCACTCTGGTTGTCAGCCATTCTTGTCTTCCTTCAGGAATTGCAGGCATTCCTTCAACCGGGTTTTCAAGCATTCCCAACTCAGTTCTGTAATTTCTGTTCTTTTGTTCCAAATCACTTGCAAACTGAACAAACACATTTTGAAGATTTTGAGGAACCAAAATGGACTTCTCATCCATAAAGAAGTTCTTCTTTTCTTTCATATTAAACCATTTGAATTTCTCCATCAGGTTCTTATATAAAATTTCTTCTGCGAGTCTTGTAGGAGTTCCACTTTGAGGACGGTTTTCTATAGGCACAAGTCTGTATGCCAATCCTTCCAATTGGAAATATTTTTCTAATCCATAATATGCTCCTCTGCCTGTTGTGGTAGTGAAGTATATCGGGCGTTTCCATCCAGTTTTGGCATTGTTTGAAATCAAATCAAAGAAAACCATATCCCCTTTGTGCATATATTGTCTGTTAAACGAAAAGCGAAGTTCTTCGACAATATTTCCTGTATCTTCCATAGGTACGACATTGCTTTCTATCACAGCTTGTTTATCTACCTTAATAGAGAAATTTTGAACCGGCAAATAGTTGATATTATTACCTTTTTGATCGGTTACTCTTTGTTCAGGGTCGCGGATGAAACGCATTACATCACTCAAAGGATAGAACTTTTCTTGGTCATAATTTCCCGGATAGTATCTCACAAACTCATTATTTCCGGCTCTCAAATCTTCTCTTGAGAAAGTCAAAGGCAATGAATCAGACTGATACACTTTATCAAGCAAGATTGAGGAATACCAGTCGGTTGGCAGTAAACTCATGTTGATAATACGGATATCAGTTCTTACACCTTCCACATTTTGAGCATACCACAAAGGATAAGTATCGTTATCTCCATTAGTAAACAGAATCGCATTGGGGGCACAAGACTCTAAATAATCAATTGCGAAATCAATACCCAACCTTCTTCCTGAACGGTCATGGTCATTCCAACCTTGTGCACCCATTAATACCGGTGCAGCCAATATTGAAACGCTTGAAGCGGTTATAGCAGCCATTCTGCCGTTACTGATATACTTTTTAAGCAATTGATATAACATTAGTACACCCAAACCAATCCAAATACAAAATACCTGGAAGGAACCAACAACCGCATAATCTCTTTCTCGTGGCTCATAAGGAGGCATATTTAAAAATACAATAATCAATATGCCTGTATATAGGAAGAAAATCAGGTTAACAATAAAATCATTTTTGCTGTTTTTGTATTGAAAAACAGCTCCGAGAATACCTAATATCAAAGGCAAGAAGAAGAATTTGTTTTTGGCAAAATTTGATTGCATCGCCTCCGGCATATTGCTTTGAGGACCTAATCTCATATTGTCAATGAATGAAATACCGCTAATCCAGTTTCCATCTAATTCTTTATTGAAATAATGTCCTTGCTGGTCATTCTGTCTTCCAACAAAATTCCACATAAAGTATCTGAAATACATATAACCAAGCTGATAGTTCATAAAGAAAGATAAGTCATTAGAAAAAGAGGGTTTCAACTTTTCATATTGAGCCAAGTCATTTCTTAACTGCTCAGCTTGTTTAGGGTCTTGGGTCGAATTGAGTTGTTGTGTTAATTGGTCAATTCTGTTTTGCACATCTGCCATTCCACCCCAAAGTCTATATCCTTGCGCGCTACCATCTTTTTGCATATCGCCCATCCTTGGGAAGAAAGTCTGCATGTTTTTTTCATACTTGTAATCTTGCTTATTTCCCACCTTGATATAGTTCTTATCTCCCTTTGCCCAAATAGCAGCACCTTGTTCCACATCAATTACATCCGCATTAAAATAAGGACCATACAACAGTGGTCTGTCTCCGTATTGCTCACGATTAATATAACTCAATAAGTTAAAAGGATCTGCCGGATTGTTCATATCAATAGGAGGATTCTGGCTTGAACGAATGACTACCATAGCATAGCTGGAATATCCAAGCAAGATGTAAGCAATAGTTACAAAAGCAAAATTCCAATGTCTTTTGCCTTTTTTAGCAGAGATAATAATACCGGCAATTACTACAGCTACAATGAGTAAAATCGCAACCACACTACCGGTTTGAAATCCAAAGCCTAAGGTATTTACAAATAATAAATCAAACAAAGACATTAATTTGGGGATACCCGGAATCATCAAATTTTGGATAAAAGTCAAAATCAAAAATCCGATAACAAAAGCAATAATACCGCCTTTCCATGTAGGGTTTTCTGTCTTTTTGAAGTAATAAATAAAGGCAACAGCAGGAATAACAAGTAAGCTAAGTAAGTGGGTACCTATAGACAATCCGATAAGTAATCCAATCAAAACCAACCATTTATCAGCATGTTTGCTGGTACTGCTTTCCCATTTGAGTGCCGCCCAAAATGTAACCATAGTAAAGCAAGATGACAAAGCGTACACTTCGGCTTCAACCGCAGAGAACCAAAAAGAATCCATGAAAGTCATGGCGAGTGAACCAACAAATCCGGCACCAAAAATCAAGACTAACTTCTCTGTTGTCAACTCAGAGCCATCTTGGGTTAGGAGTTTCTTTGCATAATAGGTAACAATCCAAAAAGTAAATAAAACCGCAATGGCTGATGCAATAGTGCTCATGGTGTTAACCCAATAACCAACATCGGCAGGACTTGGTGCAAACATGGAGAATATCCTTCCTAACATTAAGAAGAAAGGAGCTCCGGGTGGGTGAACTACCATCAGTTTGTATGAAGCAGCAATAAACTCTCCGCAATCCCACAAACTAACTGACTGTTCAATAGTAAGCTGATAAGTAATCAGTGCAATAAGTCCGGCAATTGCGCCAAACAAGTTATTATAAAATTTGTAGCCTCGCATAATCTATTTTCACTCAGTAAAGGCAGCGAAAATAAAGATTTTTTATAATGTTAAAGGATTATTTCAGATTGCCACCTACATTATCTTTCAAACCGCTCCTTTTATGACTATTTTTGCCACGCAATGAGCAAGGACAATCAAGACTTTGACAACCTGTTTCAATCCATGCAGAACGGCAATATTCGTGCGCTTGCCAAACTTCTTACTGCGATTGAAAACGAACATCAGGGAATTGAGACGGTTTTGGAAAAACTAAAACCCAATGCTCACATTCCTGTCATTGGAATTACAGGTCCACCCGGTGCCGGAAAAAGCTCTTTAATCAACTGCTTAGCAGAATACTGGGCTAAAACATTGAATTTAAAAGTCGCTATCTTGGCAATAGACCCCTCATCACCCTTCAATTTAGGCGCATTGTTGGGAGACAGGTTGCGCATGAGTGGTTTATTTACTAACAAAAATATCTTTATCCGCTCTTTTGCATCGCGGGGTGCATTGGGAGGATTGGCAAGTCGGATTGTCGAAGCCACAGATTTAATGCGCAATGCCAATATTGACAGGATTATTATAGAAACAGTGGGAGTCGGGCAAAGTGAAATAGAAATTGCGGGCTTAGCCGATACAACTGTTCTTGTCTTAGTTCCCGAAGCCGGTGATGATATTCAAGCCATTAAATCCGGTATCATGGAAATTGCAGATATTTTTGTAGTGAATAAAGCTGATAGAGAAGGTGCTGCCAAGTTTCATGTGTTCCTTCAAAATTCTCTTAATCACAGAAAAACATCAGATTGGAATCCTCCTATCATCGAAACCATTTCTACACAAAACATTGGTATAGAACAACTATCCATAGCCATTGACAAACATATTGTTTCACAAAAAACAAAAGAAAAACAGGCAACCTTGCTTGCCGAAAGGGCTTGGAAATTAATCGCGGAGAAAAGAATGAAAGATGTTTCCAGAGCCGGATTAGAAAATGAAATTACTTCGCAACTACAAAAAGGCGATTTTAACCTGTATGCACTGTTAAAGAAGTATTAACCGCTTTGCAAACAATCTGTAATTAACCTTTTAAAAACCACTTTAGCAAGGTTTTATATCCCACCTTAGCCCCCTGTGAAAGAATGCCTACTTTAAATACTCTACCGGCAGCCCAAAGCATAAAAAAGGTCGTCAGTACCAATAAAACCATAGACAACAGCAATTCCCACCAAGAAACATCAAATGCAATGCGTGTCATCATCGAAATAGGTGATGTAAAAGGTATGATAGACAGCCAAAAACTCACCGCTCCGGTTGGGTTCTGAAGAATGAATCCCATAGAACCAATGATTGAAATCAGCATGGGAATGGTAATTGGCAGAACAAATTGTTGTGCTTCTTGCGGTGTATCCACTGCCGAACCTACAGTAGCAAACATTGCCCCATAAAGCAAAAAACCAAAAAGAAAATAAAACAGAAACAAAAGCATAATTTTCATGTACGGCACTTCAAACAACACTTGCATCCAATCTGTTGAATTCGCCATTCCGGACACGTCCACTTGTTGCAATGATTGTTCTTGCCCCAAATTCTGCGCATCCATTATTTGGGGTAAATAGGACATAAATGCCATTGAAAAGACCACAAATAACAACACCCAAAGAATAAACTGAAAAAGACCAACCGAAGCAATGCCAAAAACCTTCCCCATCATCAATTGTATAGGTTTGACAATAGACACAATAATTTCGATCACTTTACTAGCCTTCTCTTCAATTACAGACTGCATCACTTGTGAGCCATAAATCAATACAAACATATAAATCAACATGCTAAGCGCATATCCAATCCCAAAAGAGAGCGTAGAACTAGATAATTTTTCATCACCCTTTTCTGTCAGTTTGATTTCATTGAGTTTGACATTTGGTTGAAGCAATGCTAAAACAGCACTATCAATTTGATACTGTTTAATTTTTCCCTCCCGAACTTGACCTTCAATAATAGCCTTGATAGCAGAGGATTCAACTAGGCTCAAATTTGTTTTTGAAAACAGCGTAACTCCTGTTTTGGATTCTGCACCCTCTTGAGGGATATAGAGAAAGGCAAAATAATCGGAAGCAGCAAAATGAGCTTTGGCTGCTCCAAACTCTTCATAAGTCTTTTCGAAATTATATCCCTCAGAATTAGTAAAAACAAAGTGTTCGCTTTTGTCTAATACCAATACCTGCTTAGGTTGCGAATCTTTCTTTTCTTTCGAATTTAAATAGCCAATTAGCAATAAAAATGCAGGCATGATAAAAGGTAATAACAACGTTGAAACAATGAAAGACTTCTTCTTTACCCTGCTAATAAATTCTTTTTTTAAAATGATAAATACTTGTCTCATATTGTTTCTTTTACTGAACGAATGAATATTTGATTCATACTTGGAATTTGCTCTTTAAACTCCATTAACTCTACTTGTGCCACCAATTGTTGAATTAACTCTTTGTTACTCACACCGGATTGGGCTTTGATTGTAGCAATATTTACACTTTCATCCTGTTGCAAATCCAGCATTTCAAAACTGTTGTTTGCTTGTAATTCTCCACGAAAATTAACCGTAAATACATGCTCTCTATACTGCTGTTTGATTTCGATAGTTTTTCCCTGCAAAACAACTTTTGATTGATTGATGAGTACAATGTGTTCACAGAGTTCCTCGACTGACTCCATTCTGTGTGTAGAAAGGATTACAGACGCTCCTTTGTTTTTCAATTTTATTATTTCATTCTTAATTAAATCAGCATTAAGCGGGTCAAAACCTGAAAAAGGTTCATCCAGAATAATTAAATCCGGCTCATGGAGTATGGTGGACACAAATTGCACCTTTTGTTGCATGCCCTTTGAAAGATCTTCCACTTTTTTATCCCACCAGTCTTTTGCTTCAAAATCTTTGAGTTTTTCTTTAGCCTTACGTTTGGCTTCTTCCGGTCGCAAACCTCGCAATTGTGCAAAATACAGTAACTGCTCCCCCACTTTCATTTTTTTATATAAACCACGCTCTTCAGGCAAATACCCTATGTTGAGCACATGCTTCTCTGCAAGAGGCTGATTATGAATAAAAATCTGCCCTTCATCCGGCATCAAAATTCTATTTACAATTCTGATAAAAGTGCTTTTGCCTGCTCCATTCGGACCCATTAATCCAAAAATTGTACCCGCAGGAACTTGAATGTCAACCTTGTTGAGTGCAGTAAAATTACCATATCTCTTCGTAATGCCTCTTGCATCCAAAACAAACTCATTCGCCATATTGAAAATTTAGAATTGCAATATTAATAAAGATTAGGATGCGCTTAGATACTACTTAATCACAATAGAACACGGAGTTTCCCTCCACTCTTGCAGGTTGGGTAAAAGTATGTTGTTGCACTTTGTTTTTATTCATAATATGCAGTACTTCCCATCCTTTTGCTTTTAAATAATCAGACACCATTGAGCGGTGGCAACGCCACCAAACTGCCTCAGCACACATGATAGCCACTTTTGACTTAGAGGCAATCTCTTCTAGTTCCTGAATTCCATTGACAAACTCCGGAGTTTCCATATAGTCAGCATAACCTCTAAAAGCTTTATGATGCCAACGGGTATTATGCGAGTCCTTTTTGACTTTTCTTCGTCCACCTAATGCGGACAAATGCAAATATGCAATACCATGTTGAGGTAATACAACTTCCAAATTTTCCTTGTCAAACCATGGAAATTTCCTAGAGCCGGGAAGACTTCTAATATCAACTAAAGTTTCAATACCAACAGATTGTAACATAATAAATAACTCATCTATGCTATGTGTAGAATGACCCACTGTATAGATAGTTCGCATAGTACAAAAATAAAAATGGCGACCTGAAAGATCGCCATTGAATTGTTCAACTGAAGGAAATACTACTTGGATTTAAACTCCCAACGATATTTATCGCTATCGTCAACTTCCTCTGCAAAGAACTCACTATTAGTCAAGCGTAGGATAGTCAATGTTGTTGTTTCCTTGTCTCTTGTATCAGTGAAAATTACTTTGTCTTTTCCTGAATTAAACTCCCAAGTACTTTCATCTCTTTGAGTGCCATAAAACATTTCAGCAGTTCCATCTTTCTCAATATTAAGTTCAACCGTACCCATCAATTGCAGAAATTCACTGGTAATATCTTTCCCATTATAAATGACTTTATCCAATTTCCATTCACCGGCTAAGCGCGCTTTTTTGGAACGCAAACTCATTGAAGGACCTTCTTCATATTTTTTACATGAAGTAAAGTTAACTGCAACAAACATTAAAGTTGCTGCAAACAGTTGTGTAAAATAAAATTTTTTCATAGTATGTATTTTTTTAATTTATAATGCAATTGTAGCATAAGGTACTTTATGGACAACTAATTTATTTTCAGTGTCAACAGAACTATTTCTTTATATTTCCCAATACAACAAAAAAGGGAGCTTTAATGCTCCCTATTATTGAAAATAAGATTAAATAAATGTCTTAGAAAGGCAGGTCATCTTCCTGACTTTGTTCACTATCACCAAATGGATTTGCATTTTGGCTTGGTGTTGCATCAAAAGGAGAGTTTGTATTTGCCGGTGTGGAATTGGTTGTGGTGTTTGTTGCAGCAGGAGCTACATTCTGTCCACTTGCTCTGTCAATTTTCCATGCCCTGATATCGGTGTACCATCTTTCATTATACTCTCTTGATTCTATATCTATTTGAGCTTTAATTTCTTGACCTAATCCAATTGACTGAACATCTTGTGCTTTCTCGTTCCATGCTGACAATGCAACTTTTTTAGGATAAGTGCCCGGTATTTCAATGACAAACTCTTGTTTTCTCCATTCGCCATTTTTTCCTGTACCTGTCTGCATAGGAAGTATTTTGATGATTTTACCTGTTAATTCCATACTTGTTTTGTGCTATTTATAACGTCTTGCAAAAGTAGGCAAATGTGATGATTTTACCATAGTTAGATATTTTCTATACTGATACTTATTGTAACAACTCCGTAGAGATTGTGGTGCAGACTCCCCTATTGTTCTCAAAGAATTGAGCGGACTTGCTTTTTACTGTTTTGTAAAAATCATCTAATGACAAGGTGAGCTTGTAAAGTTCTCCGGCTGTTCTTATAGGAAACCCCATTCCATTCTTATAAAACAAATCCGCTTCCGGGAATTTGGGTGTATTATTTCCATACAAAACAGGAATACCATACACAGCAGGTTCATAAATATTATGCAAGCTATTATTAAATCCCCCGCCTATAAATGCAATATTGGCTATTCTATACAGCTTTGACAACTGCCCAATACTGTCCACAATGACTACTCTGACTTGACCATCCGGCTGCCATTGTGATAATAAAGCCACGCCAAATTTTTCAAACTTGTGTGCAATATCTTTACTTCGTTTTATATCATGCGGAGCAATAATTAATTTTATGAACTCCGGTAATGTTTGCATAGCTTCAAACAACAAATCCTCTTCTTGTTGCCAGGTGCTTCCTCCAATCAAAACCTTTGAGTGTTGTACAAATTTTTCAAATTGCGTTGTATCAAACTCTTGCGCTGCCAACGCTATCACCCTATCCACTCTGGTATCTCCCGAAATTTCAATTTGTTTCAATCCTTCATCTTTCAATATTTGGTACGAACCGACATCCTGTAAATAGATTTTTTTAATACCCTTGAGCAAAGGCAAGAAAAAGGATTTTATGTATGGGTTAAGCAAGCCTCCTTTTCTAAATTTTGCAGAAACTAAATAGGTTGCTATCTTTTGTTTGTGGAGTTCTCTGAGTAGAAAATACCAGATTTCATACTTCACAAAAACAACACAATCCGGTTGCAGCAAGCTAATAATCCTATTGGCATTGCGGGATGTATCCTTAGGGATGTATCCAACCCAATCTGCATGCTGATAATTTTTGGAGGGTTCAAAACCGGACGGAGAGAAAAAAGAAACTGCAATAAAAATATGAGGCTGTTGTGTTTTGAGTTGCTCTATTATCGGTTTAGCTTGCTCAAATTCACCTAAGGAAGCACAGTGAAACCATATCCTGCGATATGTTTTTGGTTCTAAGGTTGCAAGTGTAGAGAATATAGATTGCCTGCCTTTGATAAACAAGGATGCTTTTTTGTTAGAAAACGAAACGATACGTACCAGCAAAAAATACAGTTCAATCCCGATTCTATAAAATATCCCAAACATGTTAATCAAAATATATCTCTGACCCCTCTTTTTCTCCTTTTCCGTATTGAAACATTGGAATCATAAAACCAATTCTAAATGCAATCATATTATCAATTCGAAGTTTGGTGTCAAATTGCCGGGTGTCATAATTGAATTTTCTGCGATTCTTGGTAAACCCTTCCGTCAACTCAAAACCTCCCCAAAAATGAACCCGTTTAAGATAAGAGCTGTATTGGTATCCTATAAACTGCGTGAGCATAACCCCACTGGTAAGTCTATCATAACCCTTGTACATTCCATCTTGTAACTGAGGCATTATATTGATGGTATGATGGTATTTGATTTTATGCTCCAAGTATCCAAAACCTGCTTTAAAAACGAAACCTGAGTTTGGGTTCTTCTTCTTGGTGGTAAGTAAATAGCCCACATAAGCATCAGTATGATACCCTCTTGAAAAGAGTCTGACAATCGCAAGATTTCCATTGTTGTCAATCAAACTTCCCGAAGGACCTATAATAGAGTCCAGAGCTGTATTCTCTTTTACACCACCACCCCAAATTGCACTAAAATTATAGCCCACCATCCATTTATTTTCCCAACGATAACTTACTCCTGCACCAAATCCGCTGAAATACCCATATCGTTGATTTAATAATCCAAACGGTTGAAAGTAGGCATAGTTGAACTCTAATTGTACTACCGGCAAATGCGGTTCTTGCGTAAATCGTTTTTGTTGTGCGCGTGATTTTCCTCCGGGTGTTTGAGAATATATTAGAGAATGAACCCCAAAAGAAAACAACAATAACAAACAAAGTGATTTTAAGAAATTATGCATCTTTAAGTGTGGCAAATATATTGAGACTGTTGCATTTTACTAATATGAATTGTGAACGTAAAAAACCTTTTAAGAGTCTGTTACATCCTCATTCTTATCAATGTTATGATTAATTGGAGGGGTGCGAACCTGAGCTTAAAGAGATGCCCTATTGAATGGAAATACACCGACTTCAACACATAATATACATAAATTGCTTTGAGGTATTGCTTATTCAATCCTTGTTTTAAAAGTTCATTGGACAGATATACTTTTTGCATTAAAGCAAGTGCAAGATTGGCTTCATTCTTATTACAGGCTCTTATATCTCTTAAAAATTTATTCAGAGCCACAACTTGAACCTTATCAAATTGCACCCCTATATCTTCCAACTTTTTTACTTGGGTATCTATACTCTCAATTTCTCCATTAGCAAAATCAGGCTTGGCATCCGAGTCAATCAATTTATGAACGGTTAATGTTTGTTGCACAATTCCCAAACTTCCTTTATGCGCAAGTTCCCATATATAACCAAAATCCTGAGTTCTTTTTAAATTGGGGGCAAAGCCGATATCTGCGTATCTTCTTGCCATACAAGAGCTAAAAAAGAATGGCTGTTTATAGAACAACAAGTTCTTAAACAAAAGTGGTTGATTGGGCAGTTGAATATACTTACTGCTTTTCTTATCTACAATTTTAACATCCGTGAAACACGCACTAAATTCAGCATTGTGAGAAAGAAACTCAACTTGTTTTTGCAACCGTTGAGGCAAAGAAAAATCATCCGCATCAAGCCAAGCCACAAATTCGCCTTTGGCTTTGTTCAGTAATTCATTGCGAGTAGCAGGAATACCTAATCTTTGAGAATGATTCAAGGTTTGGATACGCTTGTCAACGAAAGACTGAATCACTCTATCAGTATCGTCATTTGAGCCATCATTACAAACCATCAACTCAAAATTCTGATATGTTTGATTGAGCACAGATTGTATGGCTTCAGCAACAAACCTTTCCCCATTGTAAACAGGCATGAGCACCGATACTAAAGGAGACTGCTGCATTTATTGAGATTGTTTGAATACTTCGTATGCTAAAATTCCGGCAGCAACAGAGACATTTAAACTGTCCAAATCACCCGACCTTGGTATTTGCACAAGTTCATCACAAAGTTTAAGAATGGAGCTAGAAATCCCCTCATCCTCTGCCCCCATTACCAATGCGACCGGAGCACTCAAGTCTGATTGCCATGCTAATTTATCTCCTTTTTCTGAGGCTCCAATTATTCTCAAACCGGAATGTTTCATAAAAAACACAGCTTGTTTGAGTACATGAGTTCTACAAACGGGTATTTTTAAAAGCGCACCGGCAGATGCTTTTACCGCTTCGTCATTGAATCTTGCATTACCTCTTGCAGGAATAACCAAAGCATGAAACCCTAAGAAAAGGGCAGTTCTGGCAATGGCGCCAAAATTTCTAACATCTGTTACACTATCCAAAACCATAATCTTAGGTGCAATACCTTGCTCAATAATTGATGGAATTAAATTTTCTATATCTCCATAAGATACAGGGCTAATATAGGCTACCACACCTTGATGGTTACGAGTTCCGGCTATTCTATCAAGTTTTTGAGCAGGGACAATAAAGCACGGGATTTTTAATCCTCTACTTTTTTTAATCAACTCTTTGATTCCCTGTCCGGAAATGTCATCTTTCACAAAAACCTTCTCGACATTGTCCGGGTTTTCTAATGCTTCCTCAACAGGATGAATGCCATAAATTACTAAGTTGTCTTTATTTTGATGTGCCATCAGCGCAACAAATGTAGAGGTTTTGTGATACTCAGTGCGAGACTATTTTCAAACCAATTAAAGAAGCTATCAGGGTTACTAAGAAAAACAATCGCCAAAAGTCGGTGGGTTCATCAAATACAAAAATCCCGACCAATACCGTTCCTACTGCACCAATACCTGTCCATACCGCATACGCTGTACCGATAGGCAATGTTTGAGTAGCTTTGACCAATAGCACCATACTGATAGTAAGTGACACAACAAATCCGGTGTGCCACCAAAAAGACTCCATACCGGTAGTTTCTTTTGCTTTTCCTAAGCAAGATGCAAAACCGACTTCAAACAAACCGGCTATGATGATAAGTATCCAATTCATGTTATTCTTGTACTAAAATCTTTGTAGTAAACCAACTTCTCTCCGATTGTATTACAAGAAAATATACTCCAACAGGTTTTTGTATGGTAACTCTCGGTGTTTGTGCATAAATATTAAACTCTTCTAATTTTCTGCCATCCAAGCTATAAAGGGCAACGGTTGCATCCGATTTGCTTTGCCAAAACAATGTGTTATTTGCAAAATAAAAAGGTGCAGGAACTGTGTTAAACTGAGTGTTCAACACTAAATCTAATAACTCATTTTGTGCTGCACATCCCGACTGATTGATTGATACAACTTTGTAATTGCCTGTGCCTCGATAAAGGAAAAATGCCGAGAATGAATCCAGCAGATTATTATTAAAATACCAATAGAGCGAGGGAACACCATCTGTGAACAATGTGTCATGACTCGTTGTCAACGAAGGTGTAGGAGGCAATGCAAGTTCTTTTACAAAAAAACTGTCGGAATAGAATTGACATCCTTTGGCATTTACATACATAAATTGATACAAACCTCCACCCGCAGTTGTACTATAAGTATGTGTTACACCTTGCAAAATAATATTGTTATTGCGAAGCAAAGAGAAAGTACCCTCGGGACCAGTGGTTGTAAACACATTGAGGGCATTAGTACAAATACTGTCATAAGCATTTATACCAATGGTTACATTGGGGATGGTTTTATAGTCAGTATAAAAAGAGTCATTGTAAGAATATTCATCGGTCATCCCATTAGGTTTAGACACTATATAGCTCAACCTATAATCTCCGGGGTCGATATAATATTCTCCATAATCAATATACACACCGGTTTTCCCTGTAATTGGATTTGAAAGTGTATAGCTTTTAGTGATTGTCGTATCAGAAAAATAAGTAGTGATATCAAAACTTGTAATAGGTGCAATTCCGTGATTGAACACATAGTATTTGAGTAAAATATTTCTACAACTATTTTCATATCGCAAATACTCTGTACGAATGCTCAAATCATAGTTCAAACAGTTTGCGCTGGGTTGTATATCTTGTTTCATATTGGTATAAATACCCAAAAGCTGACCAAAGGTAGGATGAGAGCTTTCATATTGGGTTCCCAAACCAAAAGAGGGGTGAGATTGAGGAACAGTACTCACCAAGTTGCCTGTAACCTTATCAAAACAATCATGTCCCAAGTCTGCATCATGACGACTCAGTGCAAAACCATTGGATAACAAGCTGTAAAAAGTGTCTTCAAGCACAAACATACCCTGAAGGTCTGCACCTGCATAAGGGAAAAAACTATGGTGATACAAATTCCTGACTGACAAAGAAGTATTGTTAACATTCAAAATACAGACTTCATTGAGGTATTTTCCTCCAATTGCTAAAGTACTGTCGTTGACGCTCAGCACAGAAGAGAACTCGTTGATATTGGTATGATTGTATTTAACAAAAGCATTGACACTAAAGGATGTATCAATAGAAAGTAAAGCAGTTGTAGCAGTGGTAACAAATAAACCTTGTCCATCAGGCATCAATGCAGCGGCTGTTGGGAAAAGTGAATCCGAAGAAAGCACACTGTTTAGACTATCTCCATCAGCGTTGAACTTGATAAGTGCAAGTTGCTCTGAGAAATTTTGTACAACCACAATATTGCCACTTGTTAATTCATGTAAAGACAATACTTGTGAGTTCGCTTCTGCCCTTTGGTCAACATTCGCATACCATAACAGATTTCCATCTTTATCTATTCTTAAAACAGCACTGCCTGCAATTTGATTTCCAAAATTGTCTGCTCTTCTGTCCACAAACAGAGAAATTAAATAATCACCATTTTGGCATTTGATTATCTTGTCTGCAAAATCATTTGTAGCAGAAGCCAGTTTGTTTGCCCACAACACCGTTCCGCTTTCGGTAGCCTTTACTACCACTAATTGTGCATTTTCATCAGGATATTCAAATTGCCCTATCACAACAAAAGTCGTATCATCTTCTGCAACACCTCCTGCTCCTTGCAATTCACTGATTGGCAAGTCCGGATTATTAGAATGGAAGAAGAGTTGCTTGGTAGCACCTTGTACAAAGTCTGCATAAATTACACCCAAATTTGCAGAAGCACCAAAGACAAGGAATTTGGAGTCTTGTGTCTTGTATAAATGAGTGCTATTGTCTGCTACAAAGCGATTTCCTAGAACATTCACAGAACTGAGCGATTGTCCTAATCCCCGGAAAATGTAGAAAAACAGACAGATTAACAGTGTAACTTTTTTCATTCTTTGGAATTTCAATACTGTGCTACAAATGTAACCAGATTTTATAAAAACAAGGAAAATGTAAGCGTGAGCCTAAAGCAATATTCTATTGTATGTTCAGCAGAAATGAACTTATATTGCACGTATCTTTTCATGAACAACGTCTTTAAACGTATTGAGTTTTGGATATTCGTATTGTTCCTTGTCAGGCTAATCGGAATCACAAACCCGCCCTTAGACATAGGGCAGAATTGGCGACAGATTACGGGTTTGATGGTATCAAGAAACTTTGTTGAGGTGGATGACAACATTCTGTATCCTCGCATTGATGACAATCAAGGGAAAACTGGTATTATAGGCATGGAATTCCCTTCCATGAACTATCTCTATTTTGGTATAGCAAAATTATTTGGATATACTCATTGGTACGGCAGACTTATTAACCTTGTAGTGTCTTCATTAGGTTTACTCTTTTTTTATAAACTAATCTTGCTTGCCGGTTTTAAGGATAAAGTAGCCTTTGCATCCACTTTATTTCTCGGTGCTTCTATTTGGTTTATGTACTCCAGAAAAATGATGCCTGACACCTATTGTATTTCCATCATGTTTATCGGGCTGTTTTATGGTTTAAAATACATGACTATAAATCGTTTTTATCAACTGTTGCTCTTTGCTGTTTTGTGTGCATTGGCGGTTCTATCCAAAATTCCAGCAGGCATTTATTTTATTTTGCTCATTCCATATATGCTCAATAAACGGATTGCTTCAAAACAGAGAATCATGCTTACTTTAGCCACCATCCCTACTTTGGTATTGACATATCTCTGGTATTTTAAGTGGAATTATATGCTTTCAAGTAAATATGGAAATTGGTATAACTCAGGAAAATCAATACACGCAGGGTTTTTAGAAATTGCCGGACATTTAGACAAAGTATTTGAGAACTTTTTCATCAATTCCTTTCTAAGCTATACCACATTGGCAGTTTTCGCGGCCGGCTTTGTTATGATGTTTGTAAAACAAGAAAAGAAACTGATTGTGATTTTTACTTTGATGCTGTTTATTTTTCTGTTGTATATCTTCAAATCAGGATTCTTTTTTTATCATCACAGCTATTATATCATTCCGTTTGTTCCTGTAATGGCGTTAGTTGCAGGCTATGGAATATCACTTCTGCGCTCCAAATGGCTCTATTCCATAGTGTTGACCGCAGGAGTAGTAGAAGGCATTGCTAACCAACAACATGATTTATTTGTGAAGCCAACTGAGCAATACAAGATGAGTATAGAGCAAATTATGGACAAGGTTTCATCCAAAGAAGACTTGATTGTTATGAACAGTAACGGTAATCCTCAGTTGATATATCTTGCACACAGAAAAGGCTGGAATTGCACAAACGAACAGTTATACGACAGTGTATTTCTCAACACTATTATAGCACAAGGATGCAGATTTATTGTAATAGACAAACACGTTGCACCCAACTTGAAAAGCTCTGTATTGTCATCAAATCAAGTTTTTGAAAACCCGGATTTTTTGATTTTTAAGACTGATAAAAAATGAATGAAGTCTTTAAAGCTACAGTCTATGCAGGATAACAGCGGGATAAAAGATTTCACAACCAATCCCTAACTCATAACTTGCCAAAGTTCAATTTATATATCTCACTTTTCATAATATCTTTTTGTGAACTAAAAGTAACACCTAAATCCTTAATAAGACCGGAGTCCAACCCATAGACCCAACCATGAACAGATACTTCTTGTCCTCTGTTCCAAGCATGTTGTACGATAGAGGTTACAGCTAAATTCAAGGCTTGTTGAATCGTGTTTAGTTCCACAAACTTATCAAACTTAACTTTCTCATCTTTAATCGCTTCAATTTCATCTTTATTGAACCTATAACTATCCTTGATATGGCGAATCCAATTATCAATTAGTCCGACAGGAGAAGATCCCATTGCTGCTTTAATCCCTCCGCAACCATAATGTCCACAAACAATTACATGTTTTACTTTGAGTACATTGACAGCATAATCCAAAACGCTTAACATATTCATATCAGAATGTATAACCATGTTGGCGATGTTTCTATGAACAAAAACCTCACCCGGCAAGGCACCTATTATTTCATTGGCCGGTACTCTACTGTCAGAACATCCTATCCATAAAATTTCAGGCGATTGCGCATCTTTAAGTTTAGCAAAAAAATCGGGATCTGCAGCAAGAGCACTTTCCACCCATTTCCTATTGTTCTCTTTTAATTTATTTAATAATTTCGTCATAATATTTTTCTAATGAATTTCTTTTCAGAACACTCTTCTTGGCTCCAAAACATCTATTTGTTGGAGTAAATACCTCTATTTTTTAAACTACTGCATACAATTTTGAAAGGGTGCCATAAGAGCTGTTCAAAATAAATTGATTTAATTTACACTACCTATTTGTTTACGATTGTTATTGGATCTTAACTCTTTTACTACCTGACCGGAAGTTTTGTGTTTACCTCTATACTTGATAACTAAGTCGTGTTCAATTGACACATTGCGCACATTGGTTTCCGTATTTTTCAAATCATAAACATCTTTAAATCCAATCAGTGTTACATCAACATTTTTGAGAGGTGATCGTATATCTTGATACTCTCTGATACTATCCAAAATATCATGTGCAATATATACTGTATCGGACGCATTGATAATAACTTTTGAATTATTGGGAATTGCATCTAAAGTAAAAAGGATGGCTGCTTTGTTTAAAAAAGATACCTCTTGAGCCAAGTGAATATGAATAATATCCCCGTCTTTGTATTCTTCTTTGCGGAAGTAATATGCTCTTTTCATATTTCCTCTTAGAATGGCAAAAATACTTAGCAACATACCCAATGCAACTCCGGTGAGCAAATCGGCAAACACTACAACTACAACAGTAACAACAAAGGGATTGAATTGATATTTCCCTCTTTTAAATAACTGCTTAAAAACAGCCGGTTTTGCCAACTTATATCCAATGACTAACAATACAGATGCTAATACTGCTAATGGTATTTTATTTAACAAAAACGGTATAGAAATGACACTGATGAGTAGAAGTAAACCGTGAATAATGGCTGACATCTTAGATTTTGCACCCGCATTCACATTGGCAGTTGAACGAACTACGACAGAGGTCATCGGCAAACCTCCCAACAATGCACTGATGACATTTCCTATCCCTTGTGCCTTTAATTCCAAATCAGTATCAGTAAGTCTTTTTTGAGGATCCATACGGTCAGATGCCTCAATACATAATAAAGTTTCTATGGAGGCTATGACAGCAATTGTTACCGCAATCGTCCAAACTTCTTTATTGGTAAAACTTGAAAAGTTAAATCCATGTGAAAGATCCAAGAAATCTGGAAAGATAAATATCTCCTTAAAATCTTTGAAACTATTTACCTCCGGTAAGTTAACTAAATAATTTGGTGAAGTAATGGCTAAAGAACTTCCCATAGCAATAAATAACTCATTCAATATTGTTCCTATCACTACAGCAACTAACGCACTAGGCATTAGTTTATACTTGTTTAGATATGACACATTGTCCCATACTAATATAATTGCTAATGACACTAAAGATATAATGAGCACTCCCGGCTTTATTTGAGTAAAAGAAGCAGCAATATCTGAAAAGATAGCAAATCCGCTGCCCACCTCTACATCGGCTCCCAATGCAATTGGAATTTGTTTTAAAAAAATAATGATTCCTATCCCTGCTAACATACCCATAATCACATTGTTGGGAAAATAATTTGAGATAGTTCCGGCTTTCATAAATCCCAAAGCTAACTGAATGAGTCCGGCAAGGAACAATGCCGTCAAGAAAACCTGAAATGAACCAAGCGACATGATTGCAGAAAGCACAATTGCTGTAAGTCCTGCAGCAGGACCCGAAACGCTTATATGGGAGTTTGAAATAAATCCCACAACAACTCCTCCAATTATCCCTGCTATAATTCCTGAAAACAATGGCGCGCCCGAAGCCATTGCAATGCCAAGGCATAATGGTAATGCAACTAAGAACACTACCAGCCCTGAAGCAAAATCATATTTTAAGTTTTTTAATATATTTGTTTTTTTAAGCATAATTTAATTTGAATAACATTCGACTAAGTACTGAAATGACATGCAGTGCCATTCAATATAAAAACCGGTTTTAATCAATCGTAACGCACAATGAGTGCATCTTACAAGTGATTTGTATTAAATTAAACTATGTTCGGGAGGTGGGAATAAAGTCTCTTGGACTATATTCTCGTAATGTGCTAAATATTGATAATGAAGTTTCTCTGATCTTAAACTTCCTATATCTGCAAATCTATTAGTATCATAATATAGTTCATCCACTATATCAATGGAAATATGATTGTGGTTTTCTTCTTCAATCTGTTGGCTAACAGAAATCATTGCTGTCAATGAATTGCTAAATGAATATACGGTAGGAATAAAGAGAAGTGCTATAAAGAAAAATGATAATAAGACAGCACGTATATTCATCAATGCAAAAGTAGTCATACTCCCTCAGCCTACAAACGATTTTATCGAATAAAAATTCAAATATCTCGCCTTTACTTTGCTATACTTATTCAATGAAAATACTAAGTTAGTCACTATAAAGCATCATATAACAAAGGCTATTGTGCTTGATAAGGTTGCTGATACCGCATGAGTCTGACCAAGTTTAGTACATTACCGGCAAAAAGAGTGCTTTTGCTATACTCCCTACATTAAAAATGTAGGCAAGTTGAAGTAAATTACATAAGGGTCGCAAGTCATGATAATTTCACTACGAGTATCTACTTTTCAGAGATAAACAACCGCTCTAACAGGCTTGTTTTTTTGTATCTTTGCAAGTCAAAAAAACAGCAAAATATGGCAGAAAAAGTAGAATGTTTGATTATCGGATCCGGACCTGCGGGATATACAGCAGCAATTTATGCAGCACGTGCTGATTTAAAACCGGTTTTGTACGAAGGATTGCAACCAGGTGGACAACTTACAATCACAACAGAAGTAGAAAATTTCCCCGGATATCCTGATGGAGTCATGGGTCCTGAAATGATGAACCAGTTCAAAAAACAGGCAGAAAGGCTCGGAACCGATGTACGCTACGGAATAGTTACCAAAGTTGATTTTAGTGGTCCTATTCATAAAGTATGGGTAGATGAAAAGACTGAAATTCACTGTGATACGGTTATCATTTCAACGGGAGCATCTGCAAAATGGCTTGGTCTTCCTTCTGAACAGCGACTAAACGGAAACGGTGTGTCTGCTTGTGCGGTATGTGACGGATTTTTTCACAAAGGCAATGATGTAGCCATAGTGGGTGGTGGTGATACAGCAGCAGAAGAGGCTACTTACCTTGCCAAATTTTGCAAAAAGGTATATATGATTGTTCGTTCTGAACTTAGAGCCAGCAAAGCAATGCAACACAGGGTAAAATCAATGCCTAATATCGAAGTATTGTTACAAACTGAAACTGATGAAATATTGGGAAAAGATGCAGTGGAAGCAGTTAGAGTGAGAAACAGAATTGACAACTCAACCCGTGAATTATCAATCAGTGGTTTCTTTGTTGCAATCGGACATACTCCAAATACTGATATTTTTAAACCTTGGATTGATTTAGACGAACAGGGATATATCAAAACCATTCCCGGCACATCCAAAACCAACATCCCCGGAGTATTTGCAGCCGGAGACGCACAAGACAAACACTATCGTCAAGCTGTTACTGCTGCGGGTAGCGGCTGTATGGCAGCCCTTGATGCAGAACGCTATTTGGCTGAAGTTCATAGCAACGCTGTATCTGCTAAATAACAAGAATTCCATCATATAAGAACAGAGAGCGACACGTAGCACTCTCTGTTCTTTTCTTTATTTCATAAAGTCTTTAGAGCCTTGTGAAATAGTTTGTATGTTCTGCAATTATATCCGTAATTTGCTAACCCTAACAAACATTCAAATATGGCACATATCAGCGAAATCAGGGATAATTATATTTATGTTAAAATGACCACTCCTAAATTTGAACTCAGAGAAAAGGGTGGCTTAATTGAAGAAATTGAAAAAATCCAAACCGTCAAACCTAATTTGGTGATTGATTGCGAAAATATTGAGCAAATCTCTGACGAAGAGGCATTCAGAATTAAATTTTTAAGAGATAAAAATCAAGAACGTGCCGGTTTTATTATACTATGCAACCTCAAAGACAATCTTTCTCAAAAATTGGAGTCATTAGGTTTAGTCTGTGTACCTACTGTTGATGAAGCCATTGATTATATTTACTTTGAAGAAATTGAAAACGAGTTCTTGAGCGACTTTGAAGATGAAGAATAAAGAAAACACCCAGCGATTTCTGGTTACATCTGCTCTTCCTTATGCAAACGGACCTCTCCATATTGGACATATTGCAGGATGCTATCTTCCGGCCGATATTTACGTTCGCTTTCTTAAGTCACAGGGCAAAGAAGTAAAATTTATTTGCGGCAGCGATGAACATGGAATGGCTATCACAATGCGAGCAAGGAAAGAAGGGAAAAAACCACAAGAAATTGTGGATTTTTACAATGCTCAAATAAAAAAAGCTTTTGAAGACTTCGGGATTATATTTGACATCTATTCCCGTACCAGCAAGCCAATACACCACAAAACAGCACAAGACTTTTTTCTGACTTTGTATCAAAAAGGGATTTTTGAAGAAAAAGAATCAGAACAATATTATGATGAAGAAGCTAAACAATTTTTAGCAGACAGATACATTAAAGGAACCTGCCCAAAATGTGGTTTTACAGAAGCCTATGGCGACCAATGTGAAAAATGCGGCACATCACTCAATCCAACCGACTTAATTAACCCGGTATCAACTCTTACAGGTAAAAAACCAAGTTTAAAGAAAACCAAGAATTGGTACTTGCCCTTAGAAAAATTCCAACATACCTTAGAAGAATATATTCAAAGTAAAAAAGATTATTGGAAACCAAATGTTTACGGGCAGTGTAGTTCGTGGCTAAAAGAAGGGTTGCAAGCTCGTGCTATGACAAGGGACTTGGACTGGGGCATAAAGGTACCGCTTGCAGAAGCAGATGGCAAAGTGCTTTATGTCTGGTTTGATGCCCCTATTGGATATATTTCAGCAACCAAAGAGATTCTGCCTGAATCTTGGGAAGATTTTTGGCAAAAGGAAGATACGGCTCTTATACAATTTATCGGAAAGGATAATATTGTTTTTCATTGCTTGATTTTCCCCGCCATGTTAGCCGCACACGGTGATTATATTTTACCTGAGAATGTTCCGGCAAATGAATTTTTAAACTTAGAGGGCAATAAAATTTCTACTTCTCGTAATTGGGCAGTATGGCTGCATGAATATTTAGAGGATTTTCCACACAAACAAGATGAATTGCGCTATGTACTGACATCCATTGCTCCCGAAACTTCTGACAGTGAATTTACATGGAAAGATTACCAATCAAGGGTCAACAATGAATTAGTGGCTATACTCGGCAATTTTGTAAATAGAGTCATTACTTTAATTCATAAATACTATGACGGTGTCGCGCCAATTTTAAATACATCCGAAATCAATCCGGAATTACACAAAGAGATTGAAACAGCTTATACTAAAACAAAGGAACACACCGAATCTTATCGTTTTAGACAAGGGTTAAATGCAGCGATGGAACTTGCTCGCTTTGGCAATCGGTTTATCACCGCTCAAGAACCATGGAAAAAGATTAAAACAGACCCCATTCAAGTAAAACAAGACTTAGCTGCATGTTTATTAATTACTGCCCACTTAGGGAGGGTGTTGTATGCGTATTTACCTAAAACCAGTAATAAAATATGGCAATTACTCAACTTGCCGACTTCTGCTCTTTCAGATTGGAATGCTGAACTCCTTTTTTCGGAAGGTCACTTAATAAAGCAAGCCGATTTATTGTTTCAAAAAATTGAAGATTCCGAAATTGAAAAACAGTTAGTTAAGCTTCAAAAATCAGCTCAACAAAATATTGCACAAACAAAAGTCGAAGACACGCAGACAGAAATTAGTTTTGATGAGTTTCAAAAAATGGATTTACGTACTGCTGTTATTACCCATGCAGAAGTGGTTCCAAATACTGATAAATTATTGAAGTTAGAAATTGATTTGGGATATGAGAAGCGTACCATTGTCAGTGGTATCGCAGCACATTACACACCTGCACAAGCAATAGGTAATACTGTATTAATCATAGCAAACTTAGCTCCCAGAAAAATCAAAGGGATTGAATCTAAAGGGATGATTCTCATGGCGGAAGAAGATGGCAAACTCTCTTTTATGCGCCCTGAAAAGACATTCAAAGGAGGAGCAAAAGTGAAATAACTTTTTTAAGGTTGTATCATTTTAAAATTCTTAGTTTTGCAACCCTTTTGGGCCTCGTAGTTCAATGGATAGAATAGAAGTTTCCTAAACTTTTGATACAGGTTCGATTCCTGTCGAGGCTACTGAACAGGACAGGTCGTCAAAATTGGCGACTTTTTTTGTTTTATCGGCTTGTAACTCGTTAGTAATCAACAGAAAATCAGAAATAGCAGAACTGCCGTCAATAGTTCGACACTTGTTTTTCTCAAATAGCAGTTTTTTTGGAAAAATCGAACTAAGAAACATTCCTTTATCCTCCAAATCCAAGTCCTGCCACAGTTTACGCAGGTTTGCCATGACCTCAAATGCTACCTCCATTTGAGAAAGCGTATCGGTATTTGTTATCTCAAAATCCGACTTCTGAACTTCCAGTAATGCCAGTTCTTCTTTGTAGGTGTCTTTTAGTCGCTGATACGAGACCATTTCTATTTTTCCCTCTACCAACAACATATCTGTCTTTAAAAGGGAGGCTTTTACCTGCTCTATGTGGCTGTTGATTTTGATTATGCCTCCCCTGCGGGAAGTCTTGTCTATACCGATGATACGCTCAACGGATTTAAGGTAGGTTTCTACGTATTGGGGGTTAATGGATATTTCATCGAGCCACTCCTCAAAACATTGATTGACAAGCGGTGCTGAAACCCTGTGCTTGCAGCCCAGTCTGCAATGGTAGTAAAAAAATCGGCTGCCTGTTTTGCTTCTTGATGCGCTCCCTGTCAGGTTGCCCCCGCAATCAGGACACACAAGATAACCTCTTAGCGGCAGTTCTTCTCTTGCCGTCTTGGGCTTGGACTGAATGGCTTTAACCTTGCCTGAAAGAACCTGCGCTTTCTGAAAGAGGCTGTCGCTGATGAGTGCCTGATGTACTCCCTATACTATCTGTTCAGGTTCGTTCTTATGGGCGGGGACTGTAATCTTACCTGTATAAATAAGGTTGTCAAACAGGGTGGCGAACCTGCTCCGTGAAAGGGTCATGCCTTTGGGAGTAAGTTTCTTACGGATTTGCTCTTTTGAGTATAAGCCTGTGCAAAACTGTTCAAACGCTTCTTTGACTAATTCCGCTTTGTGTCCGTTAGGTATCAGGATAGGTTTGTTTTTTTCATCGCGGCTGTATTTGTATCCGAAGGGGGCTACGTTGCAGTACCTGCCTTCTTTTAAGGCTCTTCTTATTCCGTTGGCAGTGTTCATGCCTCTGCGGTCGTTTTCTATTTCGGGGGTGGCGAGGTATATCATTTGCAGCAGCTTGTTTTCGGGTACGTCCATATCCAAAGGTTGCTCTATGCCTTCGCAAAGAACACCCAAATTGCCTAACTTCTGTATGGTCATCAGGGCTTCTATGGAGTTACGGCTGAACCTGTCCCATTTCAGAAAGACGAGTTTGTTTACCTGTCCTTTGTTTTGTTTCAAGAAAGAAAGCAGGGCATTAAAAGTGGGGCGGTTAAAGGTCTTTGCGGAATAGTCCTCTGAAAACCTGTGCATGATTTTGTAGCCTTTCAGATTACAATAAGTATTGAGTTTGTCCTGTTGGTCGCGCAGGCTGTATCCGTGTTGCGCCTGTTCATCGGTGGATACCCGTACATAGGTAATTACCTTTGTCATTCGTCTTTATTTTTATTTGCTGCTTTTCTTTTCCTGTTTTCCCAAACCTTGCAAGTGAGTATAGCAAGTCGGTGAAAGAACTCATCAGGGGGAATACTGTCCTGTTTATTTTCCAGTCTTTCGCTCTTGTTGCTGTCGGGCTTGTGCGGTTTCTGATGTTTCAAAGGTACAGGATACTTAGATACTTAGTTTACAGACAAATAAAAATGTCGCTTTTCTGCAAAGCGTTCGGGCAAAGGTTAATCAGAGAAATTTACCGCCTGTAAGGAAGTATGGAAAATGTAGGGAAATACATAACGTTATAAGAAGTTAAAGACAGGGTAAGGTTTTAAGGAAAATGAAAGATTTGGGGTGGAAAGCAAGAGCAGACAAGGGATTGGGTTGGGTGCAGAAGAAACCTGCTACCTTTTACTGTGTCAAAAAACTTTGAAAAAAAGTGTGCTTGTGTGCTGTGCGTGTTTTTTGCGCTGTATAGGCTTGGTTATCAGTTATTTAATTCAGCACACTTTTTGTGTGCTTAAACCCTGTCAGCACACAAAAAGTGTGCTGACAGACAAAAAGGGGAATTGGGGAGGAAAAATCACAGTTTTTTTCAGACACAGGACAAAAATCTGCGTTTTTACGACTTAATTAGCAATTTTCAGAGCCTAACAGGTGTTTTCCACCAAAATAGACACTCTTGCCTATTTGATATGCTGTGTCTTTTTACTGGCGGGGGATTAGTGGACATTTTGGTCTAATTTACAGCAAAAATCACACTAAAAACAAAGTTAAGCATAACAGTAACAGATTGATAATAAGCAAGATAGAAACAATTTACTTTTTTCTTGGTTTGTCAAAATGTTGTTTTGTAGCTTTGTCAAGCGGAAGCAAAACTAAAACTATCATTCAATAAAAAAAGCAAAGTCATGAAAAAAAATTACTTAGGAAAATCCATTATGATGGTAGCCTTGTTATTCTTTTGTTCAGTAACAGGGTTTGGGCAAAACGACACAATGCTTCGTGTCAAATTTATGTCAGAGGTATTACCGAATTTACCTGACGGTTCCTATAGTATTGTGATAGAACTGGTAGAAGGAGATGCTGTAACTACAACAGTTAATCACCCGGGATATTTTGTCTATACCAATACAGACTACCCTACACCGGGAGAACCTTATGTTGCAGATGTTTACCTTTTCCCTGAGGAGGGGTATGAACTCATTCTTGATGAGGAACAACTGAGTACCCTTATTGAAGAAATTGACTCAGAAACTGAAAAATCAGCCGTATTGCTTTACCCTAACCCTACCTCAGACGAAGTAACCCTGCAATGGAAAAAAGGGTTTCAGTCTTCCGATGTAAAGGTGTATGACATAAACGGAAAGCTAATCGCCCAAAGGGTATGGAAAAAAGAAAGTTCTCTTACCCTGAACACAAGCGCGTGGGCAGAGGGTACTTACTTTATTCAGATAGAAACAGGCGAGCAGGAAAGAATGTACATGAAACTTGTTATCAATAAATAAGGCACTCATGTTAAAGCGAAAGGGATTTGCCTTAATCCTGCTCTTGGCAACAACCATTGCTTACGGACAGCATACTACATGGTTTACTGTAAGCAATGGTTATAGTGGGCGTGGTACTATTCTTCTTCATAAAGATACTGTTATTACAGTAACAGCAGGAGTAGGAGAATATGTATGGAAAACTTACATACACGTCAATTATCATTCGCTTTATTCAGGGCAGTTATTTAAAACAGATACCTTAGATATAACCCGGATAACAGGTGATTCTACGGTTAATAACGGGTTGTCCTCTCGTACTGCTTTGATAGATTCTTTTGGTAATTTGCAAGTCGGGTTCAGCTATGGCGATAGGTCAGTGGGGGAAACAGGCAAATGGCAGTCAGGAATATTTAATGTCAATCCCTTTCAGAAAACAGGTCATTACCTGGGCGTGGACACTTTTACTACTCATGTATTAAACTATATAGAAATTAACGGAATCCGATATGCTATTACTGTATGGCATATGTACATTAGCCCCCTAAATGGCATAAATAACTTTAATCTTGTTAAACTAAAAGGAGAAGACGAGGTGAGTTTAGTCAGGCAGCAGATTAACACCCTAACTTATCAGACACATATAGAAGGAGTATATGCAGACAATCAAGATATAGGCAATGTATTCTTATCAACGGTTGATATGTGGTGTTTTGCCTCAACACCCCGTTGTTATCAGAACGATGTAGTAAAAATGGATACCAACGGTAATATTCTATGGACGTGCAGACCCAATAACAATGACAGCTTTAATACTTCATTTTTTCAGATGGTACAGAAGCCTGACGGGAACATTCTATGCAGTTGGTCTGACCATTCCTATGCCCAATCGGGACCTGTGGTCGGGGCAAAGATTAATGAAAACACAACTGTTTGGTTTGCAGAGATAGAGTATGAAACGGGTCAGGTGCTGTGGAGGAAAAACATCAGGCAGTTTTTGGAATGGAGAATGATACCTCAGACAACAGACGACCCAAGGTTCAAAAATGCTCAGGACATATATTTTTGCGATGTACAACTGACAGAAGACGGGCATATAGTTTGGGTGGGGTATCGTTATATACTATACCCTGAACCGAATTACTGGAAACGAATACCTGCTTTGCTGAAAACCGACCTTGAAGCCAATCCCGTGTGGTACAGAGAATATGATTTAGTTCCTGATGATACAGGGGACAAGGGTATGCAGGTATTTAACTTTGTACAAACACCTGACAATGGATTTATACTTACAGGAGAATACCTAAACCGTTTTGGGGAGTTTAGTGGCGGAGAACTTTGGCAGAAAACAGCCTTGTTGAGGTTAGACAGCAAGGGGTGTCTAACACCGGGCTGCGATGCTACGGATAACGTAGCAACTGTTAAGCCCTCTGTATCGCTATGCCTTGTCTATCCCAATCCCGTAAATTCCGAAATCAAAATTCAGTACCCCGAAAATATGCCCTCTTACTGGACTGTTCAGCTAACGGATATATTGGGCAAAACTGTTTATCATTCAGAAGAAGCCTTAACATCTATTCCTGTCCAAGACCTGTCCGCAGGTGTTTATTTCTTATATTTGCAACAACAAAACAGTTTTCACTATGAAACACATAAGATTATTATTGAGCGTTAGTTTGGTGCTGTTGATTGGCAAGCCCGCAAAAGCACAAACTTTCTTTGAAGATAGTACTTATTATTTTGTATATCAAGATGCTTATTCACTCACGCCTGGTTTGGACTTTGGTACTTATTGCAAAGAATTGTTGAGGATTGATTCGATTGGAGATATGGGGGAGTATTATACTGTTGAAAGAACCCCGTATAAACCCTTTTGGGGTTATGATTCGCTCACATACAAGTTGCGGGTTTTTAATGACAAAGTTTATCTTTCTGGTTTTTTGACAAACAACAATAACGATTCATTTGAAATAAATGACCTGCTTATTTATGACTTTACGCTGGATATTGGCGATACAATGTTTGTTTCTGATACGTTAAGCGGATTGTATTATGGCTTGATTTTAGACACTATTGTAGATATAACGTATTTAGACGGGATTTCAAGAGAGACATTCTATTGGTCTGTTATAGACCCTCACAATGAGTTCAATAATATCAAGTTAGATTATACTGTAAAAGGGATTGGTTCAAACAGGGGCTTAGTTTACTTTGAACTTTTGGTCAGACGAACTGGTTGGCAAGGGCTGGTATCCGCTTGTAAAGACAACACCCCTATTTACTTAAATAACCCTACACATTATCCGATTGACGTTGAGGACGCTTGTAATGAGGATACAATTCGGTCAAGGGTTATTAGTGTAGAACATATTATTTCAATACCCCTTAAAATCTACCCCAATCCCGCCCAAACCGAACTCTTTTTACAGGAAATCCCCCTACATTCAGCATACAGAATTTTGAACGTTGTAGGAGCAGAAGTAACAAAAGGTGTTTATGAGGGTAATGCAATCCCTGTTTCAGCCTTGCCACAAGGTGTTTACCTGCTTCAAATCCAAACACAGGAGCAGGTGTGGCAGGCAAGGTTTGTGAAGGAGTAGTCCCTCTTACTGGCTGATACAGACCTCCTCATGTATCAGGTAGCGATACTTCATGTTAGAATTATACCTGTTTTTACTCCAATACAGGTAGTTATTTTTATAGTCAGCGTCTTTGTGCGCCTTGCAAATCAAATCTCCGTCAAATGCGCTGTCGCTTCCTCCTCTCATGCTGCCTTTAACTGTGCGCTGATAAATGATAAACATAAACTTCCCGTCCTGACTTTTACGGAAAAAATCCAGTTTCCCCTGACCGCCTGCCACCTTGCCCCAACCGTCAATGAATATGCAGTCAAAATAAGGAGCAAGGTTTACAAGGGTATCATACCCCTGCGGTAATTCACTCACACATTCTATGTATTGTTGCGCTTTCTTTGACAAGTATTCATCACGCTTTTTAATGAACAAATCACTGTCCTTATGTTCCTCCAAAGAAATAAACAGGCAGTTGTAGCCGCTTTCCGCCATAGCACCAAGAAACTGGAAAGCCGCCCTTGTTTTCCCTGCGCCTTCGGGTGCGTCTAAGGTCTGTCTAGTCCTAAAACAGGTTGACATCACTTCATAAGAAGAAATTAAAAAAACCTAATTATACACTTGCAAACAAAATAAAAAGCATTACCTTTGCACCTCAAAATTTCAAAGAGATGGCGATAACAGTTATAAAAAGAAAAGCAAGAAGAAATTTTAGCAGAGCAAAATTGCGTACTATTAACATTACTAATCTTCAAAAGATTGTATATATAAAATCTCCTTACAAAGGGGAATCAGGGATTATCCTAGAAGATAAATAATCCCAAATTGCAAGCAACCGTTCTTTAAAATAAAAATTTATAAGCGAGAATAGCTCAGTTGGTAGAGCGCAACCTTGCCAAGGTTGAGGTCGCGAGTTCGAACCTCGTTTCTCGCTCGAAATCCCGCTTAGTCGGGATTTTTTGTTCAAATACAAAAATCCAATTGCCCGAGTGGTGGAATGGTAGACACGCAGGACTTAAAATCCTGTGACCTTTATCGGTTGTGCGGGTTCAAGTCCCGCCTCGGGTACCAAGCAGTTCTTTTTGTCGTTCCGCTTATTGCGGAGAGGAAAGTCCGGGCAGCACAGAACAGTATGCTTCCTAACAGGAAGGGTTTTTGTGAGTAATTACAAAAATACAGCCAGTGTTACAGAAAATAACCGCCCTGAGTTTATTCATTGGGTAAGGGTGAAAATGCAGGGTAAGAGCCTGCGAGATTGTGTGGTAACATACAATTTGAACAAACCTCATACGCTGAAAAGCCAAATAAGCTGACTTCCGAGGGCTGTTCGCCTAAGCATAACTCATAGTTAGCAAGTCAGTGGGTAGGCTGATAGAGTTTGGTTGTGAAACCATTCCCAGATAAATGACAAAATTCGGCTTGCCGAAAACAGAATCCGGCTTATAGAACTGCTTTTTTCTTTTTACTTTTACTTTCATCTTCTCTATTTGGATTCATTTTAAAATAAAGTCCTACAAGGAATAATTCACTTGGCATTTCTCATTTTGTATAATTTTGTGGCATCAAAACGAATTTCAAATGGCTATTATCATAACAGACGAATGTATCAACTGCGGAGCTTGTGAACCTGAATGTCCAAACAACGCAATATATGAATCAGGTGCCGAATGGAGCATTGCTGATGGCACTACAGTAACAGGTTCTTTTACGTTGGAAAATGGCGATGTTACTGATGTGGACACACGACATCCCGCTATATCCAATGAAGTATATTATATTGTCCCTGATAAATGCACAGAATGTGAAGGATTCTTTGGCGAACCTCAGTGCGCGGCAGTATGCCCTGTTGATTGCTGTATTCCTGATGTTGACAGAGTTGAAACCAAGGAGCAACTTCTGGCAAAGAAAGACAAACTTCATCCAAACGCTTAACCTATGAAAGGGATATGTCGCCTTTCGTGGATACCACTCAGGGCTAAACCAGAGTCTGCTTCAGAAATGGTGAGTTGTTTACTATTTGGTGAGACCTATCAAGTGCAAAGCGAGCAAAATGGGTGGTTTGAAATACTCACAGATTTTGACAATTACCACGCTTTTATTTCTTCCGACCAATTTAGTGAAAACACTTTTCCTACCGGCAACAAGACAATTATCGTTCCCGAATGTTTTACAGTAATTCATTTGCCCGGCTTTCCTCCAATCATTCCCGGAGGTGCGGTATTACGCGAAAATGAGATAGACCACTTTCCCGCATGGAAAGACAGACAGGTTCACCCGCACACCTTACAAAAATCCATCATTGACACGGCTCACACATTCATAAACACTCCGTATCTATGGGGCGGCAGAAGTTTCTCAGGTATAGATTGTTCAGGGTTCACACAGATTGTTTTTAAAATAAACGGAATAACGATTCCTCGAGATTCGCGTCCTCAAGCCGCTGTATGTCAAACCGTTTCTTTTGATGAGATACAAGCAGGAGATCTATTGTTTTTCGGTAAAAATTCAGAAAAAATAACCCATGTAGGAATCTATATTGGAAACAGTGAAGTAATGCACGCAAGCGGTAAGGTAAAGATAAACAAATTGAGCAAAGAAGGTATAATACATGAATCAGGAAAGTTGAGCCATGTACTGATTAGTGCAGGAAGGGTTATACATTAAATCTAAAGTGCATACAATCCCCGTCTTGCACAATATATTCTTTTCCTTCTACGCCTAACTTTCCGGCTTCTTTAACAGCGGTTTCAGATTTGTAATGAACATAATCATCGTAAGAGATTACTTCAGCCCTGATAAAGCCTTTTTCAAAATCTGAGTGAATCACTCCGGCAGCTTGTGGTGCTTTAAAGCCTTTCGTTATAGTCCATGCTCTCACTTCTTTTTCTCCTACGGTAAAATAAGTAATGTAGTCCAAGAGTTTATAAGCAGCTCTGATTAATTGCGCCAATCCACTTTCGCTTAAACCATAATCTTTCAAAAACATTGCGCGTTCCTCGGAATCTTCCAGTTCGGCAATTTCCGCTTCCAATGCTGCAGAGATAATAATTACTTCTGCTTGTTCTTCTTTTGCTTTCTCCTTGACTGCATCTACCCACTTATTGCCTTTTAACCCTGCTTCGTCCACGTTGCAGACGTATAAAATTGGTTTAACAGTAAGTAAATTCAAGTCGTCAATCAATTCCAACTCCTCTTTCTCCAAGCCTAAGGAGCGCACAGATTTACCTTGTTCAAGGTGTTGTTTAATTTTAAGCAATACCTCGTGAGTTTTGGCTGCATCTTTATCACCACCTGCTTTAGCTGCCTTTGCTACTTTGCTAATCCTTGCATCTACAGATTCTAAGTCTTTGAATTGTAATTCTGTATCAATAATATCCTTGTCTCTAATAGGATCAATGCCACCTTCAACATGGATGATATTGTCGTTTTCAAAACATCTTAAAACATGCAAAATGGCATTGGTACTTCTGATATTTCCTAAAAATTGATTTCCTAAACCTTCGCCTTTGCTAGCGCCCTTTACTAAACCTGCAATGTCCACAATCTCAATAGTTGCGGGCACTATGTTTTGAGGCTTAGCGATTTTAGTCAATTCCTCTAACCTTGGATCGGGAACGGTTATAATACCAATATTGGGTTCGATTGTACAAAAGGGAAAGTTTGCTGCTTGAGCTTTTGCATTTGTCAAACAGTTGAAAAGTGTTGATTTACCTACGTTGGGTAATCCAACGATACCACATTTTAGAGCCATTTATTTTCCGTTACTTTTTAAGAGTTCTCCTATATCTTTCATTATCCTTTCAGCAAGATTATCCGCCAAGGTTGACGATTTGCTTTCAGCATAAATCCTGATAACAGGTTCTGTATTTGATTTTCTTAGATGCACCCATTCGTCATCAAATTCTATTTTCAGACCATCAACAGTATTGATAGGGTGTCTTTTGTATTTGTGTTGAATTTGTTCTAAAATCGTATCTACAGAGAAATTATCTGCAATACTGATTTTATTTTTAGAAATCACATAATTGGGCAAAGTTGCTCTATAGGTAGAAGCTTTTTTACCAATTTTTGCAAGATGAGACAAGAAAAGAGCAATGCCCACTAATGCATCTCTTCCATAGTGTATTTCAGGGTAAATAATACCTCCATTTCCTTCGCCTCCAATAACCGCGTTAGTAGCCTTCATTTGTTTCACAACATTCACTTCTCCCACAGCAGAAGCCGAATAGCTCATCCCTGCTTTTTCTGTAACATCTCTCAGTGCTCGAGTGGAACTAAGATTAGACACGGTATTGCCGGGTGTGTGTTGTAACACATATTGAGCTACAGCAACCAATGTATATTCTTCTCCAAACATTTCGCCATTCTCAGACACCAATGCCAATCTATCCACGTCCGGGTCAACACTGATACCCAAGTCAGCAGAACGCCCCTTCACCTTGAGTGCCAGACTTGTAAGATTTTCGGGCAATGGTTCGGGATTGTGCGCAAAATGTCCGGTAGGCTCACAGTTTATCTCTATTATTTCACTTACTCCCAGTGCCTTTAACAAAGCAGGAACAGCTATTCCGCCTGTAGAGTTAACGGCATCTACCACAATTTTGAATCCTTTCTCTCTGATTGCTTTTACATCAACAAGAGGTAGTTCAAGTATTCTTTCAATATGTCTGTTGATATAACCTCCATGTTGATGGTGAATCTCACCAATTTCTGTAGCATCTGCATAGTTTACTGCTGAAGTTTCTGCCAGTTCTAACACTTGACCTGCTTGTGCTTCATCTAAAAACTCTCCGTCATTATTAAGTAATTTCAGTGCATTCCATTGTTTTGGGTTATGGCTTGCAGTAATAATAATTCCACCCGCTGCCTTGAGTTCAATAACAGCAAGTTCAACAGAAGGGGTGGTACTCAAGCCCAAGTCAACAACATCAAATCCAAGAGAAACAAGAGTTGAATTAACCAAACCTGCAACCATTTGACCCGAAATACGAGCATCACGTCCAACAACAATCGTCTTACCCCAATTTTGTTTGCCAATGAAAGTTGCAAAAGCAGCAGTAAATTTAACAATGTCGGGTGGTGTAAGATTGTTGCCCGGCAAGCCTCCTATCGTTCCTCTGATTCCAGAAATTGACTTGATTAATGACATATTTTTCCTCCTTTAATAAGGGTGTGCGAAGATAACATTCTTTGTGTGTTTATGTATTACAAATTATTTGCCGTTTTCCCTCCATAACTCCCCTAATTTAATTTGAGTATTGGGAGTAAAATTTGTGGTATATAGCTGACCGGTTCCTAGCCCTTGATGCAATTTTGTTTCCTTAGTTGAGACCCATTGAGCAATTACATTTAATCCAATATTGCTTTCTAAAGCAGACGTTGCCCACCAGCCCACATTGTATTTCTTTGCAATGCTTATCCATTTATCAGACGCAGCAAGTCCACCCACAAGAGAGGGTTTGAGCACAATCCATTGCGGACGAACTTGTTTCAGCAATGCCTCTGCTTGTCTGTCAATATTTAACCCTATCAGCTCTTCGTCCAAGGCAATGTCTATAGGAGATTTTGCACAGAGTTCTTCCATCTCTCCCCATTGATTTCGCGCTATTGGTTGTTCTATACTGTGAATCTCGAAGCGTTTTAAATCTTTGAGCATCAACAACGCATCTGTAGCAGGGAACGCTCCATTAGCATCTAATCTGATTTGCAAGTGCGAACTGTCAGCAGTTTTTCTCACTTGCTCAATCATCCGACATTCAAGTTCAAAATCAAGTGCCCCTATTTTAAATTTTAGGCAATTGAATCCTGCTTGCAACTTTAGTTGAGCTTCTGCTTGCATTTCCTCAATGTCATTCATCCACACCAATCCATTTATTTTGATGCCTGCTAAGCCATGACTAAAGGGAGTATCAAACAATATTTGTTTGCCTCCGGTTTGCAGGTCTAACAAGGCGGACTCTAATGCAAAACTGAATGCCGGATACTGCTCTAATATCTCAGGGTCAATGTTTTCGCCACAATTTAACTTGAAAACAAGCTCCTCAATTATAGAGTCAAAATCTATTGTATCTTCCGGGCTAAGTTTGTGTATAATGCCACATTCTCCTTGACCTTTAATATCAGGTTGCAATACATCAAACACTTTGATAATCCATAGTTTGCGGTCATTAAGCGCGCCTCTGCTTGTGGTTGCAGGTCTTTTGTATATAAGGGTGTGTTTTTCTAATTCAAATTTCAGAACCATGATAACAAAGGCAATACCAACACAGAAATTGAGAAATATTTAAGTTCACGCATGTAATAAAAAAAAGGTGTTTGTCTATTTGCAAGCGCAATTTTCATTATTCTGAATGTAAAAATCAACAAGGCAATAATTGATACAAACAGCTTGACTCCTAAGTCTTTATCTGTTAAAGAGATAAATACCACAAAACTGATTAACATGGCAATTACTAAAGTGTAGAAATACATTTTTGCTTTAACATAACCCAGCAATACCGGTATTGTAGTTTTACCTGAACTTTTATCTTTTTCAATATCGCGAATATTGTTAATAGTAAGCACAGCGGTAGAAGCAAAGCCCATGCAACAAGAAGCTGCTACACATGCCGGAAAAACGTGATTGGGTTGGACAACAAAAGAATCGGTAGCATGCAAATAAACGCACCCCAACACTGCCACCGGACCAAAAAAAATAAATACAAACAAATCCCCAAGAGCTTTGTATCCATAGGCATTCTTGCCAATTGTATAGGTAATGGAAGCTAAAATAGCAAGCAATCCAACTCCGAGCATAAAAATAAATCCCTTAGATAAATCTCCATCAAAAGCTACCCACAACAATTTCAATCCTGACAATAAGGATAAACCTGAAATTAAAACAAGCGAAACAATCATCTTTGATTCCGAGATTCTACCTGAAGACATTGCCCTATCTTTACGTTTAGCATAAATGTCAGTGCCTTTTTTAAAATCACCGTAATCATTTGCAAAATTTGATAACACTTGCAACAAAATAGCTGTAATTAAAATCCAACCGGTAATTTCAAATCGGTAGAATGACGGATAGAACAATCTAACGCAAATATCTCCCATTGCAACTACGGCAGCAGCTAATGGCAAAGTGCGCAATCGTGCAGCACCTATATATGCTTTCACAAGAACCTCCTGTTTACCAAATACAAAAATTCTGAAACTAATTTTTCACTCTTTTCCCAATGATACGTTGGCGCAATCTCTTTACCTAAGTATTCCAAAGAGTCTTGTAAATTCCCAATTTCTTCAATTTTTTGTAAAACACTGCGATACACATCGGGTTTGCATGCAAACAGTTCATCTATATATTGATGTTTCTGGCTAATTGAAACAGTATTATAAAAATTCGTAATAGGTGCACTTTGCAATTTATGTGAAATATCGTTTGCCAGTGTTTTACGAGCTGTAATGTCTGCCAAAAGTTGTGTTAATAATGGCCTGAGATTCGTATTACCGGAAGGTTTTTCTGCTAATGAGACTTTGTTTGCTTCTGTTGCGGGAGTAGATAATACCGGAGCACTTTCTTCAATAATATTAACCTTTTCTTCTTCTATTTCCTCTTCTTTAATATCTTCTTTTGTTCCTACTACGGTTTCCTCTTCTATTGCATCTTCTAAGGGTATTTCAACTTCTTCTTGGGTTGGAATAATTACCTTCTCTTCAACCTTGGGTTCCTCTGTAAACAGATTTTTAGCTACCGGGGTTTCGATTGGCTTTTCAATTGAAATAGGTTCCGGTTTTTTCTCTTCTGCTTTTGGTTGTTCTGTAACTATCTTAGTGATATCAGCAGGTTTTTCTTCAATAGGATTTTCTTTAACAGTTTCGTCTCTCTCGGTTCTGAAAAAACCAGTCGGTTGGTTTTTTTTCAAGAAATATCCATCTTTCACAACCTCTTTTCCTTTAACTGCTTGACTAAACTCTTGTGTAAGGTCATATAAATCAAATACACGTTGTTTTATCAAATCAATATAAAATTGTCTTCTGGCAGTATTGTGTTCAATATCATGCGTTAAACTAGAAATTTCTTGGGCTATTTTCTTGATTTTTTTGCTGAGTACCTCTATATTCATAGGTAGCAAAGTTAAGAAAACAATATCTAGAAATATGAAAGTTAGAAACAAGAAATTACTTATTGTTTAATTCATTAGATAGTAACATTCTATACTTGTCAGACATAGTCTTTTTTCTACATTTGCAACGGATTGACAAACGGAGCCATTGCTAAACAAATTTACATTAAACAAGTTTTTCGCTTTATTTTTAAACCGCTGGACATTGCTGTCGTTGATCTTAACAGCAATCAGTTTAGGGATGTATGTTTACAAACCTTCTATTCATCCTTTTTCCTTTACAATTTTCTTGTTAAGTGCACTGTGGTCTTTGTGTTTTTGGAATGTAGCCGGAGCCATTACCGAAATGTTGCCAAAGATTCCTTCCTTGATCATCCGTGCTTTGATGGTAATATTTTTACCCATACTTTTTACAGTAGGAATCCAAGTATATTTAGAGTTTAAAGTCTTTTTGGATGACAACCTCATTGCGTTTGTGATGGATGACCCGGAATATTTTGTCAATGTGTTTGAAGTATTTTTCAGCAAACCAAGTGTCATGATTACATATCTCATACTGTCTGTATTGATGTTTTGGTATTTTGCACGCAACGCTGTTTATAAACAACAAGGTTATTTTAGGGTAATCGCCCTTTTCCTATTAGTAGCTATTGGTCAAAATCAATTTGGAAAATATGGCGACACTCTATTTTCAACTATTGACACACGGTATTTATTTACAACAAAAAAATACCTGAGAGAAAAGAATCAAAGAATTACACGAAAATACCTGAAACCTTCTGATATAAGGATAAATCCTCACAAGGGGAGTGTTTCAGCATATAATATTGTTATCATTCTACAAGAATCCATGAGTGCAGAACCTTTGTCTATTTATGGATATGAAAACGACTACACTCCCTTTCTGCAATCATGGTTTACACTCGAAAAATCACAATTTGTGGTTTTTCAAGATGCTATGTCCATTTCTGGTTGTACCAACATCAGCGTGCCTTCACTTTTTACCGGTGTGGGACCCGAAGAACCTTATGAAAAATTGATGCAAGTTCCCTTTATGTGGGACTACACAAAAGCCAATGCATATTCTACCGCCCTGATCTCATCTCAACGCTATACTTGGGACAATTTTCGCTATTTTGTTAAAAATAAAAATCTGGATTTACTCTTTACTTCAGAAGACACAGACTTGAGCACTGTTAACGACTTAGGTGTGGACGACATTGCCATGACGTTGAAAGCCAAACAAAAAATTGAGGAGATGCCTAAAGACAAACCGGTTTTTGTGATATACAATACCAATGCATTGCATAAACCTTTTCAAGAATCTTCTCCTCTTATTGAAATCCCAAAGCACATCAAGGAAAGATATGGCAAAGCAATGTATATCATTGATAAAAGCATAGAAAACATTTACAAAGCCTTTGAAAGTCGGGGAGAATTAGATAGAACAATTTTTATTTTTACTGCTGACCATGGTGAATATTCCATCAAACGTGAATCCAGATTAGGTTCATTTCTCAAAGAGGCATTACATATACCGTTGTTCATAAGAATACCAACACAATGGATAGATGAAAATCCTGAGCAATATCATCAGATGCTACACAACAGAGACAAAAGAATTACCAATCTTGACATAATGCCTACATTAGTTGATTTTCTTGATGCTCAAGAAGCAAACTCCGCAGTCTATGAACAATACAAAGGCACATCGCTATTCAAACCCATAGACAACCACAGAACCTTAGTTTTTTTAAGTACAAACGAAGTTAGGATCTGGTCCAATGAAGGTATGGGTATCTATCAAGACTCCTTCAGTTATATCATTGACAATATACACCATGCGCAGCTTTACAACCTGAACCAAGACCCAAATCAATACAAGAATATTATTCAACAATTTCCTCCAAGCTATTACAACCGCTTTCATGCAATCATCCGCAAAAATAAAGAGCTGAATCGGATATATGAAAATTATGGAAAATAGAATGGGCGAACGATTCTTAAAATAATCTTCAAAAAACATCACCTTACATTAGTCAGATTATAACCCTCGATAATCCATAGTAGCGGCTTTGTAATCGTGATTCGCAACAATTCATTAGTATGAACAAATCTGACAAAATTTAATCGCTTATATTTGCGCACGCAAAATAAGATGTATTGAGTTATTTTGTTGATTATTAATAAGATATAAATACCTAAAAGAATGAGAGTAGGAATCCCAAAGGAATTAAATCCTAACGAATCGAGAGTGGCAGCCACACCCAAGACCGTAAAAAGGTTGATAAAACAAGGGTTTGAGGTTTACATTGAAAAAGGAGCAGGATTAAAATCAAATTTTACAGACAAAGAATTTGAAGAATCCGGAGCGCATCTGTCTGCAACAGCAAACGAAATATATAGCAATAGCGATATAGTGCTGAAAGTATTAGAACCCAGTCCAGAAGAAGTAAATCAAATGAAGGAAGGATTAGTGCTTCTTAGTTACTTATGGCCCGCAACCAATCAAGACTTGTTGAAATTACTTGCAGAGAAAAAAGTCAATGCCGTTGCAATGGACGCAATTCCAAGAATATCCCGTGCACAGAAAATGGACGTCCTTTCGTCTATGGCAAACATTGCAGGATATAGGGCTGTAATAGAAGGGGCTTATCATTTTGGACGTTTTTTAAATGGTCAAATTACAGCAGCGGGCAAAGTTGATCCTGCCAAAGTATTGGTCATTGGAGCAGGTGTAGCAGGCTTAGCTGCCATTGGTGCGGCTAATTCTCTTGGTGCGATTGTGAGAGCATTCGACACTCGCAAAGAAGTGGCTGAACAAATAGAATCCATGGGTGCTCAATTTCTCACTGTGGACATAAATGAAGATGGTGCAACTTCATCAGGTTATTCAAAGGAAATGAGCAAAGAGTTTATTGAAGCCGAAATGAAATTGTTCTTGGAACAAGCTTCAGACGTTGATATCATCATTACAACTGCACAAATACCCGGGAGAGAAGCTCCCAAATTAATTTTAGACTATCATGTAGCAGCCATGAAACCGGGTTCTGTCATTGTGGACCTTGCTGCATCGACCGGAGGCAATTGTGCTTTAACCCAAAATGGTCAAATATTTACAACAGGCAATGGCGTAACTATCATTGGCAAACTCGACCAATTACCGGCTCAAGCTTCACAACTCTATGGAAACAATCTGTGTCATCTTCTTGATGATATGGGTAAGGCAGCTAACTTTAAAATTGACTTCCAAGATGCCATTGTTTCAAGAGCTATGGTAACACACGATGGCAAAATCAATTGGCCCCCTGAGCCTTTGCCTGTGAGTCCACAAAAACCCAAACCTGTTGTAAAAGAACTTTCAGCAGAAGAAATAAGAGTACAAGAAGCAAATAAAGTAAAGAAAAAAACAAGTAATATGTTGATTCAGCTTGGTGTAGTAGGTGCGCTTTTATTTTTGGTTGGTCAATTTGCAGAACCTCAATTTATGCAGCATTTCACGGTATTTGTGTTGGCTGTGTTTGTAGGTTGGAACTTGATTTGGAATGTAACCCACGCACTACACACACCTTTGATGGCTATTACCAACGCTATCAGTGGAATTATTGTGATTGGGGGGTTATTGCAAGTAACAGATGATTTTTCTGCCCCTGTTACAATCATTGCATTCTTGGCTATATTGGTTGCAAGCATCAATATAGTGGGCGGTTTTTTTGTTACACATCGTATGTTAAAAATGTTTAAAAAGTAAAAAGAGAGATTATGTTAGAAAATTTCGCAAATATTCAAACCGCAGCTTACTTATTCGCAAGCATTCTGTTCATTTTAAGCCTTGGGGGATTATCTTCACAAGAGTCTGCAAAAAGGGGTGTTTTATTTGGAATCGTAGGGATGATAATAGCCGTATTAGCTACGGTATTAGACACGCATGTAAATGGGCATGTTTATATAGTCATTGCAGTAGCCATTGCTTCCATCATTGGAGTGATGATGGCTCGTAAAGTAGAAATGACCGCAATGCCTCAACTGGTTGCTATCTTACATAGTTTCGTAGGTCTTGCAGCAGTATTAGTAGGTTTTGGTTCATATCACGAAGGAGCAGATACGGTGCATCTGATTGAAGTGTTTGTAGGGGTGTTTATAGGTGCCATCACATTTACCGGTTCTATCATTGCATGGGGAAAATTAGACGGAAAAATCCGCAGCAAACCATTGCTATATACAGGAAGACATACAGTCAATATTATACTGGTGTTAATATCGGTGGTTTTGGGAGTTTTGTTTGTACAAGCCCCGGGTACTGAGGGACTACTTTATTTGTTAATGATGACTGCAATCGCATGTTTTGTGGGTATCATGTTGGTGATGGCAATTGGCGGTGCAGATATGCCTGTTGTTGTTTCAATGCTCAATTCTTATTCAGGGTGGGCAGCCGCAGCTGCAGGTTTTATGCTCAGCAATGATTTATTAATTGTAACCGGTGCATTGGTAGGTAGTTCCGGTGCTATTCTTTCTATCATTATGTGTGAGGCAATGAATCGCTCTTTCTTGTCTGTTATTTTTGGTGGATTTGGTGAAACACCAATTCAAGGTTCTGCACAAGAAATAGAGGGTGAAGTAACAGCAATAACTCATGAAGAAACAGCCGAACTACTCCAAGAGGCAAAATCCGTTGTGATTGTTCCCGGTTATGGAATGGCGGTTGCAAAAGCACAATACCCTATCCGCGAAATGATAGATATACTCAGAAAGGAAGGCAAGGAAGTTCGTTTTGCCATACACCCCGTAGCCGGTCGTTTGCCGGGACACATGAATGTTTTACTTGCAGAGGCAAGCGTACCTTATGATATTGTGTTAGAAATGGATGAAATCAACGAAGATTTGCCTGAAACTGATGTAGTCATGGTAATTGGTGCAAATGATGTGGTAAACCCGGGTGCGCAAGACGACCCTTCAAGCCCAATTTATGGAATGCCTGTGATTGAAGCGTGGAAAGCAGAAAAAGTGATAGTGATGAAACGCTCTATGTCTGTGGGCTACGCTGGTGTTGAAAATCCTTTGTTCTATAAAAACAATACCGATATGCTTTATGGCGATGCGAAAGATAGCGTTGAGAAGATATTGGGATTTTTAAGAAAATAATAGTTTGTTACGCTTATTGGCGCGCAAACAATACCAAACATAATCCGCTTCTATGAACAAAACCCTTAACTCACATTTTGGCTTTAAATATGGGTTACCAAGAGTTTCATGGTCATTGACTGCACTGCTGTTGTATGCTACTATTTTCATCATTTATACTTTTCCTCTTGTACAAGATTTTGCTCATTCATTTATCAGCCCGCCTAAAGATGGCGATTCACCGGCATTTGTCTGGAATGTCTATAATTTTTGCGAATCAGTAAAGAAAGGTGAACCTTGGTTTTATACCCACAGACAATTATATCCATTGGGTGGAAACACCATCATGAATTCTAATATTACAATCATCTCTTTGCTGAACCTTGCAGTTGACAACCCTATACTTTCAATCAATATTGCACTCTTGCTAAGTTTTGCGTTATCGGGGTTGGGAGCGTTCTTTCTTGCATTTAGGTTTACAGAATCCTTTTGGGGTAGCCTCTTAGCCGGATTTATTTTTGCTTTTGCTCCCTACAAAGTTTCTCACCTTGTTTCTCACTATAATCTGATGTTGACGGCTGTCATTCCCTTTTTTGTATTGAATTTCAATAAAGCGTTTGAGTTTAAAAGCGGCAAATTTCTACCGGTTAAATTTCATACTAAATGGATAGTTGTGTGCTTCCTATTAGGGTTTATTGGATTGCTTAGCGATTACTATACTACATTTTTTATGTTGTATTATGTCGGCATTGTTTGGGCATATAATACATGGATAGCAGGTAAAACATTCAAAATGACTTGGAAACCGATGCTCAAATTGCTGGTTGTATTTGTGCTCATTCATATTGTATTACAACAAGCAAAATTATTTTTAGATGACAATGGCGCGTTTTGGCTTGGTGGAAATGTGATTGATTTTTTTGTACCCTCTCACAACAGCTTGTGGTTTGGTGGTCAATGGTTACAGAATTTTAAGGATAGTTTTCATCCTGAAAAAGACAGTGTGGAATATGAAATGTTTTTGGGTTGGACTTTTATTTTGGTTTTGTTCTATGTTTGGTACAAAACCGGCAAACAAGAGTTTCAGTTCTCTATGAGTGTGTTTACTGCATTGGCTTTCATAGCGATTTGCATTCCTGCAGTTCGGGTTTTTAATATTTTCCTCTTTAATATGCCTACTTCAGCATTGCACTTTATTCCTTTCTTTAATCACATTCATGTTCCAACAAGATTTGTGTTAATGGCTTGTCTTTTCTTGCCTATTATTCTTGTGAATTACTTTAAGACAATGCCCAAAGCAGACTATCTTTATGCCATCCTCCTGTCAATTCTGTTTATAGAATACTACCCAAAAACCTATTCAACTTTATCTGAAAAGGATGTACCTGCATGGGTTTATGAAGTGAAAAATTCTGATGCAGAGCTTGTAATTCCTGTTCCAACCGGCTTGCGCGATGGTATCAAAGGGTTTGGATATTTTAACAGCAACCAGTTGTTTTATCAAACGATACATGGAAAAACGATTGTAGGAGGATATTTGAGCCGGCTACCCGAAAGTACATTTCAATACTACAAAGACTCATTGGGTTTAGATGCAAATGGCTATCCGACAGAAGAAACATACAAACGTTTCCCTAACGCCTACTTTATACAAGAATAAGGCTAATTTCGCCACTACTTTTATCACGCTTACAAGATGTTACAAGTTCAATATTTCAATCCATTTATAAATGCACTCTTTGACGAAAAAGTATGTTTTTTAACCGGTGAAGAATTAGACGACAACCCTGATTTTATTACTGTATTCCCCTCATGGGTAATGGATAGATTTGAGTTGCGCAGTCGAACCTTCAAGATGATGGACAATCATACTACCATCCGCTATGAGGACATGAAATTGCCTTGTACTAAGGAGGTCAAATCTGTTTTTAACAGTTTAGAAAAAGAAATAAAAGCAGCTTTTGAGGGTGGTTATGAAGCAGTGTGCAAACTCGAATCAGAAAAGATTTTCTGGTGGTCGGCAAAGATTGTATATGGTACACTCTACACTGATTTAGTAGCTGAAAAGAAGAAACAAGATGCTACCAATAAAAATCTGGAACTTTCGCCCACACTAAGAGAACGATTGAGTTTCTTCCATTTGACCCTACAAACCATTCTTCACCCTTTGAAATATAAAGACAGACAACCATGGAGTATTTCAATAGTGCAACTTAAATACACAAAAGACCTGTTTAATTACCATGATGACACGATTAACTTACTGTTTTCCTTAGGCATGAAAGGCTTTGGCATTATTGTTTGTTTGCAAGATAACGGGCTGATCAAAAATCACTATGCAGACATATTAGGACAAATAGGTCAGACTGTTATGCACCCAATACAGTTTGAAGAGTTATACAGCAGATTTCTATATTCAAATTTCTTGCTTAAAAACAAACCCAAGTTCAAATTTGAGACCAATGGTTCCGGATATGTTCTTGAGGCTCTGCCAACAGGTGAAGCCGAATTTGGCAAACGGGATGACAATACATTTGCAGCTGTGTTGGGCGAATATTGGAAACCTTGGGGGATTGAAGCAAAAGACATTGTTAAATTTCCTGAAGGAACAAAAAGTTTTCTTGAAACTGAAAAGGATTACCAATATATAGATCCATTATCAATAGACCTGCCTTTTTAATTCCGATAGAAAATTCATTTCATGAGAATTTTATTAAACACCATATCTTTGTGTTGACCATGAAAAACCTCTCTCTTGGAATCATATTATTTTTCTCTTTCCTTGCAAGTCAAGCACAGCAAGTTTCATTTAACAAACCGGTAGAGAGCTCTTCAATAATTATTCAATTTGATACAGAAGAAGGGTTAGAAAAATTACGATCGTTAAAATATGGGTGGATTAGTGGTTTTGAGGTAGTTTATCAACCTTATCACATATACAAAGCAAATATACAAGGCGATATAAACAAACACCTTACTCAAATTTTATCCTTACCCTTTGTAGCCGGTGCACAGCCCAATCGACCATTAGAAAGGCGTGCGCTCACTCCTGATGATTCTCTGTATGAAAACCAGTGGAATATGAAGAGAATTCTGATGGATTCAGTGTGGGGAATAACAAGCGGAGGTCCTACAACACTAGGGGACACTGTGGTGATTGCCATTATTGATGCGGGTTTTGACACCACTCATCCTGATTTTGGAAACAATCTATGGATAAACAAAGATGAAAAACCAGGTAGTTTGGTTGATAATGACAGCAACGGATATGCAGGCGACTACTTAGGATGGAACACCTATGCAGACAAAGGCACTATCATAGATTCAATTGAGTTTGCCACACATGGAATGAGTGTAACAGGTGTCATAGGCGCAGTGGGCAATAATGAAATTGGAATTGCAGGCATCAGTTGGAAAAACAAATTTTTAGCAATCATTGGAGGAGGAGATGAAGCAAATGCTATCAAATCTTACGGATATGTTTTGACACAGAAAAAACGGTACTTAGAAACCAATGGGCAACATGGCGCTTATATAGTATCTGTAAATTCATCATGGGGTAAATCAGGGATGTTTGCCTTAGACGCACCAATTTGGTGCGCACTGTATGACAGCATGGGTAAATACGGAATTTTGAATGCCACATCAGTGAGTAACAGTAAAACCAACCTTGATAATGCAGGTGATTTGCCTACATTATGCCCGAGCGATTACACCATCACTGTGACCAATACCAATAGTTTGGAAGATTTACACGGTGGTTTTGGTAAATTAAATGTGGATTTAGGGGCACCCGGCAGCTCTATATTGACTACGGGATCATATATAGAACAAAAATACAAATACTCTACCGGCACTTCTCTTGCCGCACCTCATGTTGCTGCTGTTATAGGCATACTTTATTCGGCTGCTTGCGATTCATTCATTGAATATGCACACCAATATCCCGACTCTGCTGCACTTTGGGTCAAATATTTTATCATGAACAGTGTAGATACTTTTGCTCAACTCAGTGGAAATACCGTAAGCGGTGGCAGGCTCAATGCATACAAAGCACTGTTATTGCTTAATGATTGGTGTGACGGGACACTTAATCATGTCAACGATTCGGTTGACTCCATCCCTTTGCTTCAGTTTTCTATCTTCCCAAACCCGGGTCAAAACTCGTTTGTAATCAAGGGAGAAATAGACAGGATTGGAACAATTCAAGTGGTAGATTTTGCAGGCAAAACAGTTATCATTCAAAAACTGAATAGCAATTCACAGTCTAATGAGTTAACAATTCAAACAAATTTTGTCCAAGGAATCTATATAGTGCGGATTTTAGATAAGAATAACAAGATAATTCTAAAACAACTTTGGTCTAAAATGTAGGCATAGACTAAGGTAAAAAATACAATTCCCTTCTCACTCAATAAATTATCTTTGTCCTTTCACTATGGCAACAATAACTCCATTGGCAGAAAGGTTGAGACCTAAAAATCTGCAAGAATATATCGGACAAAGTCACATTATCGGGAAAGGTGCGGTTTTGAGAAATGCAATAGAACAAAAGAATATTCCATCTATGATCTTGTGGGGACCTCCTGGTGTAGGCAAAACCACATTGGCTTTTATTATTTCAAGAGAATTACAAAGACCTTTTTTTAGTCTGAGTGCAATAAATTCAGGAGTAAAAGACATTAGAGAAGTAATAGAAAAAGCAGAAGCATTAAAGAAAGGGCAGCAAGAACAACCTGTTCTATTTATTGATGAAATACACAGATTCTCAAAATCTCAGCAAGATTCTTTACTTGCAGCAGTTGAACGAGGTCTTGTTACTTTAATTGGTGCCACAACCGAAAATCCATCTTTTGAAGTGATATCAGCATTGTTATCACGTTGCCAAGTTTATGTGTTACAACATTTAGAAAAATCAGAACTTTTAGAGATATTAAATAGAGCTATTCAGACAGATGAAACTTTAAAAACAATTCAAATTACCATAACAGAACATGAAGCATTATTAAGACTTTCCGGTGGGGATGCACGCAAATTGCTGAATGTGTTAGAATTAGTTGTAAATGCCGCAGAAAAAGATTCAGTTGATATAACCAATGACTTTGTGCTGAAGCAAGTGCAACAAAACATGGCATTATACGACAAAACAGGTGAACAACATTATGATATCATTTCGGCATTCATAAAATCCATGCGCGGAAGTGACCCAAACGCTGCGGTTTATTGGTTGGCACGAATGATAGAAGGCGGAGAAGATCCTTTATTTATTGCAAGAAGAATGGTAATTCTTGCTTCTGAGGATATTGGAAATGCTAATCCCAATGCTTTACTAATGGCAAACAATTGTTTTCAAGCAGTAAACACAATCGGATTTCCTGAAAGTAGAATCATTTTGTCTCAAACTGCAATTTATCTTGCCTCATCTGCAAAGAGCAATGCTTCATATATAGCTATCGACAAAGCGATTGCTACTGTAAAGAAAACAGGCAGCCTATCGGTTCCATTGCATCTGCGCAACGCCCCAACAAAACTGATGAAAGAACTTGATTACGGCAAGGATTATCAATATGCACACAATCATCAGGGCAATTTTGTAAATTTAGAATTTTTACCTTCTGAAATTAGTGGAACAACGTTCTATGACCCCGGAAAAAATCCTATAGAAGAGAAAATACGCGAAAAACTCAAGGGAAATTGGGGCGACAAATACGGGTACTGAGCATCTATTGTTTTTAGAATAATAAAAAGTGTGCTTTCTAAAAAACACCTTTGCAGATTAAATAAATACATTACGTTTGTAACTTCATTAAAACCTTATCAATATGAATATGAAAACAATCAGAGATTTAAGTTTGATTATTTTAACATCAGGATTATTATTTTCATGTTCAAAACAGTCAAAACCTGAAGATGTAGCCATTGCATTTCAGACAGCAATTTTGAAATTAGATTTTCAAAAAGCCGGAGAACTTGGAACCGACAAAACCAAAGAGTATATGAAAACCATGCAAGGCTTTGCCACGATGATGGGAGACGCAAAATTTAAAGAAGAAAAAGAAAAAGCCGAAAAAACAAAAATTGAAGTTGTAGATTGTCAATGTGTTGAAATTGATGCCAACAAGCAAAAATGCACAGTTACAATTAAAAACGAAGAAAAAACAGACGAATCCAGTCCGGTAATATTGAGCAAAGTAGATGGAAAGTGGCTGGTTGATATGAGCAAAGAAGATGCAGGACTTAATTCAAAAGAAAATTCATCAGGTGAAACGCAAGAACCCGGTATTGAAGAAGAAGACAACTCCAATATGATTGAAGATTTGAATGATTCCGCTGACATTAGCACCGAAGAATAAATTTATTCTATAATACAAAATTACACAAAGACCTTTCATAAATGAGAGGTCTTTGTTTTTTAGGTTAAACACAAGAAACAACACTTGATTAAATCAATAAAAATAGGCTTATGGGGGATGTTTTTCATCATCATATCCATATTGCTGGTGTATAATATTGATTTTATCAGAAACAAAACGGGAAGATGGATTTCTCTATATGCTGCGAGTAGTTCAACTCAAAACAGCCCTATCAACAACAGGAAACACGCTCAATTATCACAACAAGAAATAGCAACATTCAAAGATGGTGATATTATCTTGCGTAGAGGTTTTGGCGGCATAAGTAATCTCATATACCAATATTTTAGTGAAAATAGCGGGGTTACACATTGCGGCATCCTGAATAAAAAGAATCAGGAATGGCATGTAATTAACTGCGAATCAAATGGAGAACATGAAGGTATGCAGTTAACACCTCTAAACCGGTTTTTGAAAGAATCCCATCCAAACTCAATTATTGTGGTAAGATTGAATGAAAATGAAGAAACAGTTGCCCTATTCCTCAATAGTGCAAATACGTATCTTGAGAAACAAATTGCTTTTGATTATAAATTCGACAACAATGATAGTTCCGAGTTCTATTGCACCGAGTTGATTGAACTATCACTTAAACAGGCTCTGGGAAAAAACATTTTAACTAAACATAAAAATTTCGGGCATATTGAAATTCCAACCTACAATAATTTTATTGAATCGACCTATTTTCAAGTAAAATTAAGCCAGTTGGACTACTGATTTAAGCTTCTAATTTGTGCTCAATACCGTCTATCAATGCATGGATAACCTTAATATGAATTTCCTGCGCTCTATCTGCGTATTCGCTATATGGAGCACGAATCTCCACATCACATAAAGGACTTAACACGCCTCCATCTTTGCCTGTAAGCCCAACTACATGGATACTTTTTTTCTTAGCAATTTGAGCCGCTTTAATAATATTTGCAGAGTTACCGCTCGTACTGATAGCAAGCAATACATCGCCCCGATTGCCCACAACCTCAATATATCGGGCAAAAATTTCTTCAAATCCATAATCATTCCCAACACAAGTGATGTGAGCCGGGTCACTGATACTGATAGCCGGAATTGCTCGTCTGTTATTGCGATAACGTCCCGTTAACTCTTCTGCGAAATGCATTGCATCACACATAGAACCTCCATTTCCACAAGAAATAATCTTCCTGCCATTATTGATGGCATTTGACATCAGTTCAATCGCAGATTCTATGCGCGAAAAATTGTTTTCATTCTCTAAAAACTGTTTTAGAATTTGTTGTGCTTCTTCAAAATGTTTTTTTGCTGTCATATTAGTCTGCGCTTTCAAAAGCCGGTTGCACTTGCTCTGCTTTTTTCTGCTGATTTTCTTTATAGTGTTTAACTCCTGATTTCAAGAATCTGATAAAATTCTCTACACTCAAATCATAAGGCTGTTGAGCATTTAACAGATTTTCATCATTATCCAAGAGGATATAGTTCGGTTGGGAATTGCTTCCGAACATACATGACTGAATATCAGAATTTTTCTTGCCTAATGTAGTAACCTTTCTACCCGTAATTTTTGAAATATATTGTTCCTCTTCCGGAAGTGTTATGGTCTTATCATCAACATAAAGGGCAATAACAATATAATCCTTGCTTAAAATATCTAAGATTCTTTCATCGCTCCACACCCTGGATTCCATTTCACGGCAATTAACACAACCATGTCCGGTAAAATCCAAGAATACCGGTTTACCAACCTTTTGAGCATAAGCCATTCCTTCTTCATAGTCAAAATACCCTTTTAGATTATGCGGCAGATGCAATTTGTCTGAATATTTAGGAGTCCCTTCTACATCTCCTCTATCCCCTTCTAATTTGTCGAGCAGTGCAAAATCATGTGTTGACATTGGGGGTAAATAACCTGCAAGTGCTTTTAATGGTGCTCCAAACATTCCCGGTATTAGATAAATTACAAAAGAAAAAGTGATAATAGCCAAGATTAAGCGAGGCACTTTTAAATATGGCAATTCACTGTCATGAGAGAATTTGAGTTTGCCTAATAAATAAATACCCATGAGGGTAAAGATGACAATCCAAAGTGACAGATATACCTCTCTGTCCAATATTCCCCAATGATAGGTTTGGTCGGCAAGGGAAAGGAACTTTAGACCCAAAGCAAGTTCCAAAAACCCTAATACTACTTTAACAGAATTAAGCCATCCTCCGGATTTAGGCAAAGTATTGAGCCAAGTAGGAAACATGGCAAACAGTGCAAAGGGCAATGCAAAAGCTAATGAGAACCCAAACATACCCACTACCGGTTTGACAAACTCTCCATTTAAACTCTCAACCAAAACAATTCCTACAATCGGACCAGTACAGCTAAACGAAACCAACGCTAATGTTAACGCCATAAAAAAGATTCCTAAGAATCCTCCCTTGTCAGATTGCTTATCTACCTTATTAACCAACCATGAAGGCAATACCAATTCAAATGCTCCGAAAAAAGCAGCAGCAAAAAAGATAAAGATAAGAAAAAAGAAAATATTGGGAATCCAGTGTGTTGCAACAAAATTAGCTGCATCTTCACCAAATACAACCCCTACAAAACTTCCTAATACAGTATAAATAAAGATGATAGATGCCCCAAAGAGTAATCCACTTTTAATTGATTGTGCTTTGCTCTTTGTCTCGCCACCTTTCATAAAAAAAGCCACAGTCATAGGTATCATCGGAAACACACAAGGTGTTAGCAAAGCTGCCAATCCTGACAAGAAAGCCAATAAGAAAAAACCAAATAAACTATCTTTAGAAACTCCTCCAATGGCTCCTTCGTATTTCTTCACCTCGCATTTGCCTATATCATTCTCATCTTTGGCTTTGTATAAATATGAAGGCTTGTATGCTCCTTTGTTATCAGGCATAGCTGTCGGCTGCATATTTGTTGTTTCGGCAAACTCCGAACTATTATTTTCAATTGTATCTTTTATTTCGACTTTGTTAACAGACTCAACGTTTTCTGTGTTTTGTTCTTTAACTTCTGTTGTGCCTTTAATGGCTGTACCCGTAACAGACAATCCTGAAAAGACAAAATCTGCACTTTCTAATGGCACACACATACCGGACACGTTGCTACACATTTGACCTTCCAAGTAACCTTTAATTACTGGCTTAGGAGAAAGAATTTTAATCTTTTGTCTTAACTCGGCTTTCTTTTCAAATTTACCTACCTGACAATTAAACACATCATCCATTTCCTTCTTATCACCTACAGAATAAAGCTCACCAACAAGCTCAAAGGAGCTGTTTGGCTCAAAATTAAAGGCAGCTTTAATAGGTCCGATTTCACACTTAACATTGGTAGAATATATATACCAATCCTTGGGGGCATTTGTAGTTAAAACCACTTCAACCACATCGCCAACTTTGGCCTCACTTTGAGAAAATTTATATTCCCAAACAGGTTGTTTGACCATTTGGGCTTGGGAGTGTTGAACGGTAAAAAATGATGAAACTGCAACAAGAAAAAGAACTGAAAAACGTTTAACAAAAGATGGTGTTCGGATAGAAAAAATCATATTACAAAATTCGCAAAAAAAACTGTTTACAAATATTGATGTTTAAGTTCAATTAATTGTTTTTAATTCGTTCAAAATGATGAAAACACGCCCAATATATTTTTTTCTTTTCGGACTATTTTTTGTTCAAACATCTTCGTTAAACGCAAGTCAGATAAGCAATCAGGAGTATATTAACTTATATAAAGACATTGCAATGCAGGAAATGAAATCTCATAAAATTCCTGCCAGTATCACCTTAGCACAAGGACTTTTAGAGTCGGGGTCAGGTAATAGCCGTCTGGCTGTACAAGGAAATAACCATTTTGGAATTAAATGTAAAAAAAATTGGACAGGACTTACCATTATTGAAGATGACGATGAAAAAGGAGAATGTTTTAGGGCTTATTCCAGTGCATTTGATTCGTATGAAGATCACTCCCAATTTTTAAAGAGCAACCCAAGATATGAATTCCTATTTGATTTACATATTTTAGACTATAAAGGTTGGGCAGAAGGACTAAGAAAAGCCGGCTATGCAACCAATCAAAAATATCCTCAGCTACTGATCGGACTCATAGAGAGACTACAACTCGCTCAATATGACACCATTGTTTTTTATGGCAAGAAGGATGAAGACTATTTTAAGCAACCGCTTTTTAAAGCAAATATTCAAATTGTAGATAATGGTGTTCCCTTGACAGTAGCACGTCCCGGACAAACAGTTCATTCTATAGCAAAAGAAAACAATATGCGTGATTGGCAAATATACAAATACAATGATTTACCAAAAGATGCACGCATAGACCCAGGCATGGTAATATATTTAAAACCAAAGCGAAATAAAGCTTCAATACCCTCTCACACAGTAGAACCTGGCGAAAGTATGTGGGAGATTTCTCAGAAATATGGAATAAAACTCAAAAAACTCTATAAGAAAAATCGTATGGAGCCGGGAACTGAAGTAAAACCTGGCGAGGTTATTAATATGAGGAGAAAAAGAAAAGAAATGCCCGACACCGGTAGTATTATTATACCACAAAAGGAAGAAATAATAGATATTAAACCTACTAACCCTAACAATAAGATTGAGGTTGTTACGCCACCTCAACAAACAGAACAGCCTGTAAGTAATTCAAATAACAGTATAAAGGATAATGCTTTGTATTACACTGTGAATGTAGGTGAGACCTTATATGGCATAGCTAAAAAATTAAATGTATCCATAGATAGCCTGATTACCTGGAACAATATCATCAATAATACAATAAGCGTGGGGCAAAATTTGAAATATTACATTCAAACACCGAGTACTTTAACACCTCCTCAAAAGAACTTTATCAGCCATACCGTATCAGCAGGCGAAACCTTATACTCTATTTCGCGTATATATGGAGTTACCGTTGATGAAATTATACAATGGAACAATCTGGAAGGCAATGATATCAAGGTCGGGAGGTTACTAAAAATTGAAGATAGGCGATAACAAAAGAACACTCAAAAATTCTCGTGACATCAGTTTATCATTTATTCAAAAAGCATAGTTTTGTATTAGAGAAAGCAATCTGACTAATGAAAGCAATAATTCCCGTTGCAGGGATTGGCAGCCGTCTTAAGCCACATACTCACACTCAACCAAAAGCACTGATTCCCGTTGCAGGCAAACCTATTTTAGCTCATATCATTGATTATTTAAAATCTTCAGGAATTGAAGAATTTATCTTCATCATTGGCTACATGGGTGATAAAGTGGAGAATTATATAACAAAACACTATTCAGAACTCAAACATAAGTTTGTAATTCAAACTTCGCGCAAAGGAATCGGACATGCCATACATTTAGCCAAAGACAAGGTTATTAAATCTGATAGTCTGCTGATTGTACTGGGTGACACAATTTTTGAAACCAATTTAAAAAAAATGCTCTCTTCTCCGACTTCGATGTTAGGAGTAAAAAAAGTTGACGATCCCAGACAATTTGGAGTTGCAGAAGTCGGTGATGACAATAGGATTATCAGGTTGGTGGAAAAACCACAAATACCTAAGTCTAATATGGCATTGGTTGGGGTGTATTATATTAAAGAATTACCTGCGTTGTTTGAAGCACTTCAATATAATATTGACAATAAAGTCAAAACACAAAACGAATACCACCTTACCGATGCATTGATGAGGATGATTGAACAAGGTGTTACCATGAAAACTTTTGAAGTTGACAACTGGTTTGACTGTGGCAAGAAAGAAATATTACTGCAAACCAACCAACTATTGTTAAAGAGGCTCAAAGCCGCACCTCCTGATAGTAAAACATTCGAAGACAGTATCATTATACCACCTGTATATATTGGCAAGAACGCAAGAATCACAAAGTCTGTAATAGGTCCGAATGTGTCAATTGGAGAAAACACCGTGATTCAATCAAGTATTATCAAAGATTCAATCATAGGACCATTTGCACATATAGAAAGTGCTATTTTACAAGACACTTTAATAGGGAACGACTCCCGTTTGAAAGGGATATCATATACCCTAAATCTGGGAGATAGTGCTGAAATCAGTTTCAACTAAAAACAAAAAAACACGGTTTGTGTAACCGTGTTTTTAGATGAGACTTGAAACAAAAACTATTCTGCGTTTTCTTCTCTTGGTTTAGCTTCATTCACAACCAATGCTCTTTCCATGAATTCTTTTTCATGCAAAGCCTGAATTGCCTCTTGGGCAGCAGCATCATTGCTCATTTCAACAAAAGCAAATCCACGTGAACGTTTGGTGAATTTGTCTCTAACAATTCTAGCCGAAACAACCTCTCCATAAGTGGAGAAAAGGTCTGAAACATCTTGCTCTTTGGCACGGAAGCTAAGATTACCTACATAAATATTCATACAATTAACTTTTAAACTTGTGCGTCTTATTTTGCACGGGACAATGATACGCTAATATTACATTGCTCCAACTAAATTCTTAAAAAATATTTTGCTTTAAAAACCAGTGAAACATAAGACAGTATATATCGCTTTGATTGAGCTCAAGAATAAAAAATGCGATTCTTAACAGTTATGCATATAAAAAAATTGAACAACATGATGCACAATACACTTGGTACCACGCATCTTTTCAGCCTTTATAAGTCTTGTTTTCAAAACTAAATTAAATGAGTAACTATTAACATCTTGCACATCATTAGTCCAATAAACTTTCCTTAAAAGTAAGGAGTTATGCTGGTTATATTCTGAAAGTTAATCCTTAGAAAAATCTGTAAAGTTGCCAACTTCTTACATAATCAGTGCAATATATTTTTGGATAATTAAAAGTTATGGCTAATTTTTGCATACGTAAAACTCAAATAAAAAATCAATGAAGAAACTACTTGTAATTTTCGGACTCTGGATGGGATTCAGCGCATGTGACTCTGTATTAAGCACAATGGAAACTGTGAACAAAAACTTAGGACCATCCAATACAGAAATAATTGCCGGACTCAAAGAAGCATTAACAAAAGGCATTCAAACAGGAGTGTCTAAGCTATCTGCAAAAGACGGTTTTTGGGGAAATCCTGCCATCCGAATACCATTACCGGAAGAAGTGAGGAATGTAGAATCAACCATCAGAAATATTGGTCTTGGCAGTCAGGTGGACAAAGTAACCAAAACATTGAATGAAGGAGCTGAACTAGCAACAAAAGAAGCTATTGATGTATTTGTAACTGCAGTTAAAACTATGTCCATCCAAGATGCAATGGGAATATTAACAGGAGGAAAGAGTGCAGCTACAAATTACTTAAAACAATCTACAACGCAATCTCTTACAGAAAAATTTCGTCCAATTATTTCTCAATCCCTTGACAAAGTAAACGCAACAAAGTATTGGGGTGAGGTAATGACAAAATACAATTTGGTTGCAACAAAAAAAATAAACCCTGATTTAACAGGCTATGTAACTGAAAAAGCAATGACTGCATTATTCAAAGAAGTTGAAACGCAAGAGAATCTAATTAGAGAGAATCCTGCACAACGAACTACTGAATTATTAAAAAAGGTTTTTGATTACGCTGACACAAAGAAGTAAGCTTATAACTTGTTTTTGAGCGAATTAAATCTATTAGAATAAGCACTTTATACTTTTCATCTGATTTTTAGATGGTGTATAAAGAGAATTTCTTACTTTTGACACGCACAAAAACAAATCAAAATGAAAATAAAACTTTTACCAATGTTAAGTATGGCAGCAGCCGTATTTTTTACCTCAAATGTATCAGCACAAAGACATATTGACTGGTCTGTAGAAGGTATTTTAACTCCTCCTTCCGAAATTCGTCAAAAAGGATATCAACAAGGAAGCACAATTACCTATCAAGCAGTATTTAAAAATAACGGAACTGACACTGCAAAAGTAGGAGACTCCATTTTTTACAGAATTGAAATTCCAATTTCACAATCACAAGCAATCTTGATTCCCGGACCTAACCAAAGTAATTATCTATCAAGAGTATTAACAGCAGACCTTGCACCAGGTGATACAATTTCAATTTCAGGAAGCAATGATGTAAACTTATATCCTAATTCGGTTTCAAATAATATAAATTTTACTGTGGTATCTTTACTATTAAATAGAGGAGATGCAGACTCTATTGCGATGGAAGACAATTCCAAAATGGGTAATAATACTTTAACAGAACAATTAGTATGGTATGTATGGCAAGGCTGGGGCGTAGGAGTTAACAATATTGAAGCTGCACAATCTTTTGCTGTTTATCCTAACCCTTCTAACGGTATTGTAAATATCAACACTCCCTTTATCAACTCTGACAATTCCTCAAACCAAATTAATGTTTTGGATATAAATGGACAGGTTGTTTATTCTACAGAATTGAATGTGTTGACTAACATTCAACAAATTGATTTATCTAATCTTAACAATGGTATTTACTTCATTCAATACAGCAACGGAGTAAGCACAGAAACTGTTAAAGTGAGCATTATTAAATAACCATAATCTTTCACAAGTTCAAAAAAGTCCTGCAATGCAGGACTTTTTTGTTTATTACAGATTGTCGCAAAGTCCTACTTTTGAACCGGATGAGGCAAATTCTTTTAACGCTGTTAATCATAGTTACATATAATAGGGCTTTCACACAAGAAACTATACATGTTGGATTTCTGCCGGGATTTCTGATGCCTCATTCTGTTTCGATGCCACACATGGCAGCCCATTCAATTGGCGGAGAGATTGCATTTCAATTTCAAGGATTGGGAAACAAACATATTGACAGTTTGTATAAAAATGCTGACTGGGGAGTGTTATTCTACTATAATTACCTGGGTAAACATGCACTGAATGGCAGTACATTAGGAGTTATTCCATATTTCCAAGTTAGAATAAAAAAACACAAATATTCAGAAACCATGATGCGATTGAGCGCAGGAATTGGCTACTGTACTCAAATATTTAACTCCGTAAATAATCTTAAGAATCGTGCAATGAGCAGTAAATTAAATGGTACCATGCAATTTTTTCTGCTCAATTATAGGCAATACTCCTCAAACGCTACATTCTTCTATGGAATAGGAATGTCACATTTGTCAAACGCCAACTTCAAAAGACCTAATCTTGGACTGAATACACCACAAATTAATTTTGGAATCAATTTTAGTACTCCTGTTAAAAGAACTTTACGATTCCATTCGGACACTACACTGCCTCAAACAAAAACCTATTTAGAAACAAGAATTGGTTTTGCATTGAAAACTGCCACAGTTTCTGACCCTACAATGCGCCCTGTCTATACTTTGAGTCTAACACAGGGTTTAGGTATCACTCCTATTCGTGGAGCAAGATTTGGCTTAGATTTTTATTATGATAAACTAGATCCTTATATCGTCTTCACTCCGGATTCAAAACAAAGTTTTCCATTCTCTGATGCTTTTGAAGCAGCTGTAAAAGCAGGATATGAATACTATTTAAGAAACGTAAATATTTATGCTGATTTAGGCTACTATGCTTATAAACCAGAACAGGTCGGTAAATTAAAGTACTACATCTCTATTGGTATTAACTATCACTATAAAAAGTTTTTCATAGGTACTCGTTTAAAATCACATGCTGCCAATGCTGACTTTATTGATTGGTGTGTAGGATATAGGTTTGATACTAATTATAAAAAAGTGAAATGAGAACTTTTGTGTTGATATTGGCTTGTATTTTCTTGTGTACTTGTAAAAAAGGACATGAGTTTGATTGCTTCAAATCAGCAGGCAGTATTACAACCCAAAGCTATGAATTAGAAGAATTTACCTCTCTCAAGGTCAGTAATAAAATTAACCTAGAACTTGTCTATACCTCTGCTAAACCCCGAATTGAAATCACTTACAATAAAAATCTCATCTCAGGCATTCAGAGAGAAATTATTGACAAAGAACTCATTATAGATGATAATAACCGATGTAATTGGGTTCGCAATTATAACTTACAACCTAAAATTCGGGTTTTTTACACCTATGACCTTCAAACAATTACAGCGATAGGTGCAGCCAAAATATTCAATACTGACACACTTAAATTGAATAAAATAACAATAAACAACTTGAGTGTTGAAGATGTAGAGCTCACTATTTTTGATGTCAATGGAATTGAGTGTAATGGTTTTAATTCCGGAGGGTTTAAGATAAAAGGTCAAGCAGGATATTTGACATGTACCATTGACGATGCTTCATACATTGATACGCGCAATCTTACAGTGGATGATCTTTATATATTTCATTATAGCATTCGTTCATCATATATCCAATCAAGAGATATTATGCAGGCAAAACTCTATGGTTTGGGAGATGTATATATAAATGCAGCCCCTTCTGACACAACGAGATGGAGATGTTGTAAAGTATTGTTGGAACGCTTTGGGTCCGGTGAATTCAAATAAAAAAGGCTATCTGAATTGATAGCCTTTTTTAAAAATCGTTATTACAATAAATTAACCTTCGCTTTCTATGTTCAGATCAATTTCAGTAGATATGCCTTTGTACAGGTTAATAGTAGCTTTGTAATTACCAATCATCTTAATTTCATCATTGAAGACAATTTTTCTTCTATCAACATCAAAGCCTTTATCTTTAAGAGCATTTGCAACTTGAAGAGTAGTAACAGCTCCGAAGATTTTTCCGGTAATACCGGTCTTTGTTTTAATAGTAACTGATTGGTTAGCTAATTTTTCTGACAAAGATTCAGCATCTTTCTTCAATTTTTCTTGTTTAAACGCTCTTTGTTTGATTTCCTCTTCCAGCACCTTCACAGCAGATGCAGTAGCAAGTTTTGCCATTCCATGTGGAATAAGAAAATTTCTTGCATAACCATCCTTAACTGTTACAACATCATCTTTATGTCCAAGGTGTTTAACGTCCTGATTTAATATAATTTTCATCTCAATTTCCTCCTAATATTATTTATAACCATCTGTTACAAAAGGCATGATAGCAATAAATCTTGCTCTCTTAATTGCTTCCGCTACCTTTTTTTGATACTTTTGAGAATTTCCGGTAATTCTTCTTGGAAGAATTTTGCCTTGTTCATTTACAAACTTAGAAAGGAAATTAACGTCCTTGTAATCGATGTATCTGATACCTGCTTTTTTGAATCTGCAATATTTTTTTCTATTGATATTCTTAGTCTGTGGGGCAAATACAAAATTTGTGTCTTTAACTTGTGCCATATTTTTAGTCCTCCAAATCTTCAGTTTCAATTAATTCAATATCTCCTTTCTTCTTTGCTTTCACAGGCTCGGTGCTCTTCGATTTTCCTATTTCGCCTTTTCTCTTACGCTCGTTATAAATAACAGCGAATTTGTCAAGGGCGGTAGTTAAGAAACGCATCACACGCTCATCTCTTCGATAGCTAAGCTCCAATGTGGCAATAAATTCAGGTTCTGCCTGAAATTCAAAGATGTGATAAAAACCCGTTACTTTTTTGTTGATTGGGTATGCAAATTTTGCAAGCCCCCAATTTGTCTCGTGGATTACTTTTCCACCTTGCTCTGTGATCAACTCTCTATAACCTTTAACAGTATCTTGCATCTGTTGTTCTGAGAGTACGGGTGTTAAAATGATCACAGATTCATAATTTTTTAAGCTCATAATGAATCTATATATTTTTTAAAACGAGGTGCAAAAGTATGTTTTTGACTTTGTTCAAACAAACATTTTTTTTATGCCCTTTAGATTTATCTTAACCTAATACCCTCAAGGAATCAAAACAATATACTCGAAATGAGTAATCAACATTGATATATTAAAAAGGGCTGTATTCTATCAAAAACACCACACTACTGAACATAAAAATAATTCATCCTGCAATATCAACCGTTTGTCTAAAAGCATTATTTTTGTTCTTAGCCGTATTAATTCACTTAAAAAATCTTTTTTATGGAAAGACGAGAGTTTCTGAGCAGTATGCTTTTAGACAAAAACCCTCCTAAAGCACTACCTGCTGAAAAGTTTCAAAATCAAGAAATGCCCTATGATCTTGTGTTGGGACAAGGCGGTATCAATCAATACGCAGGCGCATGGAATGAAAATCTTCTAAAGCACTTGCTCAGAAGAACGCTATTTGGTTTTTCCAAAGACGATGTTGCATTTTTTAAGAATATGACCATGAGCGATACGGTAGATTATTTATTAACCTTACCTCTTACCCAACCGGATCCACCAGTAAACGGATATAACAAACCAGGACAAATTGATCCGGATATTGCATCCGGTGATACATGGGTTAACGGACCTGAAAATCTAGCATTTAATGGGGAAAGGCGCAATTCTCTTTATGCTTGGAGCGCAGAACAAATTATATCTCCGCAACGCAATATTAGAGAAAAAATGACCTTCTTTCTTCACAATCACTTTGCAACCGAGGTAGAAACCATAGGATATCCAATTGCTGCATATAATCATCATAAAATGTTGCGAGAGAATTGTCTAGGGAATTTTAAAGACTTGGTAAAAAAGGTAACAACAGATGTAGGTATGTTGATTTATTTGAATGGTTACCTAAATACAAAAACAGCACCCGATGAAAACTATGGAAGAGAGTTAATGGAATTGTTTACACTGGGCAAATCACCTGACAGTCAATACACTGAAAATGATGTAAAAGCAGCAGCTCGTGTTCTCACAGGGTGGAGAATTAACCCCAGCACTTACTCTTCCTTTTTCTCAGGCGTAGTACATGATACAGATGATAAAACATTCTCCTCTTTCTTTAACAACACTGTAATCACCGGCAAGTCAGGAGCAGCCGGAGCCAATGAGACGGATGAACTTATTGATATGATTTTCACTAAGGAAGATGTAGTAGCAAGATTTATTGTGAGAAAACTGTACAGATATTTTCTTTACTATGTAATTGACGACTCTATCGAAACAAACGTCATCATCCCGTTAGCTAATATTTTTAAACAAGATTGGAATATCAAGAATGTTGTATCCACCTTGCTTAAGAGTGAGCACTTTTTTCATGCAAACAATGTGGGTTGTTATATTAAAAATGCATTTGATGTTTTTGGAACCTATGCAAAACAATTTAAATTAGAGATGCCGGACAACACTCCCGAAGACAAACATGCTGCATATTATGCATTATTTATAGGCATATCTTTATCCGGATTAATTTGGGGAAATCCTCCCAATGTTTCAGGCTGGCCTGCTTATTATCAAGAACCACAATACAGTCAATTGTGGCTCAACTCTGACACATTGCCTAAAAGGATATTATATACGGTACTTTTAATGATTGGAATTGATTACTCACCCGGTAAAAAATTACAGGTGGATTTGATAGAAGCAGCTAAACAATGTTCAGACCCTTCTAATCCGAATAAACTTATACAAGAAACCATTGATTTAATGTATGCAATGGATATATCTGCGACACGCAAACAGAGTTTAAAACAGAGCACATTATTATTTGGCTTAACTTCTGACTATTATTGGACTTCCGCATGGAATGACTACATTGCCAACCCATCTGATGATGCCAAAAAGAAGATTGTAACAACTGCTCTGCTGGGTATGTATAAATATTTATTAGATCAAGCTGAAAACCAATTAGCATAAAACTTTAACTTATGAACAGAAAAGATTTTTTAAAACTGTCTGCAAAAGCAGGATTATTACCATTCTTTATCAATGGAATGAGATTTCAGAGTCATGCTGCTTCGCCCATGTTAAAAGCTATTGCAAAGGCTTCTGAACAAAATGGTCGGGTGTTTGTGTTAATTCAACTCAGCGGTGGTAATGACGGTTTAAACACATTCATCCCTTTAGATCAATACAGCAACTTATCAAAAGCAAGAAACAATATTCTTATACAAGAGAGTAAAGTACTTTCATTAAATGGCTATACTTCAAACGGCATGCACCCTTCTATGACCGGTCTTAGGACAATGTTTAATGAAGGTAAAGTAAATGTAATTCAGTCTGTTGGGTATCCAAACCCGAACTTTTCACATTTTAGAGCTACAGACATTTGGCATTCAGCAAGCGAAAGTGATGAGGTTGTGAATTCGGGTTGGGTCGGGCGATATCTTGAGACAGAATATCCTGGTTATCCAAATGGCTACCCCAACGCAAATGAACCGGATCCCCTTGCTATTTCTATTGGTTATAGGGTTTCACCTGTTTTGATGGGAGTCAATGCCAATACAGGTATTTGTATCTCAGATCCAACAAATTTCTACCAGTTAGTCAGTGGAACCGTTGACACGGAACCCGACACTCCAATGGGACATGAACTCACCTATATTAGACTTGTTTTACAACAAACCCAAGAATACAATACAACTGTAAAAGCTGCGGCTCAGTCCGCAACAAATAAAGCAACATATCCTGCTAATAACGAATTAGCAGACCAGCTTAAAATTGTTGCTAATTTGATTGCAGGGGGCTTAAAAACTCCCATCTACACTGTATATATTACCGGATTTGACACTCACTCCGCTCAAGTAAGCAATTCCGGTGGGACAGAAACAGGAAATCATGCCAATTTGCTCAAAAAAGTATCCGATGCAATTGCTGCATTTCAAAAAGACTGCGAGTTATTAGGTATAGCCGATCGTGTAGCGGGTATGACCTATAGCGAATTTGGCAGACGTATAAAAAGCAATGACAGTATGGGAACCGATCATGGTACTGCTGCTCCTGTATTTGTATTTGGAACAAATGTGAATCCAATCATAATTGGTTCTAGTCCAACTATTCCGGACGAAGTAACGGTTAATGACAATTTAGCCATGCAATACGATTTCAGACAGATTTATACCAGTGTTTTGAGAGATTGGTTTGAAGCGCCTGAGGATTTGGTAGATGATGATTTACTGTTTAAGCATTTTGAAAAACTAGCAATTTTCAAAGAAAACATGTCTTCATCGGTTAGCAAGACCCCACAACATACAAACTACTTGCTCCAGAGTTATCCAAATCCGTTTAGTGATAATATTCAGATAGATTATTTTTCTCCGGGCGGTTTAACCGAAATTAAACTGTTTGACATACATGGAAGATTAGTGAAGACACTGTTGAAGGAAAATATGCCCAAAGGCAAACACAGTTACATGTTAGACGGAAGACAACTACCCAGCGGAAACTATTATTATCAGCTGATTACACCAAAAGGTCAAACTACACGCCAACTGATTAAACAATAAAAAGCAACCAAATGTTATTTTGCGTTAATTTGTTTACTAAATTTCAAAATATTCTTGTGAGTAACATTTTTATATCCTTTTGCATGATAAACAAAATATAATCATGCAAAAATATTTTTTACTGCTATTATGTACAATAGGGTTCGGCTTTAACAATCTGATTTAAGCTCAAAAGCCTTTTATTACAGTTTGGAAAGCTGATTCAAATGGTGAGATCGCTATCCCTACCAATGGTCCCGGCTATAAATATGATATTAAATGGACGAATTTGGACAATGTGGGACAAGGTGACGGCAGTTCCTCAGGTGAGACCGGTGACTTTGTTATTATTAAACTGAATAAAGGAGATAAATACCAAGTAGAAATAAGTAAAGATTTTCTATATTTCGTTTCAAATAACGGAATTATAGGAAAGCCTGATATGCTTCTTTTGATTACACAACGGGGTGATATTGTTTGGGGGAGGTTTGACTTCTCATTTGCCTCATGCAATAATCTGGATGTAACAGCTACGGATATTCCCGACCTCTCAAAAATTAAATATACAAATTACATGTTTGCCGGCTGTGAAAATTTGAAAGGCACAACTGCTAACTGGAAGTGGAAGACAAGTTCAATTATTGACATGAGTTGCATATTCTGCAAAGGCACACTTTTCAATGAGGATATCAGCAGTTGGGATGTAAGTAGTGTCGAACTTATGAATGACATGTTTCATGATGGTTATGGTTTCAACCAAGATTTAGGAATATGGGATTTATCTAAAATAAAGACATGACATCTATGTTTGATAACTCAGGAATGGGTTGTGTTAATTATGGTAAAACTTTAACAGGATGGGAAGCAAACGCAAATACTCCTTCAAATATAACCTTAAGTGCAGTAGGTGTAGAGTATAATACCAGCGGTAAAACAGCTCACGACAACTTAATTAGTAATTTAGGTTGGACAATAAAGGATGACGGGTTTAATGATTTTTGTGGCGGGTTTAAAACTATATGGAAAGTCAGTGCAGGAGGGGATTTAATGATTTATACCAATAGTTCTTACAGCTATAAATATGATATAGCATGGAAAAATTTAGACAATGCGGGTGTTGGTGATGGGTCAAGTACGAATGAAACAGGAGACTATAACATTACCGGGTTATCATCCGGAGACAGATATCTAGTATCCATTACCGGTCTATTCCCACATTTTAATAATGGAGTTAGAGATAACTTTGCAAAATATAAAAACCTTTTATTAGAAATCTCTCAATGGGGTGATATAGAATGGGAAGATTTTCACTCTTCATTTGAGGGTTCATCTAACATGGATTTGACAGCAAAAGACACACCTATACTCGCTAAAGTAATATTTTGTTCTGACATGTTTAGGGAATGCAAGTCTTTAGAGGGTAAATCCGCTAATTGGAAATGGCATACTGTATATATAAAAAACATGAGCGCCATGTTCAACAGTGCCTATATGTTCAATGCCGACATAACCGGTTGGGACACAAAAAACGTTGAGGATATGAGCGGGATGTTTGGTAATACATTAAAATTTAATCAAAATATTGGTGTCTGGAATACTGGTAATGTGAAAGACATGAATGGCATGTTCTATAATTGTATTTTCAACAAACCTATCAATGATTGGGATGTGTCTAATGTAAGACATTTAGGGCGTATGTTTGCGTATAATAAATTCTTTAACCAACCATTAGATAAGTGGAATACTATAAATGTAATGTATTGTCAAGGCATGTTCCAACATGCCGGCTCGTTTAACCAACCATTAGACAAATGGAATACAAAAAACGTAACTACTTCTAAAGGAATGTTTGACAATGCAACATCATTCAATCAAACATTAGAAGATTGGAATCTTGCATCAATAACGGACATGGAATACATGTTTGATAAATCAGGAATGGATTGTATTAATTATGGCAGGACAATATATGGATGGGCTAACAATGGTTCTGCACCTTCTTCTATTACCTTGGGTGCGGATGGAATAAAATACTCTAATGCTGCAAGTTCTGCTGTTGATTATCTTGTGAAGACAAAATCCTGGACATTTAAAGATGGCGGTGTAGCAAGTGACTGTTGGGAATTGTGGACAGGAGCCACCAGTACAGACTGGGCTAATGCAAATAACTGGAAAACAGGCATAGTACCGCTTCCTCTCGCTGATATACAATTTGACAATAGTGCATCTAATAATCTTGAATTGGATCAAAACAGAAAAGTGGGAAGCGTTGATTTTAATGGCTCAAAAAAGAAGATAATACTTGGAAGTTATGATTTGTCGGTAGATAAATATTTTAAGTCTTCGGGTAGTAATAGCTATGTTCGTTGCGACAATGCAGGTGTGCTTACAATTGATGTTAAAAACAATTCATCTAAATTGTTTCCTGTAGGTATTACCACATACACTCCTGTAACAATAGAAAATAAGGATCAAAGCTCTTATTATTCAGTCAATCTGGTTGGTGAGGTTTATTTTAATGGTCAGAGCGGAACGATAGTGAACACCCCACATGTGAAAACAACATAGAATATTTCAAAAAACAATTACGGATTAGTAGGATTAAATCCTTACACTAATTTTACTTTTGAATGGAATGCAGCTGACGAATCGGGCTCACTGCTTGCCCCGCTTCTTAATCATTTTAACAGCATAAAAAAAGAATGGGAAATGGCCACAGCAGGTAGTTCAATGTACAGTTCCAAAAAATTGGTTCATTCGAATTACAATGGCTCTTTCTCGCCTTTTGCCATTGGTAATGGACCTACTCCTTTGCCTATAAGTCTGATATATTTTGAAGCGGTTCCTGATTATGCAAAAAAACAGGTACAATTAATGTGGGAAACATCACAAGAGATAAATAACAGTAATTTTGATATTCTAAGGAGTGTTGATGGTATAAGCTGGGAAAGCATTGGAAGTATCAAAGGTTCCGGAAACAGCTACCAAACAAATGATTACTCGTTTTATGATTATATTCCTTTAGAGATAAACTATTATAGATTCTTGCAAGTTGACATAGATGGAAATAGCACTTTAGGTCCTATTAGATTAGCACAGTTTATTGATAATCGTTCATACAACTTGTTTCCAAATCCTGCAAATCATTCATTGAGTATTGATTCAGAACAAATTGGAAGTACGGTTACGATTACAGACCTAAGCGGACGAATACTACACAGGAGCGTGGTCACAAGTGAACATACAACAATAGATATCTCAACTTTAGCTACCGGTTTATATTTTGTAAAAATCAATGATTCGGTAGTAAAACTTATCAAAGAATAAAAGGAAGAACGAAACTTCTCCGGTAATTTAATCTGATTTAATCCGAATGCTGCGCATCGCTATGTTACTATAAACACCTTGCTGTTATTACTACTTTTTTGTAACTTTACAAGAAACATATTTTATACATGATGAAAACAAGGGTATAAGACCACTGCAAAGTAGAATCATAGCTAGTAATATGAGAAATGCTTATGTAATGAAAAAGGTATGTATATGCAATAGCAAAATACAACTCAAAGCCACAAAAATATCATTGAATATTCGTCTAACTACCATCAATAAACCAATCAGTATAATATAGAAATAATATAAAGTATTTGTAAAATAATGGTTCTAGAACAAATTCTCATTACTAAGCAAAATAACACAGTCCATTTTTTTACAAGCAAAATACTATAACATATCTAAACAACCCATAGAAGTTTAATTGCATAAGATGCACAAAATCAACCACAAAACTCCAAGAAAAACAAAATATACAACCCAAAATAGCGACAAAAAAGATAAATCTGAAATTTTATTATCATAACTTAAATTTTGAAAACTCATGACACCTCTTAAGTCAATGAGCTTTCTATAAAATATAATATATATATTTGCTATTCTTTAACCCCTAAAAAACATGAAAACACTAAAGATTAAACACAGTGCAGTTTATTTCCTACTATCACTGCTCAACAGTTTCACATTTGCACAAGTTCCTTCTGTAGAATGGTCGCGAACTTTTGATGGCGCGGGATTACATGACGAAGCAAAGTTTGTCCGCTTAGATGCACAGGGCAATATAATAGTTACAGGTACCACTAATTCAGGCACATCTTCTACATATGTTGATGTTATTACTCGGAAATATGCACCCAATGGTGATTTGTTATGGTCTCATAAGTGGAATAATGACAATCTCAATTTCAGTGATTACCCAAGAGATATGGACATCACGCCTGACAATAGTATCATTGTTACAGGATACAGTAAAATCGATGCATCTTCTTCTAATAATTCCGATATGTTTGTTTTCGCTCTGGATGCTGACGGTAATTTGCTATGGTCAGACAGCATCAGAGGGTCCGGATACCTCTCCGGAAGTATTAATATAAACCAGAATAGAGGTACTTCTTTGCAGATTACTGCTTCGGGTGACATTATTATAACTGGATCAAGTTCAGGCAACGGTACAACCGAATTCGACCAAATGCTATTGGTGAAATATAATTTGTCAGGTCATCGCCAGTGGCTAAGATACTTCAACAATTCCAACATACATGAATATGCTGATTACGGGCAAAGTGTTGGAGTGGATGCTGCCGGTAATGCATATGTATGCGGTGTAACTACTTTAACAACAACATGGCGCGATATGGCTGTTTGGAAAATTGATAGTAACGGTGATTTCAGATGGATAAATACCATACCGGGACCTGTAAATAACACGAGCGAACAGTTTGATAATATCAATGTTGATGCTAATGGCAACTCATATTCGCTTGGGATTAATTCAAATGTTAAGTTTTATCTGGCTAAGCATGATTCTACCGGTGCAAAGCAATGGGATTATGTGTTTGACACGGTAAATGTTAATAACACTGCTTCGTTCACAGGTGCAGATATGCCATTAGTGCTTGACAATTCGGGCAATCTGATTGTTGCCGTGAACATGAACACACAAATGGGCGTTGCTAAATTTTCGCCTGACGGAAATCTGCTGTGGTTGAAATTATATGGCGGAACAGGGCAATGGAGTAATCACGTTTATCATGTTGTAACTGATGCCAATAATAATATTTATGTTGCCGGTTCATACTCTAATGCCGGTTCATCATACTTTGATTTAGGCGCTTTCAAATTAGATGAAAACGGAAATCAGCTATGGTCTTACAGCTATGACGGACCCAACAACCAGAACGATAAAGCACACTCCATCGCCATTGCGCAAGACGGTTCCATTTACCTCGCAGGATTTTCAAGCGGTCATTCCGCTTCTGCTGATTTATACTTGGTGAAGCTGCAGCAAAGCCCAACTAGTTCAATAGCGACACCCATCACTAATAACCTTATAACCATTTATCCTAATCCAGCCAGCAATATTGTTACTATTAATAATATTCCTAGTCATTCAACCATAAGTATTATTGATATGACAGGCAAATTGATTTATTTCGCTACTAATTCGAATACTCAAGAAACGATAAATACAGAAAATCTTGTAAACGGAGTGTATTTTATTCAAGTGGAAAACAACAATAGTGTTACCAATAGCAAACTAGTTGTAAATAAATAGAATATTTTTTCATCATAATACCCTCTACTTTGTGAAAGGTAGGGGGTTTTTGTTTACTGCGCATCGCGATTTTACTATAAACACCTTGCTGCTATCACTACTTTTTTGTAACTTTACAAGAAACATATTTTATACGTGATGAAAACAAGGGTATTATTATCAGGCGCATCCGGCAACATCGGACATGAGGTGCTCAAGCAACTTATCGCACAAAAAAATCAATTTACAATCTCGGTATTTGATTTAAAAACTAAGCACAGCAATCGGATTTTCTCGAAATATCAAAATTGATATTCAGATCTTTTATGGAGATTTATCTAAACCGGAGGACACTATCGAACCATCACTAAATCAGGATGTTGTTATTCATTTGGGAGGAATTATCCCTCCTTCGGCATATAGAAACAAAGAGATTACTGAGAAAATTAACTTTATAGGCACCAAAAACCTTATTACAAATCTCGAAAAAAATTCACCGGATGCATTCTTTGCTTTCAGCTCCTCAGTTGCAACCTACGGAGACCGGCTTAACAATCCAAACATCAGTGTAACCGATGCTTTAAATACCGTTGGTGATTATTATGCCGTGAGCAAAATCAAAGCAGAAGAGGTGATTCAAAACAGTAAACTTCGCTGGACTATTTTCAGATTATCCGCAATTATGGGCGCAGACAATCACAAAATGAGCGGAATTATGTTTCTAATGCCATTAAAAACTCCTATGGAAATTACTTCACCGGAAGATACTGCAAGGGCATTTGTAAATAGTATAGAACATCAACGAGAGTTAGCGGGTAAAACATTCAATTTAGGAGGTGGTGAAAAGAACAGGATTATTAACAAAGACTTTCTTCAAAAAAACTTTGAACTCTTTGGTTTGGGCAAATTGGATTTCCCGACTTATGCCTTTGTTCAAAAGAATTACCATTGCGGATATTATACGGATAGTGATGATTTAGACAATATTGTTCATTTTAGGCAAGACACTTTGAACACATATTTTGAAAAAGTTCAAAAAAGTGTATCTGCAATTCAAAAGTTAGTAACAATCCTTTTCAGGCGCATCATAAAGGGGAATCTTTTGGCTCAATCAGCTCCATACACAGCGTTTAAGCAAAATGATAAAGAGAAGATGAGTCATTATTTTGATGAATAAAATTGGCTGATACATGATTAATTAGTTCTAAATATTGCTTCATTTTATATTGATAGAAAACTAATCGCATTAAGCAAGTAAATATACAAACAAGGATTATTTTCGCAGACTCAAAATAAAGGCAATGGAACTGAACGAGCATCAAATACTACGCAGACAAGCTTTGGATGAAATAAGAAAAGTCGGTATTGACCCATATCCTGCTGAAGAATACAAAGTGAATGCGTCTGCACAAGAGATTCTGACCAATTACGAAAACAATAAAGTAGAATATAAAGATGTTTCATTGGCAGGAAGACTCATGACACGCAGAATCATGGGCAAAGCCTCATTTGCAGTATTACAAGACAGCACAGGAAGAATCCAACTGTATTTTAACCGTGATGAAATTTGTCCGGGCGAGGATAAAACACTCTATAATGACCTCTTTAAGAAATGGCTGGATATTGGCGACATCATTGGTGTAAAAGGGTTTGTATTTACTACACAGACGGGCGAAACTTCTGTTCATGTGAAAGAGTTCAAATTGTTATCAAAATGCTTAAACCCGCTCCCACTCCCTAAAGAAAAAGATGGTGTAATTCATGATGCTTTTACAGACCCCGAACTACGTTACCGTATGCGTTATGTAGATTTAATTGTAAATCCGCAGGTTAAAGAAACTTTTGTGAAGCGTACCAAACTCATTCAATCATTGCGCAACACCTTTAATTCTCATGGATATTTGGAAGTTGAGACTCCGATTTTGCAACCCATTCACGGAGGAGCAGCAGCGCGACCTTTTGTTACTCATCACAACGCATTGGACATGACCCTGTATATGAGAATTGCCAATGAATTATACCTAAAAAGATTAATTGTTGGCGGATTTGAAGGCGTGTATGAATTTGCAAAAAACTTCAGAAATGAAGGCATTGACCGCACTCACAATCCCGAGTTTACAGGTATGGAAATTTATGTGGCTTATAAAGACTATGAATGGATGATGAATTTTGTGGAAGAGGTGATAGAAAGAGCAGCATTAGATGTAAACGGGACTACGGAGGCCACAGTAGGAAAACACAGCATAAACTTTGCAGGTCCTTATAAAAGGATTACAATGTTTGATGCAATTAAAGAATATACCGGAATTGACATCAGCAAGATGGATGAAAGCGAATTGCGTGCAACTTGCAAAAAGCTCGGAATCGAAACTGAGGAAAGCATGGGTAAAGGCAAATTAATTGATGAGATTTTTGGAGAAAAGTGCGAAGAACATCTCATCCAGCCTACTTTTATTACGGATTATCCTATTGAAATGAGTCCGCTAACCAAAAAGCATAGAACAAAAGAAGGCTTGGTAGAAAGGTTTGAATTGTTTGTAAACGGCAAAGAAATCGCCAATGCTTACAGCGAGTTAAACGACCCAATTGACCAGCGCGAACGTTTTGAAGACCAATTAAGACTTGCAGGCAAGGGTGATGATGAGGCTATGCCTTTGGACGAAGATTTCTTGAGAGCACTTGAATTTGCCATGCCCCCAACTTCGGGCTTAGGTGTTGGTATTGACCGCTTAACCATGTTACTGACCAACCAAAGCACAATCCAAGAGGTTTTGTTCTTTCCTCAAATGCGGCCTGAAGCTAAATAAGGATATAGCGAAAGGTCTTTGTACTCTTACAATATTCTTCAGTTTTAATTGTATTATCCATATTCTTTGTGTCTGCTAATAGCGGTGATTTCTCTATTGCATTGCTGTAAATAGCAATTAATGAATTAAATACAGTTTTTAATTTATATTTGTTTTTCCAATGAATCAGTTATTGCTTGCTTATGAAAACCATCAGATATATGGTGTTGGCATTTGTTTTCTTTTGGAAATTCTCTTGCTTACAAGCACAAATTGATGATGTGTTTGATTATGATTCGCTAAGATACAACACTGAATGGGAGGGAGATACGCAGGCATTTATTATTGACAACTATCGTTTACGCTCCAATTCTGAACTTGCCAATGCAACTTTTTTTTTAAGCAGAAAATCTTTTCACCATGACACTACAGAATGGTTGATTCAGATGGAGCTCAAGTTTAATCCCTCTTCTGCTAATTATGTTGATTGGTTTTTGATGGCTGATACCGGTCATTTGCCTTCTGTTAAAAACGCTTACTATGTCAGAATTGGCAACACCAAGGACGAAGTAAGTTTATATAAAAAAGTGAATGGACAAACCCCTGTTCTGCTTATAGACGGCACGGATGACATACTCAATAAAAGTAATAATTTGTTGACGGTTCGTGTGCTCAGAACTTTTGAAGGCACATGGTCGCTTTCGGTCAATACGCAAGGACAGTTAAATCCAATGAGCTTAGAAGGAGTAACCACCGACACAACGCTTTCAGCACTGCCACATACAGGCTTGCTTATCAGACAATCTACCGCATCCTTTTTTCAAAAACATTTTTTCAGTTTGTATTACATGGGTAAGGAAATACGCGACAGCATAGCTCCGTATTTATTGCAAAGTAATTGGATAGGTGAAGACAGTATTTCATTGGTTTTTAGTGAGCAATTAGATTCCCTTGCTGCCACCAATCCTGCAAATTTTATTTTAGCCCCCTCTCTCATTATTCAATCTATTCATCTTTCTGACAGTAATACAAAAGTAGGATTGAAACTTGCTTCACCCCTTGTTTCTTTAACAACATATACACTTACACTTAAAAACATTACCGATGAAGAACAGAATTCTATGAGGGATACCTCACTTTCTTATCGCTATTTAAAACCCGAGTCTGCAAATCCGTATGATTTGGTAATAAACGAAATTATGGCAACTCCCAGCCCCTCGGTTGGTTTGCCCGAATATAGTTATATTGAAATTTACAACCGTTCTGCAAAAGTGATTGACTTGACGGGTTTCAAGTTGGCGGACAGGGTGAGTACTGCAACAATAAGCACCTTTCTTTTGCTCCCTGACAGTTTTCTTATCATCTGCTCACATTCAGGCGTTGCTTCTCTTTCAATTTTTGGAACTACCAAAGGTGTAAGCAATTTCCCGACTTTTAACAAAACCGAAGACGATGTCATTTTGCGCGATGCCAATAACAATATCATTCACAATATCCGCTATACAGATCGGTGGTATGGCAATGAATTCAAGAAAAATGGCGGGTTCAGTTTAGAAATGATAGACCCTTCCAACCCTTGTGGAGGTAGTGAAAACTGGGCTGCTTCTACGCACCTACAAGGAGGTACACCGGCAAGTCATAATACTGTTAAATCGTCCAATTCTGATAATGTTGCTCCTACTTTATTATCGGCTTACCCTCTCAACCCCTCTATTATAGAACTTAGGTTTTCTGAGGAACTTGATTCGTTTTCATGTATGAACACCAATCAATATACCATCAAGGAACTGTCCATCAGCCCTGTGGCGGTTACGCGATGTTTTATGGGTATAGTCCATTTGCAATGGGATTTTGAGTTTGAACCCAATATTGTTTATACACTCGCCCTCAAAGGTCTTAGCGATTGTTCCGGCAATTTTATAAACGAAACCTCCATTCGGGTAGGCATGTTTGATACCATTCAAAAAGGAGATATTTTAATTAATGAAATACTGTTCAACCCGCCTGCTGAGCTTTCTGAATTTGTCGAAATCTATAATATCAGCAATAAAATTTTAGATTTAAAAAATTTGCGTTTAGGAAACCTCAAGGACGATGGCAGTTTTAGAGATTTTACAACACCTGTTTCCGATGGAATGTTGCTTTTTCCTCAACAATATGTTGTTTTTTCGACTTCGGGCACTGACTTGTGTACTTTTTATACATGCTTGCAACCAAGGAATATCTTTCGTGTCAAGTCTATGCCTTCGTTTCCACAAAAGAGCGGAGGAGTTGTATTAACCGATTCTAAAGGACAAGTGTTAGACAGTTTCTTGTATAATGAATCTATGCACTTTAAAATGATTACCGACAAAAAAGGGCTAAGTCTGGAACGGATTGAATTTGAACGACCTGCCACAGACCCTACAAATTGGACATCAGCCACTGCCAATGCAGGTTTTGCTACCCCCGGTTATGAAAACTCGCAATCTCGCAAGCCTTCAACATCTATCGGACAAGTATGGTTAGACCCGGAAGTTTTCTCCCCGGACGGCAATGGAATTGACGATTTGCTCAATATTAGATTTAATTTAGAAAAAAATGGTTTTGTCGCCAATGTATATATCTATAATGCGTCAGGGGTTTTTGTAGCACATCCAATCAGAAATCATACAATAGCAAATTCTGGTACGCTCATTTGGGATGGGTTTTTGGATGCAACCACAACCCGATGTCCAATCGGTATTTATATCATTCTATTTGAAGCGTTTCACGAAAATGGCGATGTGGTCAGGAAAAAGATAGCTTGCACATTGATTAGCAGTTATTAAACTAAAGAGGCTGCCCGATACGGGCAGCCTCTTTGTTATCTCTTAATTTCTGTATAGTTAAGTTTAATCCAACTTAATAAAAGCGGATTTCACTTTGAGAACTCCTTTGTCTGTTACTCGGATATAATACGTTCCTTGCGGCAGCCCACTCACATCTATCTTGAGTTCATTGCCCAAGCCTCCTTCGCTCTTCATTACCTGTTGACCAAATGCATTGTATATCTCATATCCTAATTTTCTCGATGCCATGCCGCTCAAATTCAACTCTTGGTAACATGGGTTCGGAAACAACATCACTTCTCCTACTAAGTCGGTACCCATCTGCAACTTGGCTATGCGCAAATCAGAACGGATGCCGTCAAAGTCGGTTTGCGAAATCTTATAATATACCAATGGCTCCGGTTTTGTGTAATCTGTGAGTTGATAGTTGTTCTCTTGAAAACTTGTGCCCGCTCCTTGTACATCTCCTACATGTGACCAAGATTCCTTGTCATAACTGCGCTCTATCGTGAAGTAGGAATTGTTCTGCTCTACTGTGGTTGTCCAATAGATGTCAACATAACTGTCAAAGCCTATTGGCTGAAATCTTATCAACTCTATGGGCAACAGATTCAAATCAAATACCTGAATATACAGTGTTGCTTCGGTACATGCGCTTCCCTTACATACATGATATGGGAAAACTGCCGTACCCAAAAAGGCAGATACCGGGACAAAACTATAACTCCCATCAGAGTTGATTGTTAAATTACCGATTGATGGATTGTTGATAGCTTGAGGTGTTACATTCCAACTTCCTCCTGAATTCGAAAAGTCATTGGCTAGCAAGCCGTTGGCTGCCGATACATTGACTGTAGTGGCTGTAAACGTAAATCCGTAATCATCCGATGCCACAGTTGCAACAGGAGTTGATGGAGCATTGACTGTTATAACTACCATTTCTTCTTTACACAAAACGGTTAAGGCTTCGCATACTTCATAATAAAATGTATCCTGACCGTAAAAACCATTTTTGGGTCTGTATTCTATATTTCCACTACCATTCACCGAGAGAGATTGGCTGTTTTTAGCACTTACACTTATGGTTGGATTTGCTAATGTGCCGAGAGCACCTATTTTTCCATATATATTGGATATGTTGTCATTGGCGCGTACATTAATCGTTACGGTTGCCGGATTCGAATCATGTCCATACATGATCACCATATCCGGATTGGTAATAGGGTCGTTGGAGTTTACTTTAGGATCGCTCACATTGATCTCCAACAACTCTTCCATACATACTGCATTGGGCGTGGGAGTACATGCGTTAACTTTGTAACGATAGGTGCCCACATTGCTTCCTGAAAATGTGTAGGTGCCATCCGGATTGATGCTGAAACTTCCGCCTAACGGATTGCCCGCAAGACCTCCACCGGAGATGTAAAGATATCCTGCCGGCAAAGGATCGTTGGTTGACACATCTCCGTTTATGCTCTTATTGACTGTGGTGGCTTGCATATCAGGCTCGGTTATTTCATTGTCTATCATGATATAAATAGTAGCCTTTTCGCATGCCACGGGGGTGCCATTGTCACATACTTCATAATCAAAGCCGGTGAATCCCTGAAAACCTATAAAGGGTGTAAACGTATAGTTGCCGTTGGAACTGAGGGTGAAATTTCCTACTCCCGGAACATTTATGTTTTGCGGAGTTGCACTCTGGGTATTCCCCTCCAGATCGATGTCGTTGTTGATTACGTTGCCGCTGACCGGCTTGTTTTTTCCACCTTTTTTCATGTCATCTACGCCCAAGGTCGTGTTTTGAATACCCAACCCGTTTACTGTGATTTTTTGTATGCCTGTATCACATAATGCAGTAGGTGAGGCATCGTTACATACTTTATAAAAATAGGTGAAATCCCCTACAAATGTGGACACCGGAGTAAAGGTTACAACTCCGGTGGATGAATTGATAGAAAAACTTCCTGTATCACTCGCAAAGGATGCCGTGAACGAACTTGTTATACTTACACTGGAGGGAACCAATGAACGCCCTGTTGCACCGGCATAGTCGTTATCCAAGGTCTTGATGGCTACTGCAGTGTTCTTTTTCGTTGCTACTATGTCGGTAGCAGCAGCCGGTGGATTGTTTAATGTGGTGGGGTCGGATAGGTATATAGTGAGATATTCTACTTCACAATTGCTCACTTGACCCGGATCGCAAATCGAATCTACATAGATATATGTCCCGGCTTTGTCCGCACTAAAGGTATAGCTTCCATTGGCACTCAAACTGATATTCGGGGTGCTGCCACTTGGTTTATGGATGAGGGTGGGACTTGTGTTGTATGGTGTGGCAGAATAGGATATGTTGTCATTGGTTGCTATTGTGCCTGATACAGTTGTGTTGATTAAACCGATATTGTAGTCAGGATTGGTAAATTTACACTTTAAAACGGCTGTCTCAAACGTGTCTTTTACGACTCCGCACACATTGGGAAGGCTGGACTCTAACTTAATATAGCCCGGTTCTTTGAATTTAATTAAAAATGTATCAAAATGTACACTGTCTAAAGTGGCTATTCCGGAAGGTGTTTGCTGTATAAATGAATATGAAGCCCGTCTTACCGAAGTTACTATAAAATCTGACTCGTAGCATAAACCGGAACCTCCAAAGTTAATTTTGGGTTTTGCAGATGCAGTGGGTTTGGACGGTGCTCCGCAAATATCTACAGGTGCGGATGCAAATGTATAAGAACTCTCCGTTGCTGATGCACTTGAGCCATTACCCATACTGCCGTTAATTCTGTGTCCTACATAACCAAAGGTGGAGGAACACTGTTTGATTACCATACTGGTGTGAGCGCCTGTTTCTACTGTCAACATACTATCGCCTGATGCGCTTAGCCCATCTGGTTGGTCTGGATCATAAGAAGAACTTCCTCTTCCAATCATACTAGTATTACTATTACCCCAAGCATATATTTTTTTATTAGCATTTAATGCGTTGACTGACATTGCGTTACTATTATTATAAACTCCATGTTCATTGGGGCTTATCCATTTTATATTGTTCATATAAGTGGGAGTATTACTATACTGACACTGTACCCAGCCTCGTCTTTCAGTTGTGGTGAAATCACCTAACTGACGATAGTCATTATTACCCAGAGCATAGAGCTTACCATTGGTCATCAGAACGTAATAGCTGATTTTATCGGTGGAGGAGGTAGAGCCTATCATTTTGATAGTTCCTGTCGGTTTGGTCATGCTTGCTGCATAATTAAGGTTGTTTGCGGCTGTGTTATCACCAAGATACACATTGTTCCCCCAGGTCCAAATATTACCGCTTCCATCCAGCGCAAACAACCCACGATATGAACCCCTGCAAACAACAATGTCTGTAAGCCAATCAGATGCTCCGGAACTTTTTCTAACTCTATACCAAGTAGTTGCATTGCCACTATTGCCATTCCCTCTTAACCTAGCCTGTTGTGACAACACCCAAACATCTCCGCCACAAGTAGTAATTGCAATGGTTTGATAAGTTACAAACAGCATTTTAACATCTCCGGGTTGTATTCCGTTTGGTAATCCGGTAGAGTCTGCATTAGAAAAAGTTCCCGCACCCAAGCGCTGGAAAGCGGTACTTGAAGTGTGGGCATTATCAATCACGGTACCCTCAGTTCCCCAAGCAAACAACCCGTAGGTAGTAAGCAAAATGAATTGGTGAGAAGTAGTTGTTGAACCAACGCCCGCTTTTAGCGGTGTGCCTTTCAAACCGGTGTAATTGGTGCTGTTAATCACCTTAGGGCTTAGGTTGCTACCTGCATCATTTCCCGCAGGACCGCTTTGAGCACCCCAAGTAGAAAAAGTTCCGTCTCCATTTCTTACAATCGTTGCATGGAATGCAGAAGTCATGTTGTCGTATTCTATCGTAGCAGCCGTATCATTAGAATTAAATCCGTAATTGGATAAATTCGTATTAGGGCATCCGACAACTGGAGTAGCACATATAGATTGTGCATTGGTTTCGTTTATGCACAAAGCAAATGCTGCCAATGCTATACTATATTGAATGGTGTTTGTAATTAATCTTTTCATTGTTTGTGTGTAATTTATGGAATCATTTCCTGTTTATAGTAACACTGTGTCAGACCATTGTAATCAATCAAGTCAAACATAATATAGGTTCCGGAGGTAGCTGCACCTTTCAAATCGTATTGCAGTAGATTGATACCGGGCATGAGTATGGTTGCCGGATTGGGTAAGCTACCTTCAATTGTGGTTTCTATACCCGCGCTTCTGAACTGTGGATAGGTCAAGGTTACAGGCTGGTTGTTAAATGTCTCTACAAACACAGAGATAGTCAATGTGCTGCCTGTCATATCCTTCCCGCCTATGATGTCTTCAGACAATGCCAAGGAACTCATGTCAAAAGTCATGCGTACCGGACTTACTGTTATGTTCATTACAATCGGCCACTCGGTATGCTCACATTCATCATGGTGTTGTTTGGTTACATCAGTCTCGTTAATTTCAATGGTGTAATCTCCGGGAATATTAAATGAGAAATCTAACAGGGTTTCTCCCATTCCGCTTGCAAAAACATTTCCTGATTGCTTAATTGTCCATGTAGAGGTGGAAGATAGTTCAACATCTCGGGTTATCTTCCCTTTATAAGGAATGATATTCTCAAGGTCTGTTGCTTTTACCTGCATGAATGAGCAGAGTAAAAATCCGACAGCTAACATCCATAGCGGAGGTTTGATGCTGTGCTTAAAAGTGGCGGTAATCGTTGTTCTCATATTACTGTTTTTGATTTAATCTCCAATAAAAGCATTTTGATACTTTTATTGGTTAGATTCATGCGCAAATGTATATTTATTCCAATTTATTAAAAATATTTTTTTATTTACCAATATACAAATAACAAGAAAGAACAAACAACCCCTAATTTTATTCCCTCAAAAAGTGTTTAATACCAATAGAAATGCAAAAGACAATCAGACTGATTTAGGAATATGACTGTGGATAATATTATAATTATAGTTATACTATTTATTGAAACGCAAAACAAAAACGAGTTTTTATTAAACTCAAAAATGCTCTATTTTTATTAAATCTATGGACTACTATATCATTACAAGGTACGGCTTCATACACAATAGATTACGTCAAGGAATAAATGCAAACCAAAATATCACAGAAAAACAACTATTATTGCAAGCTCAAATCCGAAGGGGCATTAGCTCAGCTGGCTAGAGCGCTACAATGGCATTGTAGAGGTCATCGGTTCGACTCCGATATGCTCCACTCTCTATACAAATCAACCCTTTTCAAAGTTTTGCCAATATATTTAGTAAAATTAATGCAGCCCTGCATAATGCTATGCAAAAACTTTGAGAGCTAAATTGAGCGAATGGTTGAATTTGTCTTTAATCACCTTGTGTTTCTCCCCTCTAATTTCAATAAAATGTATCAGATTTTCTGTAGGCAAGTTTCCAGTCAAAGCATCTTCTGCAAAAGGACACCCGCCATAGCCTTTGACAGCACCGTCAAACCTTCTGCATCCGGCTCTAAAAGCTGCTTCCACATTGCTTTCCCAATTGTCCGGTCGCGTATGGAGATGTGCACCAAATTCTATATCAGGAAAAGTAGGAATTAAATGAGAAAATAAAGCAAAAATATCCTCCGGATTCGCTTTTCCGACAGTATCACTCAATGAAATAGTTTTAATGCCTAAATCTATAACCTTAGCAACCCAATCTTCCACTAATGCAATAGACCAAGGTTCACCATAAGGATTTCCAAAACCCATTGAAATATAGGCTACGGTCTGCTTGTCGTATTGCAATGCCATTTGTTGAATTTGATTTAAAATTACATACGATTCCTCTCTGCTTTTATTGGTGTTTCTTCTTTGAAAAATATCAGAAACAGAAAATGGATAACCAAGAAAGTCAATTTTTTGAATAGCACACGCCTCTTGCGCTCCTCTCACATTGGCAACAATCACCAATAGTTTAGTATTTCCTTTTTCATTTATGCCTTGTAAAACCTCTTTGGAGTCTGCAAGTTGTGGAATTGCATGAGAAGAAACAAAACTGCCACAGTCCAACACATCAAAATTACAAGCTAAAAGAGTGTTTATATACTCAATTTTCACAGCAGTAGGTATCTGAATATGAAGCCCCTGCATAGCATCTCTCGGACACTCAACAATCTTTACAGTCATAATGAATTTCGAGGCTGTCAAAGATAGTGGATTTTTTTATCTTTGCACCCCTTTACAAAATCACTCAGAAACTAAAATGACTGATAAAATAACGCAAGACAACCTACACGAAGAGGATGAGGTAAAAAAGATTGAGGCTCTTGAACACGCAGGAAATGAACAAGAGGAAGAGACAGAATTCGAAGAAACGGAAACAGCTACTGACCGTACTGATTATTCCGGCTTTGGCAAAGAAGAGTTTGTGCAAAAGGCAAAAGAATTAATCTTTTCTCCGGGTATAACCGAAGCACATGAGTCCTACAAAAAGATGCGTGTACTGTTTGACGATATCATTAAAAAAGAGAGAGAAGGGTTATTAAAAGAATTTGTTGCAGCAGGCAACGAACCAAGGGATTTCAGAGCACCGGTTGATGCGCTCAAAAATGAGTTCTATCAATCCTATACAAGATTCTTGGAAAGAAGAGCACAAGAAAAAGCAAGAGCAGAAGAAGAAAAACTAATCAACCTTAAACTCAAAAACGAGATTTTAGATAAAATTCAAGTGTTAACTGAATCAGAAGAAACAGAAAACAGCTTGGAAGAACTCAAAAAACTACAACAAGAATGGCGACAAATCCGCAGAGTTCCTCGTGGACAGATGGATGGACTTTGGGAAAAATACCGTTTCTTATTAGATAAGTTTTATGACAATTTGAGTATTTATCACGAATTGAAAGAGCTTGATCGTCAAAAAAACTTAGAGGCGAAAATTGAACTCATTAAGAAAGTCGGAGAGCTTTTTGAAGAACAATCTTCTGTAAAACACTCACATATTTTATTGAACAAATTGCATGAAGATTACAAAAACATAGGTCCTGTTCCTAAAGAATTTACAGAAGACATCTGGCAACGCTTCAAAGCTGCTTCTGATAAAATAATTGAAAGAAACAAAGCAGTTATTGAAGAGCTTAAAGAAAAGCGCAAACAAAACCTTGAACTCAAGACTGTTATATGCGAAAAGGCGGAGCAACTTTCTTCAATCGAATACAAAACTCCTAAAGAATGGAATCAAAAGGTTGAGGAAATTGAAGCCTTGTTTGCCGAATGGAAATCCATAGGACCCGTGCCTGAATTTGTGAGCGACCAGATATGGAAACGCTTTAGAGAAGCACAAAACAATTTTTACAAACACAGAAAAGAATTCTTTGCAGATATTAACCAAGACAGAGAAAAGAACTATGCACTCAAACTCAAGTTGTGTGAAAAGGCAGAGAAAATAAGCGATAGCAACGATTTTGAAAGAACCGGTTTGGAACTTATCAAGTTACAAGAAGAATGGAAATCCATAGGACCGGTTCCCAATAAATATTCTGATGAGATATGGAGCCGGTTCAGGGCTGCATGTGATGCATTTTTTAAACGCAGAGATATACACAGAACTGCTGCCAAAGAAGAAGAAAAGGAGAATCTAAAAGCAAAAGAATCAATATTGACTGCGCTGCAAGCGTTGCATGATAGCGGAGAAGAAAACAAAGACAAAGTATTTGAACAACTGCGCGGATTTCAGAAGCAATGGAATCAAATTGGATTTGTGCCCAGGGCAAAGTTTCAAGATATTACAAAGAAATTTGAAACTATCAACGATGCAATACTCAACAAATTCAAGCTTTCTACTGATGAATTCAAACAAGGTAGATTGAAGGAACACTATGAGATGTTGGCACAAAAACCTAACAGCTTTGGCTTATTGAAAGACGAAGAAAGAAAACTGACAGGCAGAATCAGAACTTTGTCGGAGGAGATTAAGACTTTTGAGAACAATCTAGGGTTCTTTGCCAATTCAAAGGGAGCAGATACGCTCAAAAAACAATTTGAAGTCAAAATTGCTAAAACTCATGAGCAAATACAGAAATTAGAAGCAGAACTTAAAATGCTTCGTTCAGTAATACGTAAATAATGTTTTTTAGAGGAGCGGCACTCCTGCCGGAATATATTGGCTACCTACTCTTTGCCAAAAGCAGGCATGGCACTCACTCTCCCTTTGTTTATGAATTTGCTGAAAATGTATTATACAAACGGATCGAAGACCCTCGTTTTTATGATATTGAGCTTGTACGTCAACGGATGTTAAGTTCTGCTGCTACCATTGCTGTTGATGACTTTGGAGCATCCGGCAAAAAGACTTACAAAGCACCATTAGCTAAATTAGTTGCACGTTCTTCCAAAAACAGTAAATACGCAAAACTACTATACCGGATTTGTCGGTATTATCAACCCGAAATTGCCATTGAACTTGGAACAAACTTTGGCATGAGTGCAATGTACCAAGCAATTGCATTGACACAAGGAAAACTTTTTACCATAGAAGGCAGTCTTAAAATAGCAGAAATAGCCCATTTTAATTTTAACAAAATTGGTTTGCAAGACAGTGTACAGCTTTTTCATGGCGTATTTGACAACGCCTTGCCGGCATTGCTTACACAACTGCCTCGAGTTGATTACGCTTTCATAGACGGCAACCATAAGAAAGATGCCACACTGAAATATTTTGAAATGTTCCTCGAAAAATCACACAATGATACCATTTTTGTTTTTGATGATATTCGTTGGAGTGAAGACATGCATGAATGTTGGGAAATTATAAAAAACCATGAAAAGGTGCGTGTATCGATTGACTTGTTTTTTATGGGAATTGTATTTTTGCGCCAGCAACAAGAAAAAGAACATTTTGTATTAAGATTTTAGAGAAATGTTAGCACCTATACAGATAGTAAAGGATTTATACACACAAGTAAAGAGGGTGATAGAAAAAATCACTGATGCCATCTATTTGCCGGGTTTTGAGGGAGCTTCTTTGTATGAAGTGGCGAGTTTGTTTTTGAGTTACGTAGGCAAACAAAGGTTTAATCTATATGCAGGTGCTCTTTCTTTCAATTTCTTCTTGGCATTGTTTCCCTCCATCATTTTCCTTTTTACGTTAATAGCTTACTTCCCAATAAATGATATACAAGGAAAAGTGTTAAGCATGATGGAAGATTTTCTGCCTGATGCTACATTCAAAACAATACAAGATACCGTATCGGATATTTTAAGTATTCAAAGAACCGGATTGTTGAGCGTGGGTTTCTTGACTGCTATTTATTTTGCGAGCAATGGTTTTCATACATTAATCAAAGCTTTTGAATCTTCAATGGAAGACGACATACGCAAAAAGAGGAATTTTTTTAAAAAGCGCATGAGAAGCATCGGAATTACCTTTATTGTTTCAATGTTATTGATACTTGCCATCATTGTAAAGCTTGCCAGCGTTTATATATCAACATTAATAGCCAATCTGGGTGTGAATGAGTTCATTCTCAATATAGGTTTGAGTGTATTCGAAGTTATCATTCTTGCTTCCTTAGTATTCTTCATTATTTCATTTATATACTATATAGGTCATTCAAGTATCGCCAAATGGAAGTTCTTTTCACCGGGTAGTATTGTGGCAACAGTGCTTTCGCTTGCTATGACTTATATTTTTTCATCTTATGTAAATCATTTCAACGCATACAACAAACTCTACGGTTCCATTGGTGCAATCATTGCGCTGATGCTGGTCATTTATGTAAATGTATATTCCATTTTGATAGGATATGAGCTGAACCACAGCATAAACAAAGTCTCTATCAAGAAGATGAGAGAGGACAAAAAAAAGAATAAGATAAAAATATAGTCTGTTTGTAAATATAAAAATTGGGTTATTTTTGCAACCCTCAAAAGGAGAGATGGCAGAGCGGTCGAATGCGGTGGTCTTGAAAACCATTGAGGGTAACACCTCCGGGGGTTCGAATCCCTCTCTCTCCGCCAAAAGCCCCGATTAGTCGGGGCTTTTTTATTGTTAAAATTCAAGTCGAAGATGTCCGTATCTTCAGGTGGTTTTGCTCTACTGGATTCCTTTGTTATTGTTTGATTAACCTACCAACAAATATTGTAGCATCACTAATTAGATAAACAATATATTGTCCTGCTTCCAAATTGCTCAAATCAATTGCACTTTGACAACCTTGTTGGGCAAATACCCTCTTGCCATCCAACGAAAAAACATTAACTTCCAAAGTGCTTCTATTTATAGGTTGGTCAAAATCAAACTCAATCATACTTTGAGTAGGATTGGGAAACATTCTAAAAGTATTGCTAAATATACTGTTGACACTTGTTTCACCAGACAGTGTGGTGTCAGTCCATTCCGACCAGCAAAAGCCGTTGCCTAAACGCAAGCTGATTTTCTTATTAAAAACAATTGGTAATGACTTTTCTGTATTGCCTTGTAATACATCGTCAACCTTCCATTCATACAAAGATGCACTAAACGCGGAAGCGATGCTGTCTTTACCATATATAACAAACACTGCCTCATCCGGTATTGGGTGAAACAAAATTTCGAGCGAGTCTTCTTCTAAGCTAAAACAGCCATTCAAATTTTGAGCGGTTACAGAAAATTTACCGCTTGACAAAACATAGGTTGCAATACCTGTATCTCCATTCGACCACAAAATAAGTTCAGCATTGGTTTGACAAGTAAATCTTGCAGTATCTCCCTCACAAAAATCTGCTCCATCCTGGCTTAGCAACACGGGATTATCCGGTCTTGTAAGCTCTTCAATCTTGACCTCATCCGACCTTGGACTGGTACATCCATTCATATCTACTATTTGTACACTATAAACACCGCTTTGCTTTATGTCTCGCATTGAAGTCTGATTGCCGTCATTCCATAAAATGGATTGGTAAGCATCAATAATAAACAAGGATACGCTGTCTCCTGCACAAAAGACAGAGTCAGGAATAACATAAACCTGAGGCTTTGGCGGCAACGGATTAAAATAAAAATAAATACTGTCGGACTTGGGGCTGATACACCCTTCTGCTGTTTCAACATTCACAACAAGCCCTGCACTTTGGGTAAGGTCAAAACTTGCAGCAGTCTGTCCATTATTCCAATGATAAAATGCAAAACCGGGTGAAGTAGAAATATTAAACGTGTCTCCCTCACACAATTGTAGTGCATTATATGAAATAATCGGTTTAGGTGGGTTAATGTTCATGGTTACATCAACTGTGTCGTAACCCACACAACCATAGCTTGTTTTCATTTTTACAGCATACACCCCGCTCTTTGCAACATTATAACTGTTTGACACAGAAATAATAGAGTCTGAGGGTAGTTTTTTCCACTCAAAAGAATTACCGGTCAGATACCCTGCTTTGAGGTTATAAACAGCTCCCGAATCTACACAAAGACTTGTATCTGAACCTAATGCAGGAACCGGAAGTGCTGCTATCGTTACTTTAAATGTGTCGCGCTTGATACAATTATTTATATCCTTTGCCTCTACCCAAATACTTCGTGTGCCTATACCAAGCTTGGCTGTATTGAATGTAACCGTAGAGCTTGTGTCGCCAGTCAACCACTTATAAGCATATTGAACAGGCAAACTTTTGGTTACACTGCCACCATCACAAAAAGCAGTATCGCTACCCAGTTCAACGAGTATTGGATATGCAATACAGGGTTCTATTGTTCCTAATAATTTTACTTCGGTAGCATTTAAACTTGAACTGAATATAGCAAGTGATGCTATATTGATTGTATCATCTTCTCCATTATTATCAGCAAAAAACAAAACATTGTCTTTGAGTGAATACCTATCATCTTTTACATCAAAATTTCCGTTTCTTAGTAAATTCCCGTTAATATAAATCCGATAAAAAGAATCATTCTTGACAGATAACACCAAACGATACCATTGATACGGTTGTACAACAAATACAGAGTCATAGGAAATCTGAGCAGAACCAATGGCACCGGGCAAAGAGCCATTATCCGGTTTGATAAAATATTCTCCATCATTGGAGTTGGTTGTATTCGTTTGATAAAATGTTCTCCAATTGGTCAAGTTTTCTACCATAAAATCAAACATCATCGTGTATTCATTAACGAATACCCCGCCACCATTGGGCGATATGTTGTGATAACACCGATAATATGAACCCAAACCGATTTGAATTGCCGTATCACCATAAGCAGGACCCTGCACCCACTTATCTGTTCCAAATTTAATCAAATCATTTCCAACGGTCGCCTTGGTCAAATCTCCGGTATCTTGAAATTTCCAATAACCAACCAAAGTCGGAAAATCAGCAGGGTTGACATCTTGAGCAGATAATATGTTATAGCTCAATGTTGTCAATAGGGTTATAAAAATTAAGCAATATTTTTTCATGGTTATTATAGTTGAATGTGCAGCACAAACTTAACAAAATAAAAAAGATTCAAAAGAAAATAGTACAACAAGCGAATAGCAATTCATCTTTTGTTGTTTTAATACTACTAACTTTGCCAAGTGCAAGAACAAGTCCTTCTGAAAATCCAAAATACCAATATTGCGTTCAAAAACCCACAAGGACAATTGATAGACGCAGTTAAAGGAATTGACTTAGATATTTTTCGAGGAGAAGTATTAGGAATAATCGGAGAATCGGGTTCCGGTAAATCAGTAACATTTCTATCACTGATGAAATTGCTGTCTTCTAATGCAGTCATAGAAGGAAAAGCTTTATTTTGTCCTAAAGACAAAATTGAAAAAGACCTTTATTCATTGAGCAATGCAGAGTTGCGAAAACTCGCTCTTAGGAATATTGCATATATTTTTCAAGATCCATTGGCGGCTCTTAATCCTTCTCAAAAGATTGGCAAACAAATGAGAGAGTGTGTGTTGCAAGACGTTACCAAAGAGCAAAAGAAAAATATCTGCCTTACAATTTTAGAAGAAGTGCTACCCGGTCTAAGTATTAGAATGTATGACAGCTATCCTCATCAACTTTCGGGCGGGCAGCGTCAAAGAGTGATGATAGCTATGGCATTGCTTAACAAACCTGATTTGCTCATTGCAGATGAGCCTACTACCGCGTTAGACCCTGAAGTTCAGGACATCATTTTAAACTTATTAACTCAATTAGTTAAAAAATTTGGCACCACCCTCATTCTTATTTCACATGATATCAGAAGTGTAGCGGGATTTTGTAACCGGATTGCCGTATTTTATCAAGGAAAATTAGTTGAATTAGGTACGAAAGAACAAGTGGTCAAACAACCTCAACAAACATATACAAAAGCATTGTTGAGCTGCCGCCCTAACAGTAGCAACGAAGGGCAATTTCTTTTAACCATAAAAGATTTCATGCAGGATAAAGCTCCGGTTTCAGAAAAATTCCCCGACTTGCAAATAGGTTCAGAAAAACTATTGGAAGCTGACAGGGTTAGCAGAGTGTATAACAAAAATTTCACCGCATTACAACCCATCACATTTGGAATAAAGAAAGGCGAATGTGTTGGTATCATTGGTCAATCCGGTTCCGGAAAATCCACTTTGGCAAAGATTTTAGTTCAGTTAGAAAAACCGGATACCGGAAAACTTTCTTTCTCAGAAAACCTTGAGGAATCTAAAATTCAAATGGTTTTTCAAGACCCTTTTGCATCACTAAACCCCGCCATCTCTGTTGGAAGTGCGATAGACGAAGTACTTCATATTCACCAACCACAACTTTCAAAGAAAGAACGCGCAGCTAAGACAGCTGCCTTGTTAGAAGAAACAGGTGTGGACAGTACATTATCAGACAAAAAGCCACAAGCGTTTTCCGGTGGTCAACGTCAAAGAATCTGTATAGCACGTGCATTGGCAGCCAATCCTGAAATATTAGTATGTGATGAAGCGGTTTCTGCGTTGGATATTTCCGTTCAAGCGCAGGTATTGAATTTGCTCAAAAAATTACAATTCAACAGAGGGCTAAGCCTTGTGTTTATAACACATGACATGAATGTTGCAAAACACCTATGTAACAGAATTCTAATACTAAAAGACGGACAATTAGTGGAAGAAGGAAATACTGCCGAATTATTCCTTCAACCTCAGCATGATTATACAAGAAAATTACTCTCATATTACCAAGCGTAACCATGGCACACAAGAAAGACAAAACACAAAATATTGCTGCACAAGTCATAGACGTATTAGACAAACTCTATGGAGCGGCATTAACCTATAGACAAATTGGCTCACGCATAAAAAGCGGTGGTTATAAAAATATTAAAGACTACATCCCGTTGCTGGAAGAATTGACTTCACAAGGGCAAATCAACAAAGTCGGCAGAAACAAATACTTCAAACCATTTAAGTCAGCAAAGATTACCGGCAGAATTGACATCAAAAAAACCGGTCAAGGTTATATCATGTCTCAGGATTTTCCTGAAGAAATAGTAGTGGAAAGTGGTATGCAAAACCATGCGCTGCAAGGAGACTTGGTTGAAGTTGCTATTTTGGCAAAAAGAGGAAAAAGAGTACGAGGTGAAGTCATTAGAATTATTGAAAGGAACAAAACCACGTATGCCGGCATACTCAAGGTATATAAGGATTTTGCCTTTTTGATAACCGACTATCGCAAGATGCACAAAGACATCTTTATATCACTCACACACCAACAAGCAAAAGAATGGGATGGAAAAAAAGCGTTGGTAGAAATAACAGATTGGCCCGAAGGCGCAAAAAATCCCTTTGGCAAAGTCATTAAGATATTAGGGAATCCGGGAGAAAATGAGACCGAAATGAATGCTATCGTAGCAGAATTTGGATTTGCAACCGATTTTCCGGCTGAGACCCTTGCAGAATCAGAGTTGCTCGCTGACCAAATAGAAGAGTCAGAAATAAAAAGCAGAATAGATTTAAGAAATACATGCACTTTTACCATAGACCCCGCAACTGCCAAAGACTTTGATGATGCCATTTCCATTAGAGAAATTGGCAATGACTTATATGAATTAGGGGTACATATAGCCGATGTATCATACTATGTAAAAAAAGGTGGAGAAATTGACAAAGAAGCACAAAGAAGAGGCACAAGTGTTTATTTAGTGGACAGGACTATCCCAATGTTGCCGCCAAAACTCTCAGAAGAACTTTGTTCTCTGATGCCCAAAGTAGATAGACCCGCATTTTCAGCAATTTTTCAAATTGACCTTCACGGAAAAGTTAAAAAAGTAAAATTTGCTAAAACAATTATCCATTCTAAGAGGCGTTTCAGTTATGAAGAAGCGCAACAAACCCTTGATAATCAAATAGGAGACTTTGTGCAAGAACTGAATATTGCCAATCAAATTGCCAAGAACCTAAGAGAAACCCGTTTCAAAGAAGGCTCTATGAATTTTGACAGCATAGAATACAAGTTTGACCTTGACGAAAAAGGCAAACCCGTTGGAATCAAAGTCATAGAACGCGGGGCTACGCATTTCTTGATAGAAGAATTTATGTTATTGGCAAACAAGCATGTGGCGGCTTTTGGAAGTAAACATTATGCAAACTCAAAAACTCCTTTTGTATTTAGATTTCATGACCAACCCAATGAAATTAAATTAGAAGATTTTAAATCATTTGCTGCCAAATGGGGATATCACATCAAGACAGGTAATGAACACCAGGTAAAGAAATCTATCAATGAATTAATGGATAAAATTAAAGGCAAGCCGGAAGAGGGAATCTTGTCTCAACTTGCCATTCGGTCTATGGCAAAAGCGACCTATACTCCGTACTTTTCAAGTCACTGGGGGCTGGGTTTTGAAACCTATACCCATTTTACTTCACCCATCAGAAGATACCCTGACTTGCTTGTACACAGAATGTTGTTTGATATCCTGAAAGGTAAAAAACTCAGCTATCCTCAATTACATGAGGTAGAAGACTTATGCAAGAAAAGCAGTACTGCCGAACAAAAAGCTGCTGAAGCAGAAAGAGCCTCTGTTAAATACAAACAAGCAGAATGGATGAGCAATCAAATCGGAAAAGACTTTGAAGGAGTCATCAGCGGTGTTACCGATTGGGGTATTTTTGTCGAATTGACCGAAAACAAAAGCGAAGGTTTGGTCAAAATATCTTCACTCAAAGACGATATGTATGATTTAGATGAATACAATATGCAATTGGTGGGCAGGTACTATTTCAAAAAACATGCACTTGGCGACCGTGTGGTTGTAAGAGTAAAAGAAACCAACCCGCTGGCTAGAACAATTGATTTCACGCTAATTGACAACCTGAGTTCAAAAGAACGCAAACAAGACACACCTAAGCAACTCCCCAAACACGATAAATACAGAAACAAGAAAAGAAGATAGATGTTAAACAAGCTCAAATCAAAATACGAACAATATTTAGCAGCCAACAAGTTCAAAGGCAATCCTCCCATGCTCTATGAATCCATGAATTACATCATGAATATTGGAGGAAAGAGAGTGCGCCCTATCTTAACATTGTTAGGGGCAAAAGTGTCCGGTGGCAAATTGGAAGCAGCGTTGCCTGTTGCACATGCCTTAGAGGTGTTCCATAACTTCACTCTTGCACACGATGACATCATGGATGATGCACCTACCCGCAGAGGGAAACCATCTTTGCATGTAAAAGAAAATACTGCAACCGCCATACTTGCAGGAGACAATATGATGATAACCGCTTTCGATATCATTCTTAATGCCGATTTACCAAATAAAACTGAAATACTTGAAACACTAACCAATACCGCAAGAGAAGTGTGTGAAGGACAGCAAATGGATATGGATTTTGAGAAAATAAATCATGTTACCATTGAACAATATATTGAGATGATAAGACTTAAAACAGCGGTTCTGTTGGGTTGTTGTCTGCAATGTGGCAGTATATCCGCCAATGCTCCTCAATCTACCTATAAACTCTTATATAGCTTTGGGGTAAACATTGGAATTGCTTTCCAAATTATGGATGATTATCTGGATTTATATGGCAATTCCGAATTAACAGGAAAAAGAACAGGGGGCGATATACTGGCTGCAAAAAAAACTGCATTGTTTAACCTCGCATGGAGTAATGCCAATCAATTACAAAGGGAAAAGTTAGAACTTTGGTTTGACAAGACAAAAACAGATGAAGATACCCGTTTAGCAAACACAAGCAGACTTTTTGATGAGTTAAATATTCAACAACGTTGCAAAACACTGATGGAAGAACACTTCTCAAGCGCCAAAGAATTGTTAGTCAATTCTACCCTCAATAAATCAGATTATCAAGACCTGCTTGATTTGGTTGAATTTTTGAGAAGTCGAGAAGAGTAACCACAGTGAGTTAATCACGACTTATTTAACATTTTGCCCATATTCGTTAAAAGTTCCCGGAATTTATTATCAATCTTTCGAAACAAGATTGCTGCCAGATAAGCAATTGCGATATATACTAATCCAAAGAAGGTAGTGAAATAGATTGAGTTTACGTACTCAGCAAAAAGAAGAAAAGGAGCACGAATGACAGGATGAATCACAAAGAAATGGAAAGATAAGATTCCGCAAGCAATCATAATCTTGTTGAACTTCCATTGTTTTTCACGAACATACAACACCAATAATACAATCAAAATAGCAGCTGAAACATGGGTAAATTTCCATATTACAAAATTGCCTTGTCCATAGAGCAATAAGAAAAGGGCAAGATAAACAACATGTTTAGGTAGATACAGTTCCTTTTGGTAGCCCAAAAACACACCCAAACCAAATAATGGAAGTTGATAGAGTGCACTCGCATAATAATTTGCACTTGTTTGAATCAAGTTGGTATGTGGCAGAACAAAAAGTATGGAGAGAAGCCCCCAAAACAATACAAGATGATTTCTTTTGAGGAGGAATAACAATAGCGGAAACAGCGCATACAAATGAAAAATTAAACCAAAAAACCACCAAGGTCCATATAGGGCATACATCATATCCGCTCTAAATGGCGACAGCAAACTGAGTTTCCAAAAAACCGACTCCCAAAGTTCATGTTGAGTAGGATATCGGTGGATAGCCAATGCAATGACGATTGCCAAGACAACTCCCAGAAAGAATGTAGGGTATATCTTTTTGACTCGTGATGCAAAGTATGTAAATAAAGGTATTTCTTTATTTTTAAAACCCATTGCCAATCCATAACCACTTATTAAGACAAAAGCGGACACTCCATAATGCCCTAAAAATGAGAAAATTGCTATAAAAATCTCAAATGGTTTCTGTGATATATATGCTATCCAATCAGTGAGAAAATTGCTATTAAAATAAAACTCATTTTCTCCAAAATGCGGGGGGATATTTCTGTAGAAATTATGAAATCCAATCAAGAGAATTGAAATCCCTTTGAGCAGGTTGGTATCTTCAATACTCAGATGTCTGTATGTTTTGATAAATTTCAACAGCCCTTTTATTTAGGAATTGCATTGCATAATTAGCAATAAAACCCAACATAGATACAATTAATTATAAACAAAGAAACAGGAAAAAGCGAAATGAATTAGATGCTAATACTTATTCTTGTTTGGCAGTATCAGACTCGGAATCGGGTTGCTCAACAGCAACAGTAATAATTTCCTCTTTTTTAAAGAATCTCTTTTGAAAAATAAGAATCGAAAGCACGCCAACAGTGATTGCAGAGTCAGCAAGATTAAAAACCGGGCTGAAAAAAATAAAATAATCACCACCTTTCAAAGGCACCCAGTCAGGATAAAAGCCTTCTACTAAGGGAAAATAAAACATATCAACTACCCAACCATGAAACCAACCTCCAGAATAATGATTGATGTCGCTAAAGATAACGCCATAGAAAACACTATCAATAATATTGCCGATTGCACCGGCAAGAATCAGCGCAATACACAGTACAAAACCTTTGTGTGCCTTTTTTGATATTTGATAATTCAAGACCCACATACCAAATGCCACTGCCACCAACCTGAACAAGGTAAGAAAGAGTTTTCCGTATTTACCACCCAGCTCCAAGCCAAATGCCATACCCATGTTTTCTGTAAAATGGAGTATAAACCAATTACCAAACACATGAATCTCCTGACCAATGTGCATGTTTGTTTTTATCCAAACTTTGAGAATCTGATCCAATAACAAGACTGAGAATACAATAGCGCCACACAACAACCAAAGTTTTTTGGCATTATAAGGCTTTGTCGTTTCCTGCAGTGCTATTGGCTCCTGAATGATTTCGGGAGTTTGATTTTCAGACGTGTTTTCCAATCAGGGAATTATTTATATTGATTGTTTTTGGCTTCTATGCTGAGAGTAGTGTGAGGAACAGCTTTCAGACGTTCTTTGCTGATAAGTTTTCCGGTTTCTCTGCAAATACCATAGGTTTTGTTTTCAATCCTGATCAAAGCAGCTTCCAAATTATTTATAAACTTTTGTTGTCTTGCAGCAAGTTGATTCAGGTTTTCTTTTTCAAAAGTAAGTGCACCATCTTCCATTGTGATGTAGTGTTGTTGCTCAATACCATTTTCGTTTGGATTTGCTAACTGCTGTTGCAATTTGCCTAATTCCGCCTTCGCAGAATTCAGTTTTTCCATGATAATTGCCTTAAATTCAGCTAAATCCGCATCGCCATATCTTTTATTTTCTTCCATAAAGGTTTTATAATTACGAAACTTTTTTAATATTTACTTTTAACTCAATCCCCTCAATCTCAATAGTGTAGGGCATTTCAACAGAGTCAGACTCTGAAATTTCCTGCGCTAAAATTTCGGTGCAAATATAGCTTTTATAATTGCCAATTGCCACAGAAATTTCTTTGTCCTTGTATACTGTAACACTGATTCTATCGGTTACGTCAAAGTCAAGTTCTTTACGCAAATTCTGTAACCTATTTACAAATTCTCTTGCTATGCCTTCCTGCTTTAATTCTTCTGTAACTGTAATGTCAAGTGCAACAGTCAGCATGCCTTCAGACATTACCAACCACCCCTCAATGTCAACCGGACTGATTTCTACATCCTCCAAACTCAACGTAAATGTAGCATCTGACAGCATTAAATCTATCTTCCCTACATTTTCTATTGCCGCAATCTCATCCTGACTAAAAGCTGCAACTTTAGTAGCAATCTGTTTCATGAGTGGTCCGGCTTTTTTACCTAAGGTTTTAAAGTTTGGCTTGATTTGTTTAACGAGTGTGGCAGAATCTTCTTCCAGATATTGCATCTCTTTGACGTTTACCTCGCTTAAAATCAACTCTTCTACATGTTGTAAATGCTTTTTAAATGAAGCGTCTAGGACAGGAATCATTACTTTCTGTAGGGGTTGGCGTACTTTTAAGTTTTCTTTTTTGCGCAAACTCAAAATCATTGAACTGAATTTTTGTGCCAACTCCATTGTTTGTTCCAATTCTGAATCAATTACGTCTTGTTGAACAAGCGGATATGTGCTCAAATGAACAGATTCAAAAGGCTCGCATAGGGTTGTTAGTTGTAAATCTCTGTACAGTCTGTCTGCATAGAATGGTGCAAACGGAGCGATTAACTTACTTAGGGTATTTAAACACTCAAACAGAGTCTGATAAGCTGCAATTTTATCTTCGGAATAATCTCCTTTCCAAAATCTTCTTCTGCATAGGCGTACATACCAGTTGCTTAAATGCTCATCAACAAACACCTGAATTGCGCGTGTTGCACGTGTAGGATCGTATTCATCAAGACTTTCATCTACTGTTTTCGCCAAGCTATTCAACATGGACAATATCCAACGGTCAATTTCCGGTCTTGACTTTACAGGAATTAACGCTTCTTTGTGTGTAAACCCGTCCACATTGGCATAAAGGGTGAAAAAAGAATAGGTGTTAAACAAAGTGCCAAAGAACTTCCTTTGCACTTCTTCCACACCGTTAATATCAAATTTGAGATTATCCCAGGGTTGAGCATTTGACAACATATACCAACGAATGGCATCTGCTCCGTATTTAGCTACTGTCTCAAAAGGGTCTATTGCATTTCCCAACCTCTTTGACATCTTATTGCCATTTTTGTCTAACACCAATCCGTTTGCTAAGACATTCTTGTAAGCAATTGAATCAAACAACGCTCCGGCTATTACATGCAGTGTAAAAAACCAACCACGTGTTTGATCTACACCTTCTGCAATAAAATCAGCCGGAAAATTGTCTTTAAAAACATCATTATTTTCAAAGGGATAATGCCATTGAGCATAAGGCATTGCACCGCTATCAAACCATACATCAATCAAATCAGACTCGCGTACCATTCTCTTACCTTCAGCAGAACAAAGAATAATTTCATCCACCAAAGGTCTATGTAAGTCAAGGGTTTGAGTTTCATTAATGGGGTTTGATTGCATAAAACCGTTAGCAATTGATTTTTCAATTTCTGCATTTAATTGCTCCAATGAGCCTATACAAATTTCCTCGCTGCCATCTTCTGTACGCCAGATAGGAAGAGGTGTACCCCAGAACCGTGAACGGGATAAATTCCAATCCACAAGATTTTCTAACCAGTCTGCAAAACGTCCTTCACCGGTTGATTTAGGTTTCCAATTGATGGTCTTGTTGAGTTCTACTAGTTTCTCGCGTAGAGCGGTTGTTTTAATAAACCAGCTTTTGAGAGGATAGTATAAAATGGGCTTGTCTGTGCGCCAACAATGTGGGTAATTGTGGCTATATTTTTCTACTTTAAAGGCTTTGTTCTCTTGTTTTAATTTGATTGAAATTCGCTCATCAACTGACAAATACTTGTCTCTGCCTTGTTTTACACGTTGCGCTTCTAACTCGGCTTCTGAATAATACGCTTCTTTGACAAATTCACCGGCAAAATCCGTTACCTCAGGCACAAATCTGCCTTGCTCATCAACCAAGGTCAATGCAGCAAATCCTTTTTTCTGAGATAATCTGAAGTCATCAGAACCAAAGCTCGGAGCCATGTGCACAATCCCTGTACCATCAGTTGTTGTAACAAAATCACCTACAAATACTTCAAAAGCCCTTCCTTCCGGCTGCACATAGGGTAGTAATTGCTCATACTTTAGCCCTTCCAATTCTTTGCCATTAAAACTGTTGACAATCTTCCATGGAATATCCTTGTCGCCCTCTTTAAAATCAGCAATATTGTGATTCTCCATCTCTGTTTTAAAATAGGCATGAACCCTGTCTTTTGCAATCAGTACATGAACAGGCAAAAACGTATAAGGATTCAGTGTTTCAACCAAAACATAATCAATATTAGCTCCTACTGCAAGTGCTGTATTGGATGGCAATGTCCAAGGTGTAGTTGTCCAAGCAAGTGCATAGGAGTTTTCTGGCAATTTCAACTTATTGAAAACCTCATTCTTAACCAATGCAAACTGCGCAACAGCAGTAGTATCTTTAACCTCACGGTAACATCCGGGTTGGTTCAATTCATGAGAGCTCAGACCTGTTCCTGCTGCCGGAGAAAAAGGTTGAATAGTATATCCCTTATAAAGCAATCCTTTGTCGTAAAATTGCTTGAGCAAATTCCAGATACTTTCAATGTAATTATTTTCATAAGTTATATAAGGGTCATTTAAGTCAAGCCAAAAACCAATACGTTCGGTAAGTTCATCCCACTTTCCTTTGAATTTCATAACATCCTCGCGACAGGCTTTGTTGTAGTCTGCAATGCTTATTTTTTTTCCAATATCATCTTTAGTAATTCCGAGTCTTTTTTCAACTTGTAATTCAACCGGTAGTCCGTGAGTGTCCCATCCGCCTTTGCGCAGCACCCTAAATCCTTTCTGGGTTTTATATCTACAAAATACATCCTTGATAGTTCTTGCCATCACATGATGAATACCGGGCATTCCATTTGCACTGGGTGGACCTTCAAAAAAAGTAAAGGCATTGTTTTCAGGACGCTGACTAATGGTTTTATCAAAAATTTGATCACGCTTCCATAGTGTCAGCATTTCCTCTTCTAATGAGGACCAATTGGGGTTTTTGTAGCTCGGGAACTTCATGTTAGACTCTCTGACCAAAGGTAATTTTTCAAAGAGCGCAAAAGTAGTTTTTTCTTTTTGTTTAAGAAAAATAACTATTTTCGCTGCCCCAAACCAAGGGAACAGGTCCTATAGCTCAGTCGGTTAGAGCAACTGACTCATAATCAGTAGGTCCCTGGTTCGAGCCCAGGTGGGACCACCCATTTTAAAAAGGTTGTCAAAACGACAACCTTTTTTTGTTTATGGTAACAATGGAAGAGCAGGTGTGTCCCCATCCATACAGTTTTACGCTTAAAACTTGGCAAAACTTGTGATTAATTAGAGCAACTGATAGACTAATACCCTTTCAAAAGTCTTAATTTTGCGAGCACAAATTTTTCAAAAGAGTCATCAAATGAATAATAATCAAATTGTTGAGCAAATCATTCAAAATGCGTTAAAAGCACACGTAAACCTAAGTGTGGATCAATTGGTAGAGAAAGCACTCGAGAGAGGCGAAGGCAAACTAACCGACATGGGAGCATTAGCCGCAGATACAGGCGAATTTACAGGCAGGTCTCCAAAAGACAAGTTTATTGTTTGTGATGAAAAAACTGAAAATTCAGTTTGGTGGGGTGATGTGAATTTTAAATTTTCTACCGAAAACTTTGATAAATTATTCAACAAGGTGATTGAGCATTATAAAGGAAAAGAGCTTTTCATCAGAGATGCCTATGCTTGTGCAAATCCTAAGTATCGCTTAAACATCAAGGTAGTTAATGAAACTGCATATCAAAACTTGTTTGCCAACAATTTGTTTTTGCGACCAACCAAGGAAGAAGCAGCAACCCAACAAGCAGATTGGTTAATTCTTGCCGCACCTTCATTCCGTGCCAATGCTTCAGTTGACGGAACAAGACAACACAATTTTACTATTGTAAATTTCACCAAAAGAATCATCATGATTGGTGGTTCCGGTTATACAGGTGAAATCAAAAAGGGTATTTTTTCTGTGTTGAATTATATTTTACCACATGAAAAGAAAGTCTTGGCTATGCACTGTTCTGCTAACATTGGCAAGAACGGAGATACTTCTATTTTCTTTGGATTGAGCGGAACAGGAAAAACCACATTATCTGCTGACCCAGAAAGAAAATTAATCGGTGATGATGAACATGGCTGGGACAACGACAGTGTTTTCAACTTTGAAGGCGGTTGCTATGCAAAGTGTGTCGGGCTTACAGAAGAAAAAGAACCTCAAATTTGGAATGCCATCAGAAAAGGGGCATTAGTGGAAAACGTGAGATTTTTCCCTGATAGCAACAAAGTTAACTTTGATGATATTTCTGTTACAGAAAACACCCGTGTTGCTTACCCTATTGACTACATTGACAACATTGCGGTTCCTTCTATGGGTGCTTCACCAAAAAATATTATTCTATTAACAGCAGATGCTTTTGGTGTTCTACCTCCAATATCAAAATTAACAACTGCCCAAGCGATGTATCATTTTATTTCAGGATACACGGCTAAAGTAGCAGGTACAGAAGCCGGTGTAACAGAACCGCAAGCAACGTTTTCTGCTTGTTTTGGCAAAGCCTTTATTCCATTACATCCGGGCGAATATGCGGAGTTGTTGGGTGAAAAATTAAAGGCACATCCGGAAATTAATGTATGGCTTGTAAATACAGGTTGGAGCGGTGGAGCATACGGAACAGGCAAGAGAATGAAATTGTCTTATACAAGGGCGATGTTAACTGCTGCTTTAAACGGAGAACTCAACAACGTTCAATATGAACAAGACCCTATTTTTGGGTTACAAGTACCTACCTCTTGTCCAAATGTTCCTTCTGAAATTTTAAATCCTAAAAATACTTGGGCTGACAAGGAAGCTTACGACAAAAAGGCAAACCATCTTGCGCAACTGTTTGTTAAGAACTTTGAACAATACGCTTCCGGTGTGAGCACAGAAATTCTGTCTGCAGCACCTAAAGCAACTGTTACCATCTAAGCAATAATTTTCGTTTTTTTGCGTTTGTAGATTTGACTTCGTTTTAAAAACAATTTATACAGTCATTCTACCCTCTTAAAATGAAATACCTATACACTTTCTTTTTTGTAACTATCACACTAACCTCAATCCAATGCAAGAAGATTGATGTTCCTGATGACACGCCAAAGTGTATTAAGAAAAAAATCAAAGCCATTCAAAAAGCGACAGTAACAAACCCTCCTTCAAGCGTTTGGCTTATTGATTTTAAGGGAAGTCATTACTATTATATTCCTCCTGTTTGTTGTGACAAGTTCGGAGAGCTTTACAGCGATGAATGTGTTTTAATTTGTCATCCTGATGGAGGTATCACGGACAAGGGCGATGGACAATGTCCGGAGTATGTAAAAGAATTACCCGAAGGCAAGAAGATTTGGCAAGATAACAGAACACAATAATAACATTCGTTTGAAGAAGCTCACTGTACATTTTGTATTCTTAATGATAGTATTAGCTTATGGGTGCAAAAAAGATACGGTATTTTATACAGGTAATAATGTAAAATTAGTCTTTCAGTTTTGGCCCGGCAGACCGGCAGATACTGTTTTTTTTGATACTGTTTTTACGCGAATGTCCGGAACACAATATCCGCGTTCTGTGAACAAACAATTCTTTATTGTAAACCGACTCAATCAACCTGTTAAAACTAATATATTGTTAGCAGGTGGCAGTAATTCTTCTTATAGAATCAATGTAGATGGCGTTTCTTCTACTGATTTCAAAGAAGTTGAAATTCCTGCAAAAGATAGCTTGATAGCTTTTGTTGAGGTTACTTTAGAAGCAAACAATCAAATCAATCCAGCTATTTTGACCGACTCCATTTTGTTTAACACCAATGGACAACAACAGAAAATAATATTAGCAGCTTATGGTTGGGATGCTATCTATTTTCATGATTCTGTTATAAGCCAAAATATGGTATGGAGTCAAACAGACAAACCCTATGTTATAGTAAATTCCATACTTGTAAATACAAATACTACCTTACAAATACTGCAAGGTGTGAATGTGTATTCATCGCCCGGATCTTCAATCTATGTGGCAGGAACGCTTAGTGTGGAGGGCGATGAACTGCAACCGGTAATTTTCCAAGGAGACAGGCTGCAGCCGGGGTTTGAAGAAGTGCCCGGTCAATGGCAAGGGATTCATTTGTTGAAAGAGAGTAAAGATACCAGAATCAAAAACTCTATCATCAAAAATGCGACAATCGGTGTCAGGGTTGACTCTCTGAGTAACAACTCCTCTCCCAAATTACATATAAGCAAAACATTGATAAAGAATTGCAGTTTTTATGGTTTAATCGGAATTACAGCCCCCATATTTGCTGAAAATATTGCCATTGCCCGTTGTGGAGCGAATGGGTTTGTGGGATATTTTGGCGGAGATTATACTTTAAGACACTGCACTTTTGCCAGCGGTTTTTTGGGTGGTCGTACTCAGTCAGCTTGCGTTTTAAATAATATTCAAAGAGATGATAAAGACAGGTTTGTTCGCAGCTACCCCATTTCATACAAAATTGAGAATTGTATTATTTATGGACCTTTAGAAGATGAATTTATAATTGACATACATAGTGGAACGCCACCTTTGTTTGCTTTGATAGATCATTGTTTAATAAGAACCAAAGAATATGCAAAGGCACTGAATATCAATAACAACATACTCAATACCGACCCATTGCTTATTGCGCCCCGAGACAGTGATTTAGGACTACGCCCGGGTTCTCCCGTAATTGGAAAGGCAAAAACACTCAATCCTCAGGTGTTTATTGACCTAAAGGGAAATACACGTAAAAATCCTGCCGATATAGGTGCGTATGAAGTAGAATAGTGAAATTATTTATTCGCCTCCTATCATATTAGAAGTAATCCCTTTTTTGTCAGAATATTCTGCTAATAGCACTCCTCCGAGATGCAGCACAATGAAAATGGGAAACCACCATATTCCCCACTTATGAACGTCTTCGATAGTGTCTTTGTATTGACTAAAAAGTGCTTTTTCTAAAAAAATTCCAGTAATTGATTGAACAAACAAAAACCCATAAAAATAAACATAGGTTAACCCTTGTAATCGTTCCTTGAAAGAAACGAAACGTTTAAACGGATTGGGGAAACGAATTCCCTTTAGCAACATATACACGATACGCACTAAAAACGCAATAATCACAACATGAGCAAAAATTTCATGCCACTGCCACATAGGTTCGCGAATGGTTTTATAAACAGCCTTCATTTGCTCACTTGATGCCGGAATTTCATGTTGCTCCATAGCACCAATGACAGCCTTTTTTCCCATCCATTTCATTCGCAAAAAACCAGTAAAAAACTGTACTGTAACGGCTATTGCTATTACCCAGTGTAACATTCTGTGAATCAGTGTAAACTTAGTTCTTGTATTCATAAACTTAAAATTAAGTAAGAATCAATGGATTTGTAGTTTGCTAAACATTAACACCAAAGATATATCCTACAAGCGCAGACAAGCCCATTGCAATTGTACCCCACACCACTATTCTCAGCACAGCCTTTGCAACTCCTGCTCCACCGGCTTTTGCAGATACGGCACCCAAGACAATCAATGCTATTATGGTAATACCATATAACAACATTTCAAGATAGTTATGAGTACCAAACACAGCAACAAATAAGGGCAATATTCCTCCGGCAATAAAAGACGCACCGGAAGCAAGTGCAGCTTGCAGTGGATTGGCTTGATTTAGCTCATTAATACCCAATTCATCCCGTACATGGGCAGCCAATACATCATGTTCTGTAAGTTCTTTAGCCACTTGCATAGCTGTTTCCTTCTTCAATCCTCGTTTTTCATAAATTTGTGCCAGCACTTGGAGTTCTAATTCCGGCATTGCTTCCAGCTCCTTCCTTTCTCTCTCTATATCACATTTTTCAATATCTGTTTGTGAGCTAACCGAGACATATTCACCGGCAGCCATAGACAATGCACCTGCAACAATACCTGCAAAGGTTGCCAAGATTATGGAATCCCTATCTGCTCCTGCACTCACAACCCCAATGGCAAGACTAGTAACAGATATGATTCCATCATTTGCCCCCATAACAGCAGCTCTAAGCCAATTGCTTCTCTGTATGTAATGGGTCTCTAAGTAATTGTCTAAGTTAATATTTTCCAATTTTAAGAGTGGTTGTGGTTATTGGAAATAAGAGTGAAAAAGCGCGTATGATGCGTGAATACGGTGAACCAATGCGGTTGCTTCAGCTGTATCCGATTCTTCTTTTAATTCTTCCACAAGTTCAAGATGAGGATGCAACCATTTGTGTAGTTCGTCATGGCTTTTGCCGTCCATTGTGCAACTGCTGATGAATTTGTCATTTTGCTCTTCTAATGAAATTGCCAACTTCTTAAAGTCGGTATCATTTCCTTGCATATACTTTTCAACCAATGCTTCTCCTTGAATGACAAAGGGCTTCATCTCCTCATTAATTTTCCATTTTTCGCCATTGTTCAGCTCAATAGCGTCTTCTTCATCTGCCTCATGTTGATGGTCTGCATGTTCTTCTGTTTCTTCCTCAGTTTGTTCTGATTGACTGGTGTTATTATTACAGCTATAACATGTAAAGACGAAGGTACAAAGTGCTAATAATGCTATTTTTTTCATAATTAAAATGGATTTATTGGTTGGTAAAAATACATCATATTTCCTTTCAACCACATAAGAAATAGCCTTCATTCTGAAATTTGAGTTTTGTTTAAACCCAAAGAAAGTTTTCTTAATTAAAAAATGAAACGAAAGTTAGAATTACTTAACTTTCTTCACATTTACGGCAGAAAAACCCTTAGGAGACTTCTCCTTTTCATAGCTCACCTTATCGTATTGATTAATGGGTTCTAACATTTTATTCATGTGAACAAATACGCTGTTCTTGCTTTTATCCTCAGTAATAAACCCGAATCCTTTGTCTGCAAAGAAGGTGGTCAACACTCCTGTAAATTCTTTTTGTTCCACTACCGGGGCTGCTCCTAATTGGATTTCATCCAAGCTAACCTCAACCTTTCTTTTATTTTCGGGTGGAACATCTGTAATGTTGCCGAACTCATCTACATAAGCTAACATATCTTCAAAATTTTTAGATTTGTCATTGTTGAGTTTTCGTTCTTCTCTTTTCTCTTGCTTGTTTTTCTTCTTCTTTGCTTTTTTTTCTTGAAGTGCTTTTTTATTAAATGTATCTGCCATTATATATTGGGTTGTGTAAGGTTGGGAATAGAATATTGATTGAGTGTAAACAATGATGTGTTTACATTTATAAGATAAAGGATGCAACGATGTTGCAGTTCATAATTGATAAATTCAAAATGTTGTTTGCTTTTTTTGCAGTCTTGCTTATGGTGAGTTGTTTTTATCAAATTGCCGTTCTGTCTTGTATTTGAACAATATTGTACGGCAACTGAATGAGCAAGCTGAAATAGAAACAGGTATTTATTGTCAGGGTATTCAAAGGCTGCAACCTATAATATTATTGACTACAAAGGTAACTATGTCAAGTGTATTACCAAATGATTCTTCGGATTTGCAAAAATCTTACTTACGACAAGCAAAGCAGTTATACGATAGTGCTATAATCACCTATACTAAACTCACCGGCATTGCCACGCAAAACAACATGGTTGCCTATCATTGAATTTGCAAAGTTAATGTTACTAATACTGGTGTTATTTTGGATAATGCTATTACTAATTTTAGCATTCTCAATACGGGAATTTTCACCAATTGATACAAAAGGACCAATTTCAGAATTTGTTATTTCTACACCGGCCGCAATAAAACAAGGTTCATGGATGGTAACACTCTTATCAAATCGTGCAGTATAGTCTTCTTTGTTAGCTGCATTGTTAATTAGGACTCTTTGGTTGGTATAAACAGTTGCATTTTTATTTCCGCAATCCAGCCATTCGTCAACTTTGCCCGGCACAAATTGCAAGCCTTTTGCTTTCATATTCTCCAAGGCATTTGTTAATTGATATTCTCCTTTCTCCTTGATATTGTTATCAATCAAATATTGTAGTTCATTTTTAAGGTTGTTTCCGTCTTTGAAATAATAGATACCAATAATAGCAAGGTCAGAAATGAATTGCTGGGGTTTTTCTATAAAATCAGTAATCACGCCTTGCTCGTTCAGCTTAACCACGCCAAAAGCAGATGGATCTTCAACCGAATGTACCCAAATCATTCCATCCTTATTTCTGTCAAAATCAAATTTTGCTCTAAACAAAGTATCTGCAAAGGCAATAATAACTTCGCCATCTAACGCATGCTTTGCACAAAGGACAGCGTGTGCTGTTCCAAGTGCTTCATCTTGATAACAGATTGTGCCTTTTGCGCCTACACTTTCGGCAATCTTAATTAATGCATTTTCGGCCTCCTTACCAAAATCTCCAATTATAAATGCCACTTCAGAAATGGTTTCACCACAAATCTGTGCAATGTCTTCAACCAATCTTTGTACAATCGGTTTTCCTGCAATAGGAATTAAGGGTTTTGGAACTGTGAGTGTATGGGGTCTCATTCTTTTTCCTTGACCCGCCATCGGAACTATTATCTTCATTTATCTAACTAATACTAATTTAACTTTATTTACCTGTATGTCCGTATCCACCGGCACCTCTTTCTGTTTGGTTAAGTTCGTTGCTTTCTCGCCATTTGATTTGCTCAACACGAGCAAAAACAGCTTGTGCAATACGTTCGCCATTTTTAATTGAAAAAGAAATATCCGAATGGTTAATAAGTAATACCTTTATTTCTCCTCTGTAATCACTGTCAATGGTGCCGGGTGCGTTTAGAACAGTAATCCCATGTTTAAAAGCCAATCCGCTACGAGGGCGAATTTGGGCTTCCATATCTTGTGGCAATTCAAAAAACAAACCTGTGGGTATCAATGCTGTTTTGTTGGGTTCTATTACGATATCATTTTCCAAAAAAGCCATTAAATCCATACCGGCAGAACCTTCTGTTTGATAAGAAGGTAGGGGATTATTTGATTTATTTATAATATTGATTACCGCCATTATTTTTTAAAAAGTCGTGCAAAATTAGGGTTTTTATCGGGTCTTTCAAGAATCCAGAAAAAGGCTGCATAAGCAATAGCAGCCATTACCATGTATAAGGGCTGAGGAGATGCGATATAAAACCAAAGACATATCGCGCTCAACAACAAAAAGTTGAGTGTCAATCTGCCAAACGCATATGGTACAGGATAATATTTTTCGCCCACAATAAAGCTAATCACAGTCATACCGAAATAAGCCCCCAAAGTGGCCCAAGCAGAACCGACAAAACCCAGACTTGGTATTAATAGCATATTCAGCACAACAGTCAGCCCTGCTCCCAAAGAGGCAATAATGCCACCCATCATGGTTTTGTTTGAAAGTTTATACCAAATTGAAAGATTGTAATATACTCCCAAAAACAGATTAGCCAACAAGAGCAGGGGAACAACCGCAAAACCTCTCCCATCTGCAAAATATTCTTGATTACGTATGAGCATTTTGGCAATAATTGGAAGGAACACCAAGGTTAAAATGAGGATGAATCCACAAACCCACACGAAATAGGTCATCACCTGAGCATAGGTTTTTTGAGGATTTTCATTTTTTGTATGGTTAAAAAAGAACGGCTCTGCTGCATACCTGAAAGATTGGATAAATAATGTTATCACAATACTGATTTTATAAAATGCACTGTAAATACCAACTTCGGTATCTGCAATTCCAACCGGTAAAAGTATCTTTAACAAGATTCGGTCAAGGGTTTCATTCACAATGCCTGCAAACCCAACCAAAATCAAGGGCAACCCAAAAGAGAGCATTTTGCGCCAAAGTTCCTTAGGGATTTGTGTTCTGTTTTTCATTATGATGGGTAGTAGCAACAGAAACACAGAGGCACTTGAAACAAAATTAGACCAGAAAATAAAACTGATAAAATATGGTTGTGGGTCAAATGCAATGAGTTGGCGATTGTATGCCCACAATAATCCCGGTATAAGAATTAGATTTAGCCCTATATTAATAAAAATACCGACTAGTCTTATTACTACATATCGCTTTGATTGTTCTTGTTGTCTCAACCATGCAAAAGGAAGTGCAGAAAGAGCATCAAACAATAGAAAGCCTGCTAATAATTTAAAAATAACTGCTTGATTTTCATAATCCAGCATCCTTGCAATACTATTTGAAAAAAGGAATCCGGCTGTAGCCAAGACAAGGCTCACAATCAACACTGAATTAAATGCAGCAGTAAAAGATTTTTTCTCTCCAACGTCCGTTCTGGCGAAGTTAAAAAAGGCAGTTTCCATACCATGAGTATAAACAATATTGAGAAAAGCTGCCAAAGTAAAAACAACGGTAACAACACCAAAGTCAGCTGCAGATTGCAAATAAGCGGTATAAATGGGCAATAAAAGAACATTGATAAATCTACCGATGATGTTCGAAACTCCATAGGTGAGAGTCTGAGCGGCTAATTTTTTGATTGCTGACAAGTTAAATTGCTTATTTGTGTCAAAATAAAGGCTTTTTTAGATTCTCAACTCTGTCAAAATCAATTTTAGAAAATGCTTTAGAATTCCAAACTTTAGGCAATAAATCTAAATGCTTGATGCTATGGGCATCAGTACCCAAGAAATGGTAATATTTCTTTTCAACAAGCCATTCCACAAACTTCTTGCTCATTGCAGAATAATACCCAATAAACGACAGCAAGTTGAGTTGAAATTTGGCACCTGTTTGAAAAACTTGTTCCGCTAACTCAAAATTAGAATGAAAATAAACATATCTGTCAGGGTGTGCCAATACGGGGATGAAGCCATGAGAAAAGATTTCAAAGAAAGTGTCATGTAAATTTTTTGGCATATTTAAAAACCCTGTTTCAACCAAAACATGATTTCCTGCAAAAGTTAGCAGAGGCTCATTCTCTTTGAGTTTTTTTATAAAACTAACATCCAAGAAATATTCTGCAGCAAAATCAATGGTAAGCGGAATAGATTGTTTCTGTAGTTCACCTTGCAGAATGAGTGCTTTCTCTTGAATGGTTTCTTTTGTATTAGGATAGAAGTCGGTAATAATGTGAGGGGTACAAGTAATATGAGAATATCCGAGTTCTACATATTTTTTTGCCATCAGAACCGAGTTTTCAAGCGATTCCGAACCATCGTCCAGCCCGAACAGTAAATGGTCGTGCATATCCCATGTGAGAGGAGAATATTGTAGTTTATGCTTTGAAAAAAAAGATCCGAAAAAACTCATTTGTTATTTAAAGATTCTCTTTAAAAAACTCTTTTTAGGTTTTTTATCTTCATCATAATATCCGTAACCGTATCCGTAGCCATATCCGTAGCCATATCCATATCCATATCCATACTTACTTCCAACTTTAACATCATTAATAACAACCGACAGATTGTTAAGTTTCTTGCTTGAGTATAACTTATTGACGTTTGAAATAGTATTGTTATGAGAATATCCTGAACGAATTACATAAACCGAGAGGTCTGTTTTGGTCATAATAGTACTGGCGTCTGTAACCAAACCAATAGGAGGAGTATCAACCATAACCACATCATATTTTTCAAACAAGGCATAGATAAGTTTATCAAAATCCTTTCTTAGAATAAGTTCTGAGGGGTTTGGCGGTGTAGGACCAGAAGTAATAAAGTCTAAGTTTGCGATTCGGGTATGCTGCACTGCATCTTCCCATTTAGTTTGACCAACCAATATTGTGCTGATACCTAAATTATTTGGTACATTAAAACCAATATGGATTTTGGGTTTGCGCATATCAAAGTCGAGGATAATAACCCTCTTACCGCTCAACGCTGTAATGGCGGCATAATTAATCGCAAACATGGTTTTACCTTCTCCGCTGACTGTAGAAGTTACAGCAATAAAATGATTGGGCTTTTCATCCAATAAGAAATCTGCATTGGAGCGGATTGTTCTCAAGGCTTCACTAATAGAAGACTTAGGATTGTGATCTACAATCAGCGTAGATGCATCTATCTTTTTCTTATAAGACGGAATCAATCCGAGTACCGGTGCTTTAATTTTCTTTTCAACAGCCTTAGGATCTAATACCAAGTTCATTAACATATACCGCGCTCCTATTAACAACAAACCCGGAATAATACCACCTAACAGGAAATATGACCAAATCTTGTTCTTGTCGGGATGTATTGGCTTTGGAGATGAGGTGGCTGCACTCAAGATTGTAAACTCAGGAACTGTACCGGCTTTGGAAATTTGAAACTCTATATGCTTATCTAACAAAGAAAGGTAGAATTTCTCATAGAGGCTTTGGTATCTTTTTAATCTGTTCAACTCAGTTTCTAAGCTTGGCAATTCATTGAATGAACTGTTAAACTCTTGAATTCGTTGATTTATCTCGGTAATCTGAGTAATGAGAGAATTTTTATATTCAATGACATAGTCCAACAGTTGTGATTTTATGATTGATACTTCTAAATCAATTTTCTTAAATGGTGTAGTTGTGGACTTATTGGATATTTTGAGTAACTCTCTTTGTTTGTATAGCTCATTGATTTTATTTATGCCATCAATGATTTGTTGATTTTCGATGCCAAATACCAGCGGAAAAACATTATCCCGAGATGCATCGCGTTGAATAAAATCTAAGATATCAGCTAATTGCTTTTTCTGAGCCTCAAGCAATACTTTTTTATCTTGTTGCTCTTGCACTTTCTGAATCACAGTTGAAAATTCTGAGCCGGGATTTGCTGTTTTGTTTTCTCTAACAAATTGTTCAATCTCTTTTTCAGAATCATCTAACTTTTTAGAAGTTTCGAGTAACTGATTTTCAAGAAAAGCGATAGTTTGCTCTTGCGAAGTTTGCTTTCTTGCAAGCGAATGTTTCAAATACACTGTGTCAAATGCATTCACAATTGCAATAGCTTTAGTTCTATTAAAATCTGTAAATTCAATCGAGATCGTCCTTGCTTCTTTTACTGCAATGTTGGCTTCCAAACCTGCTCTCAAATAGGAAACAAGAGAAGATTTGCTGTTAAACCTCAAAAAATAATTCTTTTGATTGCCTATTCCCCCTTTAAAATCAGGGTTCCAAATAAGAGCAAACTTTAACCCTTTCTCCTCTATAACATCGCCAATATTATGTTTTGAGGCATTTTTATCATCCTCATTTGCCGAAATTTCAAATTGCGAATCAGAGGTAAAGGTTACATAGTAATTTATATCTTCAATGTCAGATTTGCTGCCAGATACAATTTTAACCTCAAAAGGGTTAGTACGGTACAGTTCTGTTGTGAGAATGTTACCAATGGCATAATAGGAAATATCAATATCCAAATAATCGGCAACCTCTGATGCTACAAGAGAAGACTTAATTAACTCTGTCTCTCCGACCAAGTTATCAATTTGTTTAGAAAATGGAGTTGCCACATTTCCCATCCCAATATCCGCTGCCTCCGACTGTACATCAAGTTTGATTAAAGAAGATGCTTTATAAATCGGCTGTGCATACCTTAGATAATAGTAACAAGAAGCGACTGCAATCAAAACAAACAGAATCACCCAGACTATGGATTTTTTGAGTACAAGCAGCAACCTGAATACGTCAATCCCTCCAAACCCGGTTTCATCTGATGTTGATTGTATGTCTTCTTCAAATTCCTGCATATTGCTTATTTTAATCTGTCAATCAATAAAAAAATGGTGAGCAGTGAATTGGTGATATAGAAAATCTCTCTATACTCTCTTAATCCTTCTAAAACGGGCTGTCTCACAGGTTCTATATATACAATATCATCGGGTTTAATATTGACAATTGTGTTTTTCATGTCATCTACCGTTCTGAGATTGACTACTGTAATTTCGGGGTTTTTCAAATCTCCTCTAACAATGCGGATATTGTAGGCACGAGCATCATTGCCTATACCGCCATACAAGGCAATCACTTCTAATAAACTTGTGTTATAATTAATGAGCGGTATGATTTTGCTGCCATTTCCACCTAAAACGATTACTCTCTTGTTGGTTACTCTTGAGATAATATATACTTGGTTATAAAATTTTTCATAGTTAGTAGAAAGTAAGCTGTCTAACTCAGAAATTCTTAAGCCTGCAATGTGCACCTTACCAATGACCGGGAAAAAGCAGAATCCTGATTCTGAAATTACATATTCAGGCTTACCATTGTCGGTGGTTTGGTTATCGGATGGAGCAGCAGTATTTGCAGACACTAAATTTCCCGAAGGGTCAATAATTGCTTCTCCTAAATTTGTATAAATATTGAATTGAATCTTATCTCCGGGTCTAAGTTTATACTCGTCAACCACCTTTTTATATTCAGAAGACCAATTTATATCGTCCTTCTTGGTTTTGAGCATCACATTAGAGGTGTATTTCTTACATCCACCAAACACAAAAATCAGCCCAAAGAGAAAAATGGGGAACAGCTTTTTTATTTCCATTGTTTATTATTTAATAAATTAATCAGATAGCTTCCATAACCTGATTTTTCTAACGGTTTGGCTACTTTCAACAATTGTTCATCATTAATAAAACCCATACGCCAAGCTATTTCTTCAATACATCCAATCTTCAATCCTTGTCTGTCTTCAATCACTTGAACAAATTGACCTGCTTGCATAAGTGAACTAAAAGTACCTGTATCTAACCATGCGGTTCCTCGATGCATCAAGCCTACTTTGAGTTTCTTTCTCTCCAAATATATTCTGTTCACATCTGTGATTTCATACTCTCCTCTTGCAGAAGGCTTAAGAGATTTGCTGATTGCAACCACATCATTGTCATAGAAATATAAACCCGGTACTGCAAAATTTGATTTGGGATTTAATGGTTTTTCTTCAATAGAAACAGCATTCATCTTATTGTCAAACTCAACAACCCCGTATCGTTGCGGATCTGACACGTGATATGCAAATACAATTCCTCCTTCAGGTTCTTTGCAAGAATGTAATAAATCTTGAAGGCTTTCGCCAAAGAAGATATTGTCGCCCAGAATCAAAGCCACTTTATCATTGCCAATAAACTTCTCTCCAATAACAAATGCTTGTGCAAGTCCGTTTGGCACCTCTTGAACAGCATATTCAAAACTACAACCGATCGCTTGTCCATCTCCCAACAATTTTTCAAATAATGGCAAATCATGGGGAGTGCTAATAATTAATATCTCCTTGATACCTGCCATCATCAAAACAGACAAAGGATAATAAATCATGGGCTTGTCATACACCGGCATCAACTGTTTGCTGATTGCGAGTGTGAGTGGATGTAGTCTTGTTCCTGATCCTCCGGCAAGTATAATCCCTTTCATCGGGCGCAAATTTAGGTTTATTTGATTATCTGTTGCTATATTGGGTTTGGTAATAACTCTGATAAGCCCCGCTGGTTACATTGTCAAGCCATTGACGATTGTTTAAATACCAATCAATGGTAAGTGACAATCCTTCTTCAAAATTAACAGAAGGTTTCCAACCAAGTTCTGACATTAATTTTGTTGAATCGATTGCATATCTAAAGTCATGTCCGGCACGGTCTTTTACATAGGTAATAAGCTTTTGAGATGTTCCTGTTGCTCTCCCCAATTTATCGTCTAACAGTTTACACATAAGCAATACCAAATCAATGTTTTTCCATTCGTTATTACCTCCAATATTGTAAGTGTCGCCTACTTTACCGTTGTGAAAAATCACATCTATTGCGCGTGCATGGTCTTCCACCCAGAGCCAATCTCTTACATTTTCACCTTTCCCGTAAACAGGTAATGGTAAATTGTTTTGGATATTATTGACAAACAAAGGAATTAACTTTTCCGGGAACTGGTGTGAGCCATAATTGTTTGAACAGTTTGAAATAATAACCGGCAGCCCGAAAGTGCGATGATATGCGCGTACAAAATGGTCTGAGGATGCTTTGGAAGCAGAGTAGGGCGAGTTTGGAGAATACGGTGTAGTTTCAAGAAATTTACCATCATCATGCAACTCTCCATATACTTCATCTGTAGAGATATGATAGAACAATCCGGCACTTGTATTGCCATGCTTCTTAAAGGCTTGAAGCAAAATTGCAGTTCCTAAGATATTCGTTTTCAAAAATTCTAAAGGCGCGAGAATTGACCTGTCCACATGGGACTCGGCAGCAAGATGAATCACTCCGTCAAATTGGTGTTTTTCAAATAGCTGAGCTATGAATGTTTCATCAGTAATATCACCTTTTAAAAAAGTATAATTACTTGCACTTTCTATATCGAGCAAATTTTCGAGATTGCCGGCATAAGTCAGCTTGTCAAGATTAAAAATTTCATACTGAGGATAATTTTTGACAAACCTGCGTATTACGTGAGAGCCAATAAAACCGGCACCTCCTGTAATTAATATCTTTTTTGGACTTTCCATTTTTTAGCGGTGCGAATTTACGTTGAATACAGTGTAATTCACAACGTATCACAACTAACTCTTAAAAGAGTCTTAGATTTTCTTAAACGTAAATTCGTGGTTCTCCGTTCCGCTAGTCATTTTCATCACAAGAGTAGTGGTGGTAGATTTAATAATCTGAAAACGCTCAATCTCATCATTATAATATGTAATGGTTAATTGTGTTTTATCTTTATTAAAGTCATAATTACCCGGAAGATTTGCACCACCTCTTTTAACAGCACATGTTCCATTAGAGTTAAAAGTCATGTCAAAACTTTTCTGTGCTGACAAATACGTGCTTGTTACATCTGCACCTTTTAACGTTACTTTATTTACTTTCCAACTGCCAATAATAATAACATCAACTGCTCCCGGAGTTCCGTCATCATTTGTTTCTTTCGTTTCGTCTTTTTTGCAAGAAGAAAGATTTGCAGTAAAAAATGTCAGCACAGAAACCAACATAAAGATTGATAAAATTTTCTTAGTCATAAGTTTGTCTTTTTTGAGGTTGTCAAAAGTAATGTTTTTTGCCTAAAATATTTTAAGCATAAAAAATGTACCGATACTTTAGATTGATTAATGTTTTGAAAACACACAAGACACAAGTCTTGACAAATCAAAACTACTTTTTTACAAATCTTGACTGTAAAACACTTGACTTGGTTTGGATTTGAAGTAAATACACCCCTTTTGGCAAATCTGCAACATACAGGGAGTTGCCATTACTATATCCTGTTGAAACTTCAACTCCTAACATGTTGTAAATTCTGTATAGGTTATTCTCTATCAACCCTGCTATATGAAGAATGTTGTTTGCAGGGTTGCGGTATAGAGAAATAATTGGTTGAGTTATAGGATTTAATCCTGTATTGAATCCAACAAAATAGTGCAAACCTTCAGACAATTCGAATAACTCATTGCCACAACAATCTTATTGTTATTAGCTCCAAAGTTACTATTCCTTCACTTTTACCAAGAAGATTTCATAAATAACGGTTGCATAGGGTGGTACAAGGTTCGCTACGCCATATTCGCCAAATGCAAGATCAAATGGCACAACGAATGTTGCTTTTTCGCCCTCTCGCAGTTGCATTACCATATAATTCATGGCTTCCGGTTTAATATCCTCATCACCAACAATAAACCTTGCTCTGCCACCAGCTAAATAGGAGTTTACAAATTCAACTCCGTTTTCTAATAATGTTCCTACATAGTGAAATTCTACTTCGCTGTTCAACTTGGCTTGCTTGCCTTCTGTATGTTCGGTTATGTAATATCTTATTCCATTGTCAAGTTTGGTGTCTTTCCAACCTTTTGCTTTAAAAAAGCTATCTATTTCACCCACTTCCTTTATCAATCTTTCATAGCGTTCTCTGTTTTTCAGTGCGTCATAATCTTGTGCATTAACAATCTTTTCGAGTTTGATAACAAATTGCAAGAAAGACCCTGTCTTGATGTTTGAAGGGAGCTGTCCTTCTTGTCTGGTTTTGAGATAGAAAGAATCTGCCGAAATAAGAAATGCCATACTATCTCCTTCTGACATCATCGCTAATGCACTAAAAATATCTCCACCTTTGAATGTAGGCTCTTGTAACTCTATTCTGTCTTGACGCTTCAAATCGTCATAGGTGCTGAACAAAGTGCTGTCATCCTCTGTTTTAATGATATAATTGATAAACAAAATTTGTCCTAATTGTGGCAAAACCTTGCTATCACTTCTAAATAGATACTTAAATTGAAGTCCGTCTTTGGTTTTTTCAAAACCTGATTTTGTGCCGCAAGATGCTGCCAAAACCAATGCGATTATTACCAACCAATTGCTGTGTTGTCGTTTCATTTGAGTTGTGTTTTATATTCTTTTAAACTTTCTTTAAACGTAGTTATCACTTCTTGTAGTGGATGATTACTGCTGGCTCCGGCAGCATTAATATGTCCTCCGCCTCCAAACAATTTTTTTGCAAAAGCATTTACATCAAATTCGCCTTTGGAACGAAAACTCATCTTTATCATAACAGTTCTGTCAATAATTAATGCTGATAAAACCATGCCTTCTATTCCGAGTCCATAATTAACCAAACCTTCTGTATCGCCTGTTTTTACGTTAAATCTCTTCAAGTCCTCTTGTGTCAAGTAAATCAACACCGTATTATATTCGTTTAACACTTCCATACGCTCAGACAGTGCAAACCCAATCAACCTAAGCCTATCAGCAGTAAAACTATCAAACACTTTTGAGTGAATATCAGCAGGCACTATTCCTGTTTTTAATAATGCGGCAATAATTACATGCGTTTCCGAACTCACACCTCTAAACCTGAATCCACCCGTATCAGTCATCATCCCTGTATAGATGCAGGTTGCAACATTGACATCTATCTTATTAGAATATCCTTCCGTCAAAATGAGTTTAAATATCAGCTCGCAAGTAGAAGTTGCTTTTGAATCCCACCATTGCATATCATCAAATTGCTGTGCTTCTTGATGATGGTCAATCAGGATTTTCATTGCCTTGGAATTCTCAACCTCCACCCCCATTTCATTGATTCTTGACAACTTATTAAAGTCAAGACAAAAAATAAAATCCGCATTTACGATTAATTGATTACACTTTTCAACATCATTCGGATATAAAACAACAAATTCATTACCCGGCAACCAAGTCAAAAAATCTGCATAATCAGTTGGTGTAATAACAGTTGCTTGCAGTCCTATATTTTTGAGAAAATTGTATAACGCCAAGGTAGAACCCATTGCATCACCATCCGGTTTGTGATGTGTTGTAATTACAATATTCTTTGAAGGCGATTGCTGTATGAGTGGTATTAATTTTTTCAAAACGGGTTTATTAATTCAGTGCAAAATTAGATTTCTATAACATATAATTGGGAATTCAAGTGAGCGGATTAGCTTAGAAATGATGCTTTAGCAAAAGCATCTAATTCGGGCACATCTGCAAGTTCATTTTTAATATTATGTCGGGTTCCATGCCATTTAACAGCACCTTTGTAAATAAAAGTAACTTTATCACCTGTATCAAAAACCGACTTCATATCATGTGAGTTAATAACAGTAGTAATCTGGAACTCCTCGGTAATATCTTTTAGTAGTTCATCAATCACGCGAGAGGTTAACGGGTCTAATCCGGAATTAGGTTCATCACAATACAAATATTTAATTTGTAAAGCAATGGCTCTGGCAATCCCAACTCTTTTTTTCATTCCTCCACTAATTTCAGCAGGATATTTTTTGTTTACATTGTCCAAATTAACTCTTTTAAGACAAAAATTAACCCTATCGAGTATGTCGGATTTGTTCATGTTTGAAAGCATCTTGAGCGGAAATCCTACATTCTCTTCAACCGTAAGAGAATCAAATAATGCAGTGCCTTGAAACAACATACCTATTTCTTGCCTAACCGCCCGTACTTCATCTTCATTTTTAGCTAAAAAATCTCTTCCGTCATACAAAATACTGCCTGAATCAGGTTTTACCAGTCCAACCATACACTTCATCAATACACTTTTTCCTCCACCCGAAGAACCAATGACATAGTTCAACTCTCCGGCATTAAATTGAATATTAATATCATTTAAGACTTGGATTCCATTAAACGACTTATTGACATGCAGTAATTCAATCATGGGCTTTATTTTAAAAGGAGTTGTGCTAAAATATAATCTGCAAATAAAATCATCACACAACTATACACCACTGATCTTGTGCTGGATGTTCCTACTTCTAATGCACCACCGCTTGTATGATACCCTTGGTAAGCAGAAATAGAAGTAATAATAAAGGAAAACGTAACCGCTTTAAGAATAGAAAAGAACACAACAAATCCCTTAAAAGTTTCTCTTGCGCCAAACAAAAACTCTTCTTGCGATAAAGCACCGGTAAGTTCACCTGCTGTAATACCTCCCCAAATGCTCAAAGTAATAGAAATAATATTGAGAATAGGGAACATAAACAATGCAGCGATTATTTTAGGCAAAATCAAATAGCCGGAAGCATTGATACCCATTACTTCTAACGCATCTATTTGCTCCGTAACCCTCATTGTGCCTATTTCAGAGGCAATATGAGAACCTACTTTACCCGCCAAAACTAACGACATAATAGTCGGAGATAATTCTAAAATAGAAGAATCGCTCACAATCTGACCGATAATAGAAGCAGGAACAAGAGGTGATACAAGCTGATATGCAGTCTGAACAGTAGTAACAGCACCTATAAAGACCGAGATGATAGCAACAATAGGCAGCGAACCGATGCCGATATTATTCATTTCTTCAAAGACTCTGTTTACAAATATCTTTGCCTTTTCAGGCTTGCTGAACATACCTCTAATGAAGAATACATACCGCCCAAGATGATAAATATAATTATATTTCATTGGATAAATCGAAGCTGCGAAATTAGAATGTTTCTGTTTATTTTTGACCACATGAAAAAAACGGCAGTTATCACAGGTGGAACAAAAGGGATTGGGAAAAGTTTGGTTTTGCATTTTGCCAAAGCAGGGTTTGACATTATTACAAACAGTAGAAGTGCGCAGAATTTACAGTCTCTGCACAAAGAAGTATTACATCAGACAGGGGTAACAATCCATACTTTTCAAGCTGATTTTGAACACAAGGAGGAGGTAATGAAATTTGCAGCATTTGTGAATCAAACCTTTGGAGAATTGAACCTTTTAATCAACAATGCCGGAATTTTTTTACCGGGTGCTACAATACACGAAGAAGAGGGTGTTTTTGAAAAAGAAATGGCAATTAACTTAGCCGCACCTTATTACCTTGTCAGAAAGTTATTGCCTGTAATAGAAAAAAGCAAAGACGGCTATGTGTTTAATATGTGTTCCACCGCCTCTATTACTGCCCACAGTAATGGAGGCTCATACAGTATCAGTAAATATGGATTGTTGGGCTTTACCAGAATTTTACGTCAAGAACTTAAACATCTGAATATTGGCGTAACAGCACTGATGCCCGGTGCTACCCTCACAAACAGTTGGGCAGATACTGATTTGCCACCGGAAAGATTTATGATGCCTGATGATGTGGCTCAGTTCGTTTTGACCGCCTGGCACAATAGAAAACACACAGTGTTGGAAGAAATAATTCTGCGTCCGCACTTAGGGGACATATAGTATCTATTCGGTTATATCTAGCAAAGCAAAAAATGTAGCAGCATTTTTCAGAAGCTTTTTATTTATATTTGCACACTCAAAAAAATTAAATATGAAAAAAATTGTATTATCGATGGCTTTATTTTTGGGCTTTTGTGGTTTATCTACAGCTCAACAAAGCACCAATGTGATAACTTTGGACAACAATCCTCACCGTTATCAAGCTATTGAAGAAGCAGGGTTTCTTCAAAAAATGAATCAGAGGAATGACAGAAGGGAAGAGAGCGGTTGGTATTTTTTCGCAAATGACTACGCAAATGCAAACGGACTTTCTTATACTCCTTATGTCCTTTTCTTATTTCCAGACAGTGTACATATTATGTACGATGATCAGTTAGGCAGATCATTTACCCAAATGATTGGAACTATGTTTGACCCAAAAGACCACGTATTTACAGACGAGAATGATGGAACACCAAGATATTTCAGCCGTTGGACTAATTATACTCTTGACTCTATCAATTGGGCTCAATCATATATTCGCCAAGTAGATTCATTAAATGTTATCAATTCTGTTTATGCAACTGCAACTGTTACTGTTGTTGACTTTTCAACTTTAACTGGAGCTATATTAGAAATTGGTGGTGATTCCTTAACCGAAGGTGCTGAATGGAATGCTTCTGTTGATGAAGCTACAACTGCCGCTTCAATTAAAACAGCTATCGAAGCATTAGGATATACTGTTGCAATTAATGGAAACGAATTAACAATAACAGCTAAAACTATTGGTTCGGCAGGTAATGCAACAACTTTGTCTTCTGACAACACAGATTTACAAGTTTCAGGTGCAACCTTTACTGGTGGTGGGGACAATATTACTAAAGTAGAAATTGTTGACACCCTATATATTCAACACTTTGTTGGAGCGAATGAAGACCTACAAATCCGTGGTTTAACTTTCCAAGGAGATGCTCAAACATATTATGCAGGTATGCCTAATATTGACAAGTACGTTCCTCAAACTATTATGAATACCGGTGCATACAAAACTGATACAATATTCTTAACAAAAGAATTTCAGGATTCTATGACTGAGGATTTGAAATTCAGATCAAGAAGATTATCAATGTTTGTAGGAAAGCAAATGAATGGTAGCAATAATATTCCTGATAACTTATATGGAATTTCTTTCCTGTTCAAACCAATGAAAAAATACACTTTCAACGATACCTTGATTTCTGTTAATAAAGATGTAACCATTGGAAACAAACATAACTTACTTGCTATTTCTTATTATGCACAAGATGGACAGAGTCTGAGAATTGTGGACCCTGAAGCAATTAACAACATGTTTGCTACACAAAGTGATTTAAGATATGGCTCAACAGGTCAAGGTGGTTGGAAATCATACCGCCCATTCTTATCCGGTTTCTCCGGTGTAGCTTTCCATGCTACTTCTCAAAACGTAGATGTGGTTACTCCAAATGCAAACGGATATGGTCTTGGCAATGGTTATCCAAACCCAACTGACAATGCAATGAGTTTTGCAATACCATTTTCACTTGGTGCTGCTCAAACAGTTACTTTTGATATCAAAGATATTACTGGCAGAACTGTAAAAACTATCTCTGCAGAGTATGCAGCTGGTAACAACTTTATCGAGGTTGAAACTACCGGTCTTAATGCAGGTGTTTATTTCTATACAATGAATACTGCAAACTTTAACGCAACCGGAAAAGTAATTATTAAATAAGCACTTATTTAAAACTATTCATAAAAGCCTTCTCTATACTGAGAGGGCTTTTTTTTAGCTTTATTGAAGCCTTATTCCAAAATCAACTTACAATACTTTATATGAAAGGAAGTTTGGTATATTGAAATTATTCGTGAAATTCGCAATGCATTAAAAACAAACTCAATTATTTTAAATCTTATGAAAACAGTACACGCATTTTTTCTTTTGTCTTGCAGCATTCTTTTGACCCAAAGTGTCAATGCAACAAACATTTATAAAAATCAGAATGCTTCTATCAAAAGCACCTCAGCAGGCGGATTAAAACCAGTTAAACAGGAGTTGGTTTTTTATCCTTTATCATTTTTTATTTCCGGTATGGAAATGGGCACTGAGTTTGAAACACGTACAAATAATTCATTAAAAATATCTGCCGGCTATTTTATGAGCTACTCAGGCAATAGTTATAATTATTTTGGAAATAGTAATAATGTTGACTTTTCAAGCATGGAAGCCTTTCGCACCGAAGCTCAATATCGCTTTTACAGCCGTTCTTTTTCAGCACCTGATAATTTCTTTGTAGGTATCTACGGGGTTTACAAAAACATAACCCTTAAAGGAGACAAAACTGAATATGATGGTTTAAGCGGAATAACAAAATACACACCCGTCAAGTACGCTTCTGATGCATTTAGTATAGGAACAGTATTGGGATATAGAACACGTTTCTATGACATTTTTAGTATGGATTTTTACTTTGGTGGAGGAATTACACCCACTAATATCGGAGATGCGGCTGAGTCTCATTCTTTTTTTCTACCTTTCAAGAAATCAAATAATTTAAAACTGGGTATGACTTTAGGAATCAAGATTTAGTTCTTTTTATCTTGAACATTCCCAAACATCTTATTTGACATAATATACTCTGCAACTTCCTTAAAAAGCAATTGATTGGATTTTAAAAAATAAATGGTCCCAATCTCTTGAGTCCCGATTGTGAGTTGCTCTTTTGTCTTAAAAATTCTAATGTTATTAGTGTCTGCATCCACTATGTGTTTTGAGTAGGAGTCTTGGAATAAGAGCGTTTTTGCAGGATTCTTGATTGCAAACCCATGAATTTGATTCGGTATTTTATCCAAGTATTTTATTGATGACATTATAGAATCTACTCCTATTGAATGATATGAATAAATTGCAACTCCCGCATAATGCTTACTCTTGAGCTGTTCTTCAGTTACAAAATTTACTTGTTGGAGTGCAAAGTCAGCACTCATATAAGTTACAGATGTATCTGCACCTGCTATTAGTTCTTGTGCATCTATACTGCTGAAAGGAGCAAATTCGTTAAGATTCTTTACGTTTTCGTTCCATACATACCGAACTTTACCATTCAGTAATTTTATGGCTAATGTATTGTTATTCACTAAGTCAACATAAAAAACATCCGGTGCTGTTTTTTCATACGCTTTATTCAGAATTTCACTTTTTGATTTTGGTTTTAATACATCAAAAGCTTGTGAAAAGGATAATATTTCTGCATTAGCTGAGTCATAAAGCAAAGCCAGATGTTTTCCTCTCCATGCAAAAAGTGCATTGTAATTTTTAAACCGTACATATTGGATATCGTCTTGACTTTGTATATCCTCAAGTTGTGCCTCTTCTTTATATTTACGTAGATAAGCTTCCCAACGTTCTGTATTTGCCAATCTAACAAAAATACAGTTATACCCTTCTTGATGCTTAAACCAGACTAATTCACTATACAAATTGATTCCGGGTTCTTTTGCATTATTAGAAACAGAAAAAACCTGATGAAGAAAATCAGGATAAGTTAATTCTCCCAAATCGGTTACACCTTGCGAATACGCCTTTTTCATTAAGTTGCGCACATCAATAAACCCGGCTTCTTTTACCTGTTGTGGAATCAATCCCAGCAAAGCGGGTGGTTGAGAAGAACGATACCAAATAAACACCATCACCCCTAACACCATCACAATAACAAGTGCAATCAGCTTTTTTGCAATATTTAGCATGGCGCAAAGATATGAGTGAAAAGGGTTCTATTCTGTTGGTTCGGGTCTTCCTTTGATTTTCCCATCTTTAACTTTCATTTTTATCTCTTGTAACTCTTTGAGTTCTTCTTCGTCCAACTGAATTTTTTGTTTGTATTCATTCAGATCGGGCTGCCCTGCATTTACCCATGCAGTAAACCAAATATCACCCAACAGTTTAATCGCACTTTTCATGCGGTCTTCTACCATGCTTCCCAATGCTTTATGATATGCTTTTGAGAAGGTTTGAGAATATACTCTAACGGTACTTGCTCCTCTTTGCTCAAAACTATACTTTTCTTCTTCGCTAAATTGCTGCGACACGCTGCGTTCTACGTTTAACACACTATCTACCAAGGAATGACTTTCTGCAAAGTGCATCCAAATACACTGTCTAACATCCTCAATATACTTTGCTTTGCCAACCAAAAAATCATAGCCTGACGAAAATAGTTCAGGCAGTCTGCTTTCCCATAGTGCATGAATTCCATGTTGATTGGTAAGCTGCCCATTATAATTTGATGTGGTGTGTAGAGGCACGTTTAAATCGCCAACATAATGCCCGATATCAACTGAATATCGTATTATTTTATATAAATCTCTGTTCTTAAACGAATACGTTAGTCTTTTCACCATTAACTCTAAATGCCAAGGAACAATACCATGTTTTTGCAAAGTATCTTCGGTAAACATAGCCACTGCGTCTTCCCATTTTTGAGGTATTGTGTCAAAAGGAAGTGCATTTTCATATCTATCAGCATCTAAAAAATGTCGGGCACCTTCTTCGGCAATAGCATATCGCCTGTTATCCGGATCGGGTGCATGTTCTGCAATAAATTCAATATTCAATTTATAAAAACCAAACATCTCAGGCGGCAATGTAAATACTGCTAACTCATTGATTTTCTTATGTGCAAAAAAGCCCCATGCATAACTGTGGCTTGAATTTATGCAAAGACAAAACAACAAGAACAATATTTTTGAAAATACTTTCATCGCATCTCAAAAGTCGGATTTAGTCTGTTTAAATACAATTTAATAGTGTTTTCCAAGCCTAAATAAAGGGCATCACAAACCAATGCATGTCCAATGCTTACTTCAAGCAACCCGGGTACTTTTTTATAAAAATAATTCAGATTATGTAAATCAAGGTCATGACCTGCATTAAGTCCTAAGCCAACAATTGCCGCTTCTTTTGCTGTTTGAATATATGGCTCTATAGCTTCAAATGGGTTTTTGTGGAAATTCCACGCATAAGGACCCGTATATAATTCAATCCTGTCCGCACCGGTTTCTTTGGCAGATTCTACGAGCAAAGGGTCGGCATCCAAGAATATTGACACCCTGATTCCTGCTTCTTTGAAAGGTGCAATCAAATCTATAAGTTTTTGCTTGTCTTTGATAGTATTCCAACCATGGTCGCTGGTAAGCTGGTCTTCAGCGTCAGGCACAAGAGTTACTTGTGCCGGTTTAATTTGTAAAACTCTTTGGGTAAAATCATGTGTAGGATTTCCTTCAATATTAAACTCTGATTTCACAATGTTGGCAAGTGGTTCCAAGTCGTCAAATCTAACATGTCGTTGATCAGGACGCGGATGAACTGTAATTCCTTGAGCTCCAAAGCGTTCACAGTCCTTGGCAACAGAAATCAAGTTCGGATTGTTTGTTCCTCTACTATTGCGAATAAGTGCAATTTTATTAATATTAACACTGAGCTTAGTGTGATTTATCATGGTATGCAAAGGTAGAATATTTGGTTATTCACATCCTTCAGGAAAACCTTTGCCAAAAAGTGTAAAACTACTCAATCGTAGCACCGAGTTTTGCCCCACAAGTGAGATACAGAGGCAAATTATATTCAGAATATATTCTTGAGGCATTGGCTATTCTTGAGAAACAGCCCTTGCTTCGAAACCACTTAGATGAGGTTGCCAAGATAATGCAAGTATCTCCACAAGTGTTTCATCGCATGTTCATTGATTGGTGCGGAGTTGGACCAAGGGATTTTTTACTCTATACAACCCCTGAGTATGCTCATTATCGACTCAAAGAAAAAACACAACAAAGAAGTCTTTTTAGTCATCCATTAGATAATAGAATTGACTTTAAACATGCTCCAATATCCATCATTCAAATGAGCGAAGAAGAAGCCCTTGACTCCAATTTACTCATAACATATTCAATGGCAGAAAGTCCTTTTGGTTCACTTTTTATAGCTTCTTCTGCAAAAGGGCTTTGTTACATGGTTTTTAGTACAAATCCTCAAACAGAAATTACAGTTCTAAAAGAACTTTTTCCAAATGCACAATTAAAGGAAGAATCTGTAAGCCTACACAACAATGCATTCAGTGCATTTTTTCCTCACAAAGCAACAAGCGCACTCATTCCCTTACATCTAAAAGGGACTGATTTTCAAATTAAAGTTTGGAATGCCCTTCTTCAAATTCCTTTTGGCTCACTTACCACCTATCAAATTATTGCAAGACAGATAGGGAGTCCGCGTTCATCACGTGCAGTCGGAACCGCAGTCGGAAACAACCCGATCACAATGCTGGTTCCGTGTCATAGGGTTGTGCGTTCATCGGGTGAATATGGCAATTATATGTGGGGAAGTGAGCGCAAATTAGCTCTTATAGGTTGGGAAGCAATTCACGCAGTAGGAAGTAATAACTCTATGAGAGTAAGCGAATAATTCCTTTTAGGGTAAACTCCATACTTTTCATAAAACACTAAGAATTTAAACTCTATTTTTGCTCAATAATAGACCGATTTATGGATACACTCAAGTGGGAAAAAATAAAAGAGTTTGAAGATATAACATTTACCTATTGTAATGGAGTAGCACGTATTGCTATTAATCGACCTGAGGTAAGAAATGCGTTCAGACCTCTGACAGTGGATGAAATGTTAGAGGCATTAATAATAGCTCATGAATCACAAGAAATAGGGGTTGTGCTGCTTACCGGTGAAGGACCTTCGCCCAAGGATGGTGGTTGGGCATTCTGCTCAGGAGGCGATCAAAGAGTTCGTTCAAACACAGGGTATAAAGGCTCTGATGGCGTTAATAAATTTAACATTTTGGATGTACAAAGACGCATACGCTTTATGAATAAAGTGGTAATTGCAGTTGTTCCGGGATGGGCTGTGGGCGGGGGACATAGTTTGCATGTTGTATGCGACTTAACCATTGCAAGTAAAGAACATGCTGTATTTAAGCAAACAGATTTAGATGTTGCAAGTATTGATGGAGGGTTTGGCTCTGCTTATTTAGCCAGAATGGTAGGTCAAAAAAGAGCCAGAGAAATCTTCTTCTTAGGTAAATCATATAATGCACAAGAAGCATACGAAATGGGTATGGTGAATGCTGTTGTTCCTCATAGCGAACTTGAGCAAACTGCATACGAATGGGCTCAAGAAATTATGACCAAAAGCCCTACTGCTGTTAAAATGGCAAAGTTTGCTTTTAACCTCATTGACGATGGACTCATAGGACAACAAGTGTATGCCGGTGAAGCCACCCGATTGATTTATGGAACTGATGAGGCAAAAGAAGGACGGGATGCTTTCTTAGAAAAAAGACCCAGAGATTTCAGCAAATTTCCAAAATTCCCTTAAAATAATAGTTTGTAGCGTTGATTATTAAATAGAACACAAAATCACCCTGTTTGTGCTGAATCAAATAGCTTTTAAAAAATTATTCAGTGCATAGAAATGGGCTATTGGATTGTACTTCTCCTTTTAAAAATAAATAACTTCCAAAAAACCTATCAACTCTCACAAAAAAACAGAAGAAGACAATGTCTTCTTCTGTTTAATAACTTTCGGTTAATCAAAAGACTTGATTTGTCCTTTTGGGCAGAACAACAAGATAACACTGTTTAACAGAATTCGTTATAAGCAGCCTGTAAATTTGCTGCTAACGCTTCAGCCGGTTTTCCTTCAATCATATATCTCTCCACAAAGTGAACAAGTTTGTTACCTTTAAAAAGCGCGATAGAAGGAGAAGAAGGTGGAAAAGGTATCATATATTCTCTGGCTTTGGCTACAGCTTCAACCTCCATTCCGGCAAAAACTGTATATAGCTTTTGTGGTTTTTTATCTCCATGTAAAGAATGTAACACACCGGGTCTCATTGCTCCGGCAGCACAACCACACACAGAATTGATTACAACTAAGGTTGTTTGATTCTCTGGGAATGAATTGAATATATTTTCTACTTCTTCAGCTGTTTTTAATTCAATAAAATCAGCGTTAGTTAACTCAGCACGCATAGGTGCTACCATCATTTCGGGATATGCCATAATTGATTTTGATTAATTACTGTGCAAAATTAGTCTTTATTCTTACCAACCCAAAATCCAAGCAAATATCAAAGGAGCGACAATGGTTGCGTCAGATTCAACAATAAATTTCGGGGTGTCTATATCCAACTTACCCCATGTTATTTTTTCATTTGGAACAGCTCCTGAATATGAACCGTAAGAAGTAGTAGAGTCAGAAATTTGACAAAAATATGCCCAAAAAGGAACCTCTTCCCATTCTAAGTCTTGATACATCATGGGTACAACACAAATCGGGAAGTCTCCTGAAATACCTCCTCCAATTTGAAAAAATCCAAGTCCTTTGCCAGTGCTTAGTTCTCTATATAATTCAGTTAACCAAACCATGTATTCAATACCGCTTTTTACAGTACTTGCTTTAAGTTGCCCTTTGATAACATAGCTTGTGAAAATATTACCGCAAGTGCTATCTTCCCAACCAGGCACCACAATTGGCAGGTTCTTTTCGGCTGCAGCTATAATCCAACTGTTTTTAGGGTCGATTTCATAGTATTGTTTTAATTCTCCACTCAAAACAACTTTATACAAAAATTCATGTGGAAAATATCGTTCACCTTTTGCTTCCGCATCCTTCCACACTTTTTCTAAATGAGATTGCAACCTTCTGAATGCCTCTTCTTCAGGTATGCAAGTGTCAGTAACCCTGTTGTAATGATTGTCCAACAACTCTCTTTCTTGTTCGGGTGTAAGATCTCTGTAATTGGGAACCCTTTTGTAATGACTGTGCGCCACAAGGTTCATAACATCTTCCTCTAAGTTAGCCCCGGTACATGAAATAATATGCACCTTGTCTTGGCGTATCATTTCTGCGAGTGAAATACCTAATTCGGCAGTACTCATGGCTCCACCCATTGAAATCAACATTTTGCCGCCTTCTAACAAATGTGCTTCATACCCTTTTGCTGCATCCATAAGTGCAGCAGCATTGAAATGTCTGTAATGATGGTTTATAAAATTTGAAACCGGTCCTTTATTTGTCATTGTTTTAAAATTAGTGGTGCAAAAGTAACTATAATGTCTTTACCTTTTTGAAGGAAAACAAGCAAGTAAATTTGAATGGAATAGCTAAAGGTATTTATTTCTTATCTCTCCACTCTAACAACAGTTTTAGTGTGAAACCAATACAGATTGAATAAATTGAAATTTTGACTACGCTTAAGATAACAAATGACTTGATTAGATATTGTTATTTTGGAAGTTGTTATGTGTTGATTACACTTAGTTGATATTTATCAGCTGCTTAATTACTGTTTGATAAGCATTATTTAAGGCAATTATATCCATTATCAGTTTTACTGAATTTCCTTCTTAATGATGTTTGTTAACAACGGTATTTTAATCCGTTCAGGTAATATTTTCAAGAACAACCAACTTACCGGATTCACAATAATGACTTTATTTTTCTTGAAAAGTTGGTTGATACATTTCTTTGCAACAAAATCAGGTTCGAGCAATGTAAACTTTCCAAATAAACCCAAATTACTAATTCTTTCTGATACTCCTGAATTGGTTGACATTGCGCCCGGGTTTACTACACTCACAAACACATTAGTTTCTTTGAGCTCTTGAAACAATCCTCTTGTAAATGAATGAACATAAGCTTTAGAAGCCGGATAAATCGTCTTAAAACCAACGGGAGAAAATGCAGATAAGCTTGAAATATTGAGAATATATGCTTTGTCTTGCTTTTTCAGATTAGACAGTAATTGATGCGTTAGAATGGTTGTTGCCGTAATATTCAGATTAATCATATTCATCAAATAACTTTGGCTGGCTTCTTCAAATCTTTTTGTACCTCCAACACCTGCATTATTGATTAATAACGAAACTTGATAGTGCTTATTTATCCAATCGGTCAGCTCTATTACATTGCTTGAAATACTTAAATCCGTTTCTCTGCATATTACAGATACGCCATATTGCTCTTGTATAGTTTCTGACAAACCGGTTAAATTTTGATTGGGTAAACTGATTAAGATTAGATTATATCTCTTACTTGCAAGTTCAAAAGCAAAGGATTTGCCTAAACCCTGACTCGCACCGGTTATTACCGCATATTGTATGCTCATATTGATAAGTATCAGCAAAAGTAGAAATTTTGATAAAAATTGTTGTTGTTCTTTTATGAAAATTACAAATAAGGTTGGGCTCTTTTTTTGTTTTTCTGTTATCAGCTTTATTCAATTGTCTAAGAAATATTAAGCTCGTACAGTTCGTATCAGTCTTTCTCTGCTATATTGCTTTATCTTTGCCTTGTGGAAAATCTTGTACAAATTGAAGAGTTTAAATCTTCTCCCGAATTAGTATCGAAACTATTTCAATATGGTATTCAGAAACATTACAAAGCCGGCAGTGTAGTATTGAATGAGAATGCACACATCAACTCTTTACCCATAGTAACAAAAGGAATTCTGAAAGTTATAAGAGAGGAAGAGGACGGTCGTGAGATTTTGTTGTATTACATCAAAGCAGGAGAGAGTTGTATTATGTCGTTTTTGGGCGGGCTACACAATGAGACTAGTAAGGTCAGGGCAGAGGTTGAGGAAGATGCCGAAATCTTGTTTGTACCTATTGATAAACTAAGCTTTTTTATCAAAGAATACCCGCAGTGGTTGGACTACATATTTAGGCTTTATCATAAAAGGTTTGAAGAGTTATTAGAGATTGTAAATGATATTGCTTTTAAGAAGGTTGATGAAAGGTTGTTGGATTTGCTGAAAAAGACTGCAGATGTAACACAATCAACCACAATCTTAATGACTCATGAACAAATAGCAAATAAATTAGGTACTGCCAGGGTAGTTGTATCAAGGCTATTAAAACAATTAGAAGAATCCGGTAGTGTACGTCTTGGGAGAAATAAGATAGAGTTATTGTCAAAGTCCTGAAATTATTATCTGATGGGTAAGAAGGTTTTTATAGGAATCGTTTTGGGAGTCTATTCCTAAAAAAGGTTTACACCAAAACGTGTAAGAATGGTCAAGAAAAGTAAAGTCATTTCAGGACTAAAAAGTATATGTAAACAAATAACAGGATTAAATCTTTAAACTGTAAACTTTTTTTAGGACGAGTCACAATTGTGTATTATCCGTTTGGTAGTAGTATACAGACATATAAAAACGAGGAGTTTTCGTACTCATACGGATTTAACACGCAAGAGAAAGTAAACGAAATATCGGGTGAAGGAAACCACACTACAGCCTTGTTTTGGGAGTATGATACAAGAGTAGTTATGCGTTGGAATCAAGATCCAGTTAAAAGAGCTCACAAGTCCCCAGCGACAACCCTATAACTAATAGCGACCCTAACGGAGATTGTGATGATTGCCCGAAAGCTGGTGCAAGCACAAGCGCAAAAGTTTCTTTATCATTTAATTTTGGAACTAAAGGACAATCTAACTTTAGTATCGGTGCAGGTGTCGGACTTTCTGCCAACTCTGGTAATTTTACGGGTAGCTTGAATTTATCAGGTAGATTTAACGGTGGTGGTTTGGGAACAACAGGAACATCAGGAGGTCAGACAGGTTTAAATATGGACATAGTTGTAAGCCCTGCCTTAACTTTTGGTAAGGGCACGGCTACGCCAATGACATTGAATACATTTAATTCGGAAACCTCTAATTTAACTGGTGTAAACAACAGCTTCAAATCATCCTTTACAATAGGGTCAAATCTTGTAGGAGGTGGAGAAGGAAATCAGCGAGTGGGAAGCCTTGGCTTTAGATCTGGAGATTTTAGTCTGCATACATCTAATGATTTTTTCCCTGGAATAGGTGATAGAAATGATCGTTGGTGGACTGGTAGTTTAGTGGCAAGTGTAAATCTAGGCGGTGGCATTACATTGTCTGGTGGCTATGATGGATTTACAGGTGAAAGGATAGGTACATCACCGAGTTATGATTCTTATAAAAAGAGTGATGGGTTTAATTATTATTCCCAAACACCAAGGAATACGAGTTTAACCAACGGTCAAACTTTTTTACAGTTGAATAACTCAAATGGACTTAATCTCCGAACCAATTATTCCGGAACAGGTTTATTTAATCCGTTGTACTTACAAAATGGGATACACGATAATTTTCCAAAATTTCTTGGAGGAAGAATAAACAGGTTTGAATCTTTTTCACCCGGTTCGCTACAAATAGGTGGAGGAATAACAGGAGGAGGAAGCTGATGAAAAGTAAATTATTTATTTTGTTTTTTGTGATCACATTGTTGCCTTCTGAAATATGGGCACAACGATTATTGACAAATGAGGAATTAAAAGAAAGAGATTACTCATATCAACATCCTAAGAAAAAATTTAGGTATGATAAAAAAAAGCATGTTAGAAGACTCAAATCTTTATCAATATTACCAGTTGATACTTCTGCCGTTTATACATCCAGTTCCTTTAATTCTAACCTAAAAGATACCACATATTACTTTCTCAGATTTTTTAGTATAGGAGAAGTATTTATAAGTTATGAATACAAAAGTATGCCTATAGAAAAAGAATATAATGATTTAGCTTATGGTAATTGGGGTATATATAATTTTAAAAAAGGTGATTAAATTACTGAAACTCATGTACTGCATGATTTTGTTGCCTTTCATTATAATTATGCAAAAATAGATTTAAATGGTAATCTGAAATTTTATAAGAGAAGATTAGGCAAGTGGGGTGGTTCTACAATTTTTCTTAACTATACGCTCATAAAAAAGCCCGTCAATCTAACAAATTATACAATCAACTGGCAGTAGAGAAACGCCTCTAATAAAATCAGGGGCGTTGTTTATTTAACTGGTGTGAGCTTTACGAATTTTAGCATCCCGTATATAAGTATCAATCAAATCAAACAACACATTACGTTTAGTATCTTCAAGCAGTTCAATATTGTGTAAACGTTTTACAGTTTTTTTATCAAGTTTAGCGTTCGCCCCTTCGCCTACCAAGTAATCTAATGTAACTTCCAAAGCATCGGCAATTTTTTTAGCTGCATCAATAGATGGTACAGCTTCGCCACGTTCGTACTTCCCAATCATTTCACGAGATACTCCGCTTTTTTCCGCAGCTCATTTGATTTTCAAAGAGTACAAAGACAAAAATCTCTTGCTTGGGCTTGCCAGTTATCCTTTTGTATTTGCAACAGGATTCTTACGCATGGTTAATGACAGACATTGGCTGGGTGATGTTATTGCGGGTGCCGGTATTGGTATGCTTTCAACCGAAATTGCGTATTAGATTTTTCCTTCAGTAAAAAAATGGATTCGACCATCTAAAAAAATAGGCTTAGTGCCTGCAATTAGTCCACAGCTTAGTGGGTTAAGCATAGGTGTTGTATTTTAATGATACAATTTTTCACCTGCTTCAATTGCCAAAGACAAATGATTTTCGAATGGCACCAACGGGCATGAAAATCCGGTATCATAATGACAGTAAGGGTTATATGCTTTGTTAAAATCCAACCAAACAGAGTCTGAATTTGGTTCAAATTTTAAATCCATATACCTGCCACCGTAATACGTCTGCTTTCCGTTTGTTAAATCTTTAAACGGTACAAAAATATCATTGGGGGTCTCATTCTTAACAAAACCCCAGAGTGTGTCTTGCTTACCAATGAGGTTAAAAACCAAAAGATATTTTTTTAAGTAAACCGGTTTTCGTTCTGTGTTAGTCTGAAACTGAACAATCTCAGGGTTTTCTGTTGTTTGTGCTTTTATCTTAATTCTAAAACGGACATCCGGTTCATAGAAGTTGAGATGGGTGAAATTCTTGTGTTTATAAAAAGGTGAATTCTTACTTATTCTGAACATAGAATCTAATTGAGCTCTATGGTCAGCAATTTCACGATTATACTCAGCATCAAGATTAACATTGTTTTGTTGTGTGCATGCAGCAAACATGAGTGAATTACAAAGAATGATTCCTAAAACAACTGATTTCATCAAAATCCGTTTATTTATTTCGTGCTTTTGCTTGCTTTTGCGAAGCAGACATTGAGTTGATTTTTTTGTATTCCGCCACTTTATCTCCGGGAACATAGATTTTGAGTCTGGCTCCTGCATACAACATGGTTCCTTTTAAATTGTTCCATTTCTTAATTTCATTGATAGAACAATCAAACAGCTTTGACAACAAGCCAAGGTTGTCACCGCTTTTAACAGTATAGTAAATTAGTTTGGGTTCAGATGTAACATCTACATTCACAGGAACCCCGGTAGGAGTTTTGATGATTTCGGGAGAAATCATAGGCACTGAATCCTTTCCTGTTGTATCGGGTTCTGGCGCTCTAACTTCAATGCTGTCGCGGGCACTCTGATAGTTTTGAATCTCAGATACGGGTAGTCTAAAACAGGTACAATGAGGAATTTCGGGTACAATACCTTCAATAAAATCAGGGTTTAATTGATAAATAACACTGTTTTTTAATTGTAATTTATCTGCTACATAGTCTAAACTCAATGCTACCGAAGTGCAAACAGTATCGCTCTGAGGAATATGATATTGATTCTCATTAATTTTGTGCTCGGTCGCAAAATTATAGACATACCAAAGTGCCATGAATTTTTCCAAACATTGGCGTTGATTGGATTCGAGCACATTGTGCACCATTGAGTAGTCAAGGGTATTGCCTGCTTTTCTGATTGCCATATTGAGATTAATAGGACCAGCGGCAAATGCAGTAATCACAAAGTGCCAATCCTGATATATTTGTTCTAAGTCGCGCAAATAGGAGGCTGCTGCAACTGTTGAAAGCCAGATATTTCTTCTTTGATCTATATAAGAATTGGTGATAAGACGATAACGTCTTGCTGTTGAATAAGTAAGGGGCCAAATACCGGATGCGCCCGTTGATGATTCTATATAATTGCTATTGAGTTGGCTGTTTACTATGGAAATAAGGGCTAACTCTTTTGGCATCCCGATACTATCAAAATATGGTCCTAATGTTTTTAAAACGAAATGAGCTTTGCCAATCATGTCAGATGTTTTATGTCCTTGATTCTTAAGCAAATTCATGATTTCCAGCCTTACGCTGTTATTGTAAAAGACCGGAATTTCAGATTTTACTTTAATTAGCTTGTTATAATATTGATCTTTAACAAATGTATTTCGGCTTGTGTCTGACTGGGAGTGTATAGCACCTACAGCAAAAAAGAGCAAGAAAAATAGAAGTACTGAAAAAGGCTTTTGCATGGTGTCGTTTATAAACGTACAAAACAAAGTTTTTATTGAATTAATACCAACTATGAAAAATAGAGTTTTCAACGACCTTTACCAAAATTCCTAATTAGATAAACATGCTTTAATGCCTATATATTCTTGTTGTAATTGTGGGTAATAGAATCCGTTCCTGTACGATCATAAACATAAGTAGGATGATGTGTCTTCTCTATTGAATAGCCTGATTTTTCAGCTTTAGCCAATAGTTTAGCATCGCTACCCAAGCGTATGGTTTCAAATCCATGCAATGCTGTGAACACGGATTTTTTAATAAAAAAAGTTGCTCCAATCACACATTTGGACAAGTGTATCAATTCCCCTTCTCTAAAAACATCGGGCACATATTGTTCTCCAATGATTTTAACACCTCCATGTAAAATATCAATTTCCGGATGCTGTATTAATATTTCTTTTCTTGTAGCCAAATGTGTATCCTCATAATAATCATCTGAATCCAAGAAAGTAACGTAGTTCCCTTTAGCAAGTTCAACACCTTTATTTTTTGCTGCCGCATCACCTTGATTGGGTTGATAAAAGTAATGAATCTTTTGGCTGAGAAAAGAAGAGACTACAAGTTGCGTGTCATCAGTACTGCCATCATCAATTATCCATGCTTCCCAATCAGACTCTGTTTGTGCCATCAAAGATTGTAATGCTCTTTGTACAAGTACAGCACGGTTGTATGTTGCAATGATGACAGAAAAAAAGTATTTATTCTTCATTGAGAATCTGTTGATTGGTGAGTAGAAACATTTGAAATGTCGTATTTGGTTTCAATTAACTTAGTGGGAATTTTGCCAATACTCAAAATGCTGTGAAACAAAAAATCAGTGCGGTAACGCTTGTCTTTATTAGCTCGTATTGCAGAAAACTTTTCAGGATACTTGTCAATAAACATATTTGAACACCAAATAACACAAGCAGGATTTCTGAGTGCTTTGTTATCGTTGGCATGTAGCCAAAGCCCGTCTTCGCCTAATGCCTCTCCATGATCAGACAAGAAAATCAAAATGGCATTCTTTGAAGTGAGTGTTGCAATCACACTGTCTAAAAAGAAATCCGTATAAATGACCGTATTATCATAAGAGTTGATGAGTTCTTGTGTGGCATTTTGGGTTACAATTTTGCTTTGGGTAACGGGTTTAAACCTTTCAAAATCCTTTGTGTAATGATTATTATAATACCAATGGCTGCCTATTGTATGCATGATAATAAGCTTGTTGTTATTTTGCATGTTGTTTAGATAATTAAACCCGGGCAACAAATCTCCGTCAAGCCATTCAGAGTAAGTATAGACAGATTTTTCGGGGTGAGCATAAATCAGTGTATCACACTCCTTCATAAATGAAACATAACTCTTTGCAGGTTCTTGATTTGCTATCCATGCTGTGTAAAAACCCGAAGACTTAAACAAAGGAACAAATGAGGTTTCTGTATAAGCTCTTTCTTTATGAAGGCTATCAGCCCTTGTCATGATATGTGCCACGCTGGGGTTGGTATAAGTATATTCTGAATAAATATTAGGGTATGAAATTATATTTTCTCTGTTGTTTAAATGCGGGGTTGTTTCCCGTGAATATCCGTTTAATGATAAATGGTCTGCACGCAATGTTTCGCCAATCACAAAAACAATGGTAAGGCCTTCTTCGGATACAAAGTTTTTAATTGTGTCCGGCATCATTCGTTGAGAGGTTTGTGATGCATACAGTTTGTTGTATTCTTTTATGTTGTAATAGAGCGAAAAAGGAAAGTGTTGATAGAAAGAGGTCTTTGCCCTCATACTCACAGAAAACAAAAGAGCAAACACTACAAGAATCGCAAACAAATGAAGATAGGGTCTGCTTAGCCCCCTAAGTCTGAATCTTGCCATAATAGCAATAATGGCAGTAACTAAACACAGAGCAATCCAGACAAAGAGAAGCCAGGGCATAACATCCATTGAAGTTTGCAAATCATTATTAAGAGTTGCGTCCAAAATCATGGGGGTGAGGGTTGCTTTATAATAAAAGCTATAAAACCCTATGCAGGCTCCAAGCACCGCCAAAACCGGAAGAATGGTAGCAAAAATGTATTTGTTGAGCATTGTCAAATACAACAACATCATCAATGGCAGACTAACCAATATCCAATGTGCAATTGTATAGAGCATTCCCTTTATACCGACAGTGGGATAAATAAAGAAGTCAGGTAGAATAAAAAACACACCGCCCCACAGACTCGTGAGAAACAATAGCAAGTAAAACCTAAAATCCTTATGGCGAAAGAGTTTCATGAATTTTAATCTGCGAAGTTAATTCTTGCAATTTTAATAAATCACTAAAATAAAAAAGAGGCAACTAACACTTACATTTGCAGCACCATGTATTCTCTTTTAAATACTCTTCTGCTGATAAGTAACGATCCACACAGTAAAGAATTTAAAATATTGTTGATTGCTTCTGAAATTGTGGTTACACTGATAGTGTTTTATGGGTTCTACTTGGTGTTCAATAAATTTAATAAGAACCTAAAGACACACAAAAAAGAAAACCCTGAGATTAATAGAAAAAAGTCTTCAGACGCTAAAGAAGAAACGAACTAAACACCTTACAAAGTGGCAATTACCCTCAAACTAATTCTTCGAGAGGTTAAAAATTCAGGTACTCCAAACATATTGTTATTTATGTCTTTAACCCACAGATAGGAAATCACATTGTTAATACCCAACATGTTAAATACTTCTAAACCTGCCCAAAGAGAAGAAAACGTCTTGGAAAGCTTCTTTGTTTTATCTCCTTCTTTAATAAACACATAGTTAAATCCGGCATCTAATCTTCTATAAGCAGGGATTTTATTACCTTCTCTATATCGAGCTTCTCCTGGCAGAAAATAAGGAATGGGTGCGCCAAAAACCATGTTTAGATTTACCCTGCAATCAGGCAAAATTGGGAGCTCATCTTGAAAAAATAACGATGCGCTGACTCTCCTATCTGTGGGTCTGCGCAAATACGGACTTTCAATCTCTGTTCCGAAACTATTGATATACTTGATTTTCTCTTCTGTTTTGAGAAATGAAAAAGTAAACCAACTTTCTAATCCCGGTATAAACTGTCCATTAATTCGGGTATCTATACCACCGGCATAACCATGAGCGCTATTTTCTGCGTAGTATCTGATTCTCATATTGTCAACAACATAAGGAACAAGATAATCAAGGTCTTTAAAGTATATCTCTGTAAAGAGTTTGAAGGGTCTATCCCATAATTCAAAATAATAGTCAGCTCCCACAATATAATGAATCGAGCGTTGTGCTTTGAGTGATGTATTGATATTACCTTCAAAATCTCTCATTTCGCGATAGAAAGGAGGCTGATAATAGAATCCTGTTGCAGCACGAAGAACATAATCTCTTTTGCGAAGACTGTCGTTTCCTATATTATTATTAAATCTTCTGTTTGGTTCGATTGAATATTGGAGTCTCGGGCTGATAACATTTTGTTGATTTAAAGAACTGTAATGGGTACGTAACCCAACTGTGATTTGTTGTGAATTTTCAGGGTCTATCATCCATGAGAATTGCCCAAAACCCTGAATGTGGTTGTTTATTACATTAATTTTTGAATTGATATAAGAGCTGAGAAAAATAGAATCAGAAGAGAGATGAAACGGATTGATATTGTATTCTGACGAGTCATCATAGTGCCATTCCTTAAACTTGTCTTCAACCATATCACGTCTATATCCAATACCCCATGTGAGTTCAATATTTTTTTTTATAGGTTTAAATGTTCCTTTGTGGTCGGCTGTTATAATCTGATAATACAGTTCGTTTCGTGCATGATTGATAAAAAATCCATTTCCTAATGTTGCTATTGCGTTTCCAAAATCATCTGAGCCCATATTGTTATCAATAAGATCTAACTGATAAGCACCAAAAACATCATATTTTTCGGTTTCAACAGAAGATATTCCCGAAGTCATAAATTTTAAAGTCAATGCCTTTGATGGTTCATACACAAGAGAAAATCCCGACATGGCTGTGTTGTATTCCATGATTTCATTGCCTGTCATGCCTACATTAAGTTGTAAAGCGGTTTGAATAGTACCAAAAGAGGTGGTTTGTGAAACAGGGACGAGTCTATATTTGTTTTTTGCAACATTTGACAACCATTCAATCCTAAGACTCTTGCTGAAATTATATACAACAAGAGATTGAAAATCTAGAAATTGTGGATTATATTGACCTTCAACATCAAGAGAGTTTAATAAATAATTATTTGCTCGGTATCTAAACCCTGCAATATAAGAAAGTCTGTTGTTCTTACTCATACCTCCAAAGCTAAGTTCTCCACCCATAAAGTTTATTTCCCCAACTGCTTCAAATTTTTTGGGTGTTCTGTATTCTACATCCAAAACAGAAGACATTTTATCTCCATATTTTGACTCAAATCCTCCGGCAGAAAACGTAATATTATTTACCATAAAAGGGTTGATAAAACTCAGCCCTTCTTGTTGTCCCGTACGAACTAATTGTGGTCTGAATACTTCAAAATCATTAACATAAACAAGGTTTTCATCATAACTTCCTCCTCTTACATTGTATTGAGAACTTAATTCGTTACCTGAAGACACTCCGGGTAGTGTTTTTATAATCCCCTCAATACCAGAGCTAACACTCGGTAAATGATAGACTATTTTAGGATTGAGCTTTATGATATTTCCGGTTGGACGCTTTGATTCCTTGATATCAACCCCTTCAAGAATTTTTGCAGCAATGGTTATATCCACCTTCTTTCTTTGCATAGGGCTAAGCGGCTCTATTAATATTCTTGAACTAACGCCTGCATAAGTAAACACCAAAAGCACTTGTTTGTTTGCCGGTATTTCTATTTCAAAGTCCCCGCTATTATCAGACAATACCCCTGTAAACACCCCGTCAACCAATACCTGTACATCTGACATGGGTTTTGGTGGTTTGTCATCCGACATTATTTTTCCGTAAACAATCGCATTTGGTGAATCTTGTCCATTCAAGTTCAATAGAGTGAACAATGAAATGATAAAAAATAACAAGATTCGCTGCACAATAGATACTTAACGGGGTTTGCTTCGTAATATTTTAAACATTCTTTAAGGCTGCTATCGCCTCAATTGGGTTAGGTGCGGAGAAAACAGTATTGCCGGCAACAAGCACATTGGCACCGGCATCAATCAATGATTTTGCATTTTCTAATGTAACACCACCATCTATTTCAATATAAGGATGAAGGTTCTGCGACTTACTCAATTCTTTGAGCTCTTTTATTTTAGAATAAGTATTCTGAATAAATTTTTGTCCTCCAAATCCCGGATTTACGCTCATCATACAAACCAAATCAGCCATATATAAAATGTCTTTTAGACTGCTTATTGGGGTATGAGGATTTATTGCAACTCCTGCTTTCATTCCGGCTTCTTTGATTGCACCAAGAGTTCTATGCAAATGAGTGCATGCTTCAAAATGTACAGTGAGAATATCTGCACCGGCATTGGCAAACTCTTGGATATATCTTTCCGGTTGTACAATCATTAAATGAACATCAAGCGGTTTTTGTGCAACTTTCTTAAGTGTTTTCATAACCGGGAAACCAAACGAAATATTCGGTACAAATACACCGTCCATAACATCCACGTGAAACCAATCAGCTTGGCTTTGATTAATTAGTTGGAATGCTTGCTGAAGATTACCAAAATCGGCAGATAGAATAGAAGGAGCTACTATATGACTCATGGGGTCAAAATTAGCGTATTAATTAATTACAATTTCCTCAACAACCTGTCGTTTAAAATATTCATTGATAGCTTGTATAAGCTTTGTTTTCATATAGTTCAACTCTTGTTTAAGCATAGAGTTTGAAACTTTGATATACAAAACTTTTTTTCGCATATAAAGATCTGTGGTGTATTTTGCAATTACTTCTCCCGCTATTTCCTTCCAATACGTTCTAATCTTGCTTAAATCAACTTTATCTCTAATGTGATAAGAGTCAAGCATTTTATCCAATGCTTCTCCAATTGTACATTCACCTTTATAAAGTCTATAATCTTTCATGGATTGAGGAACGACAAAATTAGTAAAATCAATGGTACTTTTAATATCAAACAAAGAAAACAAAATCATGTTAGATATGAGTGTCTTCCCAAAACTTCTATAATTTACAATTCAATTTTCATATCACCATCCCATCCCTTTTTTATTTCTATTGGAGCATTGAGTCTGAAAATCGGTTCAGCCTGAATATACTGTTGAATATTACCCGAGTCCCAAATTCCATTTCCATTTTTATCCCCGTAAACGGACACTGTATAACTTCCCGCTTTAAGTGATGATAAAGTTAATATGCTATCTCCGGGTGCCAAGAAATAAAAATACTTCTCTTGGTCTTTCTCAATTTGAACAATCAAGTTAATATCTCTAAATTCAATTCCTGTTCTTATAAATCTAAGTTCAAAATTGCTTAGCTCTTTTTGAAATGGAATATTGTGTTGAAATACTAATTCCTTTTTGTTCCAAATAGAATCATTGAATTTATAAGCACTGTCTTGGATGGTTATTTTGTATTGTTTGCCTTCTTCCCAATGATGTACGATTGAAACCGAAAATTCGTCCCAAAAAACTGTTGGTTTTGTTTCTATGCTATCCCATTTCAATACAACTTTTGAGGTGTCAAAATGTTGGATTGGCAAGGTAGCCTTTAGTGTATAAAAAGTGTCATTAGGTTTGTTATCAAGTTGCTTTTTCCTATATAATTTTAGCATTCCCGGTTTTGATAACATTTTGAGTGTATCTGAATTGTAGAGGTTTGTTTGGTTATTATTCGTGATTTTTAGTTGGACTATATTGGATTTAGTATTCACAACAAAGAAAGTGTCGTTGAATAAAAAAGAAGGAAAAGAATGTGTTTGATCAATCGCAAAACATTTTTCCAAGAAGATATTTTCTTGGGGAAGAAATGCTATTTGCTTATCGTTTAACACAAATACGTTTTTTATAAAATGATTTTTGGAGTTATAAAACGGAAATGATTTGTAATTGGGTATTATAGTTACTTCTGTTGTTTTTGCCGTATCCGGTTCTTCAACAATTTCGGAATACTTAATTAAAATGGGCGTGTCCGAGAATCCGACATATTCACCGTTATCGGCAATTTTGTTTGAGTTTTTGTCCTCTAAAAAGAATAGTTGATATGTAGAAGGTTTGACACCTTGAAATTTAAAGAATCCTTGAGCATTTGTTTTGGTTTGATATTGAGCACGAACCGGAAAGAAAGTTGAATCAGTAAAAGGTTGTTCTGATAGATAAACGAAAGCTGACTTTAATGTTTCGTTTTTATCTACTGTTGTGATTACACCTTTATACTCTGCCGAATCTATTTCCTTGCCTGTTGAAAATGTTAAAGTGAAATTTTCTAGTATGTTTCCTTCGTTAATATCAATGATGCTTTTACCAAAGTTAAAGGTATAAGTAGTATTGTCGAGCAGTGTATCTGTCCATGAAATGATGGCTGTTTTTCCTGAAATCTTTGAAGTGGGTTTATATTTGAGAGGAGGTGAAACGATTAGCTCATTATTAAGATTATCAATACCAATATATTCATCAAAAGTCAACTTAATGTAAGCTTTTGTGTATTCAGTTTGATTGTTTGAAGGTTCTGATTTTGAAACTTTAGGTGGTTTAATGTCTTTAGGTCCGCCTGCAGGTGCCAACATATTTGCACAACTCCAAAGAAGCATTAAAAGAGGCAAGTATAAATAAGTTCTTTTTTTCATTATTTAACGTCCGAAATATACGAGTAAAACAGAAATATCAGCAGGCGAAACTCCGCTTATTCTGCTTGCTTGTCCCAGCGTTTCCGGTTTAATTTTACTGAGTTTCTGACGTGCCTCAGAACTCAATGAAACAATTTTAGAATAATCATAATCTGGGTTTAGCTTAACTCCCTCCAATCGTTTAATTTTATCTGCTGTTTCCTTCTCTTTTTCTATATATGTAGCATACTTAATGTTTATTTCTGCTTGTGCAACATCCTCTTCCGGCATGGTGCTAATAAAAGAAGAAATGGATTCAATCTGTTTTAAATTTTCAATACTTATTTGAGGCCTAAGCAAAATCTTAGAAGCAATTACCTTTTCTTTGACAACCGGTGTTTTTAATGATTCTAAAACCGGATTTATTTCTTCAGGTGTTAATTGCTTGGTTTGCAGGTGTTTAGCAATGCTGTTTACATTGTTTATTTTCTTTTCCAAGTTTCTTTCTCTGTCTTCATCGGCAAGACCTATTTTTCTACCTATTGGAGTCAAGCGAACATCGGCATTATCTTGTCTAAGCAAGATTCTATATTCTGCTCTTGAAGTAAACATTCTGTATGGCTCATCTGTACCTTTATTAATCAAATCGTCAATCAATACACCTATATATGCATCTGCTCTATCCAAAATCAACGGCTCTTTTTCATTTAAATTTAGATGCGCATTGATTCCGGCAATTAGTCCTTGACATGCTGCTTCTTCATAACCGGTTGTACCATTAATTTGACCCGCAAAATACAGATTATCTACAAGTTTTGTTTCTAAAGTTAGTTTTAATTGTGTTGGCGGAAAGTAATCATACTCAATTGCATATCCGGGTCTAAACATTTTCGCATTCTCAAATCCTTTTATTTCTTTTAACGCCCTTTGTTGAATAGTCTCCGGCAAAGAAGAAGAGAATCCATTCACATAAACCTCAATCGTATTCCAACCTTCCGGTTCAACAAAAATTTGATGACGATTTCTTTCTGCAAAACGGTTAATTTTATCCTCAATTGACGGACAATAACGTGGTCCAAGACCATGAATATCTCCTGCAAACATTGGACTATCTGCAAAACCTTCTCTTAATATGTCATGAACCTTTTCGTTTGTATATGTTATGTGACAGGGTTTTTGAATTGTTAAAGATTTTGTCTGATTTGAGAATGAAAACTTACCGGGGTTTTCATCTCCCATTTGTTCTTCTAAAATTGAATAATTAATGGTTCTGCCATCCAACCGTGGAGGTGTTCCTGTTTTCATTCTTCCGGATTGAAAACCTAATTTTTCTAAACTGGCAGTAATGCCTGTTGAAGCAGCTTCACCCATTCTACCTCCTCCATAACTCTTTCTCCCTATATGAATTCTGCCATTCAAAAATGTTCCGCTCGTTATAATTACAGATTGAGAATAAATTTCCAATCCCATTCCGGTTTTTACTCCCAGAACCTTCTGATTTTTAGTTAAAATATCTACAACAGAATCTTGAAAAAAATCAACATAGGGGTTGTTTTCCAATGCTAATCGCCATTCTTCGGAAAATCTCATTCTATCTATTTGAGCTCTGGGACTCCACATTGCGGCACCTTTTGAGCGATTCAACATTCTGAATTGAATCATTGTCTTATCGGAAATGATTCCTGACATTCCACCAAGAGCATCTATTTCTCGCACAATTTGCCCTTTTGCAACGCCACCCATAGCGGGGTTGCAGCTCATTTTTGCCATAACTTCCATATTCATGGTTATAAGCAAAACCTTCGAGCCTAACTTTCCTGCTGCATAAGCTGCTTCACAGCCTGCATGACCCGCTCCAACAACAATTACATCATATTTTTCAAAAATCATTTTTTATTGTTTCACGTGAAACTAGTTTTTAATGCAAACTTCATTACATAAAAGTTCTCTTCTCTTTTCATCTCTTTTCTTTCTTCTTCAGAATGATCATCAAAACCACACAAATGCAAACATCCATGAAAAATCACCCTTAGCAGTTCTTTATGATAAGACACGTTGTATTTCTTAGCATTGCTTTCAACCATATCTGCACTGATAAATAGTTCAGCTTCAATTGGCTCGTCTTCATCAGAATAGGTAAAAGTTATAATATCTGTAAAATAATCATGGTTAAGAAAATTCTGATTTATCTCAAGCAGAGCGCTATCGTTTAGCATGGTTATCGTTATTGATGAAAAATCAACTTTATGGTCATTCATTATTGCTTTAATTCCGGTTTTATATACTCTTTCTACAGATGCCGGAAAAGAAAGATTGTATGTGTTATTTAGATATATCATTCCTAATCTATTAAATAAAAAGTACCTTTAAATTCTACTGCCTCTCCGAGCTCTCCTTTAATTTTGGCATAATAAATATACGTTCCGGATTGGCAAATATTTCCTGCACTATCTGTACCATCCCAACCTTTTGTAACTTGATGTGTTTCATAAATTAATTGTCCCCAACGATTATATATTCTGAGGAGTGAAGCATTATCTTTTTCAATAACACCAATACCAACGGGTCCAAAAGTAGTATTTATACCATGAGGAGAAAAAGCATTAGGAAAATATATTGCAAGCTCTCGTACAAAACAAAAAGAGTTTGAAAAGGAAGTGTCCTGTCTGTTATAAACATTAATTCCGTTTTCTATTGCTGAAACCACATAACATAATTTATACGCATATTCTTGATTCTGATATACATCAAAAGAAGTAGTTTGATTAGGTGTAAGTACGTCTGTTAAGTTCCACGTGAAACGAGGTAAAATTTCAAGTCCATATTGTTTATAAACATGATACTGTCCAACCCCGTTTGAAAATGTATTATAAGGATTCCAATTTAATTCTGATTCAATACTGTTTTCTGAAACGTTTAATAAAATTGAATTTGATATTAAACTTGAATCTTGAGGAATAACATAGTCACAGACATCCTTATGGGTTATTTGATAATAATAAATTTTGGAAGCAACATCTACTAATGAATCTATCACAGTAATGTTTTCAGGGAAACTCTTTGCATCATAAGTTTTAAAGGTTTGAAAATTAATTCCATCAGATGATTTCAACAGGCTTATTGTTCCCTCCTTTAATTGGCTCATAAAAACAATTTGAATTGCTTGTTTTTCTGTTACGCTAACATTATAAATACTATTTGATGCGCCCGTTGGTGTAGGTGTTTCAAAACAAATTCTATTTGAGGTACTTGTTATACCGGAATCACTATTCATCCTTACTACAATACAATACCTTCTACCTGATTCAAGGTTGCTTAAAATAAAAGAATCTGTGTCAGGATTAACCTCTGCTGCCTCAGTAAATCCCGAAAACGAGTCAGAACTTACATAAACTTTGTAGTTTTTAATTGTAACTCCCTGATATTGTGTCCATTGAATAGATGCTGTTCTCTTGCAAGTATCAAGATTACCTGTTAAATATATTGTTTTTAGTCCTTGGGAAATGGGTGATGTATTGACGCAACTGTCATAGGTTGCCAAAGCGTATTTCTCTGATTGTTTAGCCGGCTGTCCATGCATTGAGTCTAGAAATACAAGTCCGTTTGTATCAGATAAAAGGATGTTGGACGACCCAACGTAATAAACATAAAAACCTTTGCTATCTTTTGCCGGATGTTGTTTCCACCCTAAAATCGTTTTCTGTGTTTTTAAATCAACGCTAACAGAGTCCAGCTCCCATTCAAAAGGCTGTTCAACATCTACCTTGATTGTATCTGAAACCAGTGTATCTGTTCCATTGCAAGCAAATTGGGTTACAATAAAAAACTCCCATTCTTTATTGTTTTTTAATTTAACTTGAGACTGTGTTTGTAAATAGGCGTTTTCGGTGGCTACTAGTTCAAAAGATGATGATGGTTCATCTCTTCCATAGATTTTATATTTAATAAAAGAACCGCAATTATCAGAGACAACAACCCATTTTATCATTGCTGTTGAGTCTAGTTTATTCAAGCAAACGCTTGTAATTTGAACGGGTTTATCAATGCCTAAAACATTTGAAAATTTAAACACGCACAAAAACAATACAAATATAGATACTATGGATTGGGTCCTGACCACGTATAAATTAACGAATTTGAGTTTAAATAATTTTGTGCGGCTTGTTGCACTTGTGATGGGGTAAGCAGTTTGATTTTGTCTGCAAATGTATTATACCATGAAAGAGTGTTTTTTGTTTCAAGTAACGCTAAATGTCTTTCTGAAAACGAAAAGTAACTGTCAAATGCCTCCTGTAGATTCCCTAAATAATAATTTCTTGCTGTTTCAAACTCTTCATTGCTTACCGTTTCATGCGAAAGTTTGTTAAACTCCTTCAATATTACATCTTTTACCGGACTTGCCTTATCTACTTGTATATCACCGGAGACTTCTATAAATGCATTGTCAGAATAGTTTACAATCCTACTAGAAACTCCATAAGTCCAGCCTTTGTCTTCTCGAATATTTTTCATTAATCGAGATCCAAAATATCCGCCAAGTATTAAGTTTAACATTGTAATGGAAGCATAGTCGTTAGTGTTTCTGGAATCTACTTCAAGTCTTGCATTAAAAGAAGACTGATTTGCATTAGAAACACAGTAAAAACAATCCGAGTCGGCAGCATGCTTTTTAATAAACTTTATTTCTTGCGCAACAAAGGTTAAATCCTCGGTGAGTTTATCTTTAAAAACTTCTTCAATCTGCTTGGTTTTTGAAGATAAAGCTATTGACGAAGTAAGTATCAAAAAACATTCATTAAATTTAGTTTTAAACTCGTTTTGTAATAATTCTCGTGTAACGACCGCATAATCTTCTTCATCAGTTGGTTTTCCTAAAATTGAACCATCTCCAAACCAATATTTATTCATCAGAACCGAACTTTGATATACCGTCTTTTGGTGCTGTACTCGTAGATTGTTTTTCTTCTGTTGTTTTAATAAATCTAATTCGCTTTGAGGAAAAGTTGAGAAGAAAACAGCTTCATGAATCAACTCAAGCACTTCATCAAAATACCTATTCATACCATAAACAGACAAAACCGTTTTATAATACGTAGTAGTAACATTGATATAAGAGCCTAAGAAATCAAGTTTATCGTTTAATTCTTGGGCTGATAGCTTGTTAGTTCCAGAGAGCAACATATCAGCACAAAAGATATTACTTTTTGACAAAATGCTATTACCCACTCCTGCTTTCGGAAAAACTATATCTAGTTTAAAAACGTCACACTCATCCTTAAAAAACCCATAAATTCCTTTTGCAACCTTGTCCGGATTTGATAGCAAAGGCAAGGATAAAGGGTAGATTGCAGGTCCTTTCTTTCTGAAATTATTTGAGTTCATTTTTTTCCTTGCTTAAATAGTTTAGTGTTACACTCCTCTCTTTTGTGAGATATTTTTTAGCAAAATCAACAATGTCGGTGACTTTAACAGCTCGAATTAATTCCGGTTCTTTGTTTATAAGATTAATATCTCCAAGGTTTTTACATATACACAAAGCCATTGCAACATTTAACACCTGTGTTTGGCTAAACAAATACGATGTTTCTGATTTGTTTATGACTTTTAACAATTCGTTTTCGGTAATACCACCCTCTTGTTTTATCGTTTCAATTTGCTCCCAAATTGCTTGAGTTGCACTTGTATGAGAAACTCCGGGACTTACCCTACCTTGAATCACAAAAATGCCCTCATCGATTTCTCCTGAAGTATAGGTAGAAATAGCAGTAAACAGTTTTTGTTTTCTTACTAAATTATCAAAAAGTCTTGATGATTCTGCTCTACCCAAAATATCTGATAACAAATCCGAAACATAGTATTTTACATCTGTTCTTGAAACTGACTTAAAAGCAATTGCTACCATATCTTGAGGTACATTTTCATAAAATGTTTCTATTCGCTGTGAACGTTGTTCTTCTTCTTTTGGATAAATATTTGGGTTTCTGCTTCCGGAAGGAATTGGTGCAAACCATGTATTGCAAAGTTCTTTAGTTTTTTCAATGCTTACATTTCCCGCAATACAAAGTATTGCATTGTTAGGATTATAAAATTTTTTAAAAAAAGCTTTAATGTCTTCAAGTGTAGTATTTTCTACATGTTCGATTTTTTTTCCTATGGTAGCCCAATTATAAGGATGGGTTTTATAAATAAGAGGTCTAAGTTTTAACCAGAAATCGCCATAGGGTTGATTCAAATATCGCTGTCTGAACTCTTGAACCACAACACCTTTTTGAACATCCAGCGCCTCTTGTTTAAAAGACAGTGAAAGCATCCTATCAGATTCCAACCAAAAAGCAGTTTCAATATTTTCTGCCGGTAGTGTCAAATAATAATTTGTGATATCTGTATTTGTGAAGGCATTGTTTGAACCTCCGGCTTTTTGTAACGGTGTATCAAAACTCTCAATATTTAATGAACCACTAAACATTAGATGTTCAAATAAATGCGCTAAACCTGTGTGGTTTGGGTTTTCATCTCTTGATCCTACGTTGTACAATACATTCACAACTGCCAATGGAGTTGTTTTATCTTCATAATGAATTACCCTCAAACCATTCTCTAAACTAAACTCCGTGTATTTAATCATTGGGGGTTACAAATTTACGTCAATTGACAATACGTTTAAGGGGCTCCAATTTATAAATACAAGGATTCTTTTTTGATAACATTTTACACTCTGTATTTTTAACACATTATGAATTGTTTCCACATAAAACTTCATAATTAGTGAAAAACAAAAGGATTTTAATTTTATTCTTTGGCTTTATTTTGCATATCAATTTCTAGTTAGGTGAAAAAACAATTCTCAACAAAAGTACCCACTCATATTTTCAATTTCATACTGGTTGTTGCGTGCACAATTATGAATATACCACAAGGATATTCACAAAAAACCGTTCATGAAATTTATACCGATTATGACGGATGGTAGGTTGTATCAAGCTCGTCTAGCACCTATCCCGATACATCGCATTTATTATTAGGATATAAAATAGGTAGCACTGTTTATTCTACAGGTGTTAATGATGCATTATTAACTTCAAAAAGTATCTCATTTACACCTCAAGATTATAAGGCTATACTACCTGCTAATTCTATTTCTACTCAATATGTTGGAGTTGGTTTTCGATATGGAGGTCCGGGTAATGTTACCCCAAATCCAATAACAAATCCTCCGCCCTTTTATTTAGATGACGGTACGAATGGTTTAGATTTGGGTACAGCTTTGTTTAATTCAAGCGGGTCTATAATTTATCATTATACAGGTATTGATTTAGCTTATATTAATGACGGTATTCCTGATATTATTATTACACAAGTAGGAGACCCTTCTAAGACTAAAGCAGATAGTTTTAGCATTAGAGACGTTAAAGATTCTGTCATCGGAAACTTTTTAGCTGTTCGTTTTGACACTGTTTCTACTTGCGGTAAAGGATATTGGAAATTTTATAATCCTAGCAGTTCACCACCTAGCTATCAACCCAGCCTTGCCGGTAATAGAGATATTAGAATCATTGGATATGACTTTGCAGACTTTGGGATTACAGCCTCCAACTATTTATTGGTTAAATCACTATTTCATAAATTGAGTGGCGAAAGCGATCAAGCATTTGTTGCATTTAACATGAGGGCTGTTATTGGACTTCCTATTGAGTTAGGATATTTTAAAGCTGAAGAATACCAGAGAAGTGTTCATCTTTATTGGCAAACCATTTCTGAAGAAAATAACGACTTTTTTACAGTAGAAAGGAGTATTGATTTAGTAAATTGGGATGAAGTCAAAACAATTAACGGTGCGGGTAATAGTTATACTCCGCTAAATTACCATTTTGAAGAACCTACACAGCTCAAAGGTTTTGTTTATTATAGGCTAAGTCAAACAGATATTAACGGTGTTAAAACTCTTTTGGGAATTAGAAAAGTTTTTTTGGGTGTAAATGAAAATATAGTTCTTTATCCTAACCCTGCAAATTCGTTCATAGGAATTAGTGGCTTATTTTTACCTAATACTCGTTATGAAATTTATAACACATTGGGTCAAATGGCTTTAACCGGAAAAGTATTACAAGATGAAGTAATTGACATTAGTTCGTTGCCAATTGGCACTTATTATATTACACTTAAAGACCAAAAGGATATTATCAATAGAACGATTTTTATTAAACAATAAAACCTTCTAATCACAAAAAAGCCCCTTTGGTTTTTCAAAGGGGCTTTTTTATCCTAAATACGATTTTAATATTTTGCTTTTTGAAGACTTCCTCAATCTTCTAAGAGCTTTTTCTTTAATTTGTCTTACACGCTCTCTTGTCAATCCCACCTTTTCGCTAATATCTTCTAATGTATGAGCGGGACCACCATCTAAGCCATAGTAATATCTCAATACATCTCTTTCTTTGTCTGAAAGTGTGCTAATAACTCTATTTATTTCTTTTTGCAACGATTCGTTTAACAAGGGTGAATCCGGATCCGGTTCGTCATTATTATCCAATATTCCTAACAATGTATTGTCTTCACCTTCTGTTAAAGGAGCGTCAATAGACAAGTGACGTCCGGAAGATTTGAATGCATTTTCAACCTCTACAACAGAAATATCAAGCTCTTTTGCTATTTCCTCAGATGTTGGAGGTCTTTCTAGTTCTTGCTCAAGTTTTGCTGCTGCGGCTGCAATTTTTCCAATTGAACTTACTTTATTTAACGGAAGTCTAACTATTCTGGATTGGTCTGCAAGTGCTTGTAAAATTGACTGGCGAATCCACCATACTGCATAAGAAATAAATTTGAAACCACGTGTTTCATCAAATCTTTTTGCAGCTTTAATAAGACCAAAATTACCTTCATTTATCAAGTCTCCAAGAGTTAACCCTTGATTTTGATATTGTTTAGATACAGAAACTACGAATCTTAGGTTTGCATTAACCAATTTTTCTAAGGCTTTTTGATCTCCTTCTCGTATTCTGCGAGCAAGTTCCACTTCTTCTTGAGCATCAATCATTGGAACTTTGCTGATTTCATTGAGATATTTATCAAGGGACTTGTTTTCCCTGTTTGTAAACTGTTTACTTATTTTGAGTTGTCTCATTCGTACTGATTAGAATATTAATTTTTGTGTTGAATAAAACTTATTAGAGGTGCTTGTTATGCAAGGGTGCAAAGGTACTAATTTTATTTATAATACTCTTATTTGGGTACTACTTTAATTTTTTGAGCAATGGATACTTTTTCAAATAAAGCCTTCTTATCTTTTGCTAACACAGTAATATGACCTAATTTTCTATTGGGTCTGCTTTCTGTTTTCCCGTAAAGGTGAATGTAAATACCCGACTCTTTCATTACTTCTTCGGTATTTGATAATTGATATTTTCCTGAAAAATTATCTGCACCCACAAGGTTTATCATAGCTCCAGAACATATCAAATCTGTTTTGCCCAGAGGTAATCCTAATAGTATTCTATTTAACTGTTCAAACTGTGATGTATAACATGCTTCGATTGTATGGTGACCCGAATTATGTGGTCTGGGTGCAATTTCATTCACCAATACCTCATGTCCTTTTACAAATAATTCAACTGCAAAAAGACCGGGTGAGTTAAAAGACAAAGCAGCTTTTATGGATATCTCTTTACAATCATTCTGAACAGATTCCGGCAAATCAATTTCGGTATGTAAAAACATTACTAAATTGCTAATAGGGTCAAATTCCATTGCTACCAATGGAAATGTTTCTGCATTTCCTTGCTGGTCTATTGCTACAATGACTGATATTTCGGTAACGTTATCTATAAACTGTTCATACAAAGTATTATCTGTCTGAAAAGGCTTTATACCGGATTTAATTTCATTTTTGGTTAAAATACTAACCCCTTTTCCATCATATCCGCCTCTGCGTGCTTTTACTACAATTTTTTCTCCCTCAAATAAATCTAATTTTTCTACCCAATCCTTTTCTTCTTTTAAGTTGTAGTACTTTGGAATTTCTATGTTATGTTTTTCTAAATACTCATTTTGACTTCCTTTGTCATTGATAATCTTGAGTACATAAGGTTTTGGGAAAATCTTTTTCCCTTCTTCTTCTAATTTAGTAATAGCATCTGTGTTGATATGTTCTATTTCATAGGTTAACACATCTGAAACCAGAGCTAATTTATTTATATCGTCAGCATTGGTTATTTTTCCTTCAATAAAATTTCCTCCTAACAATGCACAAGGGGAACCGGATATATCTAAAAAATTATATTTTACTAACCATGGAGAACCGGCTTCTGCCAACATTTTCCCCAACTGCCCTCCTCCTATAATTCCTATTCTTTTTTCTGATGGAAGCATTTGTTATTTTTTAAAAAGAACTGAACTGTGATAAAAACCTGACATCGTTGTAAAATAATGTTCGTATATCTTTAATACCATATTTTAACATTGCTATTCTGTCAACACCTAATCCAAAAGCATAACCGGAATAAATTTTTGAATCTAATCCAACATTTTGCAACACATTCACATCTACCATTCCACATCCTAATATTTCTAACCAACCTGTTCCTTTGGTGAGCCTATAATCTTCTTCTGTTTCTGTTCCTAAAAACACATCCATTTCTGCACTTGGTTCTGTAAAAGGAAAATAAGAAGCTCTAAACCTTACCGGTAAATCTTTTCCAAAGAATTCTCTTACAAAAAAATACAATGTCTGTTTTAAGTCTGCAAAGCTTATATGTTTATCTATACACAATCCTTCTATCTGATGGAAGAAACAATTAGACCTTGCTGACACAGCCTCGTTTCTATATACTCTTCCGGGACAAATAACCCTGATTGGCGGTTTTTCATTTTTCATTACCCTTATTTGTACTGATGATGTATGGGTTCTTAATGCAAAATCATTCGTAATAAAAAAAGTATCCTGCATATCTCTTGCAGGATGATTTGGTGGAAAATTTAAAGCAGAAAAATTGTGATAATCATCTTCTATTTCAGGTCCTTCTTCTGTTGTAAAACCTATTCTTGCAAAAATATTACTTATCTCATCTATCACCTCTGTAATCGGATGTTTGCCTCCATATGTTACGCTATGAACAGGTAATGTTACATCAATTGTTTGCTCTTTTGTTGGTTTGTTTGATTCAAACTTTTCTTTCGCTTCTTCCCATTTTTGGTTTGCTCTCTCTTTTAACAAGTTTAACTCTTTTCCAACCTCTCTTTTTAAATTATTATCAATAGTTCTAAACTCATCTACAAGCTCGTTTATCAATCCTTTTTTTACCAAGAATTTTAATCTATACTCTTCTAAAGTTGCAGATGAATCAATTTTAAATGATTCAATTTGAGAAGCAATTTGTTTTAACTTTTCCAACATCTCTATTTAATTTGATGCCGCAAAAGTAAGTAAGCGAGAGTATTATTTTTCGTTTCGTTTTTCTTTCACGGTTTTATCCTATCAACAAAACAAAATATATTCATATTCTTTAAAATTAATTTTATTCATATTTACAGATGTGAATAGCAGCAAAACTATTTTTTACCAATCGCTTGTGTATATGTCAATCAATACTTTGTTCACGCAATATTAACATCCAAACCTTTTAATATGGCTGTTTTACACATTTTATTCTTGAATGTGAATGGGATAATTTTGAGTGTTTAAAATGGGTTTTTAAAAATAAATTACTGTTGGTTATTTGTGGTTAAAACGAAAGATTATACACAACAATCAACAAAGAAAAATTGGTTTATGGGCTTATCCTCAGTTGTTCTATTTTTATCCTCAGCAATTCACATAAATATAGGGTAAATGTTGATATACTCTATACAACACAATTATCAACGGGTTTAAACAAAAATAGCTGAAGTTTACTTCAGCCATTTCTAACATTATATTACAAACAATATCTGATTAATAATAAATCAAACGTTGAACCTTTGCAACGAATTTAGCCAAACGTATTACCTGTTTTGTATAACCAAATTCATTGTCATACCATGTGTATAGCACCACATTTTTATTGTCTTTAGAAATAATGGTTGCTTGTGAATCAAAAACAGAACAACAAGTGTTTCCTATGATATCATTGGAAACCAGTTCTGGATCTACAGAATAAAAGATTTGATTAATTAGCTTACCATTAAGAGCCTCGTTTCTGACTGCTTCGTTCACAGAGTCGAGCGTAACTTCTTTATTTAGTTCTAAAGATAAAATAGCCAAAGAACCATTTGGAGTAGGTACACGAACTGCATTTGCCGTTAATTTGTTTTCTAAAGAAGGGATTACTTTTGTTACTGCACTACCCGCTCCGGTAGAAGTGATTACCATATTAATGGCAGCAGAACGACCTCTTCTTGGTTTTTTATGCATATTGTCCAATAAGTTTTGGTCATTGGTGTATGCGTGTACTGTTTCGATATGACCTTTTACAATACCAAAATTGTCTTCCATTACTTTAAGAATAGGAGAGATTGCGTTCGTAGTACAAGAAGCGGCAGAGAAAATATGGTCGTTGTCTCTGTCTAATGTTCCCTGATTTATTCCATAAACAACATTTGGAACACCTTTTCCGGGTGCGGTCAGGATTACTTTAGAAGAACCTTTTGATTTTAAATGTCTGCTTAATGCTTCTTTATCTTTAAACACACCGGTGTTATCAATAATAAGTGCGTCATGAATACCGTATTGTGTATAGTCTATATCTTCAGGATTGTTGGCACTTATCATTTGAACCCTCATACCATTAATAATTAACACATTGTTTTCTTTGTCAACACTTATTGTACCGTCAAAAGCACCGTGGACAGAATCGCTTCTCAATAAAGCAGCACGTTTTTCGAGCATTTCAGGATCTTTATCGCGGGTAACAATGGCTCTCAATCTGAGTTGCTGTCCTTTTCCTGCTTGTTTTATTAATTCTCTTGCTGCCAAACGACCTATACGTCCAAACCCATATAATACAACATCTCTTGGTATCATTTTAAACTTATCGGGTCCAATAAAGTCTTTTAATGTATCTTTCAAAAATGCGGACTGGTCTCCATTATAAGTATCTTTCTTTTGAGAAAATTCATATGCCAATCTACCGATATCAATTTTTGAAGGAGCTAAATCTATTTCGGTCAGCGCCTCTGCTAATGAAGACGACATATAAACGTCAATAGGTCTGTCAATTACTTTTCTAGCATATTCGTGTAAGTTAAGTATTTCTGAAATTGTTAAATCTACTAAGTGGTTTCTCAAAAAAACAAGTTCTACACCTTTGTCATAAAGAAGCTGCCCTGTTTTACTTGCAAGGTTAACCGCTGCTCGTTCTTTCTTTACATGGGTTTCCAGATGTTCTTCAAATCCATTCATTGTGTTTATTAATTAAATATAATTTTAGAGTTGTTACCGACAATTCTGTATGGCTGTTTTTAAAAAGCTCAATTACGCTTAATCCCTTTAACAGTCTTAATACATAGCTGCGATTGGAGTACAAAAATAATGAAAGTTTTGGAAAGAAAAACCGGAGGGAAAAGATGTGGCAAAATAAAATAGAACCCTTTGCATATAATTGTTAATCAGCATTATGTATAGTGCAAACAAGCAATCCATATCTGTCGATATGAAAACCACGTAAGGACCTCTTTTTCACAATATTTACTTTTCCTATTAAAACCGGATTAATATTTGCAAATCGAAAAGTTATGAAAGTTTTTTTGCTGTTATTAGGCTCTGTTTTATTGGTTTCTTGTTTTCAAGAGAATCATTACTACGAGCCGGACCTTTCTGCAAAAGCAAAAATAGATTCATTACAAAAGGTAATTTTAGAACTGGAAAATACAACATCGCAAATTGATACTGTTTATACAACACAACCTACACAAGAAAACCAGATTAAAACCGATACGCAAGCCAAGGAGAAAAAGAAGGTTTTAGTTAACCCAAAACCCCAAAGAAAAATAGAAGACGACTCTAGTACTGTTAGATATAAAGACGGAAAAATTTCTGTTACCTATGGTAAAACAAGAAATAACAGACAAATAATAAGGATTTATGATAGACAGGGAGTGGTTATTATACAGTTTGAAAATGTTAGACTAAGTTTCCAAGAGATTACGACACTGAAATTTAGAAAAGACAACTCTGTAGAATCAGCAGAGACCGACTTAAATCCCGGAGCAAGTCTTTATTGGTATGAAACCTACTACACATTTGATGTTGATAATGAACCCAAGACAAAAAAAATACAAAGAATGCCGATAATGAGCTCCGGTGACATGCTACAAGACTTATATCTATGGAGCCGAAAAAATAGACAGTGGGTAAAACAAGAGATTGTAAAAGAAATGGATACCCCAATGAATTAAAAAGCTGCACAAAATCTCCAAACTGTCTAAAAACCACCCCCTTTATTAACTCATTGATTCTTAACAACATATTATTTAATAGTTAGTTTATATATTTGGTTTACTAAATTTAAACCACCGCTGAATCTTCAATATTTTAGACCCAAACCTGCTCAAAAAGTACCTAAGAGTACTTGGCTGTAATTTTTTAGCTCTAACAAGCAATTTGAAGCCGTTTCACAACATTATATTTTTCACTTTAAGTAAATCAACTTTTGAGAAAGGTTCTCTAAAGTTGATTAGAAATGAAATAAATGAGTAGTTTAGCAGCGTTTATCAAAAACTAAAGGAAGTTATTAGACAGACTGCCGTTGTGTTACAGACTAAAAAGGCGACAACACCTGCGTCACTAAGTTGATTTTGGTAAATTGATTGATGTTGCAGAAGGAAAATTTACTCTGAACCAAATAAATTATCCAGCGGACTTTTTATTTTTCTTTTTGTTTGATCAGTAAGTTGGGTATAAATCATAGTGGTTTTAATGTCTTTATGACCGAGTAATTCCTGTACAAATCTGATATCTGTTCCTTGCTCTATCAAATGTGTAGCATAGGAATGTCTTAGACTGTGAACACCTATTTTCTTGTTGATATTTGCATTTTTCATTGCATTTTTAAACACTTGCTGCACCGAACGAACAGCATACTGACCCCCGTATTGTCCTTCAAAAAGAAATTTCTTTGGTTTATAAACTAAATAATAATCCCTTAATTGCTCTAACACTGTTTCAGGTAAATTTACGTAGCGGTCTTTTTTGCCTTTACCCTGCTGAACCAAAACCTGCATTCGGTTGCTGTCAATATCTGTAATTTTAAGGTTTACCAGTTCGCTCACCCTAAGCCCCATTCCGTAACACATTTTAAGTAGCAACTGATGCTTCTTATTTTCTAAACTGCTCAACATCTTTTTTACATCATTGGTTGAAAGGGCTTTTGGTAGTATGCTTGGTTTTTTAGGACGAGGAATCTGCATAACAAATTTTTCTCTGTTCAATACCTGTTCAAAATAAAACTTAACTGCATTCATTCTGCTGTGCAAAGCATTTTCTGACAGTCGCAGCTTCTTTATACAATAAAGGAAATAACTCCTTAGTCGTTCAGCATTAAGTTCATCAACCGAAAATGATTTAATAGCTATAAGCAGTTGCGTAAATTCAGAGACATAAGTACGAATAGTATTGGGGCTATAAGCTTTCATCAGCAACTGCTCTTTAAATCGCTTTAATGCAGGCAGATTGACCTCATGAATTTTAATCAAAGCACTTTTCCCTGAATATTCCCGGTCTATTCCGAATAGTTTTCGGTAAAATGTATTATCGGGCACATACCATTTTTTATTAGAATGGCTCCATTTTGCTTTTGAGAATTTTTTTAAGTGATCAATGAGTTTCAAATCATACGGAAATATAATCCAGATAATTTCCTGTTTACGGTGTTGCCCTGGTGCAAAAGAATAACACTGTTTATTAAAAAAGTTTTTGGTGTTGGTCATAATAAAGTGCGCATTTTGTATAGCAAAATACAAACTTACGCAATCTTTTTGAAAAGATAATATGCAAAATGCGCAATATTGGTTTTAATCTGATTGCCTGTTTATCAAGAGAATATTCCCGTTTGCTTAGTATGTTGATATTTGAAATAAATATTGTATTATTGCGCATATTTATGAGTTATAGCCAATTTTAGGACGACAACGAAATGAAAGAAAAACAATTTGAAATAGAACTTTTAGACATTCATTGGTTGGAAGACACCCCTGAAGAAATTGACTTATGTGCTCACGGACAAGTGAAAGTTAGAATTGGTAATGAAATTATTGTTGACCGAAGAGAAAAAGAAAATCACTGGACATTAAGTGCAATGTCAGTTCATTTATTAAGAACAATTGACAACAATCACAACCCAGGAAATTTAGTCGGTGAACATTTGATTCCTTGTTGCGGACACCATATTGACCATCTTGAAAATAGTACAGACGTTCACATACAAGGTTGTTTTACAGGAATTAATTATTGGGTAAAACATATTGACAACAATATTCAGTTGACAACGGAATCAAATGCAGAGATTTTGATTTCAAGAGACGACTACAAAAATGAGATAATAAACTTTGTGGACAGGGTAGAAGAATTTTACAAAACTAGTAAACCAAAACAAATGCCTGACGACAACTACGACAGAGATGGATACGAATTGATGTGGAAAGAATGGAAACGAAGAAGAACTCAAATTGACACGAAATGAAAAGAAAAACTGGCTATAACAGCACCTACAAGAAATTGGCGGTTCAGTGGTTAAATGAAGCTTTGTGCTTCGTATCAAGTTCAGTGGCGGCAGACAGTTTAGTGCTCCGAAATCGCCAACTTCTTGTAGCTGCAAACCGTTACCAGTAATTTTAAAAGACGACACAATAATGAGCAACCTTGACGAACAGACATTAAAAGTTTACACCGCAAAAGCACAAGCCGACAAAGCAATAAGTTCTTTGAAAGGGATTTTGCTTGGCATTAACTTAGACGGCAACGTAAACGAAAAGGAAATTAACGAACTTCATAAATGGGTTGTTGCACACAATGACCTTATTGACCGAAATCCGTTCAATGAATTTATGAATATTATCGAGCAGACAATCTCGAACAAAATTCCACCTAAAGAAACAATTGAAGACTTGTATTGGTTATGCCAAAAATATGAAAATGACAACTACTACTACAACGCTGTAACAACAGACCTGCAAACATTGCAAGGACTTTGTCATGGAATTTTATCAGACGGGATAATAAACGAAAAGGAAATTTTCGACCTGCATAATTGGCTTCAAGAAAACGAGCATTTAAACACTTACTATCCCTATGACGAAATAAGGAGTTTAATTTTATCAATCGTTTCCGACCACAAGGTTGACGAAGAAGAAAAATTAGTTTTAAAAGCATATTTCAACCAATTTGTAAAACTTCATGACAAAGAAACAGGCGAACAAATTAAGAGTGAGACATCGGACGTTAGTATTTCAGGACTTTGCACAAGCGAACCTAATGTGACATTTCCAGGAAAGACATTTTGCATAACTGGCGTTCTCAAACGAGGCAACAGAGAAGAACTACAGAAAGACATTATAAAACTTGGCGGCATTCCAACAGACAGTGTTACACGCAAGACAGACTATTTAATTGTTGGCGATAATGGAAATCCAGCTTGGGCTTTTTCTTGCTATGGACGAAAAGTAGAAAAGGCTTTGAGTATGCGAAAAGAAGGACACACAATAATGCTTATTCACGAGTATGACTTTGCGGACATCGTTGACGACTTGAAATAATGAACAGCGGAAGAAAAACTACTGGTAACACGGGTTTTGCGTCAGGCGGGCTGACGTGCAAACTTAGAGCTTTGTGCTTCTATTTAAGTTCAGTGCTTAATGACAGTTTTGTGCTCCGAAACCCGCCCGAACGCAAAGCCCGAAACCGTTACCAGCAAGCGTATTGGACGACACAACAACAAGAAAGCGACAGACATTAACGAGAAAAAGTAAACCATTTTGACAGGTGACCAAAGACATAGAAACGATATAACAAACGGACAGCGAGTAAGCCGACACTCATTGCCGACCCTTCTGTGTTTTAATTTTTTCCCCACCGCACAAAAAAAAATGAATTTCTATTGCCATCGCACAAATGGCACATTTGCTTTTGCCCCGACCCCACTAGCCGACCCTTCGGCAAAAGCAAAAGAGCCATTTTTTCCCTCTGCTCTATTCCGCAATAAACTTATATTAGTGAACTGAACATGGATAAAGATTTAATCATATCACTTAATAAAAACTATGCTGACTTGATTCCGCAAAAGGAATCTTTATTGCTTATTGTTTGGCTTCATCAAAAAATAGAAAAGGGGTACATTAATGAAGATTTCGGTCAAAAAGACCTTGATGATACGATAGACGATGTTGTGGAATTTTTAAACATTACAACAGACAAGAATAAAGAAAACCTATCTAAAAAACTAAGTAATCATTTTTACATTACTGAAAGAGTTGGAAACAAATATCAAATTCACTTAACAGTTTTTGCAAAGGAATTTTGTAAACTTCTTATTCAAGAAGTCCAACCTGAAATAAAAAAGTTAGAGTTATTTCATGTGTTCAAAAGGACTTTACCATTACTTGACGAAGATTTACTTAACATTGAAACTTTTAGTTATTGGTTCAAAAATAACTTTCAACCTGCACGAAACGAAATATACTCACATACCGAAAAATTGAACAATGAAGTTGCAGACAGAATAAACGAACTAAGCACACTTCTTAAAACCGAAACCGAGAATCCAAAAGAGCAGATTAATTCTTACATGGAAATTTTCACCTTGCTTGAAAAGCAAACAACGGGCATAATAAACACCATTGACTATAAGAATGACACTTTAAGTAAAATAAAGTCAGCAAAAGAACATTTTGCAACAGATGAAGAAACATTTGATGAATTTTCAAGAATGCAAAATGAAGTTGAATATTTTTTTGGCAGTATTGACAGAAGAATAATGGTCATTAACGATAAAATTCAACTTGCTTCAAAACGGCTAAGAAATTTACTTGACACGTTGAAACATAAGCAACTTTTTAAAATCAAAATTGAAAAATTGCTTTTGCTCATGCTTAAATACAGTAGAAACGAAAAAGGAGAAATAAAGCTTCCTGATGTTTTCCAAAGAAAATATTTGCCGTTTATTCCTGTAAAATTTATCGCAATACCTAAAGTTGATTTTCAGTTTTATGCTAAAGCTGAACCACAACAACAAGAATACGACAAACATCACGAACAATCTGAAAGAAGAAAAGGTCTTGCATTGCTTGAAATTCAAGAAGCAACTGCAAAATGGTTAGATAAAATGAATACTGAAATAGAATCGGGAGTTAAAATTGAATTTGACGAATGGTTTGACAAAATCATTGAACAAGAAAATAATCTTGAAGTGCCTATTCAGGTATGCTTCGGTTTAATTGAAGAACATAATCAATCAGACCAAAAAACAATATCTATCCAAAAAGAAGAAGTAACAAAAAATAAAAACGACATAACATTATGGAGAATGCAAATGCAAACTATCCGTTCTTAAATTCGGAACAAGCAACAAAATACTTTGCAGATGCAGACATTGCATTAAAGCAAGGGAGACACATTCAAGATTTTGGAACGGACATTCGTTTATTTTCTTTCATAGACGAATTTTACGATAAAGGACTTGAAGATTATTACAAACAATTCTTCGGAATGAACTTAGTAAGTGATAAAAGTGATAACGGTAAATTCTATTATTTAGATTTCCCAGATGACGGAAAAGGAAAATTTGGGAAAGAAAACCGAAGCAAAGAATTAGAAGATGACAAAGTGATTTTTGCTATTCTGTTTTTAAACCTATACAAGGAGAGATTTTTTGAACAGAAAGAATTTACTTGGCAAGAACTTGAACAAATTTTTAAGGAAGGTGAACACAAAGAACTTTGGCAAAATATTCTCTTTAGCAAAGTGAAACAAAATTACACACCAAGAGAAGAACAAGATGTAAAAGATAAAGTGAGAAAAATCCTTTCTGACTTTGAAAAATTGGGGTGGATTGTTTTCAAAAATCAGGAAGAAATCCATTTTGAAGTTTTGCCAAGCATTGAACGAATAAGCAGATTATATGGAGATGTAATTGACAATTTAGAATCAATTGAAGAGTATTTGAACAATGAGCAGTTATCCTAAAATATATTCCATATCAACCGTAGGCGTTCGTCAGCACGAAAATGCTGACTACTTGTTGCATGATGTCAGAACTGATTTTACGGGGAACAACGGCTTAGGCAAATCGCTTATTGCTGATTTGTTGCAATTAATATTTATTCCCCTTAGGGATGAATGGAAGCCTGGAACAGAGGGCTTAGATAAAGACGATAGAAAAATTGAAACAATTCCGTTGGAAAGAGATTGGATAAGCCACGCTTATTGTTTTTTAAATATTGAAAAATCAAAAGGGAAATTTATAACAATTGGTGTTTTCATTCCGAGAACATCAAGAGTTCCTGTAAGACCTTTCATTGTTCAGAAAGGAGATGATTTTGAAGACAAGAAAATTGCTCTTAAACCTTTTGAACAACCTCTTAATTCAGAAGATTTCATTGCGGAGAACTTACACATTTATGATTTAACTGAACTTAAAAGAAACCTTAAAAAGAAGCATGACATTTATTTAAAAGACTTCTTTCAAAGAGAGCAGCTGAATGAATATTTTGAGTTGCTTTTCAAAAATCATATTTTACCTTTTGACTTAACGAAAGAAGCAAACTTAAAATCATTTGCAAAGGTCTTACAGTCATTTGCAAGAGCGAAAACACTGAAAATTACAGACTCAAGAAGTTTGCAAAATTTTCTATTTGAAGATGATGAAGACATAAAAACAACTTTTGACAATCAGAAGGAAATTTTAAATCAGCACATCCGAAATTTTCATCGTGCAGACCAAGAAATTAAAATTTGGGAAAGAAAACAGAAACTTTTAGAACACCTGAAAGGAAATCATGAAACTTATGTAAAAGCAAAAGAAGGTTATTTTTCAAAAAACGCACATTTGCTTTTTAAGAAAAAGCAAGAAGCAACAAAAGCGTTTGAAGAAAATGAAAAGTTAAAAAACAAGGCATTTGATGAATACAATAATGCAAAAGGAACTTATGAAGCCCAATGCCGAGAATCGTATACTAAAATGATTGAGCAGAAGGAAATTTGTAATGAAATACGAAGCAAGTTAGAAGATGAACAAACGGAAGCAGGAAAACAAAACATTGAGAAACTTAAATTGCAACTTGATAAAAATAAAGAGTTCAACAAACGTTTAGAAAATCTTTCTTCGGTAATAGAACAATTTAAAACACCTGATTTGATTAAGTCGGCTTTTGAAAAGCAGGAAAAAATTAAACAACAAAAATTCAAATTAAACCAATTAATAACAAGCATTCATTATAAGAAGTTTGAAACTTCAAAGTGGATTGAAGGTTACGAATCCGCATATGCATACTACAATCAGCGTAACTTATTCTTACAGGAGAAAATTGAAACGTTGAAAGAGGTATTAACCTTGTATGAAGGAAAAAACACCGATTCGATTTTTCATTGGGCTGTTAAGCAGAAATCGGCATTGACGATTGAACAAGAAACTGTTTTAATGGCGTTCAAAGAAATTTACATAAAGAAGATTGAAGCAAAAAAAGGCAACAAGTTTTCTTTGAATCCCAAAGCACTACTAAATTCATACGAAAGTGATGGCAACGGAATTTGGATTGTTCTAGGCGAAGTTTCAGAATATTTTGAATTAGTTCCCAAACAACTATTCAACGATAAAGACAAATTAGAAAAGGCTATTGAAAGCGATAGAGAAGCTATCAGAAATGAAATTTTAGTATATGAAAAAGAACTTCGTGAAAACAGGGAATTAAATGCAGGTCTTATACAAATCGGATTAAATCAAGAACTGATTGACATTTACACTAACCGTTCAATAATTGATGAATTTGAAATAGATAAACTTTTAACGGAAGAAAATATTCAATTCATTGAAGATAATTTTGATTCTTTTTCAAAATTGACAACACTTACTGAAGAAGCTAGAGAGTTGGACGATAAAATTACCGACATCATTAAGAAAACAGATAGAATTGAATCTTCATTAAAAGAAAATACAAAAGTTCTAACACCTTTACTCACCGACATCAATGAGTTAAAATCTGAAATGCAAGAACCAGTTGATAAAACAGATTTAAAGGTAAAGGAAATCCGCAAGGAAGAACTTATTGAAATGAGAGATGAAAGAGAAAAAGATATTAGAGCAGCAGAAAGAATAAGACGAATAACAAAAACAAAACGAGATGATTCTCTTTCTGCATTCAATAATGCTAAAAGTCAAACTCATTCCTTGAAAGTCGCTAAGGAATCTTCGGAATCTAATTTCAATATTGCAAAACGAAATCTTGAAGAACAAACCGATTTACAATTTGATAAACTTCTAACATTAGGCGATGTAACAGAAGATACCGTTATAACAGTCAAAGAGGAATTTGACAGCTCAGAAAAAATGTATCAGCAGGAATACATGACCGTTGCTGCAACATTTGATGAATCAAAACCAGAAAAGAAAAATCCTGAACTGTATGATGGAAATGGCATTTCTTATTATAGCTATCAAACATTAGAAAATGTATTGTGTGGAAAAATAGGTTTAAGCGGCTTGACTAAAGAACTTAATCAACTTAACACACAACTCTTAACTTTAGGAGAATTACAATTAAAGATTCTTACAAATGTTTTTGGATTGGTTGAAAAACAATATAAAACACATGAGGATACTGTTCGAAGGTTGAACTTCTTCTTTGAGAAAAATAAAGTTAGTGATGCGTTCCAATTTAAAGTTGAATTTGAACCACGTAAAGACATAAATATTGACTGGATTGAAAAGATGAAAGCAAGAGGCAGAGTTCATAAAGAAGGTGCTGACTTGTTTACCCTTCCAGAAGATTTACCTTCTAATGAAAATACTCCTGAAAATCTGATACGAAATATTGCGAAGAAGTTTTATGGTTCGGTGAATGCTGACACATCTCAACTTCTTAATCCAAAATTTTATTTCTCATTAAAGGTTAGAATGGAAGATGAAAAAGGGAAAAAGAATACTGGAAGTGGCGGACAAGCATACACAGCTTTAGCACTTCTTTGTATTGGAAGGTTGTCAATAGTTCAAAAGCATCAAGAAAAAAATCAAGGAGTAAAATTCATCATCATTGAAGAACTTTCAAATATTGACGACACTAATTTTAATATTTTTCCTGACATAGCTAAACAATTTGGATATCAGTTATTGACAATGACTCCAAAACCATTTGGCTCATACACCAATGATGAATGGTATTTACATATGCTTGTTAAAGGTAAGCAGGACAAAGACCGCAACTATACACCAATGAGTTTCTTTAAAACGAAATTCAGAAAAGTTGAACTAGATAAACATATACAAGAACAAAATGAAGTGGAAGGCATTAAAACAACTTAATCAACTTTATATAGAGGGAGAAACATCAACTGAGTTGCTTGGCGTTCCTTTGGGTAAAAGGATTTTGGAAATGGAATATGTAATTACTGTAAATAAAAAAACAATCTCCAAAACGGATTCTTTTGACTGTTTCTATTCTGAAAATTTGCAAGAAAAGTTTATCAATTATTCTGGACTCCTTGAAAGATATAGTCTCAATGATACAAATTTTGAAGAATCAGAACTTGACGCACTTTTAAAAATAGAACAAAACAGAGAACAAATTTTGGATTCAGATAAAAGTCAAAAAGAGATTTCAACGCTTTACTTTGATAGTGCAAAATATTTAACGAGAGCAAGCAAGCTATATAATGCTGTATTAAATGTTTTAGAATTAAATGAATTGCCGATTGATGAACACGACCAACAGTATTTAAAAATACTGCATTGCAAGAGCAGAATTCCTAAGGCAATCATTCTTTGTGAAAATGACAATCAAATGAAAAAAGAAAGATTGTATAATGTAGAGTTATGGTATGCAGGAGGAAGAAACACCGCCAAATTAAAATATGTTATTGAACCTGAAATTCCATTTTATTATTTGTGCGATTGGGACAACAGAGGAATTGAAATTTTCCAAAGTATTAAAAGAAAATATTTCCCAAAAATTGAGATACTTGTTCCACAAGAGCCAATTAAAACATTGGCCAAGATTAGAGAATGGAAAACCGAAATCGACTATTCGCTTTTTCCGAAAAATGCAAAGGAAATTTTGACGAGTCTTATTCCTGAAAAATGGATTGAAGAAGAAAGTATAAATCATGAACTTTTAAGAAGATAATATGCCTACTAAGTTTCCAAATGCAAGCATACTTACCCTCATTACTCAAAGCGATGGAAGCAATGAGAAGTTGCTTTTTATTTATCTAAAAACTATTCCTGATTTTTATCCAAGTAATAAAATTCATTGGTATGACGGAGCAGGGAAAGATGGGAAACCAAATAAAGTTTGGGATAAACTTTCTATAAATCAATGGACAGGATGTGGAAAGGATTCCATAATGCTGAAAATTTTTGACGATATACTTTCAGATAAAAAGCTAATCATTGATAGTAAAGAAATCTCTCTGACAATCTCTCCACATGATATAAAGACAAATAATGCTGACCCTTTTAAAAGTAGAAGAGAAAATAAATTTGATTCATTAGTAACGGAGAACAATACTCTAATTCCACAAGAGTTTTATCAAAAGGAGAACTTGCAATTTCTCTCTGCTTTCAAAAATGGTTCGTTAGAAATTAAACCGTTATTCCCTTTAGGATTCTTTGAGGACAATTTCATTCACGACAATTTGAAAAAAGGAATTTGGGGCATCAAAGAATATAGAACCGCTTATCTTACATTTCATGGAGTAAGAAAAACCTCTGAAAAGGGAATTGGCAGTAAAGAAATGGTCGGCTTCTATCAACAAAATTTCAATCCAAAATCAAAATATGAAGCTATTATAAAAAATGAAAGTGAACAGGAGATTGGAAAAGCAACCATTGATAGCAACACAGGATTTTTCAAAACCAAGTTAACTGAACCCACAAAAAAAGGTAAGGTTGAAATTTTGGTTGATGACAATGAAGAAAAAGTAATTGAATATTTTCTCATTCAAGACATTCAAGTGAACGGACATATTGCCAACGCCACATTCAAGGATGCTTATGGTAGAGACTTCATGCTCACATCAGACAAGAAAAAAAGACCTGAAAATATTTCGAATTTCACTTGGCAACAAAATGTTTATGCTGACAAGAATACAGCGAACAAAAAATTATCAGATTTATTCAAATCCATTTTAGATTATTTAGGACCAAAAATTCTAATTGCAGACCCATACTTTTTTGGTGATATAAAAGAAGATAGTGTAACAGCAGAACTTCAATTGAAAGACGACCAAATTGCTTTGCTTAATGCGATGACACATTCAGCATTGGAAAAAGGTATTTCCAAATTCTACTTTTTAGGTTACTGGGGAAGAGCAAGAAATCAATTAGCAATTGATTGGATTAGCAAGTATGAGAAGTATTTCAAGGGGTATATTCTCACAAATAAATTTGAAAAATATTTTCCTGCATCAACTATTATGTTCTTCAATGCTCAAGCTGAATTTCATGCCCGATATTGGTTTTCATTGATTGACCAAGATGGAGTTGAAGTATTAGACAGGTGTGTAATTATAACAAACAGTATAGGAAATATGAGTGAACTTGATATTGTTCCTGTTATAGATGAAAGTCAGTTGCGGCAAATAACAAGACAATACACAGGCATTTTTAAAAATTCACAAGAAAGATTGCGTATATAATGGAGCAGCTTAAAACTATTATTCAAAAAACAATTTCTTCCAAGTCAACAGTTGACTGGATGGTTGTCCACGATATTTCAAAATCAAAAATTGAAATTGAAGGAGTTGAGTTTTCGTTTGTTGATGGTAAGGAAAGATACAATGAACCTTTCAAAACAAACCAAGGTTACATCTCACTTAATAAGCCTTCTGTCGTAATTGAATTTCAAAGAATAGCTAATGAACTTTTAGATGAATTTAAATCAAATCCTATTGCATTAGCGAACTTGTTTATAGTATTTACAAGAGCCAGTTATAAAGGAGAAGACAAAGAAACCCTTTTGAAAAATTTCAAGAAACAACTTGGAAAAGATGTCTGTACAAATATTTTCAATCTTCTTATTTCTTCACTCAATAATGAATATTACAAGGACAATCATTCAATAAAAAAACCTCTATGCACAAATGACTGGTTAGATATTTTTCGTTCTACTCAATACATGCATGGCATATCTGACCCACTTATTAATTGTTTGCAATTAGTAAGGAATGAAAGAAATCGGAAATTAAATTATGACTTGCTTGAAAAAATGAAGCCTTTACTTAGGGCTGTATTGGTTGGACAGTATGGTTTTGACTTGGAAATTACTAAAGGAAAACTCAAAACACTCTATCAAAATTCTAAAGAACTAATCTTTTTATCAGCATGTTTAGTTGATGATTCAGCACCAGACAAAACCCCACCTGATTGGCTGACAGAAACTCTAATTGAAAAGTTTTTAGAAAACCACTGGGACACAATTGGCAAACAAATTTTTGTTCATGTTTTTGGTTTAAGTTATAGGAACAAGAATGACAACAAACTTTATGACCATTTAAAACAATTAAGCCATGTAGTTTTATTGAAGAAAATAAAAACAGAGAATGCAGAAACTGTAAAATGGATAAGCAAATTTGTATTTCCAAATGACTTTATTGCTTTGTTTAGTTGGTTATCTCTAAATAAAATAAGCCCAAGCGAAATTCCCGATTCAAACAGAATTGTAATTACAAATCAATTTGTTTCCGAATTACAACGAATAGCAAAGGAAATTCCAATTCACTTAGCATCAGAAAATAGTAGCGACCCTTTCACTTCCTTTCAGTTGCATGAAGGTAAATTTCAAAATGCTTTGGCTTATGTTCTATTGTTTTTGCTTTCTGCCACCGACTCAAATAGAAAAGATATTGAGAATGTTTGCCATGAATTTAAGACATTGTTTTACGGTGGCTTTAGAGCAACATACTTGGCAACACATTTTACAGAACTGATGCTTCTCATAGGACTATCAGGTATTCATATATACGGACTTGAGGAAGGAGATTATTTGGCTCTCGAACAGTATCTGAAAATAATATCTGACACAGTTTTAATTCCATACATACATTTAAAAGAAAGAGAAGATGAAGTTTGGAATCCTGAAAGTGAAAGAGACGTATTTCAATGGAAAGCTGGAAGTCACTTAGTAACTAATGCTTTGACCAATGTTAGAAAACACGAAATATTTAAACACTATCAAGATTTCTTTAAAACAATTGATGACATCAAAGTTTCTAATTGGAATTTTCAAACAAAATAATAATGAAAAGCCAACGCACAAAAGCACACACATTGCCAAGTCGCACAAACCGACACACAAGCCAAAACTTGGCCAAGAGTGTGCTTTTCCCAACCCAAGAAGAAATTCATTTTTTTTTCTCCCTCCCTTCTGAAAAAATTAAAACACCCGACACACAGACCAACACGACAAAGACACATAAAATCAACAAAGACAATGGTTTACATACACGGTGGACAAGAACGCCAGCTGGTAACAGGCGTTTGGCTCAATGGCGGGTGCAGTGGTTAATTGAACATTCTACCTCGCATCAACTTTTGTGGTGTATTGACAGTTTTGTGCTCCGAAATCCGCCACTGCGCCAAGCGCCAAAACGTTAGCTGCCATTTTGGGGCGACAGCACTAAAACGAAAGACACAAACAAAAATGAGCAACACTTTTAGACATAATGCAGGTTTTGGGAAACGAATGGAATATTACGTTATCAGTAAAATGCTTGAACAAGGACTTGACGTTTACATTCCTTTAATTGACGACTTTGCTATTGACGCTGTTATTAGAAAAAAAGACGGCTCATTCATAGAAGTCCAGATAAAAGCTCGTTCAAAAGACGTGAAATTTGGTGATGCAGCTTTGTTTGCTGCAATTACTCACGAACACAGAGAAAACTACTATTTTGTATTTTACTCTCACAGATTGGACAAAATGTGGATTTTATCTTCAGAAGATTTTATTAATGAAGCCGTACAAAACAAAACAGGAAAAAATCAGGGAAAACGCTCAATATGGTTCAACGGAAAAAAAACAAAAAATCAAACTGAACACGCATATCCTCGTTTTGACAAATACCTTTGTGATAACTTTGACATTTTTAAATAGACTATGAGCGATAACGAAATTTACAGCGAGAAAATCACTAAAGGTTCACGGACTTACTTTTTTGACATCAAGAAAAGTGAGAAAGGTGACTTGTATCTGAAAATTTCCGAAAGTAAAAAAATTCAAAGCGGTTACGAACATCACCGACTTATGGTTTATGACGAAGACTTGAAAGACTTTGTTGAAGCATTAAAAAAGTCGCTGACAAAGTTCAAAGAACTTAAAGAACCCAAAGACGGCAAAACATATTCGGTAGAGAAAATCAGAGAAACACATCAACAGGCATATTTGCCTTGGACAGCAGAAGACGACAATAAACTTGAATTGCTATTTTGTGAAGGCAAGAAAGCGAAAGAACTTGCAGAAATATTTGGACGAAACGTAGGAGCAATTAACTCACGAATAAAGAAACTTGAACTCAAAGACAAATACGGAAAATGACCCCACTATTCCCCCACGACAAAAAAGAAAAACGGCAGCTAACAGCGGTTTGGCTATATTTTTTGTTCGGGGGCGACAGTGCTTTATTCAACATTAGTGCAATAATGAACGGCAGTGCTTCTATTGAACTTTTGTGCTTTAAATCCCCTCACAAAAAACATCGCCAAGCCGCAAACCGTTATAGGCAACCCCTGACCCACCGCACATTCAAGCACATTTGGTTTTTCCCACTCACAAATCCAACGCTAAAAAACCAAAAGAGCTTGAATTTTCCCAACGCACGAAAAAAATAAACAAAACAGTTGCGATACAAAAAAATTTGAGTAATTTTGTCGATTATTGACAAGTATTAAATTGCAAGTATATGAAAGCAACTTTTGGTGAATACATTAAGCGATTAAGGAAAGACAATGGTTTGACTTTAACACAACTTGCATTTCAGCTTAACCTCGACTCTGCAAATCTCAGCAAAATAGAAAACGGGAAAAGAGAGTTTGACGAAAAACGATTAGAAAAATTGGCAAATGCTTTTAAACTCGACTTTGAAAAATTGAAAACTGAATATTTTGCAGACCAGTTCGCAAAGAAAATGTATCAATACAATTGTTCACCTGAAACATTAATTGTAGCAGAAGAAAAGATTAATTATTTAAAAAATATAAACGTAAAACAAGAAAAAATAAGTTTTGAAGATGAAAAATAAACCAACGGTGATAGACTTGTTTTGCGGTTGCGGTGGACTTTCTTATGGATTCATCGAAGCTGGATATAATGTGCTTTTGGGTATTGACCATTGGAAAGACGCCATTACAACTTTTGAAAATACACACAAAAATGCAAAAGGAATTGTAGCCGATTTATTTACAGAAACACCAATAGAAATCAGTAAAAAGACAGAAATCAAAAATATTGATGTAATCATTGGAGGCCCACCTTGTCAAGGTTTTTCCATTGCAGGAAAACGGATTGTAGACGATGAACGCAATCAACTTTACAAATCATTTGTAAGTTTCGTGAAATTTTACCAACCTAAAGTTTTTCTAATGGAAAATGTGCCAAACATTGTTTCAATGGGAAAAGGTGTTGTAAAAGACAGCATCATTAAAGATTTTGAAAAGCTCGGTTACACGGTAGTTTATAAAGTTTTGTTAGCATCGGATTTTGGCGTTCCACAAAACAGAAGAAGAGCGTTTTTTGTTGGCACAAAAAACAAAACAGAGTTTGTTTTTCCCGAACCTACAACAGAAAAACCAATAAATGCAAAAGAAGCAATTTCGGACTTGCCTGAAAAATCGTTGACAGACGGAACGAAATACAAGTTAGAACCAAAATCGGATTATCAGAAACTAATTAGGGAAAAATCTGTTGGAGTTTACAATCACGAAATAACAAATCATAGCGAACAAACAAAAAGCATTATTTCGCTTGTTCCTGACGGTGGGAATTATAAAGATTTGCCCGAAGAATTACGGAAAACAAGAAACGTAAATATTGCTTGGACAAGACTAAACAGCAAAAAACCAAGTTTTACAATTGACACAGGACACAGACATCATTTTCATTATAAATACAATCGTGTACCAACTGTAAGAGAAAGTGCGAGAATACAATCGTTTCCCGACACTTTCATTTTTTTAGGAAGTAAAACAAGCCAGTACAAACAAGTAGGCAATGCCGTTCCGCCAATTTTGGCAAAGGTATTGGCAACTGAAATTAAGAAATATCTATGAGCGGAATAAAAACATACAGAATACCAGACGAATATTTTTTCCGTTTGCACCACGTCAGACCACGTTTCAAAAATGATGTGGAAGAAGTTTTGTTGTATGTAGCAACTTCTATTTCAGAAATGGCGGTTTTACCAAACAACGATTTCAGGAATGAATTGAATAAGGTATTATTTGGTTTTAAAAAGAATGCAACATCTACACAAAAGACAATAGACAATTGGCGAACAGAAATTTCCGCTTTGTTTGGGTTTATCCAAGAAACAAATGGTTATTCCCAACCAAGTTTAATGGCTAAAAGACTTGCCAACAATCAATATTTGGACGAGTTTTTTAATTACTTTTTGTATTCATTTCAATATCCAGCAGGACACATAAAATCTCAAAATGTAATCAAACAAATTGAAGCAGGCGTAAGGTTTAAACCTTGTCAATTCATACTTAATTTACTAATTGAAGGAGAAAAATTAACAGAAAAATCATTTAGTATAACAGCCGAAGAACTTACACAATGTGCATATTTCGACCTACGAGTTACAACAGGAAAAAGACAAGCAAAGGAAGTCGCAAAACTCATTCTACAAAATAGAAAAGACAAAGTAGAATATGAATATGATTACGAGGCTTTAAGAAACGAACGCACAGGCGAATTTCCGTCAAAGGGCGACACCAATCGTTATGCAGGAGATATTTTAGATTATATGGTTTTAGCTAACCTTTTGCAACACAAAGGAACAGGTTACTATTATTATCTGAATGGCGAAAACAAAGAAACTATCAACTTCCATTTACAAAATGATGTTTGGTTTGATGAGTACGACAAATTCTACAATGCAGACGAAATCACAAATCCAGAAATTGGAGCGTTAGAAGAAGTTTGGTTTGACTTTGTAAACAGCTTTGACAATATCGAGGCGTTTGCTCCGCATTTAGAAGAACGTGAAGTTGAAAATATCTCTACACTCATTCAAGAGTATTACTCACGAATGAAAGAAGATAGAAAAGTACCTACAAAAATATTCGGGGATTACGGAGAAACTTTAATCTTGGCTCACGAATATTTGAGAACAAAAGACGGTTCAAATCGTCAACACTTAATCAATAAAATCCCTACTCCACTTGGAGTTGGTTACGATTTACAAAGTATCGAAATTCCTAAAAACAAACGATACATCGAAGTAAAAACAACCAAATCAAGAAAAGCGATTAACAATAACCGTTTCAAACTTACGCCAAATGAATGGGACACAGCCGAAACATTAGGCGATAATTATTTCGTTTATTATTTAGTGATAAATGACGAAGGAAAAAACATTTTCGTTATTCAAAATCCTATTAAACAATTTGAATTAGGAAACTTGAAAGTAGATAAAAATTTAGTTGTTGAATTTTCTAAAACATCAGGGCAATGGCACAAACTTTTGGAAATAGCAAGTTAAAGGTTGCTTCACTTTTCTGCGGTTGCGGAGGAATGGATTTAGGCATTCAAGGAGATTTTAATTTCCTTGACAAGCATTATGCTGAATTACCTTTTGAAGTTGTTTATGCGGTTGATAATGATGCGTATGCAACAAAAATTTATAATGATAACTTTTCACATAAATGCGAAACAAAAGATGTTCGTGACATTACCCCGAGTGAAGTACCAGACCACGACATTTTGTTAGGTGGGTTTCCTTGCCAATCATTTTCAATCAGTGCTCAAAATCCACCAAGATTGGGCTATAAAGATGAAAGAGGTCAACTGTTCTTTGAAATGGTAAAAGTTTTGAAAGAAAAACAACCACGTTTTTTCATAGGAGAAAATGTGAAAGGCTTACTCTCAGCTAACAAGGGTATAGCATTCCCATTAATTATAAAAGAATTTGAAAAAGCAGGTTATCATATTCATTACAAATTATTAAACGCTTCGGAATTTGGAGTACCACAAAAGCGTGAACGAATTTTCATTGTTGGTTTTAGAGATTTTGAAGATTTTTTCAATTTCAAATTTCCATTGCCAAATACTTTAAACAGCTCTAAAATTGTACTAAAACAAGTCATTGATAAAAAGGCTGACAAAGACGAAAAATGGTTTTTCAGTCAAAGAGCTGTTGAAGGAATGTTACGTGTTAGAGAAAAAATGAATAAAGGAAGAGTCCAAGACTTAAATGAACCTTGCAATACAATAACTTCACATTTAGCAAAAGTAAGTTTAAACGGAACTGACCCTGTTTTAATGGTTGGAGAACGATACAGGCGTTTTACACCTAGAGAAGCTGCTTGTATTCAATCATTTCCATTATCGTTTAAATTAGATAGTGTTTCAGATAATAGAAAATATCGAGCAATTGGCAATGCTGTTCCACCTGTTTTGATGTGGAATATAGTATATGCTTTGACTAATTGTTGTGTAAAAACAACCATTATCGTTGATGAAAAAGAATTAACAGAACAAATCATCTAATACTTGAAAAATGAAGTAATGAAAAAAGTAAAACTAAATAATATTGCAATTTTTGTGCTGTTCATTACATCATACATTCCATTGTTTGGACTTTTGATTTTACGACAAGTCAAGCAAAATATTGAGTTTTTGAATTTTGGAGGTTTTAACCAAACAAGCATTTTGTTAGCTTTTAAGAAATTTGGGTTAAGTGCTTTTCTTTTTCTTGTTGCAATATTCGGTTATATCGGATTGAAATTCCTATTGACAAATTTAGACACTAAAAAATCAAATGGAGAACTTGTGAAAATTGTTGAGGTAGAAAACAAAAATAGTGAAAGCATAAGTTATATTTCTACCTACATCGTTCCATTTATCTTTCAGGATACAAACAATTTGTTTGACATTACTTCTATTTTTATTGTTTTAGTCATCATATTTTTCATTTACACCAAATCAAATATGATTGTGATAAACCCCATTTTGAGTATTACTCACACACTTTACCAAGTTGATTACAATAAAAAGGGAAAAACAAAGAAAGGACTTTTAATAACGAAAGAAGAAGATTTGGAAAGCGAACAAGAAATAAAAATGAATCTAATTACGAAAAACATTTATTATGGATAAATCTCTATTAGTTGATATAATCAGTCTGGCAAATTCTGAAAATTTGAAAATGTACTTTGTTACCCGTATTCTCAAAGAGGGAATGAGAGCCAACTCACGAGTTTTAGAAAAATTTGATTTCAAAGTTTATCAGATAGAAATTACAGACGAAGTAAGAAAGTACCTTTATGAACTTTCGCTAAAACAGTTTCAGAAAATTCAAGATAATGAAGATTTACATTTCTTTGATTATGATGTCATTGCAGATGAAACAGAGCATTTGTTTACATACCAAATGCAAAATAAAGTTGGCTCATTTTCAGATGTTGTTTACAACCAATTAAATCAAAGCCCTCAGAAAATAACAGATTTAAACGATATACTCCAAGACGAAACACTCTGGGCATATTGTGTAGAATTTGAAATTGATAGTGATAAATCTTTCTACACATTTAGAAAGATTTCACCCGGGAAAGTAGGTGTCGAGAAAGAAAAAGACGGAGAAAAGAAAAGCATTGGCAATCAAATTAGAACCTTCTTTGATACCAATACAAACACCTTGTCATTGTTAAAAAGTGATACTGTTTATTTAGATAAACAAATAGACTGTATCTTCTATGAAGAAACTTTTTACATCTTGAAAAAGTATTACTTTGAACAACTTGTTGGATTACAAGAAGAGTACAAAAAGAGAGCCGAAGAAGTTGCAACATCATTATCTATACACGAATGTTTCGGTGATGTAAAATTGCTAACCGATAAAATAGAAACCAAGTTTGCCATTCATAAAAAGTTGATGAAGTTAGAAAAAATTGGAAACCTAAACTCTTTAACTTCAAAAAACTTAAAGAAATTAGAAACATTAGGCAAAAAGAAAAAAGCACCAATAAATATAAAAAATGGCAAAATTCAATTTGAAACGGAAGAAGATATTGACAATGTAATTAAACTGTTGTGTGATTATTTCAAAACAGGAGATTATTCGGGCAAACCATACGGGACATACGCAGGAAAACTACAAACGACAGAATAGCCTACCGCATTTGGTAGCACATTTTCATTTTTACCATTCGCACAAAGCCAAACAAAAAATGAAAAAGAGCTACCAAGCCAACAGACAAGCCGAACGAAAATGAAGGGGTATGCCTATAACAAGCAGTTTTGCAAGATAGCGGGCGAAGTGCTTCGTTTCTAAGTTTTTTTGTATATTTGAAGTGTCGGATTCGTTTCAAAGTTAGTGCTAAAAATCCGCTACCTCGCAAAGCTGCCAAAACGTTACCGGCAAGTGTAACAGACGACAGTGCTAACATTAAACGGACGACCAAAATTTGAACATTAACACAAGGACAAACCATTTTGAAAAGCGACCAACATATAGACCTTATTACTAACGGACAACGAGCAACCCGACACGCTGACCGACCCTATGTTTTTTATTTTTTTGCCAACGCACATTTTTTAAAGACAATTTTTAGCCTACCGCACAAATGGCACATTTGGTTTTGCCCGACACACAAGCCAACCCTTCACAAAACCAAAAGAGCCATTTTTTGCCAACACACCCGAACAAAAAAATTTATACCTTTGCAGACAGAAAAAATATGACAAGACAAATTTCCATAATGCTGATAGTGATGCTTGGTTTCTTTTTGACACCAACGCTGACCTATGCTTGTGGTAAATCTCACACGAAAACCGAAAAATCTTGTTGCGACAAAAAAACATCACAAACAGAGAAAAAAGACTGTTGCAAAAATCATTCTGACAACAACCAAAACAATGACGGTTGTGGTGGAAAATGTAAAAACCCTTCCTGTCATTGCCCAACTGCTCCCCTTGCTTTTGCATTAACTCTTGATGCAGGAATGAAAAATCACATCATCGTACTCGAAAATTTAACTTTTGGCTATACGCAAAGTTATATTTCTTCGGGATTTCATTCCATTTGGCAACCGCCTAAAATAAGCTGATTTCTTGACTTGACAGCCATAGCTGTGTCCTATTGAAAGCGATTTAAAGGCTTTCAAAATTTAAGTAATTTAGTAATCTAAAATTTAAAAAAATGAAATCATTAAAATATGTAATGACCGCATTGCTAATGTTGTCATTCGGAGTGAGCAACGCTCAAATTAAAAACGCCAAAACCGAAACCGTAAAAATTTACGGAAACTGTGGAATGTGCGAAAGCACCATAGAAAAAGCAGGAAATGTTAAAAAAGTAGCCGAGGTAGATTGGAACAAAGAAACGAAAATGGCGACCATTACCTACGATGCAAAAAAGACCAATCAGGACGAAATTCTGAAACGTATCGCTTTAGTAGGCTATGACAGCGATAAATTTCTTGCACCCGATGATGTGTATGCAAAACTGCCTGAATGTTGCCTGTATGAACGGGTGAACAAACCTGTTGCAAAAGCAGAACCGAAAACGGAAACACACGACCATTCAAGTCATACGGCATCTACAGAAATGCAGGAAGTAAACCAACTGACATCCGTTTTTGAAAACTATTTTTCGGTAAAAGATGCCTTGGTAAAATCTGACGGGAACACAACTTCCACTAAAGCAAAAGACTTGCTAACCGCTCTTGTCGCTGTTCAAATGAATAAACTTTCAAACGAGGAACATACGGTTTGGATGAAAGTAATGAAAGACCTTGCCTTTGATGCAGAACACATTGCTGAAACCAAAGATGTAGCACATCAGCGAGACCATTTTATGAGCTTATCAAAAAATATGTACGAACTGATAAAAGTATCAAAACAGGAAACACCTGTTTATTATCAGCATTGCCCAATGGCAAACAAAGGCAAGGGAGCAAATTGGTTGAGCAAAGAAAATGCTATTAAAAACCCTTATTACGGTTCGCAAATGCTTACTTGCGGTAGTACAGTTGAAACTATAAAATAACCAACAAAGCAATGAAGTGGTAAAATCCATCTTCATTGCTTTTCAGAACAAAAAGAATATGAAAAAATATACTTGTCCGATGCACTTACAAGTGATAAAGGACGAACCGGGAAAATGTCCGCTTTGCGGAATGGATTTAGTTCCTATGGGTGGCAGTAAAAAAGAAACACACAGCCATCACGGACACCACCAACATCACGACCATAAAGAACATTCACATCATAGTGAAAACCACAGTCATCATTCCGATAGTGGTTACGACAAACACGAAGGACATCATACCCACGATTTCCTCAAACGTTTTTGGGTAAGTTTGATCATTACCGTTCCCATTTTGCTCTTATCGGAAATGATACAGCATTGGTTCGGTTTTACTATTGCTTTTCCGGGAGATAAATATGTACTGCTGACATTAGGAACTATTATTTACATCTATGGTGGAATGCCTTTCCTGAAAGGAATGGTAGGCGAAATTAAAGCCAAAGCCATCGGTATGATGACCTTGGTAGCCATCGCTATTACTGTCGCTTATGTATATTCTGTAGCCGTGGCACTGGGATTGAAAGGTATGGATTTCTTTTGGGAGTTGGCAACCCTTATCGTGATTATGCTTTTGGGACATTGGTTAGAAATGCGTTCTACTATGGCAGCTTCAAAAGCATTGCAGTCATTGGTGGCACTTTTGCCAAACGATGTTACTGTAGAACGACACGGAGAAGCCATAAAAATAAAACTCGAAGACCTAAAAAACGGTGAAACCATTATCATCAAACCCGGTGAAAAAATTCCTGCCGATGGAACAATTGTCGATGGAGTTTCTTATGTAAACGAAAGTATGCTCACAGGCGAAAGTGTTCCGGTGAAGAAGGAAAAAGACGGAAAAGTAATTGCAGGTTCTATCAATGGCGAAGGTGCGTTAAGAGTTACAGCAACAGGTGTGGGTAAAGACAGTTACCTCAATAAGGTTATCAATTTAGTTCAGGATGCACAAGCAGCAAAATCCAATACGCAAAACCTTGCCGATAAAGTAGCTAAATGGCTTACTTATATTGCCATTGCAACAGGCGTAATCACTTTTATTTATTGGTTTGGCAGTAGCGGAGATATTGCTTTTGCATTGGAAAGAATGGTTACGGTAATGGTTACGGCTTGTCCACACGCTTTGGGTGTGGCTATTCCGTTGGTGGTTGCCATTTCTACAACGCTTTCGGCAACCAATGGTTTGCTCATCCGCAATCGTACCGCATTTGAGACCACACGCAACTTATCCACCATTATTTTTGACAAAACAGGAACGCTTACCCAAGGTTCTCACGCTGTTGAAAAGGTTATTCCATTAACCGATAAATATGCAGCCGATGAAATAATACAATATGCAGCAGCCGTTCAACAATATTCCGAACACCACATTGCGAAAGGTATTTTGAAAACTCTAAAAGAAAGAAACCTTGAACTATGGAAGTCAGAGAATTTCAGCTATATGGCAGGTATAGGTGTAAAAGCAGTAGTGAACGGAAAGGAAATAGTAGCGGCAGGACCTAATTATTTCAAACAAAACAATCTTACAGAGCCTGAAACGCCAAAAGAAGTCAATCAAAATATTGAAACGGTCAATTATGTTTTTATTGATAATGAAGTTATCGGCATAATCACCTTGGCTGACAGTATTCGTGAGGGTTCACAAGAAGCCATTAACGAGTTAACAAAGATGAATATCAGATCCATTCTGCTTACAGGCGACAATGAAAAAATTGCGGCAGCCGTATCAAAGCAGTTGGGAATGGACGGTTATATCGCAAATGTATTGCCTCACGAAAAGCAGGAAAAAGTAAAGGAATATCAAGCCAAAGGTGAAGTGGTTGCGATGACTGGAGATGGTGTGAATGATGCACCGGCATTGGCACAGGCAGATGTAGGTATTGCAGTAGGTTCAGGTACGGATGTAGCAGCCGAAACAGCCGATATTATTCTGGTGAACAGCGACCCAAGAGATGTAGTAAAAATGATTGACTTCGGTAAACGGACTTATAAAAAGATGGTTCAAAATCTGCTTTGGGCGGTTGGCTACAACGTTATTGCCATTCCGCTTGCAGCAGGTGTGCTTTATCCGAATTTCGTTTTAAGTCCTGCAATGGGTGCGGTTTTGATGAGCGTAAGTACAATTGTGGTTGCCATAAATGCAAGCCTTTTAAAAATTAATAAATGAAAATTATAAAATGGATATACAAAATATTTTTCAAAAAAAGCTGTTGCCGATAACACTGATGCTTTTGGCAACAACTTCTCTTTTCGCACAAAAAGTAGTGCGATACGATTTATATGTAAAAGACACATTGGTAAACTATGCAGGAAAAGAAAAAAGAGCAATTGCAGTAAACGGTCAAATTCCAATGCCAACACTCACTTTTACAGAGGGCGATACTGCTGAAATTGTGGTACACAATCAGCTAAAAGAAAGTACATCACTACATTGGCACGGAGTATTTTTGCCCAATAAAGAAGATGGTGTGCCTTGGCTTACACAAAAACCTATTGAGCCCGGTACAACTTACACATATCGTTTTCCCATAATCCAGCACGGAACACATTGGTATCATTCCCACTCGGGTTTGCAAGAGCAAATTGGAATGTATGGCAGTTTTGTGATGCTAAAAAAGCAAAACGACCCAACTTTTAGAAAAGGCATCGATGATTTACCAACCGTTCCCCTGATGATAAGTGAATGGACAAATTATAATCCCAATAATATCAACCGAATGTTGCACAATGCCAACGATTGGGCAGCCATTAAAAAAAATGCAACACAGTCATACGCAGAAGCTATTCGAGAAGGGTATTTTAAAACAAAAATCAAGAACGAATGGAAACGGATGTTGGCGATGGACGTAAGTGATGTGTATTATGATAAAATTCTACTCAACGGAAATCACACAACCGATTTAAAAACGGTTGACGGAAAAACCTTGAAAGCAGGTGATAAAGTAAGATTAAGAGTTTCCAATGGTGGAGCTTCGTCCTATTTTTGGTTGCGGTATGCAGGCGGTAAAATTACTGTAGTTGCCAATGACGGTAACGATGTTGAGCCTGTTGAAGTGGACAGGTTGATTATTGCGGTTTCTGAAACTTATGATATTGTTGTAACCATTCCTTATGACGGTGTTTCTTACGAATTTTTGGCAACAACCGAAGACAGAACACAATCTGCAAGCTATTTTATTGGCAACGGCATCAAGCAATTAATTTCTCCGCTTCCAACATTAAAATATTTTGAGGGAATGAAAATGATGAATGATATGATGAAAATGGATGGCAATCTGGACGATATGGGAATGAAAATGAGTCTGAACCAAATGGATATGAACGTGGTAATGTATCCCGAAATAACAGGAGAAGCGAAGCAAAAACAAAAGCAAGACCATAGTCAGCACAATGTGGACAGCGACCCAAACCGCTACAATGCCAACGAATTAGGAGAAATAAAGACCCTGAATTATGCAATGTTGCAATCGCCCCATAATACAGAACTTCCTAAAGATGCTCCGGTGAAAGAATTAAAATTTACACTTACCGGAAATATGAACCGTTATGTGTGGAGTATGGATAACCGGATACTTTCGGAAGTGGATAAAATACCAGTGAAAAAAGGAGAAATACTGCGTATTACCATTTATAACAACTCTATGATGCGCCACCCGATGCACTTACACGGTTTTGATTTTAGGGTAATCAATGGTAAAGGCGAAAATGCTCCTCTCAAAAATGTGTTGGATATTATGCCGATGGAAACCGATACCATCGAGTTTTTGGCAAATGAAGAAGGCGATTGGTTTTTTCACTGCCATATCTTATACCATATGATGGGCGGAATGAATAGAGTTTTTGCAGTTGATGACTATCAAAATCCACACTTACCCAACAAGAAACAAGCCTACAATAAATTGCAAAGAGAAAGTAATATGCTGCACTTTATGATTGAAAATGATTTTGCAACCAATGGGAACGATGGTGAAGCAATGGTTCAAAATGCAAGATGGAGTTTGGGTACAGAATGGCGGTTGGGCTATAATGATATGCACGGCTACGAAGTAGAAACGCATTTGGGACGATACATCGGCAAAATGCAATGGTTTATGCCGTTTATTGGTTTTGATTACCGATACCGAAAAATGGGAATTGACGAACACGAAACAAACTTATTCGGACAAAAGAATGAAAAAGATACACGCAGAGCTGTTAGTTTAGGTTTTATGTACACCCTGCCAATGCTCGTTAACTTTCAGGCAGAAGTATATCACGATGGAATTGTCCGATTGTCTTTGATGCGTGAAGACATTCCGATTTCAAAAAGAATAAGAGCAGGTTTTATGGTCAATACCGATTTTGAATATATGGCTGAACTAAAATACATTATCAATAAAAATATGGGAATACGAACACATTATGACAGCGATATGGGATTTGGGGTTGGACTATCATTGAATTATTAAAGCCCATCAATTGCAAGCACATTGCCAAAGCCACACAAGCCAACGCTCAAACCAAAGCTTTGGCAAAGAGCTTGCAAAGCCGACTCAAGACAAAATTATTTTTAAAAAATTCCCGACCCTTCAAAAAAGTAAAAAACGCAACGCACAACCGACCCGGCAATGACACAAAAATTCAAAACTGACAATGGTTTGCAAAGACTGGCAGACAGAACACCAGCCGGTAACAAGGGTTTGGCGTAATGGCGGGTGAAGTGCTTCGTATGAAAGTTTTTGCTAAATTTGAACTTTGGTACTTCTATTGAAGTGTAGTGCTAAAAATCCGCCACTACGCCAAGCCCCAAACCGTTATGCCTAATTTTAAATGACACGAATCCTAACGACAATATTACTTTTGACCTTTTGGCTGACTTCATTCGGACAGAAAATTTCCGTTGACACTTTATTCATTCCTAGAATAGAAAAATTCTCAAACGTTCAAGATGAAAAGCTAAAATTTCCTGTGATAAAGACAGGTAATTTGCAAGTTGACAAAGCAATAAATAACGACTTGAAAAACCGTTTTACTAATAATGAATATCCAGACCTTTCAACTGACTCTACATTAATTAAATGGTCTGATGGAATTATTTATCTTGACTTTGAAGTTACTTACTTAAAAAACGGACTTATTTCGTTAAACATAAGTGCTGAAGGTTGCGGAGCATATTGCACAGTTTGGACAGACTACTTTACATACAATTACATAACAGGACAGTTTTTAACCATTGACCAAATTATTGATACAACAGGGAATTTTAAAAATCGAGTTATTGCAGACAGAGACAAACAATATGAGCAACAGAAAAAAGACCTCAAAGAAATGTTGCTCGACAAAAATGCAGAACTTGACGAAGACACCTATAATTGGGCATTAGAGCAATATGAAAACTGTGAAAAGGAATTTACATTGAAATCGTTTGCTCTTTATTCTGACCATTTAGAAATAATTGAAAATTGTTACCTTCCAAACGCAATTAAAAATTTGACACCGACAATTCAATTGAAATATAAATATGTTGACTTGAAAAAGGACTTGAAAATAAAAAACTAGGCATAACAGCACCTACCCAAAAGTGGCGGTTCAGTGGTTAAATCAAGCTTTGTGCTTCTATCAAAGTTTCTGCTTGGTTGACAGTGAAGTGCTTCGAAATCGCCACCTTCGGGTAGCTGCAAACCGTTATGCGGCAGCTTAAAAGACGCCACAACAGACACCAGGAAGAAAACAATGACACAGAAAAGAATTAATAATATTGTTTCACTAACCTATTGGACTATAGGTTTATTGCCAGTCATTTGGGTAATTCTAGTCCTGACAAATTATCTAATTACAGGAAATGAACTTGGACACCTACCTAAATATGGAATAGATGGCGGACAAGAAAGTTATCCAATACCTTACAGCGGTTTAGTAAATATGATTTTAATGATGACGACCTTTTGGGGCATTGTAATAATTCCTTGCATTGTTTTGGGACACTTTATAATCGGACGACTAATAAAACCTTTTCCAAAATTGACATTAAGACAAGCTTTGACAAGTTATATTGGCTGTGGACTGTATTTGCTTTTGTGGAATTGGAAACCATTTTCAGCGATGATGACTTGGTATATAGATTAATTTTAGAAATTATCATTGAACGAATTTGGCATTTACAAAGACAATAAAAATTAAGAAAAAACAAACCTAACCTTTGGACTAAGACAGCATTTAAAACAGCAAAAAGACAATTAGAAAACCAATGAAACTGACGACAAAAAAAGAAAGCCGACCGCATAACAGCACCTACCCAAAAGGCGGGGTTTCGTGTTCCAAAGACAGTTTTGTGGATAATCAAACATTAGTTTTTCAAATCAAATTTTGTGGTAAAAAATCCCGCCCTTCGGATAGCTGCAAAACGTTATGCGGCAGCTTAAAAGACAACACGATATTGAAAATTAGAAATTACATATTAACACTTTTACTCTTGACGACAATCCACTTCAAGAGTTTTGGGACTGCTCAAATTCCAGATATACTAATATACAATGGTGACACACTTTCAATATATTCAAATCCATTAGAGCAACTTGACAACATTGATACTCTTAGGGAGAAACTGTTTGGAGATAAAGAGAGCTATTGGACAACTGCTTGTTATAGAAAGTATCAAGCTGAATGGACATTAATTGATAATCAACTTTACTTGACAGCTATTTACAGTTGTGACTACTATCAAGACAAAATTAAAGCGGACTTAAAGTCGCTATTTGGTGAGAAGTTTATAAATGGCAAAGTTCAAGCAGATTGGGTGACAGCGAAAATTCTATCACCGCAAGGAAAACAACTTTACTACGTTCATTCACATTACGAATCGCTTTACGAAAGAGAAGTTGTTTACGAAATTATTAACGGGCAATTAATAGGAACGACAACCTTTGACAACAGTAAATCAAGAAAATCAATATACAGCGAAGACACGACCTTATTACACTTCATTTACACCAACATTGACTGGGACAAGTTGCCTAATCAAGACAAGCCAGTTAAAATAGTTGTTCAATTTTCTGCAAACGAACAAGGAATTATTGACAGTGTAGAAGTTAGAAAAGGATTTAACGAAACCTATGACAATGAAGCAATAAGAGTAGTAAAATCAATTCCTGAATGGGACGTATTTTATAGACGTGGACAACACGAAAGACGTTCTTGGGTAGTGCCAATAGTTTTTAGCGAAGAGAATAGACAGAAATATAAAAAGGACAGAAAATGAACGAAATACAAGAAAGCCGACCGCATAACAGCACCTACCCAAAAGTGGCGGTTCAGTGGTTAAATCAAGCTTTGTGCTTCTATCAAAGTTTCTGCTTGGTTGACAGTGAAGTGCTTCGAAATCGCCACCTTCGGGTAGCTGCAAAACGTTATGCCCAATTTTAAGACGACACAGCAATGAAACGACTGACAACAATATTGACAATTCTTTTTCTGACTTCGACAAGTCTGACTTTCGCTTGTGACTGTGGTTCTCAAGGAAACTTTTTGACTGTTGCACCAAAAGCAAAACTTGTTGCACTCGTAAAGGTTGACAGTTATTTGACTTACAAAAATATTTACGATAAACCGACTCCAATGTCTATGGAAGTTGAAATTCTTCAAATTTTTAACGGACAAGAGACAAGAAAGAAAGTAACCATTTGGGGAGACAATGGAGCGTTATGCCGACCGTATCTTTCAAATTTTAAAATTGGAGAATATTACATTATAGCTTTTTACAAAGGACAAAATGGCTCAGAATATACCCATATAAATGAAAAAGAAACTGATTACATTATTTCAAGTTGTGGAGACTTCTGGCTGACAGCTGACAACTACAATAAAAAAGCAAAGGGTGCAGTAGGTAAGAATCAAAATGAAATCAGCTATAAAGACTTGTATGAATATTTTCACGGAGACAAAACGAAGGAATTAACGCCAATAGACTTTAAAGAAATATTTCAACTTGCTCTTGACCTACCAAAACTGCAACAATACTTTCATATTGACACGGACACAACAAGAAAACAGATAATAATCCAATACTTTGGTGACGCTAAACACAACAACTTAACAGGAGTGAAAAAATTCGGCAGACAAATAAAAATAATGACCGAAGAAGAAATTAAGAAACAACAAATCAAGTTTTATTTTGTGGTTGGTGACTGGGTTTGTGGACTAAATTCGGTAAGACTTCAACTTTCATATGTAGGTGAAGGCCTGACGACAAGTTATATGTTTAAAAAAGTTGGCGACAAATGGACAATTTTAAACTCTGAACTGTGGGAAGAATGAGAAAAACTGGGCATAACAGCACCTACCCAAAAGTGGCGGTTCAGTGGTTAAATCAAGCTTTGTGCTTCTATGAAAGTTTGTGCTTGGTTGACAGTGAAGTGCTTCGAAATCGCCACCTTCGGGTAGCTGCAAAACGTTATGCCTAAGCTTAAATGAAGACACTACAGACATACATATTTCTCTTTTTGACGACAAATCTTTTGGCGCAAACAGACCTTGGACTTGGACTCGTTTCAATCAACTTTGACGACAAAACGACCTTGCATTTCTACTCGACACCTAACGACAAAGAACCAAAAAGAATAATTCAGTTTTTTAACGACCAGACAATTAACAGTTGGAACATTCGTGACCGTGACAAACAAACAGAATGGCTGAAACCAGAGATTTTGTGGCTCGACTATTCTCAATTCGTTTTTCGCTGCATAACAGTTCAAGACAATTGGTTAAAAGTTATAGTTAACAATGAAAACGGAGAGACTTTATGGCTCAAGAAAAATGACTTGACGACTTTTAGAAATTGGGAAGACTATTTAAAGGAAATGTTCGGTGTTGCAAGACTTCCTGACCGGAAACAGAAAATCAGAAGTTTACCAACCGACAATTCTGAAGAAATTATTTATCAAGGTCGAGACTGTTTTCAAGTAAAATCAATGAGGGGAGATTGGATTGAAATTTTTACGGCTGACCATTGTGACGAGGGCTACACAGACAGCAAGACAAAAATAAAATCAGGTTGGATAAGGTGGCGACAAGGAAACAACCTCTTAATTGAATATTTTACAACAAGCTGACAGACAAATGAAAAGAAAGCCTAGGCATAACAGCACCTACCCAAAAGTGGCGGTTCAGTGGTTAAATCAAGCTTTGTGCTTCTATCAAAGTTTGTGCTTGATTGACAGTGAAGTGCTTCGAAATCGCCACCTTCGGGTAGCTGCGGAACGTTACCTGCAAGCGTAGCGGACGGCACAACAACAAAAGAGAATGAAGAAAGCAATAATTATACTTGGACTTTTAGGACTGATAATTTTCGGTGGACTTTCTGCTAAACGAAAATTTTACGACCCGAAACACAAACTTGAAAATGCTAAAACGGAAGTAAAACAACTTGCCGACAATGACGAAATAAAAAATGGCGACTTAATTTTCCAGACTTCTCTTTCAGGACAAAGCAAAGCAATTCAACTTGCGACAAACTCAAAATATTCGCATTGCGGAATTGTTTACAACGACAACGGACAGTTTTACGTTTTTGAAGCAATACAACCGGTAACGACAACACCGCTTGACAAATGGATTGCTCGTGGAAAAGATGGACATTATGTTATCAAGCGACTTAAAAACGCTGACCAAGTATTGACAGCAGAGACACTTCAAAAAATGAAAAAAGAAGGAGATAAATTTAAGGGCAAAAATTACGACCTGACTTTTGAGTGGAGTGACGAAAAAATTTATTGCTCTGAACTCATTTGGAAAATCTATAAACGTGCGACAGGAATTGAAATAGGGAAACTTGAAAAACTAAGCGACTTTGATTTGACAAACGATGCAGTTAAGAAAAAAATGAAAGAACGATATGGCGACAAAATTCCAATGGACGAAATAGTAATTTCACCAGCGGCAATTTTTGACAGCGAACTTTTAATGACAGTTAAAGAAAATTAATTTGAAGAAGTTCGGAATACTAATATTGATTATAATTCTCGCCCCTATAATTGGTGGTCTATACGGCATTTTGCACGACCAACTGACTTACACGATTTCGCCTGAGTATTATACAAAATTCAAGTTCTATCAATTTGGACTAATGGACTTGGGTAACGAAGCAATTTTTCCAACTCCAAGACTTCAAGTTTCAGTAGTTGGTTTTATGGCAACTTGGTGGATGGGTCTTCCAATTGGCCTTATTCTCGGACTTGTGGGGTTGGTTCATAAGGACAGTAAAATAATGTTTCAGACAACAATTAAAGCAATTATAGTTACCGTAATTATAGCATTTGCAACAGGACTTATTGGACTTGCATACGGAAAAATATATCTCGCAGATACAGGTGTAAATTGGTGGTTGCCCGAGAACTTGATTGACACAAAAAATTTTATTGTAGTCGGCTCAATGCATAATTTTAGTTATTTAGGCGGGCTGACAGGACTAATTGCAGGGATAATTTATAGCATAAGACAAAAACGAAAAATTGATAATGAAAACAACAGCGGACAGAACGCCAGCAGGTAACAGCACCTACCCAAAAGTGGCGGTTCAGTGGTTAAATCAAGCTTTGTGCTTCTATCAAAGTTTGTGCCTGGTTGACAGTGAAGTGCTTCGAAATCGCCACCTTCGGGTAGCTGCAAAACGTTATAGCCAATTTTAAGACGACAACACTACAGTGACAGAAACGATTAAAAAAATAATATTTTGGACTGCAATTGCCTTTATTGGCTTGACAGTTTTTAGCTTGACAATTGGACAACTATTGCCTTATGAATTTGCAGACTACAGAATTCAACACAAGTTCTATGACACAATCATATTTGGACTTCCATTTGCCGTTCTTCTGACTCTTTTTGGGACACTAAAAAAAGAAAACTCAAAAACAAAAAATTGGACTTTGGGCATTTTGACAGCTTTGACTTCCATTTTGTGTTTCGTAGGACAGCTTTTTATGATTTTTTCATTTGGCTTTGGTGTTTGGACAACTGTAACGACAATATACAAACACAAGACGGAAAACCGAGAAATTAAAGAACAACTCTATGACATTGGAGCTTTTGGTTACGGTGGACAGAGAACGGTTGAGATAAAGCCTTTTATGAATTTTTGGATTTTACCAACACCGATTGACACTTTGACAATTAATAAAAGTGAATGGAAATATGTTAACGAACAAGGAGATATTAAATTTCCTTAATGAAAAAACTAATGGTTAAAGACAAACACATAATTGAAATTTTCAAGACAACAGACCAAATAGAAAAGTTAGTGTATCTTGACAACAATTCCGTTTTGACTGTTTGGAATATAGCTTGGGGTTATGACATTGGTGACGAGTTTGCACATATTACGACCAACATAAGTCCAGAAATAAAAGACTTTAACATTGACTTTTTTTACACGAACGAAATACAAAAAATTGAAGACCGGACAAATAGAAAAACCTTATATGAAAGAGAGAAAAACGGGCTATAACAGCCGTTTTGCAAAAGCGGGGGTTTCGTGCTTCTATGACAGTGAAGTGCTCCGAAATCGCCACCTTCGGGTAGCTGCAAAACGTTAGCAGGCATTATAAATGACAGACAAACTATACATATTAAACAGACCAGACGAACTTGACACAAAAGGTTGGGATATTGAGTTTGGACAATTACTGACACCAAAGCGTGGAGCTGACCCATATATTTTCGTTTTTGACAATCTTTACGAAAAAGAGAATTTATCTTGCTTGTACTACACAATTAGCGAGTATAGAATGGGGGCCTATGCAGGACTTATTGGAATTTTTAAAGACAAACACAAACCAACACTCATTGCAAACCCGACAAATCAATGGTTTGTTTGGCAAGGCGACCGCTCGCTGACTTTTTCCGACAATTTTTTATTTATAAGAAAACTTGCATACAATCCGACAGACAAACTTTCCGGAACACCGTTTACAATATTCGACTTAGACAAAAAAGTTTTTGGTTTCATAGACTTTGATATGACTTCAATTTACTATTCGCCAATAAAAATTAATGACTCAGTTTACAAATTCAACCTTGACACACCCGAAGAATTAAATGCAAAAATTCAAAGCAGACACGGACAGACTTTTGACTTGAAAACAATTAAATTCTATTCCTTTGACAAACTTGACAACCTAATTGACATATACTTTGATGAGAAAAAAAATAACGCCTGCTAACAGCCGTTTTGCAAAAGCGGGGGTTTCGTGCTTCTATGATAGTGAAGTGCTAAATTCAAGCTGTGTGCATCTAATGAAATTTAGTGCTAAAAATCCCCGCCTTCGCAAAGCGGCAAAACGTTACCTGCAAGCTTAGACACACAACGACACGATACAACATTATGAAAGGAAATTATGAAATATCAATCGTTTTGACAGTTCTATCATTTGGACTTCCCGTTTTGTATTTCATTTTGACAAGAAAAGCATTTACCCCGTTTTCGTTACGACAATTGATTAAAGGTTTCAATTTTGCTCTTATTGTTCAAATTATCTTGGCAGGGTTTTATTTAGGACTAATGGGGTTTATGGACAAGAAAATATATGCAGAAGGTCAAAGTACTGACTTTACAGACATTCTTATGAACACAGGAATGACCTACACTATTGTTGGTGCATTCTTTTACATTCCCGGACTTATCCTGTTAAACTTAGTTTCGTTTTTAATTTCAAGACTTACAACTAAATGAGTAAAATGAAAACATACAGCTTGGCAATTATCTTAACATTATCGTTCGGACTTTTTTCGTGTTCAAACTCGACCGACAAAAAAGAAATTGACAAGACAAAAACTCACGAAAGACTAATAGACTGTAAAACGAAGTATGTAATGGAAGACGGAGAGGAAGCTGACGGCTATCACGAAGACTATGAAAACTTTATCAAAGACTATTTTTCGGAAGAGCAAATTGGCGACACATTAATCGTAACGACTTTAATTGAAGTAAATGCTTGCGGAAAGACAATTGGAGATATTGAATTTTCGGGAGACACGTTATTTTTAAAAACAAGACAAATTGCGGACGAAGTTTGTACCTCGACAATGTTTGAAAAGTTTATATACAGAATTCACAACCCTGACAATAAAAGGTATGAAATACAAAGCGAAAGATAAAAAGCCAGCAGGTAACAGGCGTAGCTGTTGCACAACTCTCTAAAAAAAGAAAAAAACATCAAAAACGGCTTCATTAGAAGCGATTTAAGCACACTTGTTTTTTCAACTACGCTTTTTAAGTTGGTTTTTTGGGTGGTTTATATAGGAGTTGTGAGCGTTGTGATGTAGTCAATAAAAAAACGAAAGGTGTTTTGCGCAGTTGCCTCTATTTTTTGCATGGCTTGCGCTATGCTGTATCAAGGGTTTGTGATAATAAGCGATAAAAATTGTCAGTTGGTACCAAGCTGTCAATGCTTACTTGATACAACATTTTTGGTTGAATATCCTTACGTCCCTGCATGCATCAAAGATAAGAAAAGAAATTTTTAAGGCAAAATATACAACACTGACAATCAATTAATTACGCACACTTATTGCACTTTTGTTAATACATGCATAATTGATTTATATTTGCCTAATGAAGTTATGGGTGTGGTTGTGCAACAGGCACAAGGTATTGCCAAAAGCGGGGACGAACGGCTTCGATTGGACATTTGTGCAAGGTTCAACATTCGTTCTTCGATTGAACTTTTGTGCTAAAAATCCCTGCCTTCGGCAATACCCAAACCGTTGTGCGTCAGCATTTTCAACCGTTTCCCAAAACATCGAACCCCGAAATTGAAGAACACAATTAAGATTTAACGAAAAAATTTGTTTCCTAAATAAGAAACTTGTAAATTTGCTTATAATTTAAAACGGATGACAGATTACAAATTTCGAGTTGAGTTTTTGGAAGAGGCAAAAGAGTTTCTTGATAAGCTTGACGAGAAAGCAAGAGATAAAATAGTTTATAACATTT